>SXXW01000010.1 GCA_005791165.1 Cytophagaceae bacterium
CATTTCCCATAAACCTTAAATCAGCATAAACAGATGCAATAGCTGCCTCCGCATGATCTGGAATGGTATAGAAACTACTAGGTGTTAAATTGGACGGCGCCTTTTCAGTTAAAAAATCTGAGCAAGCCGATTGTCCAAATAACAGCACGCCTACCAAGGCGATCTTATATATTTTGGAAATTAATTTTGTTTTCATGACATTTTTAAATTTAAATGATCCGTAGAATTAAAATGCAACTTGTAGACCCACCATGTAAATCGTTGGCTTTGGATAATTATGCCAAATCATACCTTGCGAGAATGCACTGTTACCTGTACCTTGATTCGTTGGCGTAACTTCTGGATCTCCCGTGTCTTTATCCGCAATCAAAAGGAAAAAGTTTTGAGCAGTTCCATATACACGAAGACGGCTTAACTTAAGCTTGCTAGCTACATTGCTCGGGAAAGTATAACCTAATAATAAGTTTCTTCCTCTTAAGAATGAACCATCCTTAATCCAATAAGTATCTACGTTGATTACATAACCCGCACGCGTATCACGTATTTCAGCGATCATCGTGTTTTGGTTTGTTGGAGTCCAAGCGTCCAATACAGAAGTATAACTATTGGCTAAGGCTTGACGATCTAGTGAACAACAAAGATTCAAATTCATTACTTCATTTCCGTACGAATAAGCTAATTCCAACATTAAATCAAAGTTATTGTACTTGAATGTATTGGTCAATGAACCCCAGAAATCAGGGCTACCATTTCCAATAATTCTACGGTCAGCATCTGTGATCGCATTGTCCCCATTGAAATCTTTGTATTTAATATCTCCAGGTAGCATAGTCAAACCATTTCGGTAAGAAATAAACTTAGCGGCTTGATCACGCTCAGCCTCACTCCAAACTCCCAAACGAGTCAATCCCCAGAATGAACCTACTGGCTCACCAATACGGATAATGTTGGTTGGGTTGGTAAAGTTAGGACCTCCCACGTTGAAGATATCAGACGGAGTAGCCAACGATAAAACCTTGTTACGATTGAATGAGATATTAAAGTTTGTATTCCATTGGAAACCTTTTGTGTTCACATTCACTGAGTTAATTGAAAATTCCAATCCTTTGTTTTCCATCGAACCTACGTTTCTACGAATCGTACCATAACCTGAAGTAGTAGGTACCGGAGCATCTAATAACATGTCCGTGGTTAAACGGTAGTAGTAATCAGCTTCAATGCTTACACGGCCATTCCATAATCCCAACTCAATACCAAAATCCGTTTGAGCTGTTTTCTCCCATTGTAAATCTGGGTTAGCTAAACGAGAGATACCAGTTCCTGATACACGCGCATCATTGATGATTGTTGCATAATTAGAACTTAACAATGGAAGTGATGAGTAAGAAGGAATTTCAGAGTTACCTGTGATACCGTATGAAGTTCTTAATTTCAAATTAGAAATAGTTGTACTTCCTTTCAAGAAATCTTCTTCAGATACTCTCCAAGCTAATGCACCTGAAGGGAAAAGAGCAAATTTATTGTTCTCTCCAAAACGAGATGAACCATCAGCACGAGCAGTAATTGTAGCTAAATACTTATTCATTAAGCCATAGTTGACACGACCAAAATAAGAATTAAATGCAAACCTAGATGCTCCTGATCCAATACCTCCTAAAGTTGCCGCAGCCCCTAGGTTATTAAATCCAAAATAATCTGTTGCAAATCCACGTACGTTAGCTGAAATACTAAAGGCATCTGTTTGTTGCCAAGAAAGACCCAATAAAGCAGTCAAGGAATGAATATCATTGAACTCTTTCGTATACGTCAAGTAATTCTCTAAAGACCAGAAAGTCTCTTTTGAATTTGAAGCAGATGCTTCTCCTTGGTTGGCAATTGCCAAAGTACGCGTCTGAGAAGCATTGTTCTCCTGAGTCATGATATTAGCACCCAATACAGTCTTCATCTCTAAACCTTTCATGAAGGTAATGTTTGAATAAATACTACCTGTAGTTGTTTGAGTATTCAGTATGAATTGTCTACCCATCAAACGGTGTACTGAAGAGAATGTACCTTCAGCAAAAGGGAAATCACGGTTATTCGCATACGTACCATCTGCATGAGTCACAGGCATCCAAGGAAAATCTTCTACGATTTGACGCGATACCGCATCATTGACATCCGATAAACGCTCAGATTGATTGTTATAAGCTAATGTACCTCCCACTTTCAACCATGATTTGATTTGATCGTCAATCGTAAAACGGCTTGAGTAACGCGTAGAATAAGTCGTTTTTACTAAACCTTGATCATCACGGTATCCAATCGAGAATGAATACTGAGTACGGTTATTACCACCACTGAAACCTAATTGGTGATTTTGAGACAATTTAGCTTGAGTCGACTCATTAAACCAATCTGTATCATACAAAGGATTTAAATTTGAATCAAACACACCTGGAAACAACCTGCTGTAATTAGCACGACGAATTCGAGGATCATATGCAGCCCACTTACCAGCTTTCCAACCTGCTGGATCATACTTCTCCATATTTTTCCAAGACAAATCTTCTACTGCCATGTATTGCTTAGCATTTAACACCTCTGGCTTGTTCGGTCCTGTTACGTTAACACTGAAATCAGAATTATAAGTAACGGTTCCTTCGCCTGATTGACCTTTCTTCGTTGTAACTAAAATTACTCCATTCGCTCCACGAGCACCATAAATGGCCGTTGACGATGCATCTTTCAACACCTCAACTGAAACGATATCATTTGGATTCAAATAATCGATGGCATTAGTAAACTGATTCAATGTTCCTTGAGGAAGCATCACACCATCCACTACATATAAAGGATTGTTTGATGAGTTAATCGAGCTAAATCCACGAACACGAACCGTAGTACGACCACCTGGACGACCAGAGTTGTTGTTCACTTGAACACCCGCCATACGACCAGCCAAAGCTTGGTTTAATGAAGATGCCGGACGCTCTAACAATTGATCTGTCTTAATCGAACTCACAGCACCCGTTAAATCAGATTTACGTTGAGTACCGTAACCGATCACGACTACTTCAGATAAGTTCTGAGCATTTGCTGCCAGAACAACATTGATCAATGTCTGACTTCCTACCGTGATGGTTTTGCTGTCATAACCCACTGAAGTAAATGTTAATTGGCTACTTGCGCCAGGAACCGAGATGGTATACTTTCCATCGATGTTTGTACTTGTTCCTCTACTGGTTTCCTTTAGGATGATGTTAACACCCACTAAGGCCTCTCCTTTTTCATCGGTAACTTTACCAGTGATGGTTTGGGATTGTGCCATTGCACCCCATGACATGGAGACTAAGCATACCAGCAAAAACAAAATTTTGCTTAGTAAATTTTTTTTCATGTGTAAGATAGTTTAAGTAAAATGATAATTGTGATTTTTAAATTTGGTGCAATTTAAAAACAGAAAACTTCAAAAACAACAACTTTTGTATAAATAAATCTTAAATTATCAATAAATTTATTTTGTTGAATGTTAATATATAATATAAGTATTCATTGGTCTAAAAACACTATTGAGCCTGTATTAATATTTGATATTCTTTGTTGATTATATAAATGAAAGATTAAAATGAAAAATGCCAACAGAAGAGATTTTATAAAAAAAGCATCGATTCTAAGTTTAAATGCAGGAATTTTATCAAAATCGAATTTTTCGATCATTTCAAAAAAATCCAATAAGCCATTTATTTTAGGCGGAGAGAAAACCATAAATCCGGGCCAATGGATTAAATGGCCTATTTGGGATGCGGAGAAAGACGAAAAAATCCTATTAGACGTGATGCGAAGTGGCGTTTGGTCGAGGTCAAAAACAGTCATCCAATTCGAACAGGCTTGGGCAAAATTGATCGGTTCCAAAAGATGTATGACGGTAGTTAATGGTACAAACGCACTGATCATTGCACTACACCAATCCCAAATTAACGCAGGTGATGAGGTAATTGTAACTCCTTATACGTTCATCGCTACGATACAATCCATTTTAGCGAATGGCGCTATCCCCATTTTTGTGGATGTAGACCTGACGACTTTCCAGATGGATCCCGCTAAAATCGAGGCTAAAATAACTAAAAGAACAAAAGCCATCATGCCAGTCCATATTTTAGGGCTTCCCTCGGATATGATTCGGATTATGGCTATAGCCAAAAAGCACAATCTAACGGTGATTGAAGACGCATGTCAGGCTCCTTTGGCTGAAATCAATCATCAGAAAATAGGCACATTCGGCAAAGCAGCTTGCTTTAGTTTCCAAAACTCCAAAAACATTGCTATCGGTGAAGGCGGCGCCATCATCAGCGACGATGATGCGTTCATGGATGCATGCTATTCCTACCATAATTTAGGTTTACCTTATGGAATCGCCACCGGATCTGTGACCGCTGGAAGTCAAATGCAAGCAAACAAATTGAGATTCTCAGAATATCAAGCGGCGATTGGCCTAGCCCAATTAACCCGATTGGAAGCGCAAACGGAAACGAGAAACCAAAATGCAGCTTATCTAACTTCCCAATTAAAAACAATTCCGGGCATACATGTTTTGCGTTTATACCCGGAAGTAACTAAAGCAGCTTACCATTTATATCCTTTTAGATATGACCAAACAGCATTTAAAGGTTTGACGAGAGCCCAATTTTTAAAAGCATTAGATGCAGAAGGAGTTCCTTGCATGGGTGGATATACAGCATTAAATACACAACCTTTCTTAAAGCAGACGTTTGAATCGGTCAATTTCAAAAAGATGTACCATTCAGGCGAACTGAATTACACGACTTATATGGAGCAAAACCAATGTCCTTTAAATGATACCTTATGTAATGAGGCTGTTTGGTTTACACAGAATATGCTTTTGGGTACCAAAAACGATATGGATTTGATTTTCCAAGCGATCCAGCGCATTCATTCGCATGCAGATGAAATCAAGAAGAAGCTCCAATGATACAAAGCCCATTGATTGCATCCTGTTTTGATTCGGGCTTTTTAGAAGCGCACGATACTTATAATGCCATGTCGGTCGCGAGCGATGGACGTTTATATTATGTATTGTCGTCCGATCAAATTGATGTGGGCGGTCAAATGTTTCGGTTCGATCCCATAAAAGAAGAGATTAAATTCCTAGGTGACCTAAGCGTCCTTTGTGGGGAGGGAGGTCAAGAAAGCATCGCCCAAGGAAAGAGTCATGTCTTATTTTATGAATTTCAAAACAAACTGTACTTTTCTACCCATGTCGGATATTACCAACTTATCGATGGGATGGATCGCCTTCCGGAGCAGGCGCCGGATGGTTTTGATTTATATCCAGGAGGTCATATCCTATCCTATGATTTACAAGAGGAGTCCTTTGCCGATTTAGCCATGATCCCAAATGGAGAGGGTGTGGTCACGATGGTGATGGATACTCAGAGAGGAAATATCTTTGGTATTACTTGGCCCACGGGACAATTTTTCTGCTACCAGGTCAACGAAAAAAAGCTAACGCTATTGGACAAGATTTCAGGAAATGGGGAAGCGGGAACGCCTGGAATCGATTTTCGTTCCTTATGTCGATCGCTGGTCGTCGACGATGACACGGGTTTTTGTTATTATACGACCATCGAAGGTGACATTTTTTATATGAACCCTTTTGAAATGAAAATAAGCCCATTAGACCGGGTTCATTTACGTTTGGATTATTTTGGAAAATACGATCCTACATTACCGGGAACGATGGGATATCACTGGCGACAAATCTTTTGGTATGCTGCTGAACATGTAGCCTATGGCGTTCATGGAAATTCGGGATACTTATTTAAGTTTGACCCTAAGGCACAAACCGTCGAAATTGTCGATCGCATCACTTCTCTGCCTTCAAAAAAATCAGGATTTTTCGACCAATTCAGTTATGGCTATTTAGGATTTGCATTGGGGCCTGATGGGAAAACCATTTATTATTTAACCGGCGGACCCATTTATGAAAATGGAAAAAGGATTGAGGGAGAAAAATCCATCGCCAAAGGTGCGGCGAAAGGATTAGAAAACTTGCATTTAGTCACTTATGAAATTCCTACAAATACTTACCGTGATCATGGTCCTATTTTTTATGAAAATGGAGACAGGCCCCTGTATGTAAATTCAATTGCTTTAGATACCTTGGGCAATGTTTATACCTTGGCTGGAATTAATAGAAAGGGTCGGACCGTCACGGATTTAATCAAAATCAAACTAAAAGCATGAAAATAAGGCTAATATTTTTTCTTTATTTGGCGACAATAGGCAATTGTATTTCGCAGTCGGCGATGCAAGTCGGTATTGCCAAAATCAATATTACACCTAAGTCTCCCGCATTTATGACAGGCTATGCGAATCGCGATAAGCCCTCCGAAGGAGTTTTACACGATTTATGGGCAAAGGCGCTGGTACTATCCAATAAGCAGGAGAAGATGATCATCGTGACCACGGATTTATTAGGGCTTTCGCATCAGGTTTCTGAGGAGGTGGCTGAAAAAATTCAGGGGAAATTGGGGATCGAGAGGCGCCAACTCATGTTCAATTCCTCACATACACATTCTGGACCTATGATATGGCCATCTTTAAGTGTCATTTCACAATATAGCCCAGAGGACCAAAAAATCGTTTCGGAATACACGCAAGTTTTGGTTGACAAATTAGTGACTGTGATTGTCACTGCTTATGCGCATCAAGAACCTATGCAGGTGTTTGCGGGACATACGTCGGCCGACTTTGCCATTAATCGAAGAGCTTTGGCCGCCCAGAAAAATGGCATTAACCTTCCCGGCCCAATAGATCACGATGTTCCTGTCCTGAAATTCATGAATTCATCGGGTGAAATTAAGGCAGTTTTATTTGGCTATGCGTGTCACAATACCACATTGATGGGGAATAATTATTTAATCAATGGAGATTATGCGGGTTTTGCGCAAATTGACATTGAGAAAAAAATTCCTACCGCTACTGCATTTTTTATTTTAGGTTGTGCTGGGGATCAAAACCCAGAACCCCGCGGAACGGTGGAGCTTGCGATCAAACATGGAAATAGCCTAGCGGACCAAGTGGTCAATTTGGTCCACTCAAAAGATGTGAAGCCCGTAAAAAATGAGCTTCAATCCTATTTCAGTACCATCCCATTGAAATTCAAAAAAGTGCCGGTGGCTGATTATCAAAAAGACTTACAGAGTCCGGATAAGTTTATCCAAAGAAGGGCTAAATTAATGTTGGAGGCCTATAATAAAGGTTGGAATACCGAAAATTACACCTACCCGATCCAAGGAATTCGGCTAGGCAATGAATTCAGAATGATTGCCTTGGGTGGCGAAGTGGTCGTTGATTATTCGTTGAGGACCAAAAAAGAATTTCCTAATAAAAATATTTTTGTTGCCGGATATAGCAATGAGGTCATGTGCTATATTCCTTCGGAACGCGTTTTAAAAGAAGGCGGATATGAGGCAGATTCAAGCATGATCTATTATGGTATGCAGGGACCTTTTGAAAAGGGCATTGAAGAAAAAATCATGTCGGCGATTTACTTAACTCTAAAAAAAATAAAATAAATTACAGATTCAAAAACCTAAACCTATGAAAAACAAAGTACAAGCAAGTTCTCGGAGAGAATTTATGATCAAGGCGGCTACGGCTGCGATGGCGGGGCCTTTATTATTTACGAATGAAGCGGCTGCTAAAATACCGGCGGGCACAAAACTAAGACATGCGGCCATAGGCGTAGGAGGAATGGGCTGGGGCGATTTGCAACAATTCAAAAAACATGCTTCGGTCGAGATTGTCGCCCTTTGTGATGTAGATGAAAAAAATCTAAAACGTGCCGCGGACTTGTGTCCAGGTGCCAGAACATATACCGATTACCGTGAATTATTAAAAGCGGAGCAGGACAACATTGATTCGGTGAATGTAACCGTGCCGGATCATAATCACTATGCGATTGCGGTGCAGGCGATCAGAAATAAAAAACATGTGTATTGCCAAAAGCCTATGTGCCATGATGTGGCGGAGGTGCGTGCATTAACCAAAGAAGCTGTAAAAGCAGGAGTTACGACCCAATTAGGAACTCAAATTGCCTCTACGATGGGAGACCGAACCGGGGTAATTATGATTAAGCAAGGCCTCATAGGCAAGGTTAAACATGCTTATTTATGTTCCAATCGGCCTGGAGCAGTAGCTAAATACCGATTAGTGGGTCCTAGACCTGCACAAGGACAAGAAGTTCCTTCGCATTTACATTGGGATCAGTGGATAGGAACGGCGCCGGTAAGGCCATATGCACCCGATATTTACCATTCAGCTATTTGGAGAACATGGCAAGATTTTGGAACCGGTTGGTCTGGAGATATTGGTTGCCATATTTTTGATGCGGTTTGGAAAGGCTTGGGTATGAAACCTCCAATTTCAGTCGTAGCTGAGGTTCAAAAATCATGGCAAAATTCACCTGAGCGTCGTGCAGATACATGGCCACAGGGAAATCATATTACATGGCAATTTCCGGGCAATGCGATGACAGAAAAGGATACACTCCAATTAGAATGGTTTGATGGCGAGTTTTATCCGCCGAAAGAAGTCATGGATTTATATAAGGGTGGAGAATATCCGGCTGAATCTGCGATGTTGATCGGAACGGAGGGCGCCTTATTAATTCCGCATGGGAAAATGCCCGTGTACATTCCTTTTGGTACACCAAAAGAGGTGAAAATACCGACATTGGCTGAGCGAAATCATTACCATCATTTTGTGGATGCCTGTTTGGGAGGTGAAAAAACCGAGTCGCATTTTGCACAATCGGGACCTATGGCGGAAGCGGTGTTATTAGGAACGATTGCGATTCGCGTGCCGGACCAATTGCTAACTTGGGATTCAGCAAAAATGAAATTCCCTAATTACCCAGCAGCAGAAAAGTTTTTAAAGAGAACCTATCGAAAAGGTTGGGAAGTCAAAGGATTTTAAACAGATTTAGATTTTAACATGAGAGTATTTCTGCTCCTTGCATTTGTTTTATGTTGTGCTCAAATTCCGAGGAGCTCTGAATGGGATATATCTCCCGTGAGAACGCCCGCTCAGGAAAAATCAACGTTTAAAATAGAGCCTGGATTTACGATCGAATTAGTCGCCTCAGAGCCCATGGTCCAAGAACCGGTGGCCATGAGCTTTGATGGAGACGGAAGGCTATGGGTCGTAGAAATGCGCGGATTTATGCCGGATATTGCTGGCAAAGGAGAGGTTGAAAAATCCGGCAGGATTTCGATTTTAGAAGATCAAGATGGGGATGGGGTGATGGACAAAAGCACGATTTATTTAGATGGATTGATTCTTCCTAGGGCTCTAGGACTCATTAAGGGCGGGGCATTGATTTCAGAAAATAAAGCACTTTGGTTGACACAAGATACCAATGGCGACTTAAAAGCTGACACAAAAGTTCTGTTAGATTCAACCTATGCCAAAAATGGAGCGCCCGAACATTCGGATAATGGGCTTCTATTAAACTTGGACAATTGGTATTACAATGTAAAATCCAGGCTTCGTTATCGCCTCATGGGAGGAAAATGGCAGCGAGATAGTACTGAATTTAGGGGCCAATGGGGCATGAGTCATGATGACCAAGGAAGGTTGTTTTACAATTATAATTGGTCTCAATTACATGCTGATTTAGTGCCGGCCAACAGCATTACACGAAATAAAAATCACAGCATCAGTTCCGGAATTGATCATGGATTAACCACCGATCGAAGAATTTATCCAATACGGTCAAATCCGGCCATTAACCGAGGATACATCGAGGGAACTTTGGACAAGAAAGGTCGGCTCATGGAATTTACTGCCGCGTGCTCGCCCTTGGTTTTAAGAAGTACGCTATTCCCCAAGCCATATTATGGCAATGCGTTGGTATGTGAACCTGCGGGGAATTTAATCAAGCGCAATGTGATTACTGAAAAAAATGGGATTTTAAGGGCCTATGATCCAAATCCCCAACGCGAATTTTTAGCTTCTACCGACGAGCGTTTCAGGCCAACCCAAATGGCATTGGGACCTGATGGCGCATTGTACATCGCGGATATGTACCATGGAATCATTCAGCATGGTTCCTATATGACCCCCTATTTAAAAGAACAAAATCTTAAAAGAAAATTGGACGCGCCCATTCACATGGGAAGAATTTGGCGCATTGTTCCTAAGGGTAAAAAGGTTAAAAAAGTTCACCCTTTGCAGCAAGCCGGTGGTCCAACATTGATTTCATATTTAAGTCATCCAGATGGTTTTTATCGGGATATGGCTCAAAGGTTACTCATTGAAAGTCAGGACAAATCGCTGATTCCTGAACTGAAAAAAACAGTCAAAAAGAATACGTCCACTTTAGGCCGACTGCATGCCTTGTGGACTTTGGAAGGAATGCAAGCCGCTGATGCTGAATTCCTAATCTCATTGTTTTCAGATGAGAACAGCCTGATTAAAAATAATGCCTTGAGGTTGTTAAGTCTAAAACCCAATAGGCCCACTGCCTTATTAGACGAAAAACTATTGGCCATCGCGCAGCGAGCGAAACCCACTGAGGCAGTCCAATTAGCCCTTAGTGTTCATTTGGCCAGCGCTAAAAGCCAACAAAAAATACTGGATATTTTGTTAAGTCAACATATACACTCAGGCCTTTTAAGGGATGCAGTGATGAGTAGTTTATGGAATCGAGAATATGAATTTTTAAGCTATTTGATTTCATTGGATAGTTGGGTCACAGCTACGGCCGACAAAGAAATTATGTTAGAAATGATCACTTCTGCCGTGGTAAAAAAAGGAAAAGAAAGTGAAATAAAAGATTTATTGGCGCTCGTGGATTTGAAAGGGAAAGGGCCTATGACATGGAAAGAAAAAGTCCTTTTGACATCGCTAGCGATTCAAGCGCCGAATAGAAAAGACCAGAAACCCATCGAATTGGCGGCCATGCCTGAAATTTTCAAAGAAAAAAATAAAATTTTGGATGAAAATAAATGGATTGTTTTAGAGAACATGTTTCATTGGCCTCAGAAAACTAGTATTAGCCAGAAGGATTCAAAAAGCTTTTTGGATGAAAAATCTTTAATACAATTTGCGGAGGGCCGACAAAAATATTTGGCCACCTGTTCAGGTTGCCATGGAGTGGATGGCAAGGGGATCAACCGATTTGCACCGCCATTAAGGGCTTCTGAGTGGGTTTTGGGGGATGCCACTACCCTATCGCTGATTGTATTGCATGGGATGGAGGGTCCGATGATCGTAGCTGGAAAAAAATATGATGCTCCGGCAATTTTACCTGTGATGCCCGCACATTCCACGATGGGAGATGCGGATATAGCCTCAATTTTAACTTACATTCGAAATGAGTGGGGAAATCAAGCGGAGCCCGTTTTGAGCCGATTTGTTTTTTCTACTAGAAATGTTTCTCAAGGCCGAGTATATCCTTGGAAAACGAATGAAATAAAGAAATATGTTGAAAGTCTAAAAAAACCTAATTAACCAAATGAATGATGGAAAAGAACGAACGAATCAGGGAGAGAGAGATTGACCGCAGGAAATTTTTGCGAGGTTTGGGATTAGGTATTGGGGGAGCGACATTAGGTATTTATGGGGCAAACGGAGAAATCATCAAACCCGTCGAAGGTCCTGCCATGGGCGTTGTCGTTCATTCGTATTGGGCT
The DNA here is from genome assembly GCA_005791165.1 of Cytophagaceae bacterium. Lineage (GTDB taxonomy): Bacteria > Bacteroidota > Bacteroidia > Cytophagales > Spirosomataceae > Aquirufa. The sequence goes on from SXXW01000010.1 coordinate 11,703, forward strand.
CGTTGGAATTCTAAAACGGCGAGCGATCATTACCCAAGCTTCACAAATGCCTTGCAACTTTTAAGGCATTGCAAGGAAATAGGTGCCGGTGGAATTCAAGTAACCTTGAATGATTGGACGGATGAATTTACCAAAAAAATGCGGGATGAAAGGGAAAAACTGGGTTTATACATCGAAGGAAGCATAGGTTTACCTAAGAATGAGGCCGATGTACCTAGATTTGAAGCCCAATTAGTATATGCGAAAGAGGCGGGAGCCAAGATTTTAAGAACGGTTTGTTTATCCGGTAGGCGCTATGAAAATTTTCATTCGCAAGCTGAATTTCAACATTTTAAGTCGATCGCCATTCATTCTTTGCGTTTAGCCGAGCCGGTTGTCAGGAAACATAAAATGAAATTAGCGGTAGAAAATCACAAGGATTGGAGGGCTGAAGAAATGGTTGAACTCATCAAACTGATTCAAAGTGAATGGGTGGGTGTCACCTTGGATTTTGGAAATAATATATCGCTTTTAGAAAATCCCATGGAGGTGATTAAAACTTTAGCCCCTTATTCATTCTCCACGCATGTGAAAGATATGGGGGTCCAAGAATATGAAAAAGGGTTTTTACTTTCGGAGGTCCCTTTGGGTCAGGGAATCGTCGATTTGCCTGCTGCTGTGGCTTTGTGCAAAAAATTAAATCCGTCGATTACGTTTAATTTGGAAATGATCACCCGAGATCCCTTAAAAATACCTTGTTTGGATGCGGCTTATTATGAGACCATGGGGGATATTTCATCATCTGCTTTAGCCAAAACCTTAGCCATGGTGAGAGAGAAAAAATTTGAGGGTAAATTACCTCAAACAAGCCAATTGACCGGAGAACAGGCTTTGGCTTATGAGGAAAAAAATATAGTGGATTGCTTACAGTTTAGTAAAAGTAAATTAGGACTAGGATAAATATAACATAAAAATGAGCGTAGGATTAGACAAAAAAGAATTTCCGGGAATTAATTTATTTGATTTGACAGGAAGGGTGGCCATTATTACGGGTGGATCAAAAGGATTGGGGCTTGCCATGGCAGCAGGACTGGCATCTGCAGGAGCGCATATTTTATTGGTCAATCGAAACAAAGAGGAAGGCGAAAATGCGGCAAAAGAGTTGGCCAATACCTATCCGGTCGACGCCCATTTTTTCCAAGCGGATGTAACCCAACAATCAGAGACTGAGGCAATGGCGGCATATGCTTTTAAGCAATGGGGACGTATTGATATTTTAATCAATAGTGCGGGAATAAATATCCGAGGGGCGATCAATGAATTATCGCTAGAAGATTTCAAGCAAGTGATGGATGTTAATGTAACGGGGACTTGGTTAAGTTCTCGGGCCGTGATTCCTTACATGAAAAAAGGAAAAAGGGGAAGCATCATTAATTTGGCGAGTGCATTGGGGCTCATTGGATTATCGAATCGCACGCCTTATACGTCGAGTAAAGGAGCAGTGGTCCAAATGACCAGAGCATTATCCTTAGAAATGGCACCCTTTAATATCAATGTAAATGCTATTTGTCCAGGACCATTTTTAACGGAAATGAATTTACCGATTGCCGATACGGAGGAGGGTTTGAAATTTGTGGTAGGTGCCACGGCATTAGGCCGTTGGGCTGAGTTAAAAGAAATTCAAGGGGCGGCCATTTATTTAGCTAGTGACGCCGGAAGTTACATGGTCGGTGCGATGTTGTCCGTGGATGGCGGTTGGACTGCCCGATAAAAATAGCCTCCCGATAATCGCTTTCCGGGAGGCTAACAATATGATTAGACGATAAAAGTCAACAGGTAAATGGCTAAAATAGAAGTGAAAGCCATGATGACCGTACCGACGCTATGAGATTTATTTCCTTCTTTGATCGTCAAGCCTGATAATTGAGTCACTGCCCAGAAAAAACTATCGTTGGCATGCGAAATAGCAATCGCCCCCGCCCCTATTGCCAAAACGGCAAATACCCGCATCGATTCTGAGTCAAGCCCTAAAGTTCCTAAGATAGGGGCGATAATAGAAGCAGTCGTGATCATCGCGACCGTCGAAGATCCTTGAGCTGTTTTCAGAAAAAAGGCAATAATAAAGGGCAAGAAAATTCCCCAGTTGGCCGTACTCATGTTCGACGTAACAATATCCGCAATCCCAGAATTTTGAAGCATTTTACCAAAAATCCCTCCAGCACCTGTAATCAAAATCACGGGGGCGGCGATCACTAAGGAATCCCCGATCCAACCCGTCGAAGAAAGCACTTGGTGATCAAATTTTTCAGGAAGGGTAAAGGATAAAAAAGCGCCTAATAGCAGGGCAATGATGGGTGTACCTAAGAATAGGATGATATCGGTCAATTGGTTTTCGCCCAATGGCTTAGAGGGATAACTTGCTATGGAAGCTAAAATAATCAATAAAAGAGGGAAAATGATGGGCAAAAATGATTTGAAAGCGGATGGTTTTTTGCCGCTGCTTTCTTGTTGTTCGCCTTCGGCAAATTTGGGCTCAAGTTCTATTTTAGTCACATATTTTTTCACAAAATAATAGCAGGGAACTAAACTGATCAGACTGACCACGATACCCCAAAAAATAACCATACCTAAATCTGCATTGATAATTCCTGCGGCGGCAATTGGGCCAGGCGTCGGTGGAACGAGTGAATGACTTGCAGTTGCACCCAAAGCCAAAGCCACGGTGGTGGCCGCATATGGCACTTTTCCTTTAAAAGAAAGCGACTTGCTAATGGGATTCATCATGATAAAAGTGCTATCACCAAACACGGGAATGGAAAGGATCCAGCCGCTCAGCATCATGGCTAGCATGATGGATTTTTCGCCAATCCATGAAAGGACTTTTTGGGCAAGGACCATGGCGCCTCCTGTTTTTTCGAGGAAAGTACCAATGGTTACCCCTAATAAAATCAATAGGCCAATACTGCCTAAAACTCCACCGAAACCATCTTTGACAGATTTTAAAATGAGGTCTGTGGGCATTCCTACACAAATACCAAAACCAATGGCACCAATGAAAAGAGCTAAAAATGGATGAATGTCAAATTTTGAAATAGCGACCAAAATTACCCCAAGAGACAAAAGGGTGATTAAAAGGGTTATCATATTAAATAGGTTTTTAGTTAAAAGTATTCCAATTAAGTATTAAAATTTCACAAAATTGTTCTATGTTAGGATTTTATTTTCAAACAAATAGCAAACATGGCAAGATTTACAAATCAGGTAGCATTCATCAGTGGCGGTGCAGACGGCTTAGGCAAAGGCATCGCCGCTTTGATCGCTTCAGAAGGCGGAAAAGTAATTTTACTGGATAGTAACCCAATCAAACTAGGGCAAACGGAAAGCGAATTTAAATCGGCCGGTTACGAAGTCATGACCATTATCGCCGATGTAACTTCCGAGGATAGCATCGTTTCAGCTTATGAGGAAGTTGGCAAAAAATATGGCCAAATACACATTATGGTCAATTGTGCCGGTATCGTGGGGCCAACCAGCACCAAAATCACAGATTATTCCACGGAAGATTTTGATCGCTTGTATCAGGTAAACCAACGAGGCACCTTTTTGATGACCAAGTATGCAGTGAAAGCCATGGAACCTTTTGGCTATGGCCGAATTTTGTTGATTGCGTCGATGGCTGGAAAAGAAGGAAATCCAGGAATGATTGGCTATTCAGCCTCCAAAGCAGCGGTTATTGGGATTGTAAAATCGATCGGCAAGGAATATGCGACTGCCGGAATTACGATCAATGGACTAGCTCCGGCCGTGATTAAAACCGCTATGAACGCGGATACAGATCCTAAGCAATTGGAATACATGGTCGCCAAAATCCCGATGGGAAGATTAGGTGAAATAGAGGAAGTGGCTAAGATATCGGCCTGGATCGTTTCTGAAGAATGTACGTTTACAACAGGGTTTTTGTTTGATATTTCGGGAGGAAGAGCTACGTATTAAGCGATTGTCTGTAGAGACGCGATACCTCGCGTCTAATTTCTGGTTGCGACGGAATCAAAATTTTCATGTAAATGCGTGTACAATAGACGCGAAGTATCGCGTCTCTACAAAATAATTAAAAAATTAGTTTTAAAAGTTCCACTATTAGTTAACTTTGTCAAATGAAAAATGTTAGAGAAATAATTTTTTACAAGGATTATTTCGAAGACTTCTTCAAGAGCTTAAATGAAAAATTGCAGGGTAAAATTGATGAAGTGCTATTTGCCATTACAATTTTAGAGCGAGTGCCGACAAAATTTCTGAAGAATATTGAAGGAATTAAAGGACTGTTTGAAATTAGAGTAGAATTTGAAAGTAATATTTATCGAATATTTTGTTGTTTCGATAAAGGGAATTTGGTCGTATTATTTAACGGTTTTCAAAAGAAAAGCCAAAAAACTCCTCCAGGTGAGTTGAAGAAAGCAAAATCCATTATGGAGGCATATTTTAATGATTTTAAAAAACAATAATTATGAAGGTCGAAAATGAACATATAAAAACATTTAACCAGCATCTTGATCAAAGATATGGTGCGATTGGTACAGAGAAAAGGATTAATTTTGAAATTAAGGCAAAATCTTTTGCCATTGGAGAATTGATAAAAGAAGAAAGGAAGCTAGCTAACCTAACTCAAGAGGAACTTGCTAATAAAGTTGGCGCCAAAAAAAGCTTCATCTCAAGAATTGAAAATGGGCATAGCGATATCCAACTATCCACGTTGTATAAATTAATTGAAATAGGTCTTGGAAGGAAAATAAACTTAAGTATTCAATAGAAATACCTTTAAAGAGGGATTAAGTAATAGGTATTAGGTAAAAGTTAATAGGTAAAAGGTAATAGGTAAAAGGTAATAGGTAAAAAGTTGTTGATGCCTGATTAACGTTGACCGTTATTGTGATTTTGAAACCTTAGATTAAATATTCATTTATAGGTTTCAGTTATTTTTTATTTACCTAATTTTACCCTTATTAGACGTATTTAATTTA
>SXXW01000011.1 GCA_005791165.1 Cytophagaceae bacterium
CGGCTCACTCGATGTGGGATTAAACTACCGCCATCAAGAAAGTTGGGGCATCCGCTTAGGCGTCCAAGCGACCAAAAGAACCTACATCGGCTACGTCTATGAAATGCCAACCACTGTGATCAGTAAAGTGACTAACCAGACACATGAGTTGGCGCTACGGTTTTTTATTTTGAAGGATAACGCTGAAGAAAAACAGGCGAAGAGTAAATAAATTTTTGCTGAAATTCTAGTGTTAAAGCTCGCAATTAAATGCGTTTCAACTGCTTATTAAACAAGTAGTTTAAGCTGATGTTCCGCACGAAATCATCCCGAGGAATTCTTGAACGCAATTTTTTGTTCATCATGGAGGATATGGTGAATGGAATATTTTTTGTGTCACTGAAAGTTTGTGTGTAATTTATTTCAAAGATTGCGCCTTTAATTTAATTCGACTTCATGGGAGGAACAATGGACTTCTAGGTATTAAAGGATAAAATTTGATAATTTTACTCGACTTGAAATTCCGTCCATGAGAAAATTCTTATTCATCCTTGTTTTGGGAGCGCTGGCGCCCTATTTGTTGCCGGCTCAAAACAAGCCTGCGTATATTCTGTATAATGCGAAGGGCATAAAAATGGCCTATGGCAAAATGATTAAAACGCTCATTAAGCAAGATGTGGTATTGGTCGGGGAATTACATAATAACCCGATTAGCCATTGGCTAGAGTTGGAAATCACCAAATCATGTTTGTCGGCCCGCGAATTAGTTTTAGGAGCTGAAATGTTTGAACAGGATAATCAGGCTGCCTTAAACCTGTACTTGAATGGAAAAATGACTGAAAAGGGCTTGGATTCAACGGCCCGACTTTGGAAAAACTATAAAACGGATTATGCGCCATTAGTCAATTTAGCCAAACAAAATAAGCTCCAATTTATAGCCACAAACATTCCGCGTAAATACGCAAGTCTTGTCTCCAAAGGGGGTTTTGAAAGTCTAGATAAATTGACCGCCGAAGAAAAAAAATGGATAGCACCTTTGCCTATTTTGTACGACGCTGAGCTACCCGGTTATGTCAAGATGCTGGCCATGATGGCGGAACATAAAATGCCAAATATGGCCAAAGCCCAAGCGATTAAGGATGCGACGATGGCCCATTTTATTTTTCAAAACCAAAAGCCAGGTGGACTATTTATTCATTACAATGGCTCCTATCATTCCGAATATTTTGAAGGTATTTCTTGGTATCTAAAAAAGTCAAATCCAAATTTGAAAATCGCTACCATCGCGACCGTAAGCCAAGATGAAATCAATTCACTTTTGCCGGAACATGTCGGGAAAGCTGACTACATCATTTGTGTGGAAAGCGACATGACACCCACCTATTAAATTTTTTAATCTGTTTACTACAGTCTCGTTCCATGCAAAGAATCAAATTTGAAGAATTAAAATCTACGATAAAAAAAGCCTTTATCCGCGCGGGAATGTCCGAAGATCAAGCTGAAATTTGTGCTCGTACGCATGCAGAAACAAGTTGCGATGGCATATTTTCCCATGGCTTAAATCGGGTTGAACGTTTTATCAATTTTATAGAAAATGGATGGGTGGAATTGGGTGCTTCGCCGACCCTTGAGCAACAATTGGGGTCCATTGAAATTTACAATGGCAACTTGGCACCGGGCGTTACCAATGCTTTTTTTGCGATGGATCGTGCGATTGAAATTGCAAAAGGCTCAGGCTTGGGATTGGTGTCCTTGAATAACACGACACATTGGATGCGGGGCGGAACATACGGTTGGCATGCCGCAAACCAAGGCATGATCGGAATTTGTTGGACCAACACGGAATCGTGTATGCCCGCTTGGGGTGCGACTTCTGCCAGCATTGGCAATAATCCATTTGTCATGGCAATTCCGAGGCAGGAAGGTCATGTGGTTTTGGATATGGCCATGTCTCAATACTCCTATGGAAAATTAGAAAACACTCGATTAAATCATGAAAAACTTCCTTATCCGGGAGGCTTTGATTCGGAGGGCTTGTTGACCGATGACCCCGGGGAGATAGAAAAAACGCGACGTATATTGCCAACCGGTTATTGGAAAGGGTCGAGTTTTGCCATCATGTTGGACCTTTTGGCTAGTCTATTATCGAATGGAAAAACAACGGCGGCTATTGACCAATATGGATATGGAAATTGTGGGGGTTGTTCCCAAGTTTTCATCGCGATTGACCCATTAAAAATGAATGATCAGCCGTTTGTGGACCAAGCGTTGAAACAGACGATTGAACATTTGAGGCAAGCTACTCCGGTTATAGAAGGAGGAGAAATTCTCTATCCCGGGGAAAGATCACTCAGAAATAGGCGAGAGAATTTAATCAAAGGCGTTCCCGTGCATGATGCGGTGTGGGAAAAAGTGAAGAAATTCGCGGGATTAGAGTAAATGAAGGGCTAAATTTTTTGCTGAGTCATACAATAAATCCTTATCAGGATTTTGGCATTTTTAAAGGAGCGCGTCAGATGATAAATAGCGCATTTATTTGATCAAACCTTACATATATTTAACCGTTACTCTCGGGACAAATTTCAAAGAAACGTTTTGATTCTTAGGCTATTTCAAACAAAGTCGTAATTTTAAAACGATTTTATAAACCTATGAAAATGAAAATGTACAATTACTTGATTATTGCTATGCTCTGCATATCCATCAGCCCGACATATGGATTTAATCGTGCTAATCTACGGCCAGATTCCAAGCCTGGTAAAAAACAAAAATTGTTTGACGGCAAAACATTTACAGGTTGGGAAGGCGACACCTTAACTTGGCGCATCCAGGATGGCATGTTGGTGGGCGGCTCCTTAGAAACAAGAGTTCCCCACAATAATTTTCTGAGTACGAAAAAAATCTACCATAATTTTTATTTGAAACTGAAGATAAAATTGACCGGAACGGAGGGCTTTGTCAACTCCGGAATTCAATTTCGAAGTGTGAAAGCTACAAATCCAGCTTATGAAATGATTGGGTATCAGGCGGATTGGGGCAAGGATTATTGGGCTAGTTTATATGATGAATCCAGGCGCAATAAAACGCTCATGAAGCCCAATGAAGCCGATGTGCTCTCTTGGATCAAGCAAGGCGACTGGAATACCTATGAAGTTAGGGCTGAAAATGAGCGAATTCGCCTCTACATTAATGGCAAGCAAACCGTGGATTACACGGAAATGGACAGTTCCATTCCACAGTCGGGCCTCATTGCTTTACAGATTCACGGCGGCGCGAAAGCAATCGTAGCGTTTAAAGATATTTACTTGCAAGAGCTTCCATAAATTAACCGATATATGAACAATTTTTTCCGCAATGGGTTGGCCATTATTGTGGCCACACTTTTTCTGGCATCTACGAGCAAAATGGTGCCGCCATCCGCTCCCAAATTATCGCAAGACACGTTGCGTATTGATCACGATTATGTGTTGGAGGCCACGATGCTAGGTTATTTTGCCAAAGATGGAACCAGAAACCCTACCCTAAAAGCAAATAAGGGGAAGCGAGTTCGGATCACTATTTATAATGGGGAGGTGATGACTCATGACATTGCTTTAGAAAAAGCGGGGATCAAAACTCCATCCATTTCGGACAAAGGCGCCAAGGTCAGTATGACTTTTATTGCCAAAGAAAATGACATCTATTTTTGTACCGTGCCTGGGCATCGAGCTGCCGGGATGGTCGGAAAGCTAGAGATTGTCACAGGTAATACGGAAACGATCGCTTCCACGGGTGTTATCCCGACGAAAAACGGGAAATCGATCAATGTTAATTTTGAAACAGGAACTTTGGAAAATTGGAAAGCCACGGGAGAAGCTTTTTCAAATCCATTAATTAGCCAAAATCCCTCACCTCTCCATGATAAAGCGGTAAAAATCAATCCCGAAGGAACGTATTTTTTAAGTAGCGGCGGTACGGTTAAATATGCGTTGAAGGGTACTTTAACCTCTGAATCTTTTAAAATAACGCATCCTTTTGCGAGCTTTTTAGTCTCCGGTGGGGCGATTCAAGATACTCGAGTGGAGCTTGTTTTAGCTAAAAGCCAAAAGGTTATTTTCAAATCCACGGGACAGGGACGCGCCACATTACAGCCTGTGGTGGCCAATTTAAAAGCGCATCTAGGCCAGGAAATGTTCATCAGGATAATTGATAATGAGACAGGAATTTCGCCTATTCCTTATGTCGGCCATGATAAATTGGCGCACATAAATTTTGACAATTTTAGGTTTCACGTCACGAGGCCTACATTTCCAAACGAATTAAACCAAAAAGACATCATTGTTCTTCCGCCACTTGACCCGATCCTTCATGCGGGACTTTCTGGAAAGGAGGCTGCCAAAGTGATGACATTGCCTAAAGGATTTAAGATTACCTTGGCCGCCTCGGAGCCCGATATTGTACGTCCAATTAGTTTCACGATGGATTCCAGGGGCCGACTATGGGTTGTGGAGGGGCATACATATCCGATTCCAGCTCTAGAAGGACAAGGAAAAGATCGGATCTTGATTTTGGAGGATACGGATGGCGATGGGACTTTGGATAAAAGAAAAGTGTTCATGGAGGGGCTAAATCTAGTCAGTGGTATTGAAGTGGGTATGGGGGGAGTTTGGCTGGGAGCCGCGCCATATTTGTTGTTTATACCGACCGACTTTGCCCAAGATAAACCTACGGGTCCGATCCAAAAGTTGCTAGACGGCTGGGGCGTTCAGGATACCCATGAAGTGTTAAATAGTTTGCGCTGGGGTCCGGATGGCTGGCTGTATGGAACTCATGGTGTTTTCACCCATTCCAATGTGGGGAAACCGGGGGCAACGGACCTTGAACGCACTAAGATCAATGCCGGGGTTTGGCGTTTTCACCCTAAAACACATGTTTTTGAGGTGTTTGCTGAAGGGTCAAGCAATCCTTGGGGCATTGATTTTAATGAGTATGGACATCCATTTATTACCGTTTGCGTGATTCCGCACATGTTTCACATCATTCAAGGCGCACGTTATCAAAGACAAGGCGGGAAACATTTTAACCCCTATACCTATTATGACATTAAAACCATCGCGGACCACGTACATTATGTTGGGGATCGTGGGCCACATGCGGGCAACTTTAGGTCGGCCTCTGCGGGTGGTGGCCATGCACATGCGGGAGCCATGATTTATTTGGGAGGAAATACTTGGCCTAAAGAATTCAGAAACAACATTTTCATGAATAATATCAATGGGGCAAAACTTAATGTCGACATTTTGACCCCCAAAGGTTCTGGCTATAGCGCCAGCCATAAAAAGGATTTTTTGTCGATGAACGATTCATGGTCGCAGTGGCTTAACATGAAATATGACCCTAGCGGATCTGTCTATGCGATTGATTGGTACGATAAAAATCAATGCCATAGTACAAATCCAGATGTGCATGATAAAACTATGGGCCGCATATTTAAAATTACTCATGAAACGGATGTGTTTGTTCGGGTTGATTTGAGTAAATCGACCGACTTGGAATTAGTTAATCATCAATTAAATCCCAAAGAATGGTATGTGCGTCAATCGCGAACCATTTTGCAAGAAAGAGGCGGGAATGCTCAGGTTTACAAAGCGTTAAGGGAAATTTTAGACAAAAATCCTGATGTCACTCGTAAGCTAAGGGCATTATGGACTTTGCAGGTTACTGGAGGGTTAACGGAGATGGATTTGGAGAGATTGTTGGGCCACGAAAGTCCACATTTAAGGAGTTGGGCGATCCAATTAGCTGCCGAGAAAAAAGTCGTTTCGGCTACTTTCTTAAACAAATTGGAGTCCATGGCCAAGACAGAATTGAGTGCACAGGTTCGATTGGCTATGTTGGCAGGTGTGATGCGTTTGCGTCCTGAAATGAGATGGAATGTGGTGGAGGCTTTAGCTCAAAAATCCGAAGACCGCTTGGATCATAATATTCCGTTGATGGTTTGGTATGCGGCTGAGCCTTTGGCTGCGATAGATCCTGTGAGAAGTTTATCGATGGCTGAAAAAGCGAAGATGCCCAAGTTCTTGTTGTACATGGTTCAGCGCATTGGGGCTTTAAAATCGGCTGAGTCAAAAAAGGTTTTGGAAGGCTTTATGGATCGATTGGGGAATAATCATTCGCAGCATGAAATCATGATGGCGGTGGAAAAAGCGTTGAAAGAAAATAAATAATGGAAGCAGGTAAAATTCAAATAGGGGTTGTTGGTTTAGGCCTTATGGGATGCAGCATTGCTACCTGTTTATTGATGTCGGGCCATCCCGTAGTTGCCATTGCGCCAATTCCGATGGACATGGAGACGGCGGAATTGCGAATTAGAAAACATTTAAATAAGGCGAAGGAAGAAGGATTGGTTACTGAAACGGCGGAGTTTTATTTGGGAAATTTGATGATTAGTGAGGAGTATGGGAATTTGAAATTATGCCAATTGGTCATCGAGTGTACGATAGAAAATGAGGAAATTAAGCGGTCTGTTTATGGAAAGATTGAGGCTGAAATTGGCGAGGACGCTTTACTCACGTCAAATACCTCAGCGATTCCGATTAGTATGTTACAGAAATTGACTCAAAAACCTGATCGATTTTTTGGTTTGCATTGGGCGGAGCCATCGCATACCACGCGTTTTTTAGAAATTATTTGTGGAGACCAAAGTGATATTAAGAAGGGAGAATATTTATATGAATTATCGCATGGCTGGGGAAAGGAGCCGACCTTAGTGCGCAAGGACATTCGGGGATTTATTGCGAATAGATTGATGTATGCAATGTACAGGGAAGCGTTTTATTTGGTTGAAAATGGGTATGCGACCGTGGAAGATGTGGATCGTGCCTGCCGAAATAATACGGGGTATTGGATGACATTGGTCGGGGTTTTTGGCTGGATGGATTTAACGGGGGTGCCTGCCTACCATAATGTCATGAAGGATTTAAATGCCACATTATACAATGGAACGGAGGTGCCAAAATTAATTGATGACATTGTAAAATCCGGTGGCAAGGGCGTAAGTAATGGTCGGGGATTTTATCAATATAGTCCTGAGGAGGCTAAATTATGGGAGGAAACTTTTGCCAATTTTAGTTATGAAATCAGAAAATTGGCTCTAAAATACCCAGCGGATGTGGTTAAGGCTAAATTAAAAACCAAGTAGTTGATCTAGAAAATCAGTCTATTTTTGGGTAATTCATTATATAGCGTATAGCTTTACTAACTTTCTAAAAGTTAGTAAAGCTGGTGCTGCGAGGTATGTTTTTCCTGTTTTGGATAGATTTAACTTTGGACGGCTTTTTCTAAATCGGCAATAACAAATTTTGACATTTGTAAAAAAGCATAGGTTGCTTTGGGAGCGGTGTCAGGATTTGACATAAGTTTACCTAGGTTAGAAGGAACTATTTGCCAAGATACCCCAAATTTATCTTTCAGCCAGCCGCATCTTCCAGGTTGGCCATCAAGGACTAAATGATCCCAATAATAATCGATTTCTTCTTGATTATCCACAGTTATGACGAAAGAAACCCCTTCGTTGAAAGGCTGCATGTCCGGCATTGAGCTTTCCATTGCGTGGAAAACTTGTTCATTTAATAAGAATTGGGAGTATTTGACATTTCCTTCGATATCCTGTTCTTCTTTTTCATAAAATTGTTTGAATTGAATTTCAGATTTTGGAAAAAGCTGGGTATAAAAATCGATGGCCTCAGAGGCTTTGCCGTTATTCGCACCGGTAAACATAAAATTGGGTGCAATTATTGCGGAGGAATTATGTCCCATCATGATTTGCCAGTTGACCCCATATTTATCTGCACACCAGCCATATTTTGCACTCCACGGATAGGTATTTAGGGGCATTAAAATGGACCCTCCGTCTTGCATTAATATATCCCAAATTTTTTGAATTTCTTCTTCGTCATTAATGTTGAGAAAAAACGAAATAGAAGGATTTATGGGGTAGCCGGGGCCACCGTTTAAATGCATAAATCTGCGGCCGTAAATTCGGTAATTTATGGCAAGGGGGTTTTCTGAAATCGGTTCAAATTCAGAGAAAGTATTTTTGTAAAAATCGGCTGCTTCTTTGGCATTTTTATCAAACCAAAGGCAAATACCTAGTTCGTGTATCATAAGCTTGTAATTTAATAGATAATTGTAAATTTGAAAAAAAATATCAAATGAAAAAGGCATTTAAAATTATTGGCTGGTCAATTTTAGGCATTTTGGGTGCTTTTTTTATTTTTGGCGCTCTATTTTTTTATAAAGTAAAAAATGGGTTTCCAGTTTTTTACGAAACCGCAAGGCCTACCTTGTTTATAGCAAAAAATCGGCCGGCTATTTTAGTTTTTTCTAAAACAGCGAGTTTCAGGCATGGGGAATCTATAGAGGCATCTAGCCCAATTTTAACTGAAATGGCAAAAAAGAATCATTGGTTTTTATATGAAACAGAGTCGGGGGGCGTGTTTAATGAGGAGCAATTGAGCTTGTTTGATTTAGTTATTTTTAATAATTCGACGGGCCCTGTTTTGAATGATGAACAGCAAATGGCTTTTCAGAAATACATCACGAATGGGGGTAATTTCTTAGGTATTCATGGATCTGGGGACGATTCACATCGTAAGTGGGAATGGTATCAAAAGACATTATTGGGAGCTAAATTTTCGCATCATCCGTTGAATCCTCAATTTCAAAATGCGCAGATTCATGTGGAGGCGCGAGCTGATTCTAGTTTTAAATCATGGCTTGTGGGCGAATGGAATGCCAAGGATGAATGGTATGTATTTTATGAACAACCCAAAGATGCTCAAGTCCTTTTATATATTGATGGAGATAAAATTTTGCCGAGTGGGAATATGCTATGGATGAAAGATAAGAATTTCGGTATGGGGAAATATCATCCTGTTGCTTGGTATAAAAAAGTGGGTAAGGGGAATATGTTATATACGTCGATGGGTCATTCGAAAGAGGTATGGGGGAATAAACCATTCCAAGATTTCATTGAAAAATCAATTACTTGGACCATAAAATAAGTTTATTTTATTGGATTTTAATTAGTTGCGTATAGCTTTACTAACTTTTAGAAAGTTAGTAAAGCTGGTGCTGCGAGGTATGTTTTTTTGAAATGTCTTTTCCCCTGATCAATGATGGGAATTCGAATTTTTAAACGGTCTTTAGTGCACTGAAAACTAATTGAATCAAAAAATTAAACACAAATTCCTCCTCTTTTTCATTAGAAACATCGGTCAATCGAGGCAAATTTTTACTAAAGTATTGTTGGCTATGTGCTGTTTCGATTAAGGTGCTACTTAGGGATCTAGAAAAATTATATGAGGGATTTAAATTTAGCATCACCTCAGAAATTTTATTACACAAGTCTTTATATGGTTTAAAAACTTGAAAAGAGTTGATCTCCTTCACTTCTTTTATTAAGTATACTTTACTGCTTTCAGATAGGACAATTTGGTTTAAATAGGATTTATTGTAATCTAATTGGCCTACACTTTCTGGTAAGCTTTTAGTAAACAAAGTGATAATCTTAATTAACTTTTCTTTGGGATCTTGGATATTTTGAATCGTAAAATCAACAAGAAATTCCATGTAAGACCAATACCAATTTAATATATAGAGTAATAATCGGTGTTTATTTTCAAAATACCGATAGATAGACGCCTCGGTTGTGGACATTTTGGTGGCCAATTTTTTAAAAGTAAAATGTTCGAATCCTAATTCATAAATTAAATCAATTGCATTTTTCACAATTTGTTTACCTAATTCTGAAGATTCAGGATCGCGTAAATAGATATGTTCGTTGACCTTAAAACTAAGCTGGAAGTCCATGTATTCTAAAAATTTAACTCAAATATAGCAATAGTAAAATTATTACAAAATAAATTTAAATATTTTATGCAATAGTAATACTATTATTTTAAAAAGTATTATATCTTTGTAAAAAATATCTTTGAATGGATTTTCTTTCTGCTGTAAATAGGATAAGCCAATTAACAAGACTTCATAAAAAGGAAGTTTTGGGGATTTATCTTTTTTCAGCTTTTTCGGGTTTGGTGCAACTGAGTTTACCTCTAGGCGTACAGGCGATTGTCGGTTTTGTGCTTGGTGCGACGATGGTAACGTCTATTTATGTCCTTATATTTTTAGTGGTATTGGGAGTATTAATTGTGGGCTTACTTCAGATAAATCAAATGCGATTAATTGAAAAGGTCCAACAACAAATTTTTGCTGATTACGCGTTTGATTTTGTCACTAAGATTCCACGATTTGATTTGAAAAAATCGGATTCATATTATCTGCCTGAGCAAGCAAATCATTTTTTTGAAACGGCCACGGTCCAAAAAAGTTTTTCGAAGATTTTGTTAGATCTGCCCATGGCCTCTATTCAGATTTTGTTGGGCTTACTTTTATTATCTTTTTACCATCCATTTTTTATTATTTGGGGGATTATACAGATTCTAATTATTTGGTGGGTATTACGCAATACGAGCAAGCCGGGACTTACGACCAGCTGGACTGAAAGCAAATATAAGTATGCGGTGGCCTCGTGGTTTGGAGAGATGGCTCGGACTTTAAAATCAATAAAATTTAGTGAGCCTGATTTGGCCATAAATAAAACAGATTTACAGGTCATGGGGTATTTAGGTGCTCGAACGAAACATTTTAATGTACTCCTTTTTCAGTATAAAATTTTAATCTTTTTTAAGGTTTGCATGACCTTAGCGATGTTAACTATTGGCGCGGTTTTATTGGTAAACCAACTACTTAACGTTGGCGAATTTATAGCTGTTGAAATCGTGATCATTATGGTGATTAATGCGGTTGAAAAGTTGATTATTAGCTTAGAAAGTTTTTATGATTTGGCTACAGGATTAGAAAAACTAGCAATAATTACAGAATCGCCCTTAGAGAAAGAGGAGAGCGTAAGTTTACATCCTTTATCCAATGGAATTCAAATTAATTTTATTGATTTTTCTTTTGAATTCGAAGAAGATAAACCTCTTTTAGAGCATGTGAATTTTGCAATAGAAAAAGGATCGAAAGTAGGTGTGCATGGCCCGCAGGGTTCAGGAAAATCTATTTTTCTTAGGATGTTAACTGGGAATTATACGGATTTTGTGGGATCTCTATTAATTAATCAAATACCTATTCAAAACTTAAATAAGCGAGAATATCGAAGGCAGGTTGGGACATTTTTACAAGGGCACGAAATTTTTATGGGCACGTTGATGGAGAATATTACCTTGGGCCAAACCGATATAAGCACTGAGATGATCATCCAGCAAGCGAATAAATTAGGTTTTTTAAATTTTCTTCAATATTTCCCATCGGGGTTTGATACGGTTTTGGATCCATTGGGCAAAAAACTTTCTGAGTCGCTTAAAAAGAAAATTCTACTCATTAGGGCAACGATTGGAAATAAATCTTTGCTTTTATTAGAAGAGCCTTGGAGTGGTTTGCCGATCGAAATAAAAGAGAGTTTGAAGCATTATTTTTTAAATGAATTACCAAATGTGACAGTCCTCATTGCAACAAACGATTCGGATTATCTTTTGAAATGCGGTGCGACATTTGAAGTTGGCAAGGGTGTTATTTTAGACTAATTATGGAACGTCATTTTTTTAAGTCATTTGAACAGGTGTATAGGAAGAATGAAAAGAGCTATATCAATCGATGGCTTTTGATCATTTTGGGGATATTCTTGGCAAGTTTATTTCTTCCTTGGACACAAAATATCAGTGCCAAAGGTAAGGTGACGAGTCTATTCCAAGAACAACGTCCTCAAGCAGTGAATTCTCCAATTCCTGGTAAAATAATGAAATGGTGGGTTCGGGAAGGCGATATTGTAAAAAAAGGAGATACGTTGATTCAGATATCTGAAATCAAAGAGGATTATTTGGATCCTAATTTGGTGAATCGAACGGAGCAACAAGTCACCGCAAAAAAAGGCGCAATTTCATATTACAGTAGTAAAGTGATTGTGACAGCGTCGCAAATTCAAAATTTGCAAACGGGTAAAAAGTTGAAAATTGAGCAAATAGGCAATAAGTTAAAGCAATTAGAAAATAAACTAGTAGGTGAGAAAGCAGAAATACTCGCGGCAAATAACGAGTTTAATTTAGCTAAAAATCAATACGAGCGTCAGCAAAAAATGTATGAGCAGGGTTTAGTTTCTCAGACACAATTCCAACAAAGAAATGTGGTTTTTCAAAATGCCCAAGCCAAAAAAACGGTTGCTGAAAATAAGTTAGAACAAACCGTACAAGAAATTATCAATACAAAAATTGAGCTAAGGGGTGTGGAGCAGGAGTACAATGAGAAAATAAATAAGGCGGAGGCGGAGAGATTACAGAGTCTTGGGACGATTGAAGTAGGTAAAGGAGAGGTAGCGAAACTGGAAAATCAAGTCAGTAATTACCGAATTAGAAATGGCATGTACGTCATTCTTGCACCCCAAGATGGACAAATTACGCAAGCAAAAAAAGCTGGTTTGGGAGAAGTAATTAAGGAGGGGGAAGACTTGATGAGTATTATTCCTCCTAAGATTAATTACGCTGTTGAGATGTTCATTAGGCCTTTAGACTTGCCTCTTATTTCAAAAGGTCAAAAGGTTCGTTTTATGTTTGACGGTTTTCCAGCCATCGTATTTAGCGGTTGGCCTAATCAAAGTTACGGAACTTTTGGGGGTAAAGTTATAGCCATTGAGAATTCAATAAGTCCAAATGGGTTGTTCAGAGTCCTTGTCGTAGAAGATTTACAAGATCGTCCATGGCCAGGCCAAGTAAAAATTGGCGGTGGAGCTCAAGGAATTGCGCTTTTAAAAAATGTTCCGATTTGGTATGAATTATGGCGAAATATAAACGGATTCCCTCCTGATTATTATTCATTTACTCCAGAAAAATGAAAAAAATAATAGGGTTTTTATTGATTTCGGTCCAACTATTTTCTCAAGATAGTTTGAAGACTTTGCATTCAGAAGAAGTTCTTTTAATGGTTCAAAAGTATCACCCAATTGCTAAACAAGCATTTATTAGAGTTCAATCTGCTCAAGCTGATATTCTCGCAGCCAAAGGAAATTTTGATCCCACATTTAGCCAATACTCGAGTCAAAAAACATTAGATGGGAAAAATTATTACCTATATCAGTCGCCCCAATTGACAATTCCTACTTGGTATGGCATTGAAATTTCCGGCGGAATGGAATTTTTAAATGGCTCTCGATTAAACCCAGATCAGAGTTTAGGCCAAACCAATTACCTAGGAATTTCGATTCCTTTAGCTCGAAACTTAGTGATGGATAAGCGCCGGGCGACGCTAATTCAATCCAAAATATTTAACCAAATGGCTGCTCAAGAGCAGCGAAATGTGATTAATCAAATTATTGTAGATGCGATGTCGGCGTATTGGAATTGGGTAAAATCATATCGCGTCTATGAAACGGTGAAGCAAAATTTAAAGGTGGCGGCAGACCGACAATCCTTAACGAAAAAGGGATTTGAATTCGGCGAGAGGCCGGCCATTGATACCGTAGAGGCGGCTAGCCAGCAACAATACTTCTCCAATATTGCAGAAGCGAAATGGCTTGAATTTCAAAATGCGGCCTTGGATTTATCCGCATTTTTATGGTGGGAAAACAATGTGCCGATTCAGATTCCTGATTATATAATCCCATCCGAATCCCTAGAATCTATTCAAGGAGCTAATTTTTCGTTGACAGATTTACTTGATCAAGCGATGAAAAATCACCCTGAACTTCAAATTTATTCCCTTAAAATTTCTGCTTTACAAGTGGATAAAAAGTTAAAATTTCAAGGCTTGTTGCCCAAAGTTGATTTACAGTACAATCAAATGACCTTAAATCAAACGCCCTTTTTTACCGCGCCCTTATTTGAAAATAATTTTTTGTATGGGCTGAAGGTTGAAATACCTCTTCGGTTTTCTCAGGGAAGAGCGGAATACCAAAAAGCCAAATTAAAGCTACAAGATGAATCATTATTTCAAGACCAAAAGAGGAGATCGATTGAAGTAAAAATTAAATCTTATCACAATGAAATGATTGCTTTACGGAAACAAATTTTGACCCAAGAAGCTACAAATAAAAATTTAATAGCCTTAGTCAAAGCCGAAGAGAGCCGGTTTAATAATGGAGAATCATCCCTTTTTTTAATCAATTCTAGGGAGAATAAAGCACTCGAAGCCTTAGAAAAATTAATTGAATTAAAGACAAAATTTGCTAAAACAGTCTATGCACTTCAGGGGAGTGCGGGTTTGCTGGGAGGCGTTTAACGATAGTTTGTGTTGGTGGTTTGTGAGAAAATAATTTAGAAGTAGGATTGCATACAACCCAGGGGTATTTTACCCTTGGGTTTATTTGTATGTTGTCAAACTAATTGATTTCCCCACTATAAATAAACTTGCAATTTCCATCCTTCTCATTTTCAAACCCTATACTTCCATGCTGCATGCAATACAAAAGGGGAATCATGTAGGTTAGGTCATTAGGTGTCGCTTCAATAATAATGTTTTCAATGGGGGTTAAGTTTACCATTCATTACCATAGAATAAAGGACATCAACGACCGAGAAATTGCTCAAATCAAGCACAAGGCTGAACACCTATAAGAACACGGGAGTACCTTTAAGAATTACATCAAAAAAGTCCTTTCAATGCTTGAAAACCTTGTTTCTTTCTATCAAAAGTCAAATGGAGAGACGAAAAGAAAGATGCAGCCATAAAATATACAACCCCAATTCAGTTCCTATTGAACGTAAAGGGGGTTTTGGATAGTGGTAAAACAAAAAAGAGGTCGAAAATGACCTCTTTTTGAATCTAGCTCCCTTAGGCGGAATGTTGCAATCGTTTCCCATATTAAAAATCGTGCAAAACCGAATTTATTTAAACCTCTCAACACAATTTTATTATTAGTGGCTCGTTTTCTCTTCTTCCTTTTTTTTGAAAACATTTTTCAGCACAAAATAAATAACCAGTGCAGAAAGTACACCAGTCAAAAAATCCGTCATTGGTACCATTACAGCCGTGTAAATCATCATCCAAAATTCAAATTTACCCGCATGTTTGATTTCTTTAATTTCAGATGGTTTTATCATATTGCTAGCAACCCAAACCAAAATACCGCCAATACAAGCCATTGGTATTAACTCTAAATATTGAGCCAAATAAAATGCCATCGTCAGTTTTAGGATAGCTTTAAAGTAACCTGCCAAAGGAGTTGTAGCGCCGGCTTTTATACTTGTTGCTGTTCTGGCCAATGCGCCTGTACACGGAAATCCTTGTACCAAGGGTGTGATGATTTGAACTAAGCCTTGACCAAAAAATTCTTTGTCCGGGTTAAATGGCGTTCTATCATTTTTAGCTAATCGATCAGCCATCGAAGAACATAAAACGCTTTCTACTCCCGATACAAATACGATCCCTACCACAAAATATGCAATGTCAAGCATTACACTTCCATTCATAGCAGGTAAAAATGGCAATTGTAATTTGAAAAAATTGTTTGGAATAGAGCCATATAAATCACGAACTAATATGATATTTTTATCGGCTAATAAGGTGGCTGCCAATAAGGTAGCTGTACCCATGGCAATTACTGGCCCAGGGATATAAATAGATATTTTCAACAGATATTTAGCTAAAATAAACGTTATTAGCCCTAATAATATTGACCACCCGTTAATTAAATGAAGATGTTCGGACATAAATCTAAATCGCTCACTTAAGCTTCTAGAGCTATCGCCTAATAATACTTTAAAGCTATCTAATCCCAAAATGTCTTTGAAATTTGTAGCTGCAATAGCCAAGGCAATGCCCACGGTAAATCCAACAATAATTGAATTGGGAACAAGTTTAGCATATTTACCCACACCAAATATTCCCATTATGATTAGAATAATTCCCGAGATAATGGATACCAAAACAAGAAAGCCATGCGCTTGTTCAAATGTTCCTCCATTTGCTGGATCACTATACTTGGATATGAGAGCAGCAATAACCGGAATAAAAGCAGCAGTTGGGCCGTAAACCTGATATTTCGAACCACCAAAAGTTCTACCCACTACACAGGCTAAAGCTCCTGCAATTATGCCATGTTCGGGTCGCATTCCCATGGCCATCGCGAAACCCATTGCCATCGGAATGGCTGTCATGGCAACGATTAAGCCGGCACTCAAATCTTTATAAGCAACATTTAACCAATTTTCTTTGGTTAAATCTTCCCATCGAGAATCGAAAAAGGTAAAAAATAATTTTATTCGCCCTAATGGGGATGTTGGAAATTTTGATTCGCTCATATTCTTTTATTTAAATAATTGGGTTAATTCATCTTTATTCGTGGTAGGGAGGTCGCTTGCCCAGGCTACTTCTTTATATTCCACCTTCGATTTTTTTATTAGAGGAGTTGGGTCAAAACCGTTTTTATGAGGTTTCAAGCAATAATCTTTGGGCAAATAAATGAGGTCTATTGCATGTGCTTCATAAAAATTTAAAAATGCATTTTTATTTAAGCCATTAAAAAGCTCTATTTTAATCGTATGAAGACTAGATTCGTGTGTATTATTAATAATGGCTATCGCATCATTGAAATCTGAACTTGCTAATTCTCTGATTTTTTTGGCAGGATCATAAAATAATAGTTCAGTTATCGAATCGCTGATATACTCTGAATACATTAAGATGATATTTGATTTTTCTTGCTTTAGATCATCGAGAGCATATTTTAGTGTATTTAAAGATTCTACTCTAAAGTCAATAGGAATTAGTATTTTCTTCTCCATGCCTAAGGCGCTTGATTAATAATACTACAAGGATAGGATGGCGTTATTAGAGCCAATTAAGATTAAGATTAGAATTTGATTAGATTTTTGGCCTAGACATAATATAGCCGTGCGACTAGCAAAATTGTATTCGTAGATAATAGACTAGCAAGGCTGGAAGGGGGCGGGAAATTTTAGCGGCTTAGAGTATCGCTATGGGTAATTTTACTTGAACAGTCACTCCTTTATGTAGTACAGAGTTGATCATAAGTTCGCCTTTGTGAATTTTAATAATGTTTTGAGATAAGGGTAAGCCAATCCCATAACCATCATATGCGGCGGTGTTGCTAGCCCTAAAGAAAGGGTCAAATATAAATGGTAATTCTGACTCAGGAATACCAATTCCTTGGTCTTTAATTATCAGGACTATTTCATTGTTTGTGGAAGCCAAACTTACAATTACAGGTTTATTGCTTGAATATTTACACGCATTTGTCAAAATGTTTGTAATGGCCAGCATGAGTAAATCTTTATTCCCCATTACTTTTAATTTTTTTGGGTTTTCAGGTAACAACTCAAAATCTATTTTTATATTATTTTTAGGAATTAATTGATTCATAATTTCATTGGCTTGCAATATTAGTTCGTCAGTTCTTATTATGGAATAGTTGAATTTATTCTCTTTATACCCAATTTGTGCTAAAAAAAGCAAGGACTGGCTTATTTTATTGAGCCTTTCTGATTGTTTAAGTATTTTTTGCAAGGCTTCCTTATACTCAACGGGAGTTCTATCTTTCAATAATGCCACATCTGCCTCGCCAATAATAGCTGTAAGGGGTGTGCCAAATTCGTGTGAAGCATTACTAATAAAGTTTTTGTTTGTTTCAAAAGCTATTTCAATCCTATTCAAAAGATTATTAAATGTGGTGGTAAGTCGTTTAATTTCGTCGGTGTTTTTAATGTCATCTAGTCGTAAATGTATATTGTCTGTGCTTATACTATTTACTTTAGTAATTATTTTATCGATTGGGTCAAAAAACCTCTTTGAAAATAAATAGGTAAGGTAAATAATAATTAGAATTGAAATAAACCCGCCAACAAGTAATACTTTTCTCAGTAAAATTAAATGGTGCGAGTTGTAGTAGTTTTTTGCTGAAACGATGACGAAATAAAAACCTTTAGGAGTTTCTCTTTTTTTCCCGTAATAAAAAATATCATCTTTTTGAAAATTAGCGAATTTCTGAGTGTAAACTAAATTAAGGAGATTAATCGGAATTGAATTCGTCTCTGCTATTTGTTTAATTGCGGTTTCGGAGGGGCAATACAATATATACTCTTTTTCGTCACTTAGTAATTCTAAGTGTTCCTCCCTAATATTTTTTAATACTTGAGCATCTTTCTGATTGGATTCAAAATGGCGCTTTTCTGCTACACTTACGCTTACCTCCAATCGCTTATAAAAATCCGCGTATGAGTAATTGGATAAAAAATAATAAACGCTTGATCCCAAAAAAAACAAAATCAAGCTTATTGAAATGATTAATAAAATGGTGATTTTACGAATACTGCTCATGCTTCTTTAAGAATATAGCCCATGCCTACAGCGGTATGTATTAATTTTGGTTCAAAATCAGCATCTATTTTTTTTCGAAGGTAATTGATGTAAACATCTACCACATTGGTTCCCACATTGAAATTGATATCCCACGCGTTTTCTAACAGATCCATTCTTGACAATACTTTGCCCTTGTTTTTGAGAAGTGTAAATAATAACCGATATTCTGTAGCAGTAAGTGTAATTTCTTTGCCATTTCGGGTAACCTGTTTTGCATCATCATCAAGGACCAAATTTGATATAAAATATTTTGTCTTGGACTTTATAGCACCTATTTTCTCCACATTTAATCTTCTTAAAATAGCCCTTATGCGCGCAATAAGTTCGTTGAACTTAAAAGGCTTAACTAGGTAATCGTCAGCTCCCGAATTTAAACCTAAGGCTATATTATCTGGCGTATTTAATGCCGTTAAAAAAAGTATTGGCGTTTGAATTCCACGCCCTCTAATTTCTTTACATACCTCTATCCCATTTTTTTCTGGAATCATTATGTCAAGCAAGACTATATCATATGGATTATTTATTGCCATTTCCAGGCCATCAACGCCATTTAGTGCAACAGACACTTCAAAAGATTCCTCCCCCAAGCCCTTTTTGACAAAATCTACCACATCTGGCTCATCTTCTATCAGAAGTATAGAGATAATATTCATTGATTTTTTTAAGCTATGAAAGCAGTGCTCTCATAGTAAGTAACTTGTCCCGTTGTTAAATCGTGCATTCCGCCAATAATACCAATTTCTCCGCTCGCTATCATGTGTTCAAGAATAGTACTTCTCTCCAAAATGGATTTTACTGTCCTTTTTACATTAATTGCAGCAACATTTTCTACAAAAGTAGCATTAGTGGATGTACGATTATCTTTTGTTTCCAATTCGTCATCTACAGCAGGTCTTATTTTTGCGAGCAATGCAGTTAAATTACCCATCTCGGCATGGTCGCATGCGCCTTTTACTGCTCCGCACTTACTGTGCCCTAATACTACGATTATTTTTGAGCCAGCTAATTTACAAGCAAATTCCATACTACCTAATATGTCCTCGTTGATGATATTCCCAGCAATTCTCACACTAAAAATATCACCAAGTCCTTGGTCAAAAATTAGCTCTGCGGAAGTTCTACTATCAATACAGCTTAAAACCACTGCGAATGGATGTTGGCCATCAGATGTTTCATTTGCCTGTTGTAACAAGTTGCGATTTGCCTTTAAATTATTAACAAATCTTTTATTCCCTTCTTTAAGCAATTCCAAAGCCATGGATGGAGAAATGGCTGCTTGTAACTCTTTTGTTAAAGTTTTCATTATTTTAATTTTAGTTTATTATTATCATTATAGGTCGTCAAACTAATTGGACTTTTCTTTAAGGATTGTTTTGTAATGGCTCGAAATTGGCATTAATTTCATTTTAAATTGATTGAATAATTTTCAAACAGGATTTAGTGCGCTAAAAACTAATTGGTTCAAAAAATTAAAAACAAATTCTTCCTCTCTTTCATTGGAAACATCGGTCAATCTAGGCAAATTCTTGCTGAAATATTGCTGGCTATGCGCTGTTTCGATCAAGGTGCTACTTAAAGATCTAGAATAAGTATATGAAGAATTTAAATGTAGCATAACTTCTGAAATTTTGGTACACAAGTCTTTATACGGTTTAAAAACTTGAAAGGAATTGATTTCCTTCACTTCTTTTATCAGGTAAACTTTACTGCTTTCAGATAGGATAATTTGGTTTAAATAGGATTTATTGTAATCTAATTGGCCCAAACTTTCTGGTAAGCTTCTTGTAAACAAAGTGATAATCTTAGTTAATTTTTCTTTTGGGTCTTGGATATTTTGAATGGTAAAATCAACAAGAAATTCCATGTAGGACCAATACCAGTTCAAAATATATAAAAGTAATCGGTGTTTGTTTTCAAAATACCGATAAATAGACGCCTCGGTTGTGGACATTTTGGCGGCTAATTTTTTAAAGGTAAAATGCTCGAAACCCAGCTCATAAATTAAATCAATCGCATTTTTCACAATTTGTTTACCTAATTCCGAAGATTCGGGATCGCGCAAATAGATATGTTCGTTGACCTTAAAACTGAGTTGGAAATCCATGTATTTTAAAATTTAGTTCAAATATAGTAATAGTAAAACCAATCTATTACAATTTGTCTTTTGAAATAGCAATACTATTATAGTAAAAAGTATTATATCTTTGTCAAAAATAAATTTAAATGGATTTTCTTTCTGCTGTAAATCGAATAAGTCAATTAACAAAACTTTATAAAAAGGAGGTTTTGGGTGTAGTGATCGTCGGCTTACTTCAAATATATTCCCATAAAATTTCAAGACTTTTTGCCCACAATAGATTTACACTTCAATCAAATTTCATTCAATCAAACTCCCTTTTTTTAATCAAATCTGGGGAGAATAAAGAGTTCGAATATTGGAAAAATTAATCGAACTAAAAACAAAACGTGCCCAAACAGTCTATGCACTTCAGGGGAGTGCGGGTTTGCTGGGAGGCGTTTAACGATAGTTTGTGTTGGGGGTTTGTGAGAAAATAATTTAGAAGTAGGATTGCATACAACCCAAGGGTACCTTACCCTTGGGTTTATTGAAATCCGTTCGTTGGACAATACTATATAATATGTTAGAAGTAATAGAGTTTTAAATATAATCCAGGGATAATTTATCCTTGGATTTATTGTTTTTCAGAAAAGGGGATTTATTTGCATCCCAAATCCCTATTTATATTTATTCTAAATAGTTTGTTTTTTTATTATCGAGATTCTATATTTGCAAACTATTTATAATTAGTCTAAATTAATATAGAATGTTTTACCGCCTAAGTTTTTTATATTTCTCCTTACTTTTTTCTTCTATTTCCTTTGCACGCGAAAAGGTGCTTATTGACACAACCGCAAATTCTAAAATGTTATCTGAGGTATTTGTGCTAGGTAAATCTGGCATTAAGGGGAATAGTAATTTAGTCGATTTTGATGGACTAAGGTTATTGGCAGCAAAAAAATCCGAATTAATCGTACTGAGTAAATTGGATGCCAATGTAGCTAATCAATCATTTAGGGAAGTTTTTGGTCGAACTCCCGGACTTCATGTCATTGAAAGTGATCCATCAGGTTTTAATACGAGCATTGCCATTCGTGGGTTAAGCACAAACCGTTCCTGGGATTTTAACATGAGGCAAAATGGATATGATATCACTCCGGACCCCATGGGTTATAATGAAGCCTATTATACACCTTCCTTCGAGTGGGTAGAAAAGATCGAAATTGTTCGAGGTGCGGCCGCTTTGCAGTACGGACCTCAGGTTGGCGGCTTAATCAATTATGTACTTGAAAAACCAGTCTTTGACAAGAAGTTTGGCGGGGAAGCCCAACAAACGTTCGGGTCCTTTGGGTTGAAATCATCCCTCATTAAATTCCGTTCTGGACTGAAAAAATTAGCGTTTGTTGGCTCACATCAATTTAGAGAAGGCAATGGCTTTCGCCCAAATTCGAATTTCAATTCAAATCAAAGTTATTTTAGAATGGATTGGAAGGCTTTTGCTCATGGACTTGTTACATTTGAATTAACCAATTCAATTGCCCAGGCTCAGTTGGCAGGCGGAATAAGTGAGGCCCAATTTAAATCAGATCCATGGGTTTCATACAGGGCTAGAAATTTCTATTATTCCCACTGGTTTATGCCCGTGGTAAAATTCAATTATTCCCCAAGCAAATTATTTAATTCCCAATTACAAATTTTTGCCATTCAGAGTGGCAGATCTCAATTAGGTTTTACTAAAACCAACGACGTCTTAGATGTTCCCAATAGTGCGGGTAATTATGCCAATAGATCTCTAGATCGGGACGAATATACTTCCTATGGGGCGGAATTTCGTTCGGGCCTAAGTGCTTTTAATGAAAAATGGCAAACGTCTGTGGGCCTTAGGATTTTTAGAGGAAACATGTTCCGTCAGCAACAAGGGATTGCCAATAATGGGTCAACGTATTCGGAAAATTTAGTAGATCCAAAATTCCCTAGGTCTTTAAATTTTGTCAACCAAAACTTCTCTGCGTTTGTTGAAAATACGTTGGCAATTACCCCCAAATTTAAGTTGGCAGGCGGCCTGCGCTATGAATACATCCTCTCCCAGGGGAATGGAATTTTAGACAATAATTCAAAATTTTTGAGCCCGGATCGCCTACGTAGTTTTATATTATGGGGAGTAGGCGCATCCTTTAAGCCTTCTTCTGCGCTTGAAATTTATGGCAATGCATCCCAAAGTTTTAGGCCCATCAGTTTTTCGGATTTATTACCTTCATCCACCACCGATATCGTGGATGCGGAATTAAAGGATGCCAGAGCCTTGAATTTTGATTTGGGGATAAGGGGCAAAAAGGGCAATTGCTTTCGCTATGATATTAGCGCTTATCATCTTGAATTTTCAGATCGAATTGGCAATGTGTCAATGAAAAATTCAAACGGCCAGTCTTATTTATATAGAACAAACTTAGGTTTAAGTTCTTCAAAAGGGATTGAATTATATGCGGAAATAGATCCTATTACATTCCTTCATGGGAGTTCGCGATATGGTCAAATAAGCGTCTTTCTGTCTGCGGGATTAAATCATGCTGTTTATGAAAACTTTGTCTTAACCTCAGGAGAAAATTTAGCAGGAAAGAAACTGGAAAATGCACCTCAACAAATTATCCGTTCCGGACTTACGTATACCCATAAGCGTTTGTCATTTACGTATCAAATTAGTTACACGGCCGAATCTTTTTCTGATGCACAAAATACGGGTAAGCCTAACCCAACGGGTACGATCGGTCTAATCCCTGAGTATACGTTAGACGACTTTTCCTTTACGTATAAATACGGTAAACATTGGCTCTTAAAGGGATCAGTCAATAATGTCATGAATGTTTCTTATTTCACTAGAAGGGGAACGGGTGCTTTCCCTGGCTATGGAATTTTGCCTGGAGCCCCTCGAAATGTGAGTTGCACGCTTGGTTTTACCTTCTAAATTAATCAGCTTTTAGATCAAGATTATAAGTTTGTTATGGGAGAATATGGATCTTTGGGTTTAGCTTTACTAACTTTTGAAAAGTTAGTAAAGCTTGGGGTTCGAGGTATATCTTTTACACTTTAATCATCTTAAAAAGAGAGTCAATATTATCTGTTGATTTAAAGCAATAAACACCTTTTGGAAGAAAAAAAATCATGATTTTTATTTTTTAAGTTGGAGCATTAATATGACTAAAAGGGTATAAAAATTATATTTACCCATTTATTTGTATGTCAAGATCTTTAGCTTTGTTAAATTTGGTAAATCAGTCCATTTATTGGCAAAGCGTAAAAAAGAGCGACACATATTAATTAATCTGTTAAAAAATCAGAGTAAAATCAAAATTTTACATCATGATCAACTTAAACCTATGAAAAAACTTAAAAGCCGATTAAGAAATGGGGAAACATTGCATGGTTGTTGGCTCAACCTCGGTAGCTCCTTAACCGCGGAGATTGTTGGCCTATCTGGATTTGATTGGGTGTTAATTGACCTAGAGCATGGTGCTGGATCAGAAAAAGAGGCTTTGGCGCAGATGCAAGGGCTCCAACATACCCCTGCGGGAATCATTGTACGGGTGGAAAGTGCTGAACCCCAGCGCATTCATCGGGTTTTAGATATGGGAGCCGAAGGAGTTATGTGTCCCAAGATAAATAATCTCGCCGAAGCGAAAAAAGTAGTGAATGGCCTATATTATCCACCGATGGGCCAGCGAGGCGTAGCAAAAATGGTGAGGGCCACACAATTTGCCCAAAATTTTCAAAGCTATTACGAAACCTCTCAAGAAAATATTTTAGGAATTGTTCAAATTGAAACCAAAGAGGTCTTAAATCACGTCGACGAAATTGCAAATTTAGACGGGGTGGATGTGCTTTTTATAGGCCCGGCAGATCTTTCGATGGAGTTGGGTATTTTTGGCCAATTCAATCATCCTGAATTTTTAGCGGCCGTGGAAAAAACGATTAAGGCCGCAAATAAAGCAGGCAAGGCAACGGGCATTTTATTTTTTAATCCAGATGAATATTCCAAATACCATCAAATGGGCATACGATTTATTGCCTGTGGCGCCGACGCTACTTTTGTGGCTGATGGGGCTAAAAACATGGTAGAAAAATTAGCAAAACTTAGATCTCAAGCATCATGATATTAGATCCTATTATTTTATTGGCGATTGGAATAGTTTTAGTCGTTGGCGGTATTATTGGGTTAAAACTACATCCATTTTTAGCTCTTTTATTGGGCGCTTTTGCTGTCGCTATTTTGACACCAGCATCTATATTAGAGCAGTTTGCCCTGTCAAAAGGGATGGACGCAGGCGCTGCATTATCCTTTTCTAAAAAAAGTGTGGGCGAACGGATCGCTACAGAATTTGGGAATACCTGCGCTAAAATAGGCATCTTAATTGCCATGGCCGCCATCATCGGAAAATGCATGTTGGAATCCGGCGCGGCTGAGCGTATCATCCGATCTTTATTAAAATTTACGGGCGTGGATAAAGCCCCATTTGCCTTTCTTTTTGGCAGCTTTTTTCTGGGAATTCCTGTGTTCTTTGACACGGTGATATTTTTAATGATTCCCCTTGCCAAAGCCATGACTTTACGCATCGGCAAAAATTATTTACTCTTGATATTGTGTATTATGTCGGGCGCCGCAATGGCAAATTCATTAGTTCCACCGGCACCAGGGCCACTTTTTTTAATTGGCGAAATGCACATACCCATCGGATTAATGATGGGTTGTGGAATCGTTGTCGGCTTTTTCACCGTATCAGCTGGCTACATATTCTCCGTTTGGGCGAACAAAAAATGGCCCATTGAATTACGGGATTCGGTCGATGCAAAGCTGGAGGACCTTAAAAAAATATCAGCCAAAGAAGATCAAAATTTACCTGGATTAGGGGTTTCTTTATTGCCAGTCATGATTCCTTTAGTGCTTATTTGTTTAGATACGGCGATTTCAAATTTCTTAAAAGGGGCTAATTCTGTAGATGCTGGAAGCTTATTCAACCAATTTGCGGCGGTTGTTAAATTTTTTGGAGATAAAAATATTGCCATCATTTTAGGGGGAGTTGCTGCCCTAGGAGTTATGGCAAAAAATAAAAAGGATAAAGGGCAAAGCCTAACGCCATTTGTGCAGACGGCTTTAATGAGTGGCGGAGGAATTATTTTAATTACGGCTGCTGGGGGAGCTTTTGGGGGGACGCTCCAACAAACCGGCATTAGTGCTAAAATTGCCGAATTGACCGCGGGGTACCAAATGGCTTTAATTCCGATGGCATTTTTTATCGCTGCTGTGGTTCGTACGGCACAAGGATCGGCCACCGTAGCCTTGATCACGGCTTCAGGAATTTTGTCGGGGATGGCTGGTCAGGCCAATTTAGCGTTTAATCCAGTATATATTGGATTAGCGATTGGCTGCGGATCCAAATTAGTTCCTTGGATGAATGATGCCGGCTTTTGGATATTTTGTAAATTGAGCGACCTATCAGAAAAGGAAGCGCTTAAAACAATTTCCCCTCTCTTAGTAGTGATGGGTTTAACAGGTTTAGTAGTCATTTTAATTGGGGCCAAATTATTCCCCTTAATTTAATTTATATATGAAAAATATTGGATTTATTGGATTGGGAATCATGGGAAAACCTATGGTATTGAATTTATTGAAAGCTGGCTTTTCTGTTTCAGTGCTTGAAAAAAGTGCTGCGGCAAAGGAGGTACAATTATCAGGAGCCAAACTTTGTTCTTCGCCTAGATTGTTGGCAGAATCTGCAGATACGATTATTACGATGTTGCCGGATTCCCCTGAAGTGGAGTCGGTGTTGTTTGGAGACGAAGGGATTGCAGGCACGATGAAAGAAGGCCAAATTTTCATTGACATGTCAACGATCTCACCCTTAATGGCCCATAAAATTCATGCAGAATTAGCTAAAATTGGCGTTGACGCATTGGATGCACCCGTTTCCGGGGGCCAAGTAGGTGCCGAGGCTGCCACACTTTCCATCATGGTGGGCGGATCTTCAGAGGCATTTAACAAGGCATTACCTATTTTTCAAGCGATGGGTAAAAACATTGTTCACATTGGCAAAGCAGGAGCGGGCCAAATTACGAAGGCCTGCAACCAAATGATTGTCGGCATGACGATACAAGCCGTTTCCGAAGCTTTCACTTTGGCGAACCAAGCAGGGGTAGATTTAGAAAAAATGCGCGAAGTGTTACTGGGGGGATTTGCTCAAAGTCGGATTTTGGACTTGCATGGCCAACGAATCATCGATCGAAATTTTAAACCTGGATTCAAAATTAAGCTGCACAACAAAGACATGAACATAGCTTTAGAGACCGGAAAAGCATTAAATGTAGATTTAATGGGGACGGCCCAAGTAGCCCAACAAATGAAAAAAGCGGTGGACGTGGGGAATGGAGAATTGGATCACAGCTCTTTGGTATTGTTATTAGAAAAATAAAATAAATATGTCGTATACTGCTGGACCCCGCATTAAAGAAATTCACATTACCCCGATCGCCATTGTGGATCCTCCACTATTGAATGCAGCCGGTTTGCACGCGCCGTATGCTTTGCGCACGATTTTGGAAATTGTCACCGAGGATAATATTTCAGGTATTAGTGAAATTCCTGGAACTAAGGATATTGATGCGGCTTTGGAGGAATCAAAAAAATTGTTGATCGGCCAAGACGTATTTCAATTAAACCAAATTCGGCATATTTTAGAGCAGGCCTTTGGAACAGATTCGGTGTCTGACCGAGGATTAGCTCCTTGGGACCAACGAAAATTAGTGCATATTTTTAGTGCGGTGGAGGTGGCTTGCATGGACATCATGGGCAAGGTAACCGGAAAACCTATCGTCGATTTATTGGGAGGAAAGATGCGTGACCGAGTTCCTTTTTCGGCGTATCTATTTTACAAATATGAAGGGGCGGGTGGCGAATTAGGTTTTGGTCTCAATCCAAATGCCACAGGTTGGGATGCGGCCCGACAAAAAAGTGCGTTAAATCCAGATGAAATTGTCGCGCAGGCTAAGGCTATGTGCAAGGAATTTGGTTTTCAATCCATCAAGTTAAAAGGAGGTGTTTTTGAACCTCGTCAAGAAGTGGATGCTGTGATTGCTTTACACCAAGCGTTTGGCGAAAAATATCCATTAAGAATCGATCCAAATGCATTATGGACCGTTGAGACATCGATAAAGTATGGAAAAGAAATGGAGCCATACTTAGAATACCTGGAGGATCCTGTCCGAGGCCAAGAAAATATGGCGCTGGTTCGCAAGGCTTTAAAGACGCCTTTGGCCACTAATATGTGTACGACTTCTTTTGCAGAAATTCCTAAAAGTATTGAAATTGGCGCCGAAGATATTATTTTAAGTGACCATCATTTTTGGGGTGGTTTGCGCGCGTCGATGACCTTAACGGGTATTTGTGGGACCTTTGGCCGGGAGTTGTCCATGCATTCCAACAGCCACTTAGGCATTTCATTGGCAGCTATGGTTCATTTAGGTGCGGCTTTGCCCAAAATGACTTATGCCTTAGATACGCATTATCCATGGCAGTCGGACGAAATTATTATCGGCGGACGCATGAAATTTGAGGATGGTTCGGTCGAAGTACCTAGCGAACCAGGTCTAGGTGTAGAATTAGATCGAGTGGCTTTAGCCGCTTTGCATCAAAACTATTTGGCCTGTGGCCTTACCAAACGAAATGATGAAATTGAAATGCAAAAAGTTAATCCGGATTGGACTTTCAAAGCCGTTCGTTGGTAATTTAAATTTTATAAAATGATTCGCCACTCAGTTATTTTAACATTAAAATCGAGTTTGTCTCCTGAAGATAAAACGCAATATTTTGACGCGGTAAACGAATTGAAACAAATTCCGGGAGTCCAAAAGTTTGAAGTACTAAAGCAAATAAGCAGTAAAAATCCTTTTCAGTATGGGATTTCGATGGAATTTGAATCCCAAGAAGCCTATGATGTATATTCAAATCATTCCCTACATGTTGCCTTTGTAGAAGAATATTGGGCTGCGTGCGTGGAGGATTTTTTAGAAATTGATTATCAATTGATTGATCAATAATATCAAATTTTTAGCTTGATTTTCAAATGGGTGGGTTTAGCTTTACTAAATTTACAAATTTAGTAAAGCTGCGGGGTGAGGTCCCTTTTTCCCACATTACAAAAGCTCAATGGCACTGAATTTTCTAATTTTTTAAAGCAAAAGCTAAATATCGATCTCCTGATTTCGTTTTTACCTTACCTCCACCACAGGCAATGACGACATATTGAACGCCGTCAATCGAGTAAATACTAGGGGAAGCGTAACCGGCAGCCGGCAATTTATATTGCCATAAAATCTTTCCGGTTTGTCGGTCCAAGGCCCGAAACATTTCATCTTTTGTTGCAGCTATAAATAGTAATCCCCCCGCCGTCACTGCTGGTCCACCGTATAAATCCGTTCCCGTAGGTGGAATTCCCTTAGCCGTTAATTCAGGATATTCGCCCAAAGGAATTTGCCAAAGGTGTTTTCCAGTATTCATTTCGATCGCAGTTAAGATTCCCCAAGGTGGCCTGCTGACGGGATATCCTTGGCTATCATACCAGCGTGTATAGCCAGTAAAGCTAAAAGGGGAAAAGTCTAGTGTCGATTTTTTGACAGGCCCCTCGACGACTAAATTCAATCCTTGGGTATAAGCTAAAATAGCCTTTTTTTCAGCCGCGGAAAGAAAATTAAAAGCGGGCATTCTTCCCCTTCCTTTAACTAAAATTTGATTTAAAAGGGGTTCCGAATATTTTTTATGGACATCCCTTAAAGTAGGAATGGTCCCGTCTTCACTTCCTTCGCGGTTTACCCCATGGCAACTTTGACAATGTTGCACATATAGCGATTTGCCTGAGTTTTCAATCGATTTTTCTACTGGAACCAAGGAGCTATACACAGGATTTTGTTTCGCAGGAATGTAGATGACACTATTTTCATCCACCGCAGCTCCACCCCATGTGGCCCCTCCATCCGTTGCTGGGAAAAAAATAGTTTTCTTTGTTATACTGAGGGGGATAAATGGCTGACCTGTTTGGGAATTGCGGAGTTCAGCGATGATTTCATCCTTATTTGACGCCCATTCATTTACATCTTTTTCGGTAAATGTTTGCTTGACAAATGGCAAAGGCCAAAGTGGAATGGGCTGTGTTTTTGAAGTTTGTTCCCCGACAACATCCGAAGCGGGGAAAGGCCTTTCTTCAATAGGGAAAATAGGTTTACCCGTTACTCGATCAAAAACAAACATAAAACCTAGTTTGCTTAAAATAGAAACGACATCGCGCTTTTTGCCATTTTGAGTGATGGTAAATAAATTAGGTGGCGCTGGAATATCTCGGTCCCAAATGTCATGATGTACCGTTTGAAAATGCCAAAGTCGTTTTCCTGTTCGAATGTCTAAGGCCAGAAGGCAGTTGGCAAATAAATTATCCCCTTTTCTATTTCCTCCATAAAAATCAAAAGCAGCCGAACCGGTAGGAACAAAAACAATGCCTCTTTTGGAATCTACCGCCATACCCATCCAGTTATTGGCTCCGCCAACATTCTTGTAATTATTCTTTTCCCAAGTTTTATATCCGTATTCACCAGGTTTTGGAATCGTATGAAAAGTCCAAATTAATCGTCCACTTGTAGCATCAAAAGCGCGAATATCTCCAAGCAAAGCGGGGGCGGATTCGGACACTCTGGTGCCCACAATCAATGTATTTTTGTAAATGGAAATCGGCGTATTGAGTACCGTATAATCATCTGAACCAGGACGCCTTATTCCTTCAAGCAAATTTATTTTACCTTTTTCTCCAAAAGTTTCAACGGGCTTTCCCGTCTTAGCATCTAATGCAAAGAGGTAGGAGCCATAGCCAAAAAATATTTTTGAACGTTGTCCGGGGGATGAATAATAGGCCACACCCCGACTGTTCATACTGGGAGTTTTTTCTTGTATAGCTGTTTTCCAAATTTCCCGACCACTTTTTGCGTCTAGAGCAAATGCCTGCGATCCTGCCGAAACGCCATACATGATCCCTTGAATAATGATCGGATTGCATTGAATTTGGGTGGTTTGGTTGACGGTGTCAGCACCCCCGGAAGAATAGGACCAGGCAAGCTTTAAATTTTTGACATTACTAATGTTTATTTGGGTCAGTGGCGAAAAGTGATTTCTGTTATTACCGCCATTATATCCGCCCCAATCTGTAAATTCAGGTGCGGTAAAAAAGCTAAAAAAGCCAATGAATAATAGCCCAACGAATAATCTCATGGGGGAAGTTAAAAAATATTTTTTAAATCAGTTTCATGATCTAGAAAATCAGTTTAAAAAAGCATTATGCCGAAATGGGGCTTTAGCGGTATTAAATCTAAATTTTCCTGAATTTGATTGGCGTGCATTCATTAATTTTTTCAAATTTATTTTTGGAAAACTGCAATTTTAAATGAATTTATTGCATTTTTGACCTGAAAAATAATAAGCAAATTAAAGACAAAAACAATATGAAAAAGAACACTATTATCCTGGCCTTTTTGGGAATCATTATGAGCTTAAGCACGCTGCAAGCTCAGAAACTTTACACCTACCCGATAGGTGTTCAAACCTATACGTTTAGAAAGCATTTCCCTGTGAAAGGCGTTGAAAAAACACTTGATCTAATTAAAGAATTAGGCTTTACCGAAGTAGAAGGATCTTCTAATGGAATAGGCTTGGAAGAGTACAAGAAATTATGTGATGACAGAGGAATTTCTATTCCATCGACGGGAACGGATTTTAACGAACTAATCAAAGACCCTATGGCGGTCGTTAAAAGGGCAAAAACGTTAGGCTCTAAATTTGTCATGTGTCCTTGGATTCCGCATAAAAAAGGACAATTCTCGTTAGCTGATGCACAGAAAGCCGTTGAGGTTTTTAATAATGCGGGAAAGGTTTTAAAGGAGAACGGAATAACGTTGTGCTACCACGACCATGGATTTGAATTCCAACCTTTTGAAGATGGGACTTTGTTGGATTACATGATTAAAAATACGAATCCACAATTTGTTTCTTTTGAAATGGATGTGTTGTGGACGATACACGGTGGTGGGGCAGATATGCCAGTTAAGTTGCTGAAGAAATATCCAGGAAGATTTAAGTTGATGCACGTAAAAGATCTTCGCAAGGGCGTCAAAGGCGATTTGACAGGCGGTACTCCTGCGGAAAATGATGTGGCTGTGGGCGCTGGTCAGGGCAACTGGAAGCAGATCATTAAATTAGCTAAAAAAGGAGGGGTTGAGCACTGCTTTATTGAAGATGAAAGCGATAAGGAATTAGAAAATATACCTTTGAGCATTGCATTTTTAAAGAGTTTATAATCAATAGTCTTATTTATTTTATTCCCTTGTGCTTTCATTTGAATTATTTCGAAAATTTATTTCGTTGGGCAATATTATTTTGCGCTTTTAAAAAGCTCAATTTTTATGAGGGTAAAGTAAAATTACAGTGGCATTCAAATGGTGTAATGATTCATTATAATGAAAACTAAAGTAGGATTATTTGGGATTGGATTAGATACTTATTGGGATCAGTTTGAAGGCTTGCTTGACAATTTGAAATTGTATCAAAATTTAATTAAAGATACAATAGGCGAATTCGGTGTTGAGGTTGTGGATGCGGGCATGGTAGACAACCCAATCAAAGCCCGAGAGGCCGCTGATTTTTTAAAGGTAAATGATGTTGAAATTGTTTTTTTATATGTGTCAACCTATGCTTTATCATCCACCGTATTGCCCATAGCGCAGAAGTTAAAGGTTCCAATAATTATTCTGAATCTACAGCCAGTAGCCGTAATTGATTACGATAAATTCAATCAATTAAATGACAGGGGTTTGATGACAGGCTTATGGCTTGAAAACTGCCAAGCCTGCTCCGTCCCTGAAATTGCTAGCGTATTTAACCGATCGGGGATCACATACGATTTTGTTACCGGTTACCTCCAAGATGAAGAGGCATGGAAGGAAATTGAAACATGGGCAGAAGCAGCACGGGTATCACGTGCTATGCGGAATAATCGCTTAGGTATTTTGGGACATTATTATGGCGGAATGCTTGACGTATATACCGATTTGACTAAACAATCCGCAGTATTTGGAACTCATATTGAATTATTGGAAATGTGCGAGTTGAAAAAATGGCGAGATGAGGTAAGTGATAGTGAGGTGGAAGCCAAAATTTTGGAGTTTTATGAAACGTTTGATGTGTCACCCGAGTGCGAAGAGCATGAAATTGAGCGTGCGGCAAAAACGTCTGTTGCTCTAGATAAATTAATTGACAATCATCATCTAGGCTCAATGGCCTATTATTATGAAGGCGAAAGTGGCAATGAATATGAAAATATAGTCACCTCCGTTATTGCCGGAAATACCTTGTTGACCGGACGAAATATTCCCATAGCAGGGGAATGTGAAGTGAAGAATGCGCAAGCAATGAAAATCATGGCTGAATTTGGAGCCGGGGGTTCCTTCTCAGAATTTTACCTAATGGATTTCAAGGATGATGTCATACTGCTAGGCCATGATGGTCCATCACATTTTGCTATCGCAGAAGGGCCGGTGGGTTTGGTTCCGCTTCCTATGTATCACGGAAAGCCCGGCAAAGGATTATCGATTCAAATGTCAGTAAAACAGGGTCCAGTTACCTTGCTTTCTGTGGTGGAAGGGAAAAACGATGTGTTTCTTTTAGTCGCTGAAGGGGAATCCGTTGAGGGCCCCATTCTCGAAATAGGCAATACCAATAGCCGGTATCGTTTTTCCATAGGTGCGAAACGATTTATGAATGAATGGTCCAAACAAGGCCCAGCCCATCATTGTGCGATCGGCATTGGACATATAGGAAGTAAAATTGAAAAACTGGGACAGATTTTAGGCATTGAAGTGGTGACGATTTGTTAGGCCTAGGGGAACGCATTGTGCTTGCTTAAAAAACAGACTATTTAATGAGGTGCGATTTTTATTTTAATTAAATATTTTCGAATTTACCGTCTTATTTATTGGCTTAAAAATTTATAATTAAACATAAAAACGATGAAAAACTGGCTATTTATCTTTTGTTTTTTGGGCATCCATTCAATGGTTTTTGCCCAAGATCGCCCTTTACAAATCATTATGATTGGCGCTCATCCCGATGATTGTGATATTAAAAGCGGAGGCACTGCCGCCCTTTTTGTGGCCATGGGCCATCACGTTAAATTTGTTTCTGTTACAAATGGAGACGCGGGTCATCAAAGCGAAGGCGGTGGAATGTTAGCCAAACGTCGGATCGCTGAAACAAAAGAAGTGGCCAAGCGTCTCGGCGTTTCTTACGATGTATTAGATAACCATGACGGAGAATTACTTCCTACCTTGGAAATCAGACTTCAAATTATTCGTAAAATTAGAGAGTGGAAAGCTGATGTGGTGATTGCCCCACGTTCAAATGATTACCATCCTGACCACCGCTATACAGGTGTTTTAGTACAGGATGCGGCCTTCATGGTGGGTGTTCCCAACATAGCACCCGATACGCCTCCATTACGTAAAAACCCTGTTTTTTTGTATTTTCAGGATAATTTCAAAAAGCCAAATCCATTCCAAGCAGACATTGCGGTCGACATAACATCCGTTATTGCTAAAAAATTGGATGGCCTAGACGCCCATCAATCTCAGTTCTTTGAGTGGCTGCCTTGGATCGGAAATTACGAATCCGAAATTCCGAAAGATAAGGCGAAGCAGAGAGAATATTTATTGAGCAAACGTGTGACTCAAGTAAACCCTGAAGTAAAAAAGGCCCTTGAAAAATGGTACGGAAAAGAAAAAGCGGAGCAGATAAATTATGCCGAAGCTTTTGAAATTTGTGAGTATGGAAGCATTCCAACCGAAGCTGAAATTCGCAGACTATTTCCCATGTTAGGCCGTTAATTAATTAAGCATTTATAATGGAAGCCTAGGATTAGAAAAGGCGCAATTAACGAAGGATATTAAAATGCTATATACCGAAAAATAGTTAACCCACGTATCCATTAAACTAAAATTAATTGCTTATTTACATCAAAATAAAAATGGATGCAAGCTAATTTTTTGTCCGTAGTCCTTATGCCGCTCGCCCTTTCGCTCATCATGATGGGCTTGGGATTATCGCTAACATTAGCCGATTTTAAACGCGTTTATCTTTTTCCAAAAGCCGTAATTATTGGGCTTTTTTGCCAAATGTTTGTCTTGCCTATTATCTGTTTTTTAATCATCAAGGCGATGGGTATCCCGCCGGTATTGGCGGTTGGCCTTATGCTATTAGCCGCAGCACCCGGCGGACCCTCAGCCAATCTTTACAGCCATATCGCCAAAGGAGATGTAGCCCTCAATGTTACCCTTACGGCTTTGAATAGTCTGTTTTCCGTGTTTTCCATTGCTGTCATCGTGAATGTATCGATGGCCCATTTTTTACAACAAAACACCTATGTGCCTTTGCAATTCAGTAAAGTGTTGGAAGTATGTTATGTCGTCATTTTACCCGTTGGCCTAGGGATGATCATCCGAAATCGTGCGCCCCAATTCACCCAGAAATTAGAGAAGCCGGTTAAAATAATTTCTGCTATTTTTTTAGCGCTGATCATCATTTTAGCAGGCCTTCGCGAACGCAATCATTTGTTGGCCGACCTTAAGACCGTCGGCCTAGCAGCCTTAACTTTTAATATTTCTTGTTTATGGGTCGGCTATTATATTCCGCTATTTTTCAAAATTCCCAAAAAACAAGCCATTGCCATCGGAATGGAAATTGGGATTCATAATGGGACTTTAGCTATTTATATTGCCTTAAATGTGATCGGCAATGGGACGATGACGATACCTGCTGTGGTCTATAGCATCATGATGTTTTTGACGGCGGCGGTATTTGCGTGGCTGGTGAATGTGCGCCCGCATCCAATTTCATCTTAGCAATTTTCTTGATGGACCAGACGTAGAGCACCTCCACTTTCTGTCTAGCCCAAGGCGTTTTTCTCAAAAAGGATAGACTTGATTTAATGCTAGGCTCGAACGAAAAACAATTAATTCGAATCTTTTTTGACATTTCATCCCAACCGTATAGCGCGACTAAATCTGTTAAAATCATTTCGAGTGTTTTCCCATGTAAAGGATCGTTCGATTTTTCTTCCATCTTCAAAATTAAGGTAATTTATTGAAATCAATGGTCGGCTTTTTATTTGCCGTGGCCCGTTGAAAAATTTGATTTAAAAAAGCAATTCCGTTAAAGAACCCTCCATTCTGCAAGTAAAAATGACCGGATTTTTCGCCCCCCTCATAATCTTTTCTATAGCCTCTTTTGGCAATGTCATCCCCCGTGAATTTTGCTTCGGTCAACTCAAACCATGCACCACTTGAATCACAAACCCATTGATTTGCGTAGGTCGCCTGTCTCAAAATATGCCCAAAATTGGGATTGAAATTCTCCACAAATGAATGTGGTCTTTTATACCAAGTATCTGTTTTTGGGCGACCAAATGAGGCGATGAGCTTCCAATCCGGTGAACCAGATTCTTTGAAATAGGCGGTATAATTCGTGGAGCCAGAACCATCCGGCTCGACCGAATTTAAAAATTGATACGTCTTTCCCGCCTCCCATTTATATCTCAAATAGCTTTGTCCTCCGGAACCCTCATTTCCAAATTCACCGGTATAAACTCCTTCGCCCTTTTTTAACAATTTAATTTTTTGATCCTTAGGGATAGCAGCAGGATTATCTGTTTTAAATGGGCTCCAAACAGAAAACAAAATGCGCCTCTCATTTTCGGAGTTTACTTGAAAACCGAAGTAACCCTCCGCAAATCCATTGGCCATAAAATAGGAACCTATGGGATCTAGGCCCACAGGAATAGTCACTTCATTATAAAACCATTTGACATTTTTCTCCATCGGCACGGTATAACTCAAATGTACGGAAGGGCCTCTTCGGCCCCAGTAAAATCGATTATCTATATTGTCTTTAACGAAGCTAAATTCGCCAGGCTCATGTGTCAGGATGATTAAAGAGCTTATGGCTGCAAAATTATTTGTTTCTTTAGAAATGCCCTCC
This sequence comes from Cytophagaceae bacterium, assembly GCA_005791165.1. Taxonomy (GTDB): domain Bacteria; phylum Bacteroidota; class Bacteroidia; order Cytophagales; family Spirosomataceae; genus Aquirufa. The sequence continues at coordinate 36,558 of SXXW01000011.1, forward strand.
AAAACTAGTTTTTGATAGCCCGCAGTCAAAACGAAATTCCCAATAAATACAGGATTCTTTTGAAATTTAGTCAGTTGGACTACTTGAGATTGCCCCCCTAAAGCACATTTGATTTTACTCGAAAACTCCCCGGGCAATAGCGCAATATATAATGCACAGGTTCTCGTTTTTTCATTTTTAAAATAAATGTTAAAGGCACTTTTTTCAGAAGACCAAGTCGTAATTCCATTCTCACTGACGGCATCATTGGGGACACCTTTGGGTTCAATAAACGTATTGCCTCCTAGGGGAATGGTCGTGGTATCTAATATGATCGACTTTGTTTGTGGGGCATCATTCAGTTCGCAGGCGGTGGCCGAGATTGAAAAGATCAAACACAGGAGTAGTAAAATATTCTTGTTCATAGGTCAATTATTATCCAAAAGTATCCATTTTTATTTTTTAATCATTGAAAATAGACAAATTGCGCTACCCGTAAAAATTTGCTATGTTTACGAGACAAACCTGTTAACTCAATGAAATCAAAGCAATTATATTTAAGTATGCTGGTCGTAGCGATGTCGCTAGGGACTGCTTGGGCTATTCGAGGCCAATTTGGCCACGAACATGGTGCAGCCTGGGCTGGCGGGATTGGATCTCTAGCCACTCTTTTAGTTGTGAAAAGAAAAGATTGGTTAGCAAAATCTTTTTCAGTGGTCTTGGCAGGGGCGTTAGGATGGGGCTTGGGTGGCATGATGAGCTATGGAATGGTGGTAGGCTATGGCCGTGGAAGTGACTGGCCCAATGTATTTTATGGCTTAACCATGTTATTTGTGATCGGTGGTTTATATGGTTTTTTAGGGGGTGGGCTATTCGGATTAGGCCTTTCCAATACGATAAAAAAGCCGGTTAAATGGCCAAAATTGATCTTAGAAATGACCGCCGGTGGAATCATTTTTTATTTCTTTCTTGTTGAACAATTTGGTTTTAACATGACGCCTCCGCGCTCAGAGGTATGGGCGGTTTGTCTGGGTATGGCGGTTGCGTTAACTTGGAATATGATTCGGGGAAAAAAGAAGTCGGCTCTTCGGGTCGCCATTTTTTCAGGTTTAGGGGGTGGTTTTGGCTTTGCATTCGGCAACTTTCTCCAAGTATTAGGCCAAACCACTGAAATTCATTTTAACTTTTGGAATGTCATGGAGTATTCCTTAGGGTTCTTTGGCGGTCTTGGCTTAGCCTATGGAACGTTGACTAGTGATTGGGGAAAAGAAAAAGCGGCGCCAACGAAAAACCAGGTATTCCAATTGATCATGTTGGTACTCGTAATTCCTGTCATTATGTGGCAACAAAATTTTGAGTGGGAGCGAATCCAATCCACGTTTGTCAAATTATTGCCGACAGATGATTATGCCTTTTACGATGGGGTCATATGGGGATCCGTGGTATTAATTGTTGGCGCAGGCGCTTATTGGATCCTTAGATTTAAGAAATTTGAAACCTTAGATTATACAGAGGTTAAGACCTTTTTCTTTGGGCATTGGGCCTTATATATCGCTTTAAGTTTCTTGATTACGGGAGCATTTATTAGCACCTATCGTGTCGAGCAGTACTTATACATCGTTAATTTTGTGGTCATCTTTTTTCTCATAGATCGCACAGAACCTGAAATAATTCCTCGTTCATTAAAGCTTTTTGCGGGACTTAAAAACGCGGCTATTGTTCTCGTTTTCATCGGCATTCTTGCGGCCATCGCCGTAAGTTCTCATGGAGAAATTAAAGGGGCAAAAAAGAGATTTGGGGCAGAACCAGCGGTAGCCGATACGTTGAAAAAATGATGAAAAAGCGCTTAATTCTAGCCTTTTTATTATTAATTGGCTTTTCTGGGCAAGCACAAATTTTCCCTGGAAATCCCAAGCGGGTACTTTTTATTGGAAATAGCATCACCTATGCGGGGAGGTATGTGCAGATTATTGAGGCATACCAACGAGCCAAATTTCCGAATCAAGAAATTGACATTTACAATGTGGGTTTGCCCAGTGAAACGGTATCAGGCTTGTCGGAAGACGGACATGCCAGCGGGCGTTTTCCCAGGCCTGATTTACATGAGCGATTGGCCCGAGTATTGGAACAAATAAAGCCCGACTTAGTATTCGCGACGTATGGAATGAATGATGGAATTTATCTTCCTTTGGATGCAGCAAGATTTCTAAAATTCAAAGAGGGAATTATTTGGATGCACGACCAAGTAGTATTTTCTGGCGCCAAAATTATTCACATAACTCCTTCTTTGTATGAAGAAAAAGCGAATGAAAACAGTGGATATGGAAAGGTGTTAGATGAATATTCACATTGGCTGACCCAGCAAAAAAATTTGCAAGTCATAGACACCCATAGTGCGCTTCAAAAATACCTAAATACCGAGTTAAAAAAGGATGCTAATTCTCGAATCTCTAAAGATGGCGTTCATCCTGGTGACCAAGGGCACTGGATTATGGCCAAAGAAATTTTAAGGCATTTGGGCGCGAAAAAAATCGGTCGAATGAATTCTGTTGAGGAACTGCTTGAACCCGTGAAAGACCCCAAGGCATTCTTTGACCTAGTGGTGGAGCGCCATAACATCTTAAAAGATTCCTGGCTAACCCAAACAGGTCACAAAAGACCCGAAATGAAAAAGGGATTGCCTCTAATAGAAGCTAATGTAAAAGCGGCTGAGTTGATGAAAAAAATAAAAGAATTTACTCCTTAAATAAAGCCAAATGAAAAATTTATTGATCAGTGTCATCACAGGATTTATCATGATAAACGCCCAAATTTCGTTGAGCGCTCAAAATCAATTGACTTGGCCAAAAGGCAAAAAGATGGCATTGAGCCTGACTTTTGATGATGGCCGAGGGAGTCAGGTGAATGGGGGCACCGCGCTTTTAGATAAATATGGAGTTAAGGCCACTTTATATGTTATGCCGAATGCGATAGAAAAAAACGTAGCGCTTTGGAAAAAAGCGGCGGAGAATGGCCATGAAATAGGGAATCATTCGAGCTTACATCCGTGCTCAGGAAATTTCGCTTGGTCTAGAAATAGGGCATTAGAAGAGTATACCTTGGAAAAGATGCAAAAAGAATTAGTCGAGTCTAATGAACAATTGCATCAAATGATTGGGATAAAACCGGAGTCTTTTGCCTACCCGTGTGGTCAGAAGTTTGTTGGCAACAATGAAAAAACGCAAAGTTATGTGCCTCTCGTTTACCAAATATTTAGCTCGGGGCGTGGCTGGCGCGATGAAGCGCCTAATGATCCCGCGTATTTAAATATGGCCCAATTGACCGGAGTCGAAATGGATGGAAAGAATTTCGACGAGATATTGCCGATGATCAAAGATGCGAGCGATAAGGGGTATTGGCTCATTTTAGGTGGACATGAAATGGGCAAGGGTGGGAATCAAACGACGAGATTAAGCATGTTGGAAGATCTGATACGTTATGCACAAGATCCCCAACATGGTATTTGGATAGCTCCGGTTAGGGAGGTCACAAAATATTTAAAACAGTAATTATTTTTTCTCAATCGAGAACATGTCCCTAACTACCCCGTCGGCACAAATCCATTGTGCATTTAATTTTTTGTTCACCACATCGATCAGCATAGAACCACCCTCAGTAACGTTCGAGTAAACGGAAGACTTTAAAGGATAGTCTTTTTGCTTGCCGCCTAATTGGCCCCCAGAACCATTGACAATATAAATAGTGCCTTGGCTTTCCCCTTTATTGATCACGTAGGTATTGGGTGCAACTTCATTCGCTTTTTTGTGAACGGCAGCGTCATAGGTGGCGCTTTTCCCCGTATGTCCAACCATCGGATGGTTTCTTTCGTAGCCGTGGCTGTGGCCACAAATCACTAAATCTACTTTATATTTCTCTAAGATCGGGGTGATATTTTCCCGGACTTTATACATCCAAATTTCGGTATCTGAGTCATGAGACGCTTTTGAGTAAGGTGGTTTATGCCAATACACAATCGTCCAAGGCAATTTATTCGCTTCTAAATCTTTTTTCAACCAAGTCGCTTGTTTGCCATTTTCATTGTATAAATAACTACTGTCTGGCTCCATCGCTTCGCTGTCCAAAGAAATTAAATGCACATTTCCGTAGTTGAATGAATAAAATGATTCTGTTCCGGAAGGCAAGCCTCCATTTTCGCCTTTGGTGGGCATGGTAAATATTTTAAAATAAGGAGGTATAGAAGGATCATGTTTTCCCGCATAATCATGGTTGCCCGGAGATGGCCAAACAGGAAGATTTTTAAAGAAAGTATCTTGGTAAACTCTGAATACATGATTTTGGTATTCCTCTTCTTTCCCGTTTGAATAGGCATTATCTCCCATCCAAATCCATGCATCTGGTTTATGTGTTTTTGTAGCATTAAACATCGCATCACGCACACCTGCTTGGTTTTTAGAGCTATTTCCAAAATCCCCTAGGGCCCAAATTCGCACCGGCTTTGTGGATCCAGCTTTAGGTACCGTATTAAAATAATGGGTTTCGTCACCGCCCACTTTAGTTCCTGCGGAAATGATCGCGTAATAGTATTTTTTTCCGGGGCTTAAGTTTTTGATTTCGACTTCATGCTCGGTAAGCAAGTTGGCATCTGTGATCGATTTATTTAATTGGCCTGGACTATTGCCATAAATTACTTGGCTATTGGCCGCGATATCTGTGCGCCAACGAACCACCCCCGAAGTGGGAGTGAAGTTTTGCAAGTACGGTCCGCGAATGACTTTGATGTCTTGCGCGCGGCAAAAAAAGGTAAGGAGAAGGAATAAGAGCGTAAAATGTTTCATGTTAAAAGGAGTAAATGGGGTATTTAAATTAGGTGGGTCAAATTTACACAACTATTTTTTAGTTTATTTTTTTTCAAATTAACTTACGATAAATTCTTTTGAATATTGTAAGGGAGTTTTGCCCGTAATCTTTTTAAATGCATTATTGAAATTTGGGAAATTATTGAATCCGGCCTCATAGCACACTTGGGTTACTTGGAATTGATTTTCCTTTATTAATTTACAGGCATACTCAACACGGATTTCGTTTAAGAAATGGGAAAAGTGTTTCCGAGTTCTATTTTTGAAATACCGACAAAATGAATTGGAACTTAGGTTGGCCACCTCGGCAATTTCCTCAATCGTTATTTTGCGTTTAAAATGTTTGGCAGAAAAATTATAGATCGAATTTAATCGGGCCGTTTCTTTATCGCTCGGATTATGCTCTAAAATCCGGGTTGCCAACATGTCTATTTCTGGACTTTGAGAGAGGGAATCTAATAATTTAAGAAGCTCAAGAATAAGGTTGCTTTTTGTGTCTTCGAGCATATGAAGCATTTGCTTGACAATAGCGGTTTTGGTTTTACCCGTAATTCGCAAGCCAAGTTTTGATTTTTCAAGCAGCTGTTTGACATATCTATTTTCAACAAGTTCGAAAAAAGCGGGTCCAAAAATAGCTGGATCAAAATGGATCACAACTGCGGATACTCCTAAATCGGGATTGCCTTGAAAATAGATATTATCACTTCTCAAATAATGAGGACAATTTGACCCGATTAAAAGTAGGTCGCCATCCTGAAAACGTTGGATACTGTCGCCCACAAACTGAGTGCCTGTTCCTTTATCAATAAATAATAGTTCTATTTCAGGATGTTAATGATATTGATTGTAAAAATAACTAACATTGTCTCTTCGAATGCTGAAAGAGCGAAGTGACTGAGGGGAAACTTTTAATAGGTGAGCCTTCATAAATTCAATTATTCCACGGAATTTGACAGTGTTTTTTTACTTATTTGAATATTTATGCCAAAATAATTTATTTACTTGAATTTTCCATTTAATTATGGCGTTATTTATGAACCATGGCTTTTAATAGGCACGAGTAAGCCTTACTAATTAGAATTTTTATTAAATTAACCACAGGTATTTTTACCTGTGGTTTTTTTTTCTCTTAATGTTTCAATTTATGATGCATCGCTTCATTTGTATTGGCTTATTACTAGTGACTTGCTTGACGACCCAAGCACAAAATATCCGTGTGGGTGCCGCCGTTCGCATCATCACTCCAGATCCCCTTTTGCCCGTGTCGGGTGGAATAGGTGTACCACATCCAGTGAAGGAAAAGCGGGGTGATTTGTTTGCCCGAGCGATGGTCTTTGAACAAGGAAATACACGTTTTGCCATCGTCAATGTCGACAATTTAGGTTGGACTTCTATCTTAGGAAACCGTTCTCGTGCCCTGATTAAAGGCATCGCCCCTGAAAATATTTTGATTGGTGCCACACATACGCACAGTGCACCAGATGCCTACGGATTTCCAGATATGTCGGGGAAGTCTTATGCGGATCTAACATATTTGGATTGGTGTGTGAAGCAAATTGCCGATGCGGTGAATGAGGCATCTGCTAATCTCCAACCGGCGTCTTTAAAAGTTGCGATGGACGAAGCGAAAGGAAAAATAGCCTATAACTATTATGCTCCTGCACTTTATGATTCTCGTTGCGGTGTTATTCAAGCCATTGCTAATGCAGGTCCTCGTACCGGAAAACCGATTGCGACTTTAGTTAATTATGCCGTTCATCCAGAGGTCTTAGGAAATAGTCGAGGAATTTTGAGCCCTGATATGATTGGGCCCTTATACCAAAAAATTGAATCAACCATCGGCGGAGTGGCCTTATTTATGAATGGCGCTCAGGGTGGAATGGTTACTGCTGATACCCGATTGGAATATGGGAAGGAAGGCGATGGGCAAAAAGAAGCCAATACTTGGGAAGAATGCATTCGAATCGGAGAGCTTTTAGCGGGCGAAGCCATGCGCATTGTAGCCGCCGCTCCCGTACTGGTTAACCCAGCACTTTATTGCACCTCAAGAAATATAGAATTCCCCATCGACTCTGAAATCATGCGGTATATTTTGAAAAAATCTCCCTTGAAATATGAGGGAGGCAAAGAGAATTATGTCACTACTCAGCTCAATCTTTTGAATATTGGGCCCGCACAAATCTTAACCGTTCCTGGCGAGGCTTTACCTAATGTGGGTTATTATATGAAAAGAAACATGAATACCAAAATGCCATTTTTATTTGGGCTGACCAATGACGCCTTTGGGTATATGTTGGCCAAAGTAGATTTCAATTCCTTCAAACGATATGAATATGTCTCGCGCACTTCCTTAGGTGAAATGACCGCCGAAATTTACATGGAACAAGCCCTTAAATTAGTCAAAGAAAGTCCCAAACCACAGAATTAAAACAAATCGCTAAACCTATTTAAAACATGAATCATCGCTTTAATGTATTGGCCATTTTTTGCCTCCTAAGTTTCCAAATATTCTCCCAAAGCGAGAAAACCTATGCCGAAAGATTAGGATTTCCAAAAGGGAAAAAGGTATTAATTTTCCACGTGGATGATTGTGGCATGTCTTATTCTTCGAATCAAGGCGCCTATAAATCGATGGAACAGGGTGTAGCTACTTCTTGTAGCATCATGATGCCTTGCCCATGGGCTGCTAGCTTTATCCATTATTTGCAGAAAAATAATCCCAAAGCAGATGCTGGATTACACCTGACGTTAACTTCGGAATGGAAGGATTATCGCTGGCCTGCGCTGGCTGGGTTCCAACAAGTTCCCGGATTAAGCGATGGAGATGGTTGCTTATACCATAGCGTGGAGCAGGTGATTAAAAATGCAAGCCCCGATGAAGTGGAAAGAGAAATTAGAGCGCAAATAGAACGTGCCAAACGTTTAGGTTGGGACCCTTCACATTTAGACTCTCACATGGGAACCCTATTTGCCTATCCTCCATTTTTGGAGCGCTACGTGAAAGTGGGCATTGAATTAGGAATCCCAGTGATGTTTCCTGGGGGCAACAATAAAATGATGATTGAGTCCATGAACTTGCCTCTTATTAAGAAAATGAAAGCGGAAGGAACTTGGAAAGAGGGAACAAAACTAGAAGCTAAACGCTATGGCCTGACCGACTTATTTGGCGAAGCTAGTAAAATGGGGGAGAGACTTTGGAATGCAGGGCTTCCTGTATTGGATGATTTACATACGTTTAGTGGTGATTGGAAGCCAGCTGGAAATCCTACAGCGGAAGAATGGGGAAAATACAAGGCCCAACAATGGATTGAAACGATCAAAAATATGAATCCAGGGGTAGCCATGATGATTGTTCATAGCAGTGATATTACGGAAGAATTTAAATATGTTTCGGGTTCAGGGGGTTCTCGTTTGGCCGATATGAATTCTATGATGAATCCTGATTTAAGAGCATATATTGAAAAAGAAGGGGTCATTTTGACGACTTTCCGAGAGTTATTGGAACGCCGCAAAAAACTTAAATAAGATGCGAAGATTATTCGTTTTAATACTCGTCTTAGGATTACCTTATATTGCATTTACACAAAAATCAGCTAATCCTGTTGTGGAATCTATGCTTATTTTTCCTGGACAGGAAAAGCATGTGCATGGAAGTAGTATGGTGGCTTTGCCCAATGGCGATCTACTTTCTGTTTGGTTTTACGGCAACGGAGAACGAAATTCTGACGATGTAAAATTGATGGGGGCTAGATTACAAAAAGGTACAAAGGCATGGAGCGAACCCTTTTTAATGGCCGATACTCCTAAATTGCCTGATTGCAATCCCGTATTATTTTTAAATCAAAGCGGCAAATTATTTTTGGTCTGGATTGCGGTCCAATCGAACCGATGGGAACAATCCATTTTGCGCGTAAAAACGACGACCAATTATGCTAAAGCGGGCGCACCTATTTGGGAATGGCAAGACAATATTTTGTTGAAAATGGATGACCGTTTTGCAAAAGAAATTGCTACCAATCTGAAGGCATTACCTTCTCATGCGATTGGCTGGGCTGGTTACGCCCCTAAATACGACGAGATGATTAATGCAGCTGCGTTAGACCCAATGAAGCGGAATTTGGGTTGGATGACTCGAATCAAACCTTTGCTGATAGGTGCCAACCGAATCGTTTTACCCTTGTATTCAGATGGGTTTAATTTGTCCATCATGGCTATTTCAGATGATCAAGGGGCCACGTGGCATCCAAGCTTACCTGTCGTAGGACGCGGACCCATTCAGCCTGCTTTGATCCGTAAAAAAAATGGAAACATCATGGCGTTTATGCGGGATAGTGGAGATGATCCTCCTCGAGTGCACATCAGTGAATCGACAGATTTAGGGGAAACCTGGACACCCACAATCAAATCCGAAATACCCAATACCGCCAGCGTAGAATTGCTCGTCTTAAAAGATGGCCGTTTGGCATTTTTGGGCAATGACATTACAGACGGCCGGTATCGATTCCAATTATACATTTCAGAAGATGAAGGCAAAACATGGAAATGGAAAATTCCCATTGAACATGTAGAACCAGGAAAGGGCGGTTTTTCGTATCCCTCCTTCATTCAAACCCCCGATGGGATGTTGCGTATGACGTATTCATCTCATATAGGTACAGATCAAAAATCAATTAAATATGTGGTCCTTGACCCCTCTAAAATCAAATAAAATGAAAAAAAGTATCGCGATATTTTTGCTGTTTTTAAGTGCAGCTGTTTATGGGCAAAAAAAATCAAGTCAGCCTGTTTATGTAGATAGACCCTACATGCAAGATTATAGTGTGAAATACTATTCAAAAGATAGTCAAGTTGCGTTGAAATCTGCCTATGCCGATCGCAACGGATCCATTAAAATATTTAGTTCGGCGGGGTTGATGTTGCCACATGATGGCCAATTCTTATACCCAGGCAGCTTGCTTCCAGATAAGCGAAACCGCACTAGTGCCCCTAAAAAAATTCAAAGCTTATTGGCCCACGAAAACCAATTTGTTTTTGTCGACGACAAAGCTATTTTTAGCCATGCTTGGGCCGGAACTCTTTATTCCACACATGAATTGCCTGGAGCTAATATCGCTGCTGGAGGAAATGATTTTACGTTTTTAATCAGCGATGGATCTTCCTTGCATTTGGTTAAAAAATCAAAGACCTTATTTAAAGTGAATGTGGCGGGAGACCCATTGTTGGCCATCAATTTTGACAAATCTACCGGGTATTTTTGGGTGCTTACTTCGAAAGGATTGCACCGTTTTGATGCGGCTTCGGGCCAACTATCTTTATGGGTTTCGGGAAATAATTTGACGGCATTTGACATCAAAGGAAATGAAGCCGTTGTAGGTAGTAGTGAAGGATTTTTTAAAGTGGATTTGGCTGGGAAAAAAGCGGGGATACTCCAACAAAAAATTCCGGTGAAATCAATTACATCTGTCAAGATTTTAGGAAATAAAATATGGTTTGGTTCCACTAACGGAGCATTTGCTTTGCGCAAAGATGGTAAATTTGATTATTACCAAGGGGAGCGCTGGCTTCCAAGTAACGCCGTTACATCGATAAGTGCAGGACCCCAAAATTCTGTATTGGTTTTAACGAAAGCTGGCTTGGGCCAAATTTGTTTTAAGTCGATGACCTTACATGAAAAGGCGATGTACTATGAGGCTCAAGTGCGGGACCGACATATTCGAAATGGCTTTAATGCACACCTGGATAACATGGATCATGGGAATATTACCACGGGGTATTTATCAGATTCTGATAACGACGGCTTATGGACTTCCATGTATTTAGGAGGTGAAATTTTTAGGTATGCGGTGACGAAGGAAGCGGATGCATTAGCGAATGTACGCGAGGCTTTTGAGTCGATGGAAAGGTTATACACGGTTAATCCGGTGCCGGGATTTCCTGCACGTTCTTTTGAAAGGCGTGGATTTATTTCGCAACTTTCAGATCCTGAGCGCTGGCAACATTCTCCCGAGCCCGAGTGGGACTGGAAATCTACCACATCATCGGACGAAGTGATTGGGCATATTTTTGCCTTTGGTGCTTTGGCAGAATTAGTAGATGTACCTGATTTACAAAAACGATCCATTGTTTTGATTGACACACTGATGTCACATATCATCAAAAATAATTGGTATTTAATTGACTACAATGGTAAGCCTACTTTATGGGGTCGTTGGAATCCGGAGTATGTGAATGGCTTCCCGACAAACATTGGGGATCGTAAACTGAATTCATCCAATATTGTGGCGATGTTACAGACGGCTTATCGGTTTACAAAAAAACCAATTTACAAACAGAAAGCTTTTGAACTTATGCAAAAGCATGGGTATTATGAGAATTTGATGCGTCCCATAGATCAAATCGGCCATGCACCTGATAGCGCGGATCCACATGCAAAAAATTTGTCGGACGGCTGGAATCATTCGGATGATGAAATGTATTTTGTTGGGTACTGGGGTTTATATCGCTATGCTTTTAATGATACGTTGAGAGCTAGTTTTAAAAAATCCATCATCGATCATTGGGAAATTGAAAGGCCTGAAAAAGAAGGTGCTTGGAATATATTCACGGCATTAACAGGTACACAAAAATTTGATTTAGATGAGGCGGCTTGGTATTTGAGGGAGCACCCGATGGACTTGGTGGATTGGGTCATTCAAAATAGCCATCGTGGCGATATTGAAAAGCTAGCCCCTAATTTTAGAGATCAAAAAACCAAAGAAGTTTTGCCTCCAGACGAGCGACCTGTCCAACGACATAATGGAAATATGTTCAATATGGATCGCAATGGGGGCAATGGAAATTCAGAGCATAGTGCTGGGGATATTTGGTTATTGCCTTATTGGATGGGACGATATTTAAAGGTGATTAGTGCGCCGGTATCAGGAAAATAAAATTTTGGGTCTTTATATTTAGAAGATGATCAGTATTTGGGTATTCATTTGTGTCGCTATTGTTTTATTAGTGCTGTTCATTTCAGTAATAAGGCTACAGCCATTTATATCCTTTTTACTCGTTTCCCTAGGCTTAGGGTTAGCCAGTGGTTTGACTACGGGCGATACGATTGTAGCGATCCAAAAAGGAATTGGCGGGACATTGGGCTCTATCATTCCCATCATTATTTTGGGAGCGATGATCGGCAAAATGGTGGCTAAAAGTCAGGCGACAACGGTGATTGCCGACTGGCTTGTGGATGTCTTAGGGCAAAAAAACTTGCCATTTGCCTTTATGATCATTGGCTTTATTGTGGGCCTTCCTTTGTTTTATTCGGTGGCGTTTTTGCTGATGGCACCTTTGGTTTTGTCCACAGCCCAGCGACATAATTTACCGGTGGTATATTTGGGCATTCCAATGCTCGCCTCCTTGTCCATTACCCAAGGATTTTTGCCGCCTCATCCCGCGCCCTATTATTTAGTGACGCATTTGCCGGGGGCCGACATGGGCATTACCTTGGGATTAGGAATCGTGATTTCAATTCCGGCGATGCTGGCTTCTGGTTGGCTTTTTGGGAAGACGCTGAAAAATATTCCTGCTTCTCCCATGTCTTTTGTTGAACCTCCCACGGCCGCGAAGGCACCTAGTCTAAGCTCCAGTTTATTCGTTTTATTATTGCCCGTAGGTTTAATTGCCATGCAATCTTTTGCCAAAAACCTTCATAATCCATTCCTCGAGTTTGTCGGCGAGCCGATCGTCGCATTATTAATTTCATTGGGCGCTGCTATTTATTTATTGGGATTTAATCGGGGTATTTCCTGGTCGGAAATGCAAGGATGGTTATTGGAATCCATCAAAGATATTTCTCCCTTGATGTTAACTTTTGGAGGTGCGGGTGCATTTAAAGAAATATTGCAGGCGATGAAAGTTGGGGATGAGATTTTGAAATTAACCCAACAAAGCACCTTGGATCCTTTAATTATTGCCTGGATGATTGCCGGGGTTTTACGGATTGTGACGGGCTCTTCGACTGTTGCCGGGATCACCACTGCGGGATTAATTCTGCCTATTTTAAGTGCTAGCGGTACTAATCCAAATTTAATGGCGCTAAGCATCGGTGCCGGATCGATGGTGCTATCTCATGTGAATGATGCGGGATTTTGGCTGTACAAGGATTACTTTGGTGTGACCATTAAAGATTCGTTGAGATCTTGGACCATTATGGAAACAATTTTAGCCGTCGTGGGATTATTAGGAGTGCTCGTTTTACAAAATTATCTATAGGATTCAGCTAATTCTGACGGCTTTTGCCAAATTTTTCTTTTCTTGCAAGCTTAAACTAAAAACCTATTGTTATGAAAAAGTATACTATTTTATTTTTGATGGTATCTGTTGGGGCCATGGCGCAAATTGGCGTCGGCGCTAAAAAACCCAAAAATGCCGATATGATGTTTGATGGATCTCGGACCATGTTAGATGAAAAATGGACCTATTGGGAAGGGCCTCGTTTTGCAGCCCAAATGCCTATTAAATGGGAAATTGTTTCAGATCCTGTGGATAAAGGAACCACAGTTTCGACCAATGATCCTGCTGGAGCTGGCGGAAAATATGGTGCAGCAGATATTGTTACCAAAAGAAAATTCCGTGATTTCAGGTTACACATTGAATTCTTTATTCCTTCAAAAGGGGGGAATTCAGGGGTTTATTTACAAAATAGATATGAAATTCAAGTCTTAGATGGCGATACTACGAAGCATGGAATGGCTGCGGTGATTAATGAAACTCCATCCCCTTATTATGCCTATAATGGGATTGGGAAATGGAATGCCTATGATATTCAGTTCCGTGCAGCTCGATTTAAAGATGGGGAGTTAACTGAAAAGCCGATGGTTACGATGTATTTCAACGGAAAGAAAGTGCATAAAAATCAGGTCATTAACCAAGTTTGGGGTGGCCCGAATTCGGGAATTGACGGTGGAAATAATGGGGGAAAAGGGATCACGGATTCTCCTCAAGGGCTGAAATTGCAAGCTGAAGGTCACGATGTGCGTTATCGGAATATTTGGATGAAAGATATGGATTTTGTTCAGGCAGCAACGGATTTCTAAAAACCATTTTTCTGCATTTAGAGTTAGGTTAAAAAATATATATTTATGATTCAAGTATCCGGTTATGGCGCCTTAAATGCCACGTCTTCTATTGCTCCTATCGAATTTGAACGCAGGGAATTAGGTGAGAAAGATATTCTAATTGACATTTTATATTGTGGCGTATGCCATTCTGATATTCACATGGCACGTTCTGAGTGGGGACCATCTGTGTATCCCATTGTTCCAGGCCATGAGATTGTAGGCAAAATTAGCCGAATCGGTTCTGGGGTAACCCAATTTAAAGTCGGTGAAATGGCAGGAGTAGGAGTTTTTATTGATTCTTGTCGCGAATGTCCATCATGTAAAAAAGGCCAAGAGCAGTATTGTGATGAAGGGTTTACGCCTACTTACAATGGATATTATCGGGATGGAGTAACGCCTACTTTTGGAGGTTATTCGACTCAATATGTAGTCGATGAAGCGTTTACGTTGCATATCCCCTTTACAAAAGAACTAGAACGCGTGGCTCCTTTATTGTGTGCGGGAATCACCACGTATTCTCCTTTAAAATACGCAGGTGTAGGTAAAGGACATAAAGTGGCGGTGTTAGGTCTGGGTGGTTTGGGCCATATGGGAGTCAAATTTGCGGTATCTATGGGTGCGGAAGTGACGATGTTAAGTACATCGCCGTCTAAAGAAAATGATGCCAAAATGTTAGGTGCTCATCATTTTGCTTTGTCGACCGACAAGGATCAAATGAAAGCTTTGCGTGGTCAATTTGATTTTATATTGAACACGGTCGCGGCTAAATATGACTTAAATAAATTTTTAGATTTATTGACGGTCGAAGGTAAAATGCTTTTGGTGGGAATTCCTCCGGAAGACAATGAATTAGGCAGTGCCAAATTAATTTCGAGGCGTAGAAGCATCATAGGTTCGAACGTCGGCGGTATTGCTGAAACGCAGGAAATGTTGGACTATTGTGCGGAACATAATATTTTATCCGATGTGGAGATGATTCAAATGAAGGATATTAATGAAGCCTATACTCGTATCTCAAATTCCGATGTGAAGTATCGATTTGTCATTGACATGGCTTCGATGTAGTCAAAAGTCTTTTAATCGATTATTAAATGCCTCTGGAATTCATTTTTCTAGGGGCATTTTTTTTCAATCGAGTTTAGCTCATCTTTTTAGGTAGACAAAATGCTTAATTTGGTCTATTTGATAAAGTTCGTAGAAGCTGACTTCTTATGTTTGCAAAATAAACCCAAATACATATATGCCAGCATTGAACATAGGGTTAGCCTCTTTAGTTTCAGCTATTCCCCAAGCATCCGCCTCAAGTCATTCCGGGATTTTATCTGCCCATTTTGATCATATTTTAGGAACTTCCATGGACCTAAAAATCATTGCAAATACCTTTGAAATGGCGGAAAAAGCCGAAAAGGTAGTTTTGGATGAGATTAAAAGACTTAGTCATATTTTGGGTTCTTTTGATTCGTCGACTGAATTTAGTCGGTGGCAAAAAACGATGCATGAGGCCGTTCCGGTTTCAGATGAATTGCATTCCGTTCTACAATCTTTTGATGTTTGGAACAAGAAAACGAGTGGGGTAATCCAATCGGCAGCGGAGGAGGTAAACCAATTGTGGAATTTGGCGGCGATGGAAAATAAGCTTCCCTCGAAGGATCAATTAGTTGAGGCGGCGTCAAAAGCAAATCTAGCACATTGGGAATTGGGTGAAGGTACCGCAACTCATATCACAGATGCGGCTTTGCGATTGCATACTTTTGCCAAGTCCTTTATTATGGACCAAGCGAGTGAGAAGGCCATTCAGGAAGCTGGAGTGGAAGGTTTGGTGATTAATATCGGTGGAGATTTAATGGTCAAAGGAAATTATACAGAAAAAATTGCGTTAACTGATCCAAGAAATAGTTCAGAGAATGCGGAGCCAATAGCCATTGTCGCATTACATAATAAGGCTGTGGCAACCAGTGGAGATTATAGAAGAGGAGTGGAAATTAACGGAGAGAAATATTCTCACGTTGTGGATCCAAGAACCGCGCTTCCTGCGGAGGAAATAATCAGCGCCACCGTGATTCACCCCGATGCGGTAACGGCAGGGGCTTTAGCTACTGCGTTTAATGTGTTAACGATTGCCGAGTCTAAGGCTTTGGCATTAACGATTCCAGGCATTGAATTTTTATTGATGAATCGCGAGGGTCGGATTACGACGAGTGAAAATTGGTCAGACCAACTAATATCCTCTGAAAACGAGGTGGCAAAATCTTCTATTTCAATGGTTAATTTGAAAGAAAAGGTCTGGAGTGCTAACCAAGAGCTAGTGATCAATTTTGAGTTGGCCAGATTTGAAGGAAGATTTAGGCGTCCATTTGTGGCGGTTTGGATTGAAGATGAAAATCATAAACCTGTCCGAAGAATAGCGCTTTGGTACAATAAACCTCGCTGGCTTCCGGATTTAAGATCCTGGTATGCAGCGCAGCGAGCTAGTGAAATCGATGTGACTTCCATCACTGGAGCTACTCGGCCAGCCGGAAATTACGCGTTGGTTTGGGACGGCAAAAATGATGCGGGGCAATATGTAAATCAGGGAAAATATACCGTTTTTGTGGAAGCGGCTCGGGAACATGGCACGTACCAATTAATCAAGCAGGAGATGAATTTTGATGGTAAACCGAAGGACCAAGTGCTCCCAGGAAATGAGGAAATTACTTCCGCATCATTAGCTTATAGAAATAAATAAATGGAAAAAACTACGGCCACTTCAAAAACAATTTGGAAGACGCCAGTCGCTACGTGGACTCGTTGGCTCCATATTTACTTGTCCATGTTTAGTTTTATTATTGTCCTTTTCTTTGCGGTCACGGGATTGACATTGAATCATGTCGATTGGTTTCCCGAAAAAACATCGGTCAAAGAAATAGATGCCAAATTAAATCCTGCCTGGGTGAATCAATCTGACACCGCAAAAATTCCTAAATTGGCCATAGTCGAATATTTAAGGGCGACCCATGGAGTGAAAGGATTGTTGAATGATTTTAGAATTGATGACCGAGAATGCTCTATATCGTTTCAAGGGCCAGGTTATACGTCAGATATATTTATTAGCCGTGAAGATGGGGCCTACCATTTAACGGAAACAAATATGGGAATTGTAGCTGTCATGAATGATCTACATAAAGGCCGGGACACCGGCAAAGGATGGTCTTGGATTATCGATCTTTCCGCCATATTCATGACTTTAATTTCAATAACGGGTTTAATCCTACTTCTATTTTTAAAAAAACGGCGCAGCAATGGATTGGTTGTTGCCATAATTGGCATCATTGCTGTTGGAATTATTTATTGGCTTTGGTGATTTTAATCTGCCAAAGCCAATAAGTACCATTTAAGATTTAGGTCGGGGCTTCATTTTTAAGCTGTCAGCGGGATACGACGCTTTCAACATTGCCATTTGTGATTTTGCCCATTTGATCAAAACCTCTCTTTGTTGGTCTGTTAAATTAGCATCCCCATGCAAGCCTAAATAGGTATACGAAGGCATTGGCATTTCTTTTTCCTCTACTTGTTCAATGACCTCTTCCAATTTATGATTTTGAACCGCGATTGGTTTTTGTAAAAAGGTGGAAAAATTCAAATGTTTTTTTCCGTCATTGATGTGGTGATTTAACCAAAACCCTACAGGTTCGATATTGCTATACCATGGGTACGTAGATTTATTAGTGTGGCAATCATTACACGCATTTTTTAAGATAACTTGTACGTCGGCAGGGATTTCGTATTTCTTTGAAATATCAAATAGTTGATCATCCGAAAGATTTTTCTCTTGGGGAATAAATTGAATTACGATCAAGAGGCCAATGAGGCCTAGGGCGATTTTTTTTATCATTTTTTTGATGTTAACAAGATTTGTAAGTTTGTAATTTACAATTAATCTTAAAAAATGTCGTAGATTAAAAGATAAAATTGCCAAATTTTGAGATGATTTTGCTCATGAAATATATAATCTGTTTTCTATTTATGGCTTTTTCTTGTACAAACACTCCTTCAACCCAAGGCACTTTTGGTTTTGATCTTGAATTTCTTCAAAAAAGTGAGCCGGGAATTCTCGTATTAGAGGATGCAAGCGGTGATGCTAAAATCATCATTTCCCCTAATTTACAAGGTCGCGTAATGACCAGTACAGCTGAAGGAGATCATGGAACTTCTTTTGGTTGGCTTAATTATGATTTATTGGCTACTCGAAAGACGACCAAACACATTACGGCATTTGGGGGAGAAGAACGGTTTTGGTTGGGCCCGGAGGGGGGCCAATTTTCCATCTATTTTAAGAAGGGAAATGACTTTTCATTTGAAAATTGGCAAGTACCTAAGGAAATAGATTCCGAGGCATTCCAACTCATTTCCGCGACTAAATCGGAGGCAAAATTGACGAAGGATATGCATTTTGAAAATTACATAGGGACAGCTTTGGACCTGCGTGTAGATCGGGATATTCGATTATTGGGCAAGGAGAAAATTAATCAATTGCTCGGCATTAATCTGTCCAATGAGGTTAAGATGGTTGGGTTTGAAACAGCTAATTCCATCACCAATACAGGAAAAAATCCATGGAATAAAACGAATGGAATGTTATCCATTTGGATTTTAAGTATGTTAAATGCTTCTGAAAAAACGATGGTTGTTGCGCCATTTAAGCAAGATGCGACAGGCCCTGTTTATACGGATGATTATTTCGGGAAGGTACCAGCTGACCGATTAAGACACGAAAATGGAGTTATATTTTTCAAGGCCGATGCCAAATATCGAAGTAAAATAGGCATTTCCCCGTCTCGGGCTTTGCCATTTATTGGAAGTTACGATGCGGAAAAACAGGTGTTGACGGTGGCCCAATTTGATTTGCCAGGGAGGAATTCTCAGTATGTTAATGGGAAGTGGGAGCTTCAAAAAGATCCTTTAAGTGGCGATGCGGTAAATGCATATAATGATGGCGTTAACAATGGAAACCAATTAGGGAAATTTTATGAGATTGAGAGTTCTTCTCCGGCGGCGGAATTGGATCCTGGAAAAACGCTAACCCATCATCATAGAACGATTCATTTTATGGGCCCTAAACAAGACTTAAACCAAATCAGTTTGAAAGTTTTTGGCATTACCGTCGACCAGATAAAATAGGTTTAAAGGCCGTGAATCTTTTTAGCAAATGCTAACGCATTCGGACCATCTCCATGAATGCAAATAGTGTCTGATGTTAAAGCTATTTTGTGGCCAAGACTGGTTTTTACAAAGCCATTTTGCAAATCATTGACTTGCAGGATTACTTGATCAACTTCTTCATGAACAGCCCCAATTTGGCTTCTCGGCATTAAACTGCCATCCTCAACATAAGCTCGATCTGCAAAAGTTTCATTGGCTACTCTTAATCCCATTTTTATAGCTTGTGTAATGGAATGACTTTGGCTAAGGCCAAATAAAATAAGGGATGGATCTAGGTCAAAAACTGCTTTTGCAATGGCATGAGCGACGGTTTCATTTTTGGCAGATTCATTATATAAGGCACCATGGGGTTTGACATGGTTTAGTTTAGCACCTGACTCGGCTGCTATTTTCTGTAAAATGTGTATTTGTTTTTGGACCAATTGGTATATTTCGATCGGACTTAATGGGACAACGGTTCGGCCAAAATTTTCACGATCCAAGTAGGAAGGGTGGGCGCCTATTTTTACTTGATGTGAAAGGCAATGTGCAATCGTTGTTCGCATGGTTAACGAATTACCAGCATGAAATCCACAGGCAATATTCGCTTCGTCGATGAAAGGGATTATAGCCGCATCGACTGGCATCCCTTCTCCTAAATCACAATTGATTGGAATTTTTCTGAAAGAATTCATCTAGTTTTAATTGGCTTATATTTTGAATTTGTCTAATGTGTTTTTGTTGGGCTGCCCACTCTTTCTCAGCCGTTTCTTGGTCTGTGAGATGAAATACGATTTCATCCCCGGGACTTTTTTGAGCTAGTTTTGGGAGGTCGGCCGAAATGACATGTGCAACTCTTGGGTATCCACCAGTTGTTTGGTGGTCGGCCATCAGCACAATCGTTTGTCCATTGGGAAGCAGTTGGATCGTCCCAAAATTAACGGCCGAAGAAATAATTTCTTCTTTGGTTCTTGTGTGGAAAGGGTCATGCTGCAATCGGTAGCCCATGCGATCCGCGTGATGGGATAATTTAAAGGGCTTGCAACAAAATTTTCTTTGCGATTCTTCATTTAATCGCTCCCATTCTCGGCCTTGAATGACATGAATTTCGGGGGAATATTTTTGCCAATCGACATCTGCTGACCATGGAAATATGTGCAAGGAAGAGGAATTCAGCTTGGGCTTCTTTTTAAATGCTATTTCACTGTTTTTTATGAGTCGCCCTTGGCCTAAAAGGCCTCCTTGGATAGCTAAATACACTATTCTGCCAGATTTAGGGGCGACAAATTGTAATTTACCATTCGTTGGAATCAGAATGGGCCTATTTAAAGGGAGGTATTTTTCATTTAGCTTAGCAGAAAAATGGGCGCCTACTAATGCGATGATGCATGATTTTTTAAAGATGATTTCGCAAGCAGGAAAATGAATTTCTAATAGATCTTCATTTAGTTTATTTCCCACAAGTGCATTGGCAATGGAAGCGGAAAATTGGTCCATGACACCTCCTGGCCGAATACCTTTTGATTGCAGCCCTCTCATTCCAAAATGTTGGATCGTATCTAAAATTCCTACTTTATGGATAATAAGGCTCATAATTGATTTAAAGGAATAAATTTTACTCGGTCACCCGCTTGAAGAATGGGTATTCCATTTGTTAAAAGGGGGTAATCGGTATGTCCAATGATGTTCCAACCCCCGGGGGAAAAGGACGGATAAATACCTGTTTGGAGACCTGCGATTCCAATGCTACCAGGGATCATGGGCTGTGGAGAAGATTTTCGAGGCATCGTTAATTTAGCGTCTAGTTCTCCTAAATAAGCAAATCCTGGGATGAAGCCCAACATATAGACCCGGTAGGTGGGTTCCGCGTGTAAATGAATAATTTCATTTAGATCAATCTCTTTTTCCTGGCTCACTCGCAACAAATCTGATCCGTTTTTCCCCCCATAAACTACAGGGACTTCATGTAATTTGGACGAATTAGCCCGTAATTCTATAGGTTCTTCTAAACGCGATTTCACTTGGTCGATTAGCGAATGTAACCCCATTTTTTGTTTGGCTACAAAGCTTAAATCATAGCAGAGTGTTAAAGAATGATAGGATGGAATTAGGTCTAGGACCCCTTTGATAGGATTTTCTTGAAATTGTTTGAAGCGCGCAATGACGAGGTCATTGGTCTCTGGATTAATGTGTTTCCCGAATTCAATCGTGATCGCCGAATCGCCCAGTGCATAAATATCATAGCCCTTAAGGTTTTCATAAATCATATTAAATCAAGTTTACCTTTGTAAATTAGATGATAAAAGTTCTAAATTTTATTAAATTAGCTAAAACAATTTGAAATGAAAATCAGGATTTGGCGAAAAGCTAAATGCATATATGACTAGATTTAAAATAAAGGTTTTGTTGATGCTCATATTTTGTGGATATAATTTGTTTGCTCAAACAAAAAAAATCCCTGTTTGCCATGTTCCTGTACCTTCAAAGAAGGGTTTTATAATGGCTAAAAATGTTAGCAAGCCGAGCAACACAAAGGAGATAAATGTGCAGGGAATGGTTCGAATTCCAGCAGGTATTTTTGGTATGGGTTCGCATACTAAAGAGGGAAGAACGGATGAGTATCCCGTTCACATGGTTAAGTTGGCCAGTTTTTGGATGGATCAAACTGAGGTTACAAATGCTCAATTTCAGGAGTTTGTTCAGGTGACGGGTTATGTGACCACGGCTGAACGACCGATTGATTGGGAAGAAATGAAAAAACAGGTACCTGTTGGCACCCCTAAACCCCCGGATTCTTTGTTGGCCGCCAGTTCATTAGTTTTTATGCCGACCCTTGGCCCCGTAAACTTGAGTGATTATAGTCAATGGTGGCAATTTAAGCGTGGGGCCGATTGGCGTCACCCATCGGGTCCACTATCTAACATCATAGGAAAGGAAAATCACCCTGTGGTTCAAGTCTCTTGGGATGATGCTCAGGCGTATGCAAAATGGGCTGGTAAACGTTTGCCTACGGAGGCGGAATGGGAATGGGCTGCTCGAGGAGGGTTAAAAAATATGGAATATCCTTGGGGAGCTGAATCTGTGGACAAGGGAAAAATCAAGGCAAATACATGGCAGGGGAAATTTCCTTATCAAGATGATGCGAAAGATGGCTATAAATTTACCACGGCTCCGGTAAAAAGTTTTCAGGCGAATGGCTTTGGTTTGTCGGATATGGGAGGCAATGTTTGGGAATGGTGTTTTGATAATTACAGGCCTGATTATTATAAAGTCTTAAAACCTACGTTGGCGATTTCTCCCAAAGGCCCCAAGGATAGTTTTGATCCTGATGAGCCAGGAATTCCCAAAAAAGTCATGCGTGGAGGGTCATTTTTGTGTAATGATTCGTATTGTGCTAGTTACCGAGTGGCGGCTAGAATGAAATCAAGTCCGGATTCTGGCTTGGAGCATACCGGTTTTCGTTGTGTGAAGGATTTATAATTTTTTGGATTTAGCTGCAAAGCATTTTAAATGTAATTTTTATGTTAGAACAAATGATTGCTTATTTTGATACGATTCCTAGCTCACATAGGGCGCTTATTTTAGCAGGAGGAATCACGTTTTTTTGGATCATCGAGGGAGCGATTCCGATGTTTACAAATGAGTATGGGAAGTGGAAGCATGCTAAGTTAAATTTGATTTTCACATTAACGACCGTCATCATTAATTTCATTTTTGCCACTATCATTGTGCAAGCAAGTGATTGGACTGTATTAAATCATTTTGGGCTCTTGCAAATGTACGCGATGCCCACATGGCTTTTCTTTTTAATGGGCATGTTGTTATTGGATTTAGTGGGGGCATATTTTATTCATTGGATTGAGCATAAGGTTAAAGTTCTTTGGAAATTTCATATGGTGCATCATGCAGATACGCATGTGGATACCACGACGGCTAATCGCCATCACCCTGGGGAGAGTGTATTTCGGGCGATTTTTACGCTGATTGGCGTATTTGTTTGTGGGGCACCTATGTGGCTAGTGATGGTGTATCAAAGCTTGAGTGCCTTATTATCTCAGTTTAATCATGCCAATATTTCTTTGCCTGCAGCAGTGGATAAATTCATTTCCTATGTCATTGTTTCGCCTAATATGCATAAGATTCATCACCATGTGGTGAGGCCTCAAACCGATTCCAATTATGGCAATATCTTTTCTATTTGGGATCATATTTTTGGTACTTTTCAAGTCATGGAATTATCTGAAATCCGCTATGGGCTGGATGTTTTAGATGGAGAGCAAGATAAAAACTTGTCATACCAATTAGGCTTGCCGTTTAATAAAGACATTAAAACGGACTATTAATTTATCTGGCAACCATGGAAAAAAGAGTCTTTTTGAAAAATATGGCATTGCTTTCGGGATTCGCAAGCATCAAGACCCCTGTTAATAAAATCGAAGAATTGATGGAGTATGCGCAGGATAAAAATCCGGCTGATTTAGCTGTTGACGAGGTGTATTGGGCCAAATACCGTAAATTATATCGCTTGAATCCCGCGCATATTAATTTGGAAAGTGGCTATTATAACATACTTCCAGAAGAGATTTTAGAGCAGCATATTAAGCATATACGCGAGGTAAATTTACAGGGGGCTTATTACATGCGAACGGCTCAAGTGGCTAATCGGGAAAAAGCAACTAGCCAGGTTGCGGAATTAATGGGCTGTTCAGTGAAAGAGTTGACGTTAACTCGCAATACTACGGAATCTTTGGATATGATTATTGGCGGATATCCTTGGAAATCAGGGGATGAGGCGGTGATGGCTCAGCAAGATTACCCTGCCATGTTGGACATGTTTAAAATGGTCGCCAAGCGCTTTGGGGTGAAAAATAACGTCGTTTCTTTGCCTTTAGATCCGGCTTCAGATGATGAACTCGTGGCTTTGTATGCCAATGCAATTACGCCCAAAACCAAGTTGTTGTTAATTTCTCATGTGGTTAATATCTCGGGCCAAGTGATGCCGGTTAAAAAGATCTGCCAAATGGCGCATGAAAAGGGAGTTGAGGTGATGGTGGATGGAGCACATGCGGTGGCCCAACTTATTTACACGCTACCTGAGTTGGATTGTGATTATTACGGGGCTAGTTTACACAAATGGTTGGCAGTTCCTTTGGGGGTCGGGATGTTATATGTTAAAAAAGAAAAGATAGCTAAGATTTGGCCATTGATTGCGGAGGCGGAATTTCCTGATGAGGAGTTTGATATCAAGCGTTTAAGTCATTTGGGGACACACCCCGTGCATGCACATTTAGCTATTTCAAGTTCGATTGAATTCTATAAAAAAATGGGTCCCGAAAATAAATTGGCCCGATTGCGTTATTTGCAAAATTATTGGACTTCTCGCGTTCGAAATATTTCAGGGGTTTTAATGAATACCCCTAAGGATCCTGCTCGAAACTGCGCCATAACCAATGTAGGAATCAAGGGGATGGCAACGAAGGATTTAGCCACGAAGCTTTTAGATAAATACGGAATTTATACAGTGGGCATCGACAATTCAAATGTGCACG
The DNA here is from genome assembly GCA_005791165.1 of Cytophagaceae bacterium. Lineage (GTDB taxonomy): Bacteria > Bacteroidota > Bacteroidia > Cytophagales > Spirosomataceae > Aquirufa. Next base: position 61,221 of record SXXW01000011.1, read on the forward strand.
GCTGCAGAATTACTGTCAATGTTTTTACCTCCACGGCCGAGCTAGATGTGTTGGTTAAGGCGATTAAAGAAATGGCGGCGGCTTGATAATCAAGCCCAATTGAGGTTTAATCAACTATTTTTCCTAGTTTTGTGGTTGAATAGTTGTTATTTTAAAAACATATTTTAAATTTTTGAGAAGGGCTCAGTATCGAATATTACGTTTATTTTAAGGTGATTTATAAATGAAAAAAGTAGCGATTATAGGTGCGGGGCCTGCTGGTTTAACGGCGGCATATTTATTAGGGAAGGCCAATGTAGCGGTTACTGTTTTTGAAAAAGACCCAACATACGTGGGTGGAATTTCTAGAACTGAGTCTTACAAAGGATTTCATTTCGATATAGGGGGTCACCGGTTTTTTTCTAAATCTCAGGAAGTCGAAGATTTTTGGACGGAGATTTTGGGAGATGAGATGTTAGAGAGACCTCGTAGTTCACGTATTTATTACAATAACAATTTCTTTTCATATCCATTAGTTGCGATGGAGGCACTTTTAAAATTGGGTATATTTCAAAGTATTCTGTGCGTACTTAGCTATTTGCAGGCTAAGGTTTTTCCGATTAAAAATCCAAAGAATTTTGAAGAGTGGGTGACTAATCAATTCGGGAAGCGCTTATTTAATATCTTTTTTAAGACCTACACGGAAAAAGTTTGGGGGATTCCTTGCAATGAAATTTCGGCAGATTGGGCGGCCCAACGAATCAAAGGCTTGTCCTTAAGTTCAGCTATTTGGAATGCCTTATTTCCAAATAAAAATAAAAAGAAAGGGGACGGAGTTATAAAAACGTTAATAGATTCGTTCCGATATCCTAAAAGTGGCCCCGGTTTAATGTGGGAAACATGCGTTGAAAAAAGTAAGGCATTAGGGGTCGAAATTTTAATGAATAAGGGAGTAAAAAATATAGAATTAAAGGGAGATTTATGGAGTGTTCATACGTCTAAAAATGAAGTTTTAGATGGTTTTTCTCATGTACTTTCTTCGGCTCCAATGAGGGAATTAATTCCATGTATTATCCCCTCTTTGCCTCAAAAATCGGTGACTGCTGCCTCTAAATTAGGATACCGTGATTTCCTTACCGTGGTTTTGATTTGTAAGGATGAAGATGCTTTCACGGATAATTGGATTTACATTCATGATCCAAAAGTTAAAGTAGGCCGAGTGCAGAATTTTAAATCATGGAGTCCATATATGGTTCCTGATCCTTCTATGGCATGTTACGGACTTGAATATTTTTGCTTTGAAGGGGATGGTTTGTGGACTAGCTCAAATGAAGATTTGATCGCTTTGGGTAAAAAAGAGATTTCACAAATAGGTTTGACGAATGAGAATTCGGTCATAGATGGGTATGTCGTACGCCAGCCAAAAGCCTATCCGGTATACGATCATGACTATAAAGAGCATTTGTTAGATATTAGGGAAGGTCTTGAATCTTATCCAGGTTTGTATTTGGTGGGTAGAAATGGGATGCATAAATACAATAACCAAGATCATAGTATGATGACGGCGATGTTAGCCGCTAAAAATATTATCGCAGGCAGTCAATTATACGACGTTTGGGACGTAAATGAGGATGCTGAATACCATGAAGGTGGTGACCGTGGAGCTGAATCAGGCATTGTAGGACGCGCAGTACCTGGAAAAGTTTGATTTAACTTTCGAATGAAATCTTAACTTTCGTGCTTCTAAATTGAATATACGCAATCCAGAAAAGTAAAATAGGCACGGAAATAGTGAGTTGTCTTGGCAATGCAGAAATCAGCGAAGACAAGGCTAAATAGGCTAAAATAAAGAGGGCCAAAAAGTTAATTTCAAGGGGACATTTTCTGAAATTCAACGCCCACAAATACAGCGATAATATAAAAAAAGTGAGCAAAATCGCATTGGGTACGAATCGCAATAATCCTCTTTCCGTGTGAGAAAAACCTGTTTGCGGAAAGTTAAACCATAATCTTCCTTGGTTTGTGAACCAATTTCTTAAGTACTTTATTGGGTGTTTTTTGATATTTTCAATCCCCTTTTTTTTGTAAGCATCATCGCTCTCAACGCCTTTCAGGGTTAAAAAATAGGTAAAATCACTTAAATGGTTTTTATATAAAGTAGGGCCACCCACTTCTTGGCCATTAAATAATGTTTCTGGAAACCAGTCGCCAAATTCATTTTCATACGGGGTGCTCATCCAATAAAGATTCATTCCCCCGCTATTCCCCCAGTAAAATACTCTACCGGTTAAATTATAGGTATAGGCTAGATATGGCGTGACTATTGCAAAGGCAATACCTAGCGCAATGAGTAAACTTTTTATCTTAGGTTTCGCGATATTTTTGATTCGAAAAAATAGGAATACCGAGGCCCAGAAAATAATCATGATTAATAAAATATAGCCGAAGATGAACTTTGTCAGAACGATTAGCCCTATCACGACACCTGATATATATAAATAATTTTTATTGCCTTTCGTGTAATACGAGGTTATTGTCAACAACAAAGAACTCATTAAAAATGAGGTAAATGGCTCGGTCAAAATGGATGGAATTTCTTGGTATCCCAAATAGTACAAGCCCCAAGCTAAAGATGCTGTTAAGGCTACTTTGGTATTGGTATATGCTTTGATGGATTTAAATAAAAAAACGATACTCATGTATTGCATGAGCGCATTCGCTAAAGGGATTGTGATTAATGGGAATTTAAAATATAAGAATGGCACTAAAAAAAGGGGGTATCCAGGACCATTCCAAAGAAACACGAAATTTTTTGGGGAGTAGAATCCTTGTAAAAGATTTTGGGCATACATGATGTACCTGCTTTCATCACCCTCCATTTTATCGGAATGTAACTTCAAAACCAATAAGATGAAAATGGCTAAAAACGGACTAAATACCAACCAAGGATTCCCAAATTTCAACTTCATTTTGTATTGCTTTTTATTAATTATTTCAACTCAATCACCATATCAATTTCTACCGCAACATTATTTGGCAATACATTCACGCCGATAGCCGAACGGGTGTGCCGGCCACGTTCCCCAAATATTTCGACCATCAGATTCGAGAAACCATTCATAACGCTAGGCTGTTGGGTAAAATTAGATTCTGAATTCACAAATCCATTGACTTTTACAATTCTTTTCACCCGATTTAAATCACCAATGTTTGCCTTTAGGGTTGATAGTAAATTAATGCCCACGAGTCTAGCCGCTGCTTGACCCTGCTCGACACTTAGCTCTTTTCCTAATTTGCCTACTACTTGGCCCCCCTCTGGCTTGTCTGGAATATGCCCAGATAAATACACCATATTTCCTGAAATCACACATTTTATGTAATTAGCCATGGGAGTGGTGGGCGCTTTCAATCCTATTTTTAACGTTTTTATTTGTGCTTCTGCATCTATTTCTTTTTCAATGAAATGCAGGCTGACAGGTGCCTGCACCATAATGTCTTGGTGCGTATTTGTTAATTCACCTGTTTGATCGTTAAAGACATAGACTTCCACTTTGTGATCATCTTGACTAGCCACATATACAAAATGACCTGTCGGGTCAAAATTAAAGTTTCTAGGTTTGCGCGCGACCGTCAGATGTTTAACTTTCTTTAAAAGGCCATCGGCTTGCACGGCGAAAATAGTTAACTCATTCGAGCTTATCCGATTAGAACTAATCAACCACTTTTCATTCGGAGAAAGGTGAATATCAGCGCTTCCTTTATCAGGTGATTTTGCCGTATCTGCATCCAATGTTTGAATTAAATTTAATTGATTGTTGCTCACTTTAAATACGTCGACCTGCCCCTTCAACTCGGTAATCAAATAGGCGTTGCTGCCAGCTTTATTGAAAATTAAATGGCGAGGACCTTGGCCTGCCGGCACGGTTGTTGCCGTAAATTTTTCTTCCAGCGTTCCATCCGCAAAAATTTTATGTTGGTATATTTTATCCGTACCCAAATCATTTACAAACAAGTAATTTTGATCGGGCGAAAGGATCGCCATGTGAGCATGTGGTTGTTTTTGGCGGCTAGGGTGAATGCTTGATCCTGTATATTGAATGAGCTGACTAATGGGTGAAATGCGTCCCTCAAATGTTTTAAAAACACTTAAACTTCCTCCGGAATAATTGGCCGCATACAAAGTTTTGCTCGCCTCCCGGTATAAAACATAACATGGGCCTGGACTAACGGTTAAGCTTGAACTTAATTTTTCAAATTGGCCCTTTGCATTTTTTACATAGGAACTAATGGCCGACTTCCCTCCGGCTTCTTCTGTGATCGAAAATAAATATTGACCATCCGCGGAAATTTGTTGGAAGGATGCTGCGGGGGCTTGCAAATCGTAGGCTTTTCTTGATTTGCCACTTTGAAGGCTGATGTCAAATACTTCAATGCCTGGATTTCCAGTCTGTGTGTAGGAGCCTACTACGAGTTGGTGTGTCAAAGAATCTGCTGGTGCAAAACTTAATAAGCTAAGGGCGATCGTTAAAAACATTTTTATATAGGTTTAGATAGACCAAATTATTAAAATTTTTCAATTAAACCCGTGGTGGGATCAACTTATAAACCACGGGAGTTATTATGCGGGATAAAAGTGTGGACGAAATAAGTCCGCCAATCATCACAATGGCCAGTGGAGAAATCAATGGATTAGTCGAAATCGCGATCGGAATTAAACCGCCTATAGCGGTAAATGTCGTTAAGATAATGGGTAGAAATCGAACCTCTCCAGCTTCGCGAATGGCTTCTTCCATGGGCATTCCTTCTCTTCTTAATTGGTTCGTAAAGTCGACCAACAAAATGGTATTTTTTACCTCAATTCCGGCGAGGGCAATCATGCCGATCGTTGCAACAAACGACATAGAATTTCCAGTAAAATAGAGCGCCAATAATGCCCCTACAATGCCTAATGGGATGACGGAAAGAACAATTAGCGTACTTTTAAATGTCCCAAATTCTAGGATTAAAACCGCTATAAATGTAAAAATCGTGACTAAAATGATGGTGCCAAATCCCCCAAAGGAGTCATTTCTACTTTCCACTTCTCCCCCCATTTGGAAGCGATATCCCTGGGGTAAATTAATCTGTTTTAATGAGGACTCCACCTCGGTGATGACATCAGAATTTAGATATCCTTTTTTGACAAACGAGCCGACGGAAACCGAGCGTGATTTATTGAAATGATTTATGCTTTGCGGGGATGTTTCTAATTTCAAATGGGCAACTTGTGACAAGGGGATAGCAGTTCCCTGAACATTATTGACATATAAATCATCAAAAACGCGAAGATCGGGTTGATTTGAATGGGGTTTAGAAACCTGAATGGTAAACTCATTTCCATCGTCATCCGTCATTTTTCCTAAGTCAAAACCTGAAATAACCATCCGAACCATTCGATCGATACTGACGGTTGGGATACCCAGCATACTCGCTTTTTCTTTGTCAATTTCAACGCGAATATCTGATTTTAGATTTTTTAGTGGGTTATTGATGTAAATACTTGCCTTATTTTTAGCGAGTAAATTTTCGACCTTAATGGCTAATATTCGTAGGGTATCTATATTTTTTCCTAAAATACGAACCTCAACTGGCGCGACGACAGGCGGTCCTTGCTCAAAGTTCTTCACCTCAACCTTCGCACCTGGATACGGGGTCCATTTGTTTCTAAGTTGGTCTATGATTTCAATTTTCCGATCGACCCCCGTCCCTTCTTTTAACTGCACAAATAAACCAGCATAGTCACTGCGCTCATTTAATGGTATAACATTATAATAAATTCTTGGGTTACCTTTTCCCACGTTGGCCGATACATATTGAACTTCAGGGATCAACTTTAGCTCTTTTTCAATCTTTTTGCAAATGGAATCCGTATAGGCAATATTGGACTGCATGGGACTAAAAATATTCACTAAAAATTGAGGCTTTTCCGAGGACGGGAAAAGACTAAAACCTAGGATTGGGAATAGCTGCAGGGAGGTAATAAAAATACCTAGCGCAATCAAAAGCGTGATGACCGGTTTTTTAATGGCGACGTCCAGCAATTTGGAATAACTCCCTGATATGAGTTTTTTGATGACTCTTAAAAAAATGTTTCCATCTGGATGGCCCTCATGTTTTTTTAAGATTCTACTGGATAAAAATGGAACGACCGTTAGTGAAACTAATAGGGATGCCAAAATAGAGGAAATAACCGCCATTGGTAGACTTCTGATAAAATCTCCGGAGGAATCAGGGAGGAATACGAGGGGCATGAAGGCGACAATTAATGTAATGGTGCAGCCTAAAACCGCCATGCCAATTTGGTTTGTGGCCTTTAAAGTAGCTTCTAACCTTGAATGGCCTTCACGCATCCAGCGTTCGATATTTTCAACAACCACTATACTGTCATCGACCAACAATCCTAAGGCGACCACAAAACCCACAATACTTAATTGGTTTAGGCTATAGCCCAATAAATTTAACATGATAATTCCAATCGCAAGGGATAGTGGAATGGAGATCATCACGACCAATGAAGCCCGCAATCCCAAAGGAAGAAGCGTTATTGCAACGAGGAATATGGCAATCATAAAGTCTTTAAACAAGCCACTTAAGCGTTCATTCACGTTGTATGCTTGATCAAAATGCACAACCAAATCGATGTTGGAAGGTAAGGTTTTTTTGAAATTATCAATGATGGGAAGGTATTCCTTTTGTGTATTGGCGATGTTTTCATTGCCCTTTAACGCGGCAGATACAAACACGCAACGGTTTCCATTGAGCCGAGTAACATGCTTGTTAGCTCCGTAGCTAAAATAGACGGAAGCCACATCTTTCAACAACACATTTTTTCCTTGATATGCGAAAACAACGGTATTTTTAATTTCGTCAATGTTCCGATATTGCCCACTCGTTTTGATGTTAAACGATTTGTTATTTTCCACTAAATTCCCTCCTGGAATATTCGCTATCTCACTTTGAATGGCTTGAAATACCCGCTCCGTCGAAATCATCATTTGTGCCATTTTTTCGATATTCAAATCTACTTTGACAAATTGATCAGGCAAACCAGCTATTTCGATTTTCTTTAGGCCTGTGACTTTTTCCAAATCTTCCTGCAATTGCTCAGAATAGATTTTTAATTTATCCTGTGATGCATTGTTTGACACGAGCGCCATTTGTAAAATGTTCGTACCTGTGGGAGTGACTTTTTGCAAGTCAATTTTCACGATATCTTTGGGCAACTCATCACTCAAACTGTTAATCTCTCGAACCAGCTCGCTATATTTTTCATCCACATCCTCGCTATAATTGCAGTAAATAGCCATAATCACCACTCCGTCCGAGACTGTGGTATTGATGCGTTTTATATCTTCTAATTCAAACAATTTCTTCTCAATGGGCTTGACCACCATTTCTTCCAAATCTTCTGGACTTGTTCCAGGATAAACGACGATCAAAGGAAATTGCGGCGCATTCATTTCAGGATCTTCCGCGCGTGGCATCGTCAGGACCGTCGTGATACCTACCACCACAATCATTAAGAATATGATGAGGGTAAATTGATAATTTTTTACGGCGTAATTTGATATTTTCATGCTACTTAGCGAATTATTTTAATGGCTGATCCGTCATTTAAATAGGCATTTCCACTGGTAATGATTCCTTTTACGTCCTCTAGACCCTGAGTTACATATACTTTTCCATGTGCCATACCACTGATTTTTACTTGTATTTTTTCAGCTGTTTTTTCATCTTTTGTGATGAATATAAATCCTTCATTCTCATTCCCTTCTACCACTGCGTCAAATGGAATAACCCAAGCATTTGTTTTTTTCTTAGGCTGGATATTCGCTTTTCCAAAGATCCCTAAAGCAATCTTTTTGGCAGGGATTCCATTTGTTTTTAACGTAACCCATAAGGTGCCCGTAATGGGATCCACCCCTTCTGATTTTGCCCGAATCGTAGCAGAGAAATTTTGATCTTTTTCGGTGTCAATGGTCACGGTGGCTTGATCGCCAATAGAAACGGACGCCCAGTCTTGGTCGCTTAGGCCAACTTTCAACACCCAATTATTTGTAGCGCCATTGACCATGAGGATGGGTGTTCCAGGGCCCACAACCTGGCCATCATTGGCTAATTTTTTTAATACATATCCAGATTTTAAGGCCCTGATTTCGGCATAATTCTGATTGAATTTTAATACTGAGATTTGTTGCTTTGCCACATCCAAAGCCGTTTTGCTGTTTTGGAATTGTTCTAAGGTTGCCACACTGTCTTTGTATAAATTGCCTGCACGCTTAAAATCGCGTTCAGCTTTTTCAACCCCAATCTGTGCTTGTTGGACTTGTGATTTGATTTCAGTCAAGTTTAGCGTGGCTAGCAATTGGCCCGCTTTGATCGCATCTCCTTCTTTAACCAAAATATTCTGAATAATACCCCCAATTTTAAATCCTAAATAGGTCTCATCTTCCGTCGTAAAAATACCCGAAGCATGAATAGACTGACCCACCGCTTCTTGGTTTATTGGAATGATTTTGACCGGAATAATTTCGGAGTCATTTGTGCGTTCTTCCACTTTTTTCTTAGCACAGGCGGATAGGAAAAAGATCAAAACAAAGCTTGAAAAAAGGTATTTTATCAGATTCATATTAGTCATTTTTTAAAGGATAGGTGGCCGCTTCACGTTCTACTTGGGCTGCGGCGATTAATATTTTAAATTGATTTATATTCAATAATAAATGGGCATTGGTCCATTGACTTCTCGCATCTAACGTTTCTATATACGTATTTACCCCTTCTTTATACCCTTTGTCTATCAGCTTTTGATAGGTATTCGCTACGTCGATTTGCTTCTGACTTGCTCGGAAAGCAACCCATGTTTGTGTTAGGTTTTGTTGTGCGATTTGAAGGGCGAGATTGACTTTCTTGCTAGTTAGGTCAAGTGATTTTTTAGCCATGTCAACATCCATCGCCGACTGCTTTATTTTGTTTAAATTTCGTTTGCCTGAAAAGATGGGGATGTCTACTTGCATGCCCAATAAATAGTATGCCGATTTCTGATTAAAATCCCAATTGGACGATTGCGAACCTAAGTTTAAATAGCCGTTTAATTTAGGTAAATAAAAACCTTCATTCATTTTTACGACCGACTGCTGTAACGAAATGGCTTGTTTCAGCATGCTCAATTCTTCTCTTTGATCTACCTCTCCGACTAGCGATTTTTTCAAAATATCTAACGCTTCCTGCTCATTGTAATTGGTTTTAATCTCCGATAATAATTCTCGATTTAAAAGAAAATTGAAATACATTTTGGCAGATTCTGCTTGTTTTTCTGCTTCGGATAATTGGTAACCCAACTGTGCAATTTCATTTTCCGATCTAAGAATATAGGCGGGTAAACCTTTGCCATTGGCCAATAATTTCTCATTTATTTTTTTGCCCTCTTGGGCCAAAAGCAATCCATTTTGGTAGATCCCAATCGCCTTATGGGACATCAAATAATTTAAATAAGCGACTTTAATGTTTTTGGCTAACTCTCTTTTATATATCTGAATATCCGCCTTTTGAATGCCCAATGTTTGACTCTGGATTTCTTTGTTGATCGAGATGTCCCGATTGTAAATGGGCATGACAGTGGTCAATTTAACATCATAGAAATTTCGAGGAAAGAAGTTCGTTTCTACATTACTAATTTGAGGAAATGCAGTGCTTTTTGTCAACTGGTTTAACGTGGCATATACCGGATTAAGCATATCGCCTACCGGAAATGAAATGCTTCGACCGCCTTCACCTGTTTGATATCCGCCTTGAAAAGCAAGCGTCGGCTGATATAGACTTTGGGCAGATTGTAAAGATAAAAGGGCCTTTTCCGCCGATATAGATTTTTGTTGGAGTACGATATTTTGCTGAAAACCCATTTCGATGTATTCATCCAAAATGGATTTTTGGCCCATGACCCATGCAAATGGAAATAGCAAAAACAATAAGGGTAACAGTAACTTCATTTTCTTAGGCTTTTTTCAGTGTATTAATCATCCAACGAATCGACTCATGCATGGATTGTACCACCTTGTCGGGTTCTACTAATCGCTCTAGTCGTTGGCGTATCGCTAACGAAACCAGACCATGGGCAACCGCCCATACGGCCATGGATATTGTGGCCACGTCGCCTGATTGAATTAATTTCTTATCCATGCATTCTTGAATAATTAGTTTTAAAGTTTCTAGGGCGATATCTCCGTTGGGCCAATAACCCACATTTTGCTCCCTAACCGTTTTCATGGGAGCATTTTGAATGAACATTAAATCATAATATTCTGGATTTTCTAGACCAAAATTGATGTAATTTTCACCCAATAAATAAAGTCGGTCAATCGGATTTTCAATTTGAATCAGCGCCAAATTAGACGCGATCATTCGCTCGAATCCCATCTCACAGAGATGAAATAAGATTTCGTTTTTATCCTTAAAATAAATGTAAAGGGTAGTCGGGCTATACTCAATGAGATCTGCAATTTTCCGAATGGATACGTTTTCAAAACCCTCCTTGACAAATAACTGCATGGAAGCTTCCAAAATCATTTTCCTGATTTCTTCCCTTTGCTTCTCCTTTCTTTCTAAAATCCCCATCGCTTTTATTTACATTGCAAAAATAATGAACAGTGTTAATAAATTGCGTAAAATTAAAAAAAATTATATTTTCTTTTCGGCTACAAATGGAGATATTTTGCGCCTTTTTGATGATTAGGTACAAGAAATGACAGAGTAAATTCCTTTTTTTTATAAAATGCAGCGTAGAAGAAATTTTGATTCAATTCCGCTAAAATAGTAGATATAATAAACAAATGATTAGTACAACTCAATCTCAATTGTGGGAATCAGGGCTATTTTTTAATCCCAATCCCGGGAAAATATATTTTTTGCCCACGCGAATAGATGATTCTAAAGCCTGGATTTTACCAGCTAATTTTTTTATTCATTCACAGGACTGGACCATTGTATTTGAAAATAAAGAAGTACGTATTTATCTCAATATGGAATTGGGCAGTAATATTTGCTTGTATAAGAAAATGAGTGGCTCTGAAATAAAAATTTTTGAAAAGGATTGGCTAGATTTTCAATCTTCTACTCAGGAGGCGTTTGATTTAAGAGGCTTCGACTTTTAAATAAAACAGATTTTTTGACTTGATCAAGCTGTTTCAACTTAAACAGCGAGCCCTTAGTCTTTCTAGTGATGGGTTAAATTAAAAACCATTTTTATGTAATTTGTGTAAATTCAAGCTAAATTTGCAAACCAAATCGATTTACATGATTCGCTTATTATTCGTTTTTGTTTTTATTTTAACGTGGTCCACAAGCACTTTTGGGCAGTTTCAAGTAAGCGAAAATCGTCGATTTATCACACGCGATGGCAAGCCATTTTTCTGGCTTGGAGATACAGCCTGGGAACTTTTTCATCGACTTTCCAAAGAAGATGCCACCTATTATTTCAAGAAAAGAAGCGAGCAGGGATTCACCGTTATTCAAGCGGTGGCCTTAGCGGAATTAGATGGATTGCAAACACCTAATGCTAATGGAGATTTGCCGCTCATCGATTTAGACCCCACAAAACCCAATGAAAAATATTTTGCTCACGTAGATACTCTGATCACTATTGCGGGCAAATTTGGTCTGACCATTGCAATGCTCCCAACTTGGGGAGACAAAGTGGATAAGTCGACCTGGGGAAAAGGGCCAGAAATTTTTAACGCAAAAAACGCAAATACCTATGGAAAATGGATCGGCCAGCGCTTTGAAAAAAAGACCAATTTGATTTGGACAATGGGAGGCGATCGCAATCCAAAAAATGCCCAACAAATAGAAATTTGGAATGCTTTAGCTGAAGGAGTTACGGCTGGTGCCGGTGGACCCAATAAGGTGCTCATGAGTTTTCATCCGCAGCCCAATGCCCTAGGTTCTGCCGAATGGTTTCATCAAAGCGAATGGTTAGATTTCAATATGTTTCAAAATGGGCATTGTCGAGATCAAGAGCACTATTTAAAAGTATCAACGTTATATAACAAGGCTCCCTTTAAGCCGATCATCGACGGTGAACCGATGTACGAAGATCACCCCGTTTGTTTTAACGCAAAGGACTTGGGAACATCAAGTGCCTATGACATCAGAAAATATGCCTATTTGGACTTATTTGCGGGTGCCTTTGGACATACCTATGGTTGTCATGATGTGTGGCAAATGTTTGATTCCACGCGTGTCGGAATTAATGGCCCCCATTTTCCTTGGAAAATTGCCTTAGATTTACCTGGTGCAAACCAAATGAAATTTGCCCGAGAATTAATGGAATCTAAATCCATGCTCGACCGAATTCCAGATCAATCCATTTTAATTGAGTCCGACGAAACCCCCGGGGAGCGTATCCAAGCGACTCGTGGAAAAGACTATGTTTTTGTTTATTCATGCGTAGGGAAAAGATTCCGCCTAAAAATGGGCCAAATTCCCGGTGAAAAATCAACTTACTTTTGGGTGAATCCTAGGACGGGCGAAAAGTCAACCAAAAATAACATCAACAATACTGGAATTCAGACTTTCACGCCACCTTCTAAAGGATATGGCTTGGACTGGGTGATGGTCTTAGAATCTTTACCAGATCCAAAACCTGAAGTTAAACCTGAGCCTGCTGCTGCAGAGGTAAAGCCGAGCCAAGAGGCTAAAACTCCTGCGACTCCATTAGCACCGGCCAATGCCCCTGAGGTAAAAGCAGAAACCAAACCGCAATCCGCTGCAACAACTCCTTTGCAAGCGAGTCCCGCGACTACGCCCACCATAGTCCCTGAAGTAAAACCTCAGGTTTCGCCAACGAGCACTTTACAAGCAAGTCCAGCGACAGCGCCTACGGCTCCCACAGCAAATACAGCAACAGAAAATAGTTCAGCGACCACCGCTCAGCCTAACAAATAAATACGCCAAATTAAGAATTCGCCAAGCGCATTTATTTGTCATATTATTTATTAATTTGGCATCGCTAAACCTAATTATACACGTATGTTAACCCAAGCTCAAATCGATTCCTATCATCAAGATGGTTATGTCCAAATACCTGGTATGTTCAATCAAGCAGAAATTGACCTATTGTATGGCGTGGCGACGGACGATTCAGTGGTCAACAATTCATTTGACTTAAATGATCAAAACGGAAAGAAAACAAAATTAACGCTTTGGTTTACTGCTGGCGACGATTCTTTCGGCTTAATGTCTCGTTGCGCCCGACTGGTTCAAGGGGTTCAAAGTCTTTTAGGTCCCGGCAAAGTATGCCATTTTCACTCTAAAGTGATGCAAAAAGAACCTCGCGTAGGAGGCGCTTGGGAGTGGCATCAAGATTATGGATATTGGTACAAAAATGGTTTTTTATATCCCGAAGCCATGATTTCAGTGATGGTTGCTTTGACGGATGCTACGATCGAAAATGGCTGCCTGCAAGTTTTAAAAGGCACCCATAAAATGCAAAGAATTGAACATCATTTTGCGGGGGAGCAACAAGGCGCCGACATGGATTTTGTCCAAGAAGCAGAAAAGGTTTCAGACCTTATTTACTGTGAATTAAAAGCGGGAGACGTTCTGTTTTTCCACCCCAATGTCCTTCATCGCTCCGAAGCAAATCTTTCGGAAACGGCCCGTTGGTCTGTCATTTCCGCCTACAACTTAGCCCACAATATTCCTTTCAGGGAAAAAAATACTTCTTGCATTACACCTGTGGCCATGGTGTCCGATGAAGCTTTGCTTGCCAGCGGGAAAAAAGAAGTTCATCAGGCCGATTTTCTATTGAAAGAAAAGGAAATTACTCTTCAAGTCAAATGATGACGCAGCCATTTTCTAGACGCAAATTTTTACTGATGTTGCCGGTAGGAGCCTCGCTTTTTTATGAAGGCCAAGAGCAAAGAGTGATTTCTAGCAATGGATATAATTGGATTACTTTTTACCAAAGAGCCGGGAAAGTATGGGGCCAAGATTGGGACGCATGTATCCAAGATTATGCTCATTCAGGGTTGAAGGCTTTGGAGCCATCCATCGGAAATGTAGCCGATGTAAATAAGCTAATTCCCGCATTAAAAAAATACGATATTTCCCTGCCTTCCATTTATGTCGGCAGTATTTTGCATGAACCCAAGGAAGCGGATTTGTCGATCCAACGAATCTTAGCGATTGCAGACCGATTAAAATCAGAAGGGACCAACATTATCGTGACGAATCCCAGTCCATTGAAAAATGGCGTGGCAAAAACGGATGCAGAACTGGTATGTCAAGTGGAAAAACTGAATTTGCTGGGGAGTCAATTAAAACAAAAAGGGATCACCCTAGCGTATCATACACACGATGTTGAGTTTCGTGAAAACGCAAAAGAATTTCATTATGTTTTGCAACATACAAAACCCGAAAATCTGGCTTTTTGCATGGATGTACATTGGGTGTATCGAGGTTCCGGAAATTCCGAACAAACGGTTTTCGACATTTTGAAAACCTATGGAAACAGGATCGTTGCTTTGCATATTCGTCAGTCTGAAAATGGAATTTGGACCGAAACCTTTTCCGGAAAAGGGGACATCGATTATGTTCGCTTTGCCAAAGAATTAAAAAAGAAAAAAATTAAACCCCATTTAGTCATCGAGCAATGTCTTGAAGCTAAAACGGTTCAAACGATGGATGCCGCTCAGGCTCATGCCATCGATTTAAAAGTAGTCAAAGCATTATTTAATTAAAAAGATTATGGCTAAAGTATGTATTTTGGGAGGAGGATTTATCGGCCGTTTTTATGCGGAATCCCTTTGCGGTAGACGAGGAAAAGATATTGTGACCGTGGTTTATGCACGTAAAAAAGAAACAGCGATTCGCTTTGCGACAGATTATCAAGTCGCTCATTTTACCACCGAAATGGAGGAGGCCATCGCCCATGCGGAGACTGAATTTGTGGTGATTGCGTTACCTAATTATTTACATGAGGAAGCCGTAATGCTTTGTGTGAAACACAAAAAAGCGGTGTTATGTACCAAGCCATTGGGTCGGACTGCAGCGGAGGCATTAAGGATGACCTTGGCCTGCGAGGAAGCTGGGGTTTTTGCCGGATATTTAGAAGATCTTTGTTATACCCCGAAATTTTTAAAGTCGGTGAAAAGTGTGGAGGCGGGTTCCATAGGCCGAGTGCTTTGGGCGAAATCCAGGGAAACACATCCAGGTCCGCATTCCGATTGGTTTTGGGATATTGAAAAAGCAGGGGGCGGAGCTGTGTTGGATTTAGGTTGCCATTGCATTGAAATTGCAAGAAATTTTATAGGAAAAGATATTTTGCCTGTTGAAGTGATGTGCTGGGCCGACACCCAAGTGAAGCCGATTGACGCAGAAGACCATGCCATCGGTTTAGTTAAATATGAGAATGGTGCGATAGGCCAATTTGAAGTTTCTTGGACTTTTCGCGGAGGCATGGATTTAAGAGATGAGGTGATGGGAACCGAAGGGACCATTTGGGTCAACTCATTTTTACGGACGGGCTTTGAAATGTTTACTACCGGTGCGGGCACCGATTATGTGGCGGAAAAAGCGGAGTCGACAAGCGGTTGGCAATTTCCCGTAGGCGATGAAGCGCATGAATTAGGCTACCCAACGATGTTTAATGACATGTTTGATTCGTATGAAAAAGGAGAGCAACCCCGTGAAACTTTTTACGATGGATACGTAGTCAACGCGATTGTAGATGCGGCCTATAAATCTGCTAAAACAAAATTGTGGGAGCCAGTTAATTTGCCAGTTTGGCGCGGTCAAACAGGCGTACAAAAACCGTCTGTGTACCAAGAATACGACGGGGAGCATTGGTTTATCAAGGATGAGATATTACCCAACGGCGATAAAAAAGTGATTTTAAAGAATAAAAAAACGGGTGAAATTTCTGAAAAAGAAACCTGGAAAAACTAAAGAAAATGGGTGAAG
The DNA here is from genome assembly GCA_005791165.1 of Cytophagaceae bacterium. Lineage (GTDB taxonomy): Bacteria > Bacteroidota > Bacteroidia > Cytophagales > Spirosomataceae > Aquirufa. Next base: position 77,196 of record SXXW01000011.1, read on the forward strand.
CTCAATGCTTCGCCCATTTTTTATTTCTTAATGTAAGCGATTAAATCAGCCATAGCTTTCAGATTGATGTTGCCTTCTAAGCCATTAGGCATAGCTGAAACACGCATATCTCGCTTCGATTTAATTCGGGTCTTTTCGATGTTTTGAACCGTTCCACCCATTAATTTTAATGCGATAGATTGATTGTTTTCTGAGGTGATAATTCCTGTTAATCGAGTTCCATCTGTCATTTCAAGTTCCCATTGGCCATATTTATCAGCAATGGAGTTGTTCGGATTGATGATTTCAGTAACGATGGATAATGCATTTCTGCTTTTCAATGTCGATAAATTTGGTCCAAACTCGACCCCTTTTACGTCTTTAATGATGTGGCATGTGGTACAATTAGCCTCAAAAACTTTCTTTCCGTTTTCCGCATTTCCTGCCATTTCTGCCGCCGGCAAATAGTTTTGTAAAATAGCCTTTCGGTCTTCCGCGATGGCTAAAACTTTTCTTGCCAAAGCACGCACTCCCTTGTCGTAATAATTCATTAACTCGACAAACTGTGGCCAGGCTAAATCAGTTTTTGGAATGTTATTTTTCTCAACTTCTTTGAGCAAGCTAGTGATGTATGTATCATTAAAAAGCATGTATTTAATCCATTCTTTTTTAGCCTTTGGTGCCATCGAAGAATACGCTCGATTGATCGCAATTAAATCGGCGGGCTTAATTATTTTAGGCAAAGAAGTGATGGCCGCTACCTGTAAATGCTCTGGATTTTTTTGACTTAACAGGTTGACTAGTTGGGCTTCCACCGCAGGTGTCTTAGCCAATGCCACCAGTTTTAACGAGCTTGCCTGTAATTCTTTGTTGGCAGATACACTCGCTTTTTTACTGCCTTCTGCAATAATGGCATTGTTTTTTGGTAAACCGCTGATCGCAAAAATTCGGATAATCGATCCCCTCAATTCATTGTTTTCTGTACTATAAAAAGTACGGGCCATTAAGTCTTTTTGTGCTTCCGATAGGTGGAAGTCGGCGTCCGTCTCATTCACATACGCGGCAACTCCTTTTAAGATAGCCGCTTGCCACCAGTCATTTTTTGGATTGTTGTCAATGGCTAAATTTAAAAATTCAGTATCTCCTTTCTTCACTAAGGTGGCCGCGAGATATTCTAAAAACTCAGATTTTCCTTCGCTGGCAGTAGGCCCCATCGCTTGTGTACTAAATTTCAATAAATCATATTCTGCCCCTTGAGAGGAGGCGATGGCTGCGATTCCTGTCCAATGATCATCGATGTCTTTGGTCAAAATCTTCGCTTTTAATTCAGCCATTTTGGGTAAACTCAGATAGCTCGACGAACATATCCATTGAAATCTGACGCGAGCCGAAGGGTCATCAGCTAATTTAATCAGGGACTCATTTATAGCTGAATTTCCTTTAAATCCTGGCTTTTGCATCATGCGATCTGCGAGTTGTAATGCATTTTCCCGAACACCTTCATAACCCGATTGTAATGCATTTTCAAGATCTTTGGGATTTAAAATTCCCAAGTCGTGTAGCAACCATAAGGCGGCGACAGTCCCATATTCCGCATCGGAACGGACTAAATCAGATAGCGCTGAAGCTACTTTTTTATCGCCACGTTGAAATAAAAGTCGTTGGGCTGTCTTTCTAAACCAACCATTTTCATGGCTCAGTAATTTGACTAATTCATCAGAAGATTTTTCACTCAAGCGTACCGATTTCATCCAATCCATCGGGACGCTTCCCTTCTTAGTCACGCGGTAGATTCGGCCTTTCGTAGAGCCGTTATATAATGCCCCACTTTTATTTACCTCATCTGACATCCACTCTGGATGCTCAATCAATTGGCGATAATAATCAACCACATAAAGCGCACCATCAGGTCCAACATAAAAATTAACTGGTCGGAACCATGGATCTTTTGACGCTAAGAATTCCTTTTTTTCTAAGAGTCTTTTGCCTGAAAAAGTAGCCCCTTTGGACTCAATAATGTCGGCATGAACGAGGTTGTGCGTAGGCTCGCCGATGAATGTCACATTTTTAAAGTCCTTCCCAAAAGCCCCGCCGTCATACCAAGTCACACTGCAACTAGAAGACACCACGCCGATGTCGGTAAGCAATTGGTGATTTGGGTTTTCTGAAATTGGATACACTTCACATGCATCCCCATGATCTGGTATTTTAGACATGGCTTCTGAAATCACTAAATTTTTATTGGCATTTACATAGCGCGCGTCGATCACCTCATGAAAAAGATGGTCAGCATTATCGGTATAAAAACGTCTGCCCCACGGATCCGTCGTATGTCCATATTGAGTCTCCCCGGATAAGGATTCAATCTCAAATGAGCCTGGCTTAAAACGAACATTTCGGCCATTTCCATTTTGTGGTAATTTAGGGGCATTGGGATTGCCAGCGAACGTGATTTCTTTCCCTTTATCTCCAAAAATATTTTCATAAGAGAAGGAATTGATGGCTCCCGAATGACCTACATAAATCCAATTATCAATCCCAAATTTTGGGCTGTTCATATTGTGTTGCGGGTTTGACAAAGAGAATCCCGTCAAAATTACTTCGCGTTTATCCGCCTTATTATCTCCATCGGTATCTTCTAAATAAATGATGTTGGGGGAATCAGCGACTAAAATTCCCTTCTTCCATTTCATGATTCCCATGGGAAGCGTTAAGCTATCGGCAAACAAAATGCTTTTGTCTGGGTAACCGTCTTGATTCGTATCTACCAACTTTTTAACGTGGCCTTTTTTGCTTAGATCTAATGGATAGCCCGACATTTCTAATACGAACCAATTGCCATCTTCGTCGATTTCCATCGCCACTGGATCTGCGATTAAGGGGTCAGCGGCCACTAATTCCACTTCAAACCCATCCATCACTTGAATGGAATTCAAGGCTTTTTGATGCTCATCTGAGAGCTTAATCATGGGATGTTCTTTGCCCTGACAACTGATGATCAACAGGCTAATCGCTAAAATTAGATATCTCATTTTGAATGATTTTTACGAAATAAATGTATAAAAATTATTGAATTAATACATGATAACTCAAATTTTAATCTAATGTTTGTTATTCTTCTTTACCCAAATGTTTTTTTAATTTAGTAATTATTTAAGAGATATGTGGAATTTTGAACCTAGAAAAAGGGATTAAATATTCCTTCAAGTTTAAAATATTTTTTTTCTAACTTGCAATTAAACCTATTGAAACCATGATCAAATTCATTCAAGCCTTTGCATTTTGCATTTTAGCCAATACGATTTTTGCACAAAAAATTACTTCAGAGTTTATCTACGAAAAGGCCCCATTCCCTTCTTGCCATGCATCCACCCTGGAAGAAACTCCACGGGGAATCATTGCTTCTTGGTTTGGAGGAACTGCAGAAAAAGATAAGGATGTAGGAATTTGGGTGAGTCGTTTGGAAAAAGGAAAATGGACGGCACCGGTGGAAGTGGCGAATGGAGTTCAAAATGAAACATTGCGTTACCCAACTTGGAATCCCGTATTATTTAAAATGCCGAAAGGAGATTTGATATTATTCTATAAAGTGGGCCCCACACCTTCTACTTGGTGGGGAATGTTAAAACGTTCGAAAGACAATGGATTAACTTGGTCTGCGGCAGAAAAATTACCGGATGGTATTTATGGGCCGATTAAAAATAAACCTGTCATGTTGAAAAATGGCACCTTACTATGTCCTACTTCCTCGGAAGATCAGGGCTGGCGGGTACATTTTGAGATGACAAAAGACGGTGGTCGTACTTGGTCCCGCACCGAAGCCATCAACGATGGAAAGGAATTTTCAGCGATACAACCCAGCGTTTTGTTTCTGCCTGATGGCCGCTTGCAATTGCTTTGTCGGAGTAAAAATGGGCTGATTTTAGAATCTTTTTCTAGTGACCAAGGAAAAACATGGTCGGCCTTAAAAGCAACTTCATTGCCAAACCCTAACTCGGGAACTGATGCGGTAACCTTAAAAGATGGTCGACATGTCCTTGTGTACAATCACGTAACAAAAGAATCCCAAGCATGGGGTGGGAAACGTTCGCCCCTAAATGTTGCTATTTCGAAAGATGGCCAGAAATGGGATGAGATTTCCGTCTTAGAAAATGAGCCCAAAGCTGAGTTCTCTTATCCTGCCGTCATTCAAACAAAAGATGGTAAAATTCACATTACCTATACTTGGAAACGTGAGAAAATTAAACACGTGGTAATCCAATTATAATATGAGCCTTCCCATCTTAGACCTCCTAATTATTGTCGCCTATTTAATCACGATGGTGGCGATCGGTTTTTACTTTTCGAGAAAAAATAAAAGTTCGGAGCAGTTTACCACGGCATCAGGATCTATCCCTGGATGGGCGCTTGGTCTCAGTTTTTATGCTACTTTTCTAAGTGCGATTACCTTTTTAGGAGATCCAGGAAAATCGTTTGGAAGCAATTGGAATCCCTTTGTTTTCAGTCTATCGATCCCATTTGCCGCCTTTGTGGCCACCCGTTATTTTGTACCCTTTTATCGAAATAGTGGCGAGATCAGTGCGTATACGCATTTAGAAAAACGTTTTGGTTCTTGGGCGCGGACTTATGCCATGCTGTGTTTCATCATGACCCAATTGGCCCGAATGGGAACCATATTTTATGGAATTGCATTGACGTTGAATGCGCTGACAGGTTTAGACATGCGATTGATTATCATCGTGTCTGGCTTTTGCATTATTTTTTATACGGTGCTTGGTGGAATGGAAGCGGTGATTTGGACGGAGGTGATTCAAGCAGTCATTAAGACGATGGGGGCTTTGTTGATTTTAGGCATTATTTTATCTCAAGTTGGGATAAGCCAAGTGATTGAAACAGGGGTGGCGGAACATAAATTTGACCTAGGGGATTTCTCGTTGGATTTTTCCACCAGTTCATTTTGGGTGGTATTGATGTATGGATTTTTTATCAATTTGACCAATTTTGGGATTGATCAAAATTACATTCAGCGATATCATACGGCTAAGAATACACAGGATGCGGCCAAAAGCGTGTGGCTATGTGCCATGTATTTTCTACCGGTTTCATTTTTGTTTTTCCTGATTGGCACGGCGCTGTATGTTTTTTACGGCCAAAATCCAGCTTTAATATTTGAGTTAAAACAGCAAGTGGCGGCGGAAAAAGGGATCGCGATGGAGGCTTTAAAAGCGGCCGATTATGGAGACAAGGTGTTGCCTTTTTTCATGAAGACTCAAATACCTACAGGCTTTTTGGGCTTGTTGATGGCGGCATTATTGTCTGCTGCGATGAGTACGATGAGTAGTGGGATGAACAGTTCGGCGACCGTCTTTTTGAATGATATTTACATGCGCTATGTGGATAAAGATGTGGCGCCCAAAAAGCAATTAAGGATTTTACATGTGGCTACGGCGGTGATGGGAGTGATGGGAATTACGTTTGGGATTAGCATGATTGGGGTAAAAAGTTTGTTAGACGTCTGGTGGAAATTATCCGGTATTTTTGCTGGGGGGATGTTGGGGATTTTCTTGATGGGCTATTTGGCGAAGAACGTCGTCAACTGGCAAGCCAAGATTGCAGCGACCGTCGGTGTGATTATTATTGCCATGATTTCATTTAAAGATAATTTACCTGAGGCCTATCGTTTGCCATTGGATTCAAAGATGACGGTAGTTTTAGGGACATTAAGTATTGTGGGAACCGGATTTATTTTATCAAAAATTTTTAAAAAATAATTGTTTATGAGCCAATTACCCGAGGGATTTATCCCCGTGATGTTGACCCCTTTTACGCCTACGGGCCAAGTTGATTTTAAAGGACTTGTGCGCTTAACTGATATGTATATTCAAAAAGGGGCGAAGGGATTATTTGCCAATTGCCTTTCGAGTGAAATGTATGAATTATCTGTGCAGGAGCGTTTGGATGTAGTGAAAACTGTGGTGGAAACGGCTGCTGGCCGTGTGCCTGTTGTGGCGACAGGGACTATCGAAGGAAGCATGGAACTGATGGCTGATTTTTCTAATCAATTACATGCATTGGGTGTTCAGGCGGTGATTGTCTTAAATAATATTTTAACCAAAGAACATGAATCGGATGCTGTTTTTTTAGAACGAATGCATCAGTTTATGGATTTGACTCCCGGAGTTCCCTTGGGAATTTACGAATGTCCTGTTCCGTATAAGCGATTAATTACGGTGGAGATTTTGGAAGATTTGTTGCCAACGGGCCGTTTGGTTTACCATAAGGATACGAGTTTAGATATCGAACAAGTGAGGGCTCGAGTGAAGGCCGGCGCTGGGTATAATTTTGGTTTATATGATGCGTATATGGGTCATGCGCTTTTATCCTTGCAAGCTGGTGCCAAAGGACTTTCGTGTATCCAAGGAAATTTATTTCCAGAATTAATTGTGTGGCTTTGCACGCATTTCAACGATCCGGGGAAATCGGCGCAGGTCGCTAAAGTCCAAGCATTTTTTGCAGACAACATGGATGTGATGCACACATCTTATCCTACGGCTGCTAAATATGTGTTACAAAAAACGGGATTTGAAATTGACCTGTATACGCGCCGCGATGTGGGGGAATTGACCGATGCGATGAAAGCGGACTTGGACCTTTTGATTGAGGAGTCAAAAAAGGTTTTGTAAAACTGTCCGTTTTTGAACCTAAATCAAAGCCAATTAAAACTCGACAATTAGTCCAAACGTAGGCGTAACAGAAGGCTTGTCATTATTCAACAATACAGGTATACCGTTGCTCCCGTTCGTTTGAATAGGTTTCCCATCTGTGGTGGCAAAACCCTTGTTGTCATCCGTTCTTTTAAATGCAAAATACGGAACGGCATCGGCTGCGGCGATGTACCAATTGGTCACATCCAAAAACACATCAATGGTGATCGATTTTAAATTGTATTTCTTGTCGATACGCACATCGCTTGAATGGAAACTTCTTAATCTCCTCGTGTTTAATTGTGTATAGTCAAAAATTCCACCGCCTTGAGTCATGAAATTAGCTTGGGAAGCAAGCGCATCAAATGGCGTATAGGGCGCACCACCTTGGTACCTGAATTTTAAACCTAACTCCCAATTGCTAGGAAATTTATATCCCCAGGTGAGGCTAAGTAAATGTCTATTATCCCAACTACTTGGCTTTAAAACGCCATCCAAACCACTATATAAACTGTTGTAATACGTGTAAGAAAGTATTCCAAAGAATTTATCCGTCAGTTTCTTTTGAGCAAAAAATTCAAAACCATAGGCCTCTCCTTTTCCTGTGGTGGTCACGGGTTCATTGCCAAGCACGTTGAAATCGCCACCTAAGTTGGCCAACGAAATCCCCTTGCTGATCGAAATAGGTACTTGGCTATAATTTTTCATAAATGCTTCAGCCGTAAATCGCAATCCATCGTTCACTAAATATTCAAGCCCCGCAACATAATGATCACTTGCTTGGTATTTGGCATTTTTATTGACCAATTTCCCGTTATTATCTGCAAAGCCTAAAATAGTGTAAGGGGCTAATTTATAATAGCGACCTATGGATCCATTTAAAGTCCATTTGTCGGATAAAACATAGCTTAAAGATAACCTTGGCGATAAAGTTTGAAGGGGATCACTTCCTTGGTCTGTAAAGGAATTCATGTCGGTTCTTAAACCCGCACTTAGGCCTAGTCGTGTATCAAAAAATACTTTACTTACTTGGCCAAAAGCGCCATATTTTGCAAATGATCCTAGTGGGCTTGTGAACGTATATTTTAATTCTGGTTGAATGATGGTTCCCGCGGTATTTGTTAATTTTTTACGAACAACCGTATTTGAAATATTGGTGTAATCAACTAATTGCGCCGACAATCCGTAACTAATTTTCCATCCATTTTGGCTGGTATTATAATCGAATCGTAATTTGTTTTCAGTTTCTCTCGACTGAAGGGATAAGTTGACGAGATTAGGATCTTTAATTTGATTATCTTCATATTTTCTGATGTCATTATCAAATGTATTTCGACTGATGGCCAAATTATAATAGCCATTTTCGGTTAGTCGCTTAAGGGTTATTCCCGTCGTGTAATTCCACTGGTTGATGAGTGGATTTGAATTATAGATATACAGTTTTTCAGGAGTCTCTTCTTTGATGGCAGAAAAACTGAATTCGTCAATCGCCCCCAAAGCCATAAATGAAATGGAGGTTTTATTGTCAATTTGATGCGTAATCTTGGTTTGAAAATCCCAGAAATTAGGTCTTATGGGTATATCTAATGCCTGAAAAAGAAACTGCAAATAAGACCTTCTCGCGGATGCCAAAAAAGTTGTTTTCCCACTTTTTGATAAAGGCCCTTCCGAAGTTAAAACAAATTCTGTGGCGCTTAATCGGACATTTCCTTGAAATTTATTGGGACTCCCTGTTCTTTGACGAAACTGAAATACGGAACTTAGGGCATTATCATATCGCGCGTCAAATGCTGAAGAGTTCAATTTTACGTCTTCAATAAAGGAAACATTTAACATTCCTTGGGGCCCGCCGCTAGAACCCTGGGTTTGGAAGTGATTCAACACGGGAATTTCGATCCCATCTAAGTAATAAACGTTCTCATTTGGGCCACCTCCTCGAATGATAATGTCATTTCTAAAACTACCCCCCTGAGCCCCTCCACCTACGCCAGGTAGTGCTTGTATCACTTTACTGATATCAAAATCTCCGCCTGGGTTGCTTTTTATTTCCTCGGTGGTCAACCTTTGAACACTTAATGGAGATTCAAGCGTAGCCACTTTTGCTGTCTTTCGGCTTTGAGTGACAATGACTTCATTTAACTCACTATTGGCCTGCTCCAATTCTATATTGAAAAAGTTTTCATTCCCTGCATTAACTACGATATTGAAAAGCGTTTGCTTTTTATAACCAATCATAGAAAAAACTAAATTATAAGATTTGAAGTTTATCCCAGTTATTCTGAATTTACCAAGGCTATCGGTTTGTCCTACTTTATTGGTGGACTCTAAATTTATATTGACTCCCTCGATGGGCTTCTGAGTTAATTTATCAACTACTTTTCCTGAAATTCTCCCGTTGGACTGAGCCAAAGCAAAATTTATAGTTGTCAGTAATAGGAAAAAAATGAATTTGTATTGTAAATTTTTCATGTGTAAATAACATTTTAAACATCGGATTGTTTAAAAGTCTTTTTTGGTTGAAATGCAGCAATTAATTTTTCACAAATGTAAGAATTAATGGATATTCAAAGATACTTCCTTGAATTCACAAAAAATCAATTAATTGATAAAAGCAATAGCTGGCATTTTTATATCCTAAAGCTTAGGATATAGCATTAAAATTTAAAATGAATTTGACCCCATAAACTTCTTCCTACGCCATTGATTCCAGATCCATGCATGCGGTAATCGACATCACCAATATTTTGAGCTTGTAAGGAAATGCTAAAGTGAGAATTAAAAAGATAGTTGGCCTGCACATTGACGATTGCCCAACCCGGAGTTCCTAAAGGGTTCATTCGATTATCTGCCTTATCTCCGGCGCTTAATCGGTCTTGGCTCGCGGCAAATAAAAGCTCTGAATTTAAAAACAGATTTTTTCTAGCATAGCTGATGTTGACGCCTCCATGCAGTGGCGGAATTCTCCGCATAGGCTCATTTATTGTCACGCTTTGGCCATAAACATAGGAAATGTTGGCTTTTGCGGAAACGGAATTTGAAAGATCAAAACGACCACTCCATTCTCCCCCTCGTAAAAATGCTTTATCCACATTTCGTTTTTCGAATACGGGATAACCCTGAATGAATTGACTCGTTTTTATTCGGGTGATTAAATTTTCCAATTCAGTTTGGAAAATGGTTAATTCCTGAAAAAACTTGGCTTTTGAAATTTTAATCCCAATCTCATAATTTTGAGAATACTCAGGTTTTAGGTCAAAAGCAGGTAGTTCATATCGAAAATCTACGATGCCTAGGCTACCTAAATCGTCCATGTTGGGCGCTCTAAATCCTGAACTTGTATTGGCATAGATGGAAATTCCTGGACTTATCGCCCGTGCTACACCCAATGAATACACGAGCGCACTGGATTTTACTTTAGTTAATCCCAGCGTTGTGTCGGGTAGGCTAGCTACATTTTGGTGAAAGCGCAAACCGGATTCCACTTGCCATGCATTAAAGTCTAAATGATGAATGGAATAGATGGATTGATATTGATAACTCGCATCATTGGGGTAAAGTCCCCTTAGGGGTTTGTTCAAATTATTGGTCAAATTAATATCCTGACGTGTACTATTTACCTGGTCGTTGAAATAATCGATGCCACTATGTGCGGACCATATAGCAGAAAATTGGCTTTGAATATCGGCCAAAACTCCTAAGGTATTAATCTCATCTCTTTCAGTGCGAAGTGTCGTAGACCCATTTTTTTGAAGCTTTCTTTGCTCGATGCTGGTTTGTTGGGATACAGAGAGCTCGATTTTTTTAAACAATGGATTTTCATATTGGCCAATAGCCTTTAAATAGCTTCTTTGGTATTTCTGCAAATCCATTTCATTGATTTTGAAATTTTCTAACTGGATTTTGTGGAAAACAGGTACTTGGGTTTGCTGCGTAGTTTGAATCAGACCTTCTAAAATCCATGTTTTTGATATTTGCTGGCGAATTTTACCGAAAAAATTCCATTCATTATAGCCTGTTGGCCGCTGCAAACCTAAACCACCCCCTCTTACCATATCGCCAAATTGCTTATTAGCACCTACAAAAACGATGCCGGTATTTTCTGAGGAATAAGTCATTTTTATTTGCTCACTCAACTCCATTCCTTGGGTGGCGACACGCGCCGACAACTGTCCGCCAAAGGTTTTTTGAGCCATAAATTCAGGCTGAAGTGTGAAGAAATTGACTACACCGGTTAATGCATCCGATCCGTATTGCACCGAGCCGCTCCCTTTTAGCATTTCTACTTTGGAGATTATGGACGGGTCTATGGTATTCAAGTATTGATTGGGTCCATAGCGAAAGGTGGAATTATTAAATCGAATTCCGTCGATAATGAGAAGGGTTTGATTTCCCATTAAGCCCCTGACAAATGCTGACCCACCCCCTAAATTTGTTTTTTGAATGAAGACTCCCGGGATATTTGAAAGCATATCAGGAGTGGCACGCGAGGCTAATTTCTCGATATCTTTTTGTGTGAAGACACTTACGGAATAGGGAGTTTTTAAACTAGAAATCTGTTGGCGGCTCGCACTGACAACCACATTTGCTAGTGTGTCCGGATGATTATTCTGCCCAAAACTCACAAAGGGGGTAATCCAACTAATTGATAAAATAAAGATGAGCCTTTGGGTGTGTCTTTTAGCTTTACTAAATTTTAAATTTAGTAAAGCTAAGGACGTACTAGTAAATTGAAATTGGCAAAAAAACTTAATCATCATCCCCTTCAGTCGTGTTCAACAACGCAGCTCTTCTAGGTGCGGGCATTTCAGAATCTTCTCCCCTAACAGCTTTCCAAATGACTTGGTTTAACTCTAAATCAGGTGCGGAATCTTCTTTTGAGAAATCAAATTTTTCACTCATACGGGAACTCGCATTTTCCTTTGTATTTTTCTCAAATAAATCGACCGCTGGCAAAATATGTTTAAAAACAGATAGGTCGGCTTTAGGTGAAAAACTTCTAAACATAGGAGTGGCAGAAGCGTCATATTGACTCATCGGAGGCAGGCCTAAAATTAATTCCATCGTTCGTAACATCGAGGAGGTCGAATAAGGGGTATGGTCCACAAAACCTCTTTTTACAAATCCTCCCGCTACATAAGCGGTTGTGCGGTGCGCGTCTACGTGATCGGAACCGTTTTGTGCGTCATCTTCGACAATAAAAATGGCCGTTTCTTTCCAAATAGGAGACTTGGAAAGGTGCTCGACAAACAATCCAATGGCATAGTCATTGTCGGCAACGTAAGCATAAGGCGTTTTTGCACCAATTTTCTGTCCTTCGGTATGGTCATTTGGGAAACGCAATGAATTAAAGTGCGGCACTTGACCTTTGACTAATAAGGAATCGAAGTCTTTTCGCCAACGGTTAAACCTTAACGTGTCCATAATATTTTGGTCAAACGAAGGGAAATACGTGCAAAAATGTCCCGCGATAGATGGGATGTTGGGTTTAAAATCATCTGCAAATTCACCGTAAGTCCTATAACTGACCCCTGCTCTCTTGCAGTAATCCCAGATAAAACCATTTTTAGGATTAGCGATTTCGCGATTTCCCTCGCCATCGTATTTTCCACCTCGGCCACCATAGGAAGTCGGCCATGTTTTTTCTAAATAATCAGTGGCATGTGCTGAAGTGGACCAATTGTGCCCATCAGAACTTACTTCACCATCCACATAAAAATTATCTAAAAGAACGAAATCCTTAACAAGTTTATGTTGGTTAGGCGTATATTTTTCCCCAAATAACAATAAGGTGGTATCTCCATTTCCTCCCTTTACGTCTGCTAAAACCTGATCGTAAGTCCTGTTTTCCTTCAGGATATAAAAAACATATTTGATTGGCGATTTTTCGCCTACTTTCATGGGAATTGGATTCCCCTTTTCCCCTTTTGCGTTCATTTCTCCCGCTTTGGTATAGGGCGTATTTTGATACACAGCTTTGGATAATATCGCCATATCTGCGGCAGAAGGCTCTGGGAAAATGGACATAGTCCCTTTCATTAATCCGCCGATGTATTCATTTCTAATGGCCCGATTATTATCTGATTTTTGATAAGTAACCGTTTGTGTTTTAACGACTGGGTTAGGTCCTTTTGGATTGGCAAAAGAGGAAAACCCTTTTCCATTAGCCACGTAAACAACGCCGTTAACGACTTTTACTTGGGTCGGATACCAGCCGACCGGAATGAATCCTAAGGATTTTGATTTGCCTAAATCTTCTACTTCAAAAACGGCTAAGCAATTGTTATCGGCATTTGCGATGTATAATTTTTCCTCGTCCTCGGAAAGTGCGATGCCGTTCGTGGATGAGCCTTCTAATGAATTTGGAAATAAGGCAGCATTTAAAACTTCGATTTCTTTCCCTTTCTCTAGGTCAATAACCGAAACAGAGTTGTCATTTGCGTTGGCAACAAAAAGAGTTTTCCCATTTTTTGTCAAAACCATTTCGTTCGGATGATCGCCTACTTGAATCGCTTTTTGGAATTGTTTAGTCTTTATGTCAAAGGGTAAAATTTGGCGTCCTCCCCAAACAGAAATATAGAGCACACCTTTAGATTTATCGAGTAAACAAGTATATCCCTCAGCAGGCAATGCGAAAGACTCCTGGACTTTTTGTTGGCGCGTATCGACTAAATAAAGTTTATTGTTGTCCTTAGTAACGACATACAGAATACCCGTTGCGTCATCTAAATCCAACCCAGCGGGCGAGATATTGTCTTTTGGGATATTGCTAAGCGCAATATTTCCTTTGTCGACAAGCTTATCTTCTACGATTTCAAAATGTAAAATGACATTATCATTTCCCCCAGAGGCATATATAGTTTTGTTATCTGCAGCTATTTTAAGTCCATACCATGATTTTGGAATGACCTTACTGTCGACGATCTCCCCTTTTTTCACATTGAATAATTGGAGACTCTGAACGCTCTGTCCATTGTTGGTTGCCACCATATAGGATTTGTTGGGCGACACGACTAAGTTAAGAGGTAGATCACCTAAAGAGACTGATTTTCCGTGAGGAGAAAGCTTCCAACTGTTTGGCAAAGTGACTCTTTTGGAGGCTAATTGGCTTGTGAGGGACTTCGATTGGCCCATTCCTAAAAATGGTAGTAAAAGACAAACGAATATTTTAATAGAGGTAGATAAATTCATTTTAATATGTTTAAGCTGCAAGGTAACAAAGAGAAAAAAAAGATTTGTTAACAAAGTGTAATTTCTTTACCATCCTTGTGAGAAGATATTTAAATTAGCCTGAAAAATAAGGCAAAAACAATTTAAATTTTATTCCATGTCGATTAATTATCAGATTAACCCTACTATTTGTGTTCACGATTTGATTGATATTTTACATAAATCTACGTTGGGATTGAGAAGGCCGTTGGCAGATTTAGAGGCGATGGAGAGCATGTTGGCGCATGCGAATTATTACATTGGTGCTTATGAAAATGGCCAATTGGTAGGACTGGCGCGTGCGATGACTGATTTTGTGTATACGACTTATTTAGCGGATTTGGCGGTAGATGAAAAATATCAACATCAGGGGATTGGAAAAGAATTAATTAAAATCTTGAAAATAAATATCCTGAGGGCTAAATTGATTTTATTAGCTGCGCCCGCAGCGGAGGCATATTATCCTAAAATTGGGATGCAAAATCATCCGCATTGCTATTTTATAGACCGAATCGAGGAGATTAATTGATAACAACGAGTCGTTTGGTGGAAATTCTTCCCTCTCGACTAATGTAGGAAATAAAATAATTGGCATTAGGCCAGTTGGTCACATCGACCACCCTTTCACGTTCAACATCTATTGTATCCGTATAGAATACAAAGCCATTCATGTCATAAATTTTTATACTTCCTTGAATTAATCGAGGCCACCGAAGCGTAAATTGTTTGGTAGCAGGATTTGGTCCAATGGTGAAAACATCAGATTCTCCGTCCACCATTTGAATCGGAAATCCAGAAAACCCAAGAGCTCTCATGCCTAATTTATTTTTCAAATAAGGTCCTGGATACGGATACTCGGTAAGGCCTACGACAAAACTTGAATGAAAGCTAGGAATGTAACTAACAATATTGCCTTCATATTGTAAAGTAAAAGTGATGGCTATTTTTTTCCCGTTAATCACTTCGATCTTTTTGATATTTTTTGACATGGACTTCGTATTTATTTCGTCCCAAAAAAATTGATCAGCTAATGTTAATTTATGTGTCTTGTTTTTTAGGTCTACGACCATTGTGTCATTAGGAATTACAATATTTTGCCCTTCTTCAAAATCAATGAAAAGTTTATCTCGATCTTTTTCAGATAGAAAATAAGCTCTTTGGATTTTTGGACTATTAATTTCGGTGGGCCAATTCCGCTTGTAAATCTCTTTTGAGATTATTCTAAATTGTTCATAAGCCGCTTGGCGATATCCATCATTACTGTAATGAAGTCGGTCAAAACCTTTAATTCCCACCGTTGCATAAACCTTTACATAAGGGTCATATGCTTGTTTTCTTTGATCCTCTCGAACATAAGCAGCTTCCGGATATGGGTATTCGTACACGTTGTTTTGTGAAACAAATAGAAATTGAGAGCTGGGAAAAAACTTTTTATATTTTTGTTTTAGGTTTTCAAATTTTACCCCCCATGTATATTTGGTACCTATGGAAGCCGCAGCTTCGGATTCTCCTTGTCGGTAAATAATGCCTTTCACATGGTTTAATGTCCCCGATTTTAAGGCCTTGTAATACATGATATTTCCCCCATCTGGAGATGAAATATTGCCATCTAGAATGGAAAGCCAATCAATATTGGACCCTCCGGCAGCCGAATTTATAATGGAAATTGGGATTTTTTCGGACTCAAAAAGAAGTCTGCCCATCTCTGCAGCCCAAGGTCCAATCCTAGCTCCGCCCACGGGAAGTGACCATAAAGTATCTGCTAAATTATAAGGACCAAAATTTTCATTCCCCTGAACCGCTCCGAATGACCTTAGCCATTCGCCTTGATAAACTAAATTATCAATGGGCCCAATCCATGCATTCGATTGCCCAGTAACATAATATACATCCCCGGCCACTACATTTTTTCGCTTAACTACTAAGCTAGAATCTTTCCCTTTGAAGCCATATACTTCAAAATCATACTCTGCTAATTCTGCTGGGATTTGAAATTTAGTTGAAAATTTAGCCGATGATCCGCTAAATGTTAAAGCCACTTTCTGGTATTTATTGTTGGCGCTATTTCGCAAAACTCGAACGGAAACGGCGGTAAATTCGGTAGATTTTGCTACACCTTCCACCGTAATATCAGCCAAATTCGTAGACTCTCTAGGATATAATTGAAAATCTTGAGGTAATTTATTGAAAGTAAAAGAGCCAAAAGTCTGAGCCGAAGTTCTGCTAAATAAACATAAACTAAAAAATAAAAGTGAAATAATTTTTTGCATCTCAGGTAATAAGGCTTTGCTTTTAAGAGCCCACAATTTACAACAAATCGCCAAATTATTTTGAAATAATACCCCTAAAAATAATTTTAGCAAATCTCATTTCAGTAAAATCCATTAACTTTGAAACTTATCAAGTTTATTATGAACGTCGTTGTTTTTACAGGGGGTAATGGAAATGCTAATCTAATTAAGCACTTAAAAGATTTATCCTATGTGAATTTAAGCCTTTTAATCAACGGATATGACGACGGTCTTTCCACGGGAGTTATTCGAAGTGCCAATCAAGGTATGCTTGGGCCCTCAGATTACCGTAAGAATTTCACCTATATTTTAGATGATTTCACCGATTATAACCGAAATCTTAAAAAGCTTTTTGAACATCGATTAAGTGAGGAAGAAACGAGAGTTCTTTTGCATAATCCGGAAGAATTGATCAAAAATCTGATTCAAGAAAAGTACACTTTAGATCGTCGCTCCGAAAATTTTATCACCCGATACTTTGAATCAGGTTCTCAAAAGCTTTTAAAATTCACCCATAATTTTTCTATTCTGAATGGTTTTAGTGTAGGAAATATCATAATAGGTGGTATTTATGCGGAAACAAATGATTTCAATCTTGCGCTATATCTATTGACCACCCAATTTGAATTAACAGCAAAAATTATCAATATATCTACGGCCGATGATTCTAAATTAGTGGCCTTTGATGGGGACGGTAATTTTTTAGCTAATGAAGCGGATATTGTCAACTATGATGGAAATAAGCCCCTTTCAGATTTTTATTTATTGCCTTTAGATGAGCTTAATGCGCTCGATAAGCAAGGTAAATATGAAAAGGAAGAAATAGCTAGAATTTCAAAAATACCTTCCTTATCCAAAGAAGCAATAAAGGCCTTGAAAGAGGCTGATTTGATCATTTTTGGATCGGGAACACAGTTTTCTTCCCTGCTTCCCTCGTATCGAATTTGCAAAAACGCAATCCTAAAATCGAAGGCCCAAAAAGTATTAGTTGTCAATAATAATTATGACAGCGACATCAGAAATATACAATTTGACGAGTTTACACTAAAAATTCTAAATGAATTAGACCAATCGAATTGTGATTTTTTTGACTCCATCATTGTAGATACAAATTCAGTAATTAAGCCTAAACAATCGCTTCCCAACTTGACCACAGCTAATGTAGCAGATCCTTCAGGGAAACACGATGGGCAAAAGTTATGGACTTGGATCAATCGATCACTGGATATTAAGTTGGGTGAAGTTCCTGTACTCATCTCTTTTGCTAAGAATACCGAAGAATTTATTAAAGATTATTACCACAATGAAATGGAAAGCCTTAATAGCGATCCCACAAGGATTATTAAATTCTATCAAGCAGGAGAAAAAGAGTCGACGTCCTACACGCTGCATTTAGATGCTTCCGGGAAAGTGTCACTTTATGAAATAGATGCTTGGATTCGAATCATGCAACTAAACCAATTGGATGCTGTGATCGGGTCTAGGTTTGAGTCGAGGCGCCAACTAATCAACTCGTTTAAACACTCGATTGTCGAGTCTAATTTAATCTATTTATTTGCCCTGATTACCTCATATTGGGTTAGTATTGTATATTTTATTCGATTTTGGAGAATTATGCCTGATCCACTCAGCGGGATTTATTTGATCAAATCCAAACATGATATCCCCTATAAAAACCTATCCTATTTCTTGAAAAAAATAAATAGAAAAAAGAATTTCGAATTTGTTTCCCTACCCATCAGTTACCGCACATTTAAAAAAGTTAAAATCTTAACCAAAATAAAAAATGTAATCGTCAACTTGCTTGGGCTCTATGTATAATCTACTTTTTGATTTTGATGGAACTCTTTTTGACACTGATTCCGCTCACGAATTAGCTTTTCAAAAGACTTTTTCGAATTTTGAGTTAGGAGAATGTCCTCCTTATGAATCATTGAAGGGAATTAAAACCAAAGACGTGTTTGCCAATTATTCCGATGATGAGGAAATGGTGAAAAAACTGGCTTCATATAAATCGCAAACCTATCAGGCCGACCTAAATGCCATAAAAGCCTTGGTTGATTTTGACCTAATCCGGCATTTAAAAAGTATAGGAAATCGAGTATTTATTGTGACGGGAGGAAGTCGGCTCTCCATCGACCTATTGCTTAATGTGCATCAAATTGCTGGGTTTTTTGACGGGATTATTGCCGCCGACGATTATAAAAAATCCAAGCCAGATCCAGAACCTTTTTTAACGTGTATTTCAAAATTCAATATTTCAGGTACAATGCATGGAATCGAAGACTCAATACAAGGAATTGAAAGTTTAAAAAATGCAGGTATATTCGTTGTTGGAGTTCATAACCCCCTAATTGCCAAAAAATCAGATTTGTATTTTCCTGAAATAAATGAATATTTAAAATATTTAATTGCCCAAGGATGAAAAAAGTCATCGTAATTCCAGCCGCCGGTAAAGGAAGTCGCCTCCATAGCGATTTGCCCAAAATATTTACAGCCGTTTATCAGACTAAATCTATTTTTGACCTGATTGTGGAGCAAGGTACTTCGCATGTCGACGAAATGATTTTACTCTTAAGTCCGGCTGGCAAGGAATATTTTGACCTTCATATCGCCTCTTCCGCACCCAAAAATGTACATGTATGGGTGCAAGAATCTGCCACCGGAATGTTTGATGCCATGAACCAATTATTTGAATCGCTCTTACATCGCCAGGAAAATTTTCAAGTAATTTTGCAATGGGGAGACCAACCGTTTTGTGATGCTGAATTGCATCAAACCCTGTTTTTAGACCTGAATAAATTCGAAGTGTCTGTCCCACTTGTTTGGGTTTCTTCGCCCTATGTTCAGTTTAAATTAGGCTCCCCATTAGCCGTTTGGGAAAGTAGAGAAGGCGAAAAATGTGACGATTTTGGATTTAAAGATATGGGGATTTTTGCCTTTACCCGTGGGTCGATTGAAGTTGCATGGCCATTGTATAAAATCAATGCGCCCATTGGGAAAGTTACGGGCGAACGAAATTTTGTTAAATTTTTTGAAACCATTCAGCAGAAAACCGAGATTTTTTGGCGCCTAGATCAGCCGTATTATAAGTCCATTGGTATCAATACCCCAGAAGAACTTAAGGAAGCTAATTTATTTTTAAGCCAAAAAGAGCAAATCCAACAAGGTTCTAGCGATAAATCGTAAATTTGTCGATTAACATTTTATTATGCATTATTTAGTTACCGGCGGCGCCGGATTTATTGGGACTCACTTGTCTAATTACTTGATTTCTTTAGGACATCAAGTGAGTATTTTAGATGACATGTCTTTTGGTGATCCCACTAAAATTCATCCAAAAGCCAATTTGATCATTGGTAAAATTGAAGATAGCAGCCTTTGCCTAGAAGCGACTAAAGGTGTCGATGGTGTTTTTCACATGGCGGCCTTTTCTAGAAGTGGGCCATCTTTTGATATGCCCGAACAATGTCATGAAAGCAATGCTTTAGGGACTTTAAATATACTTCAAGCGTGTAAAAAAAATGGAGTTAAGCGTATCGTATATTCGGGATCGTCAACCTTTTACGGCAATAAAATAGGGGTCCAAAAAGAAGGAGATCCAGGAGATTTCTTGAATTTTTATGGACTTACTAAGCATGTGGGCGAATTGTATGTGCAGCAGTTTTATCGAAATTTCGGACTTGAATGTAATATTTTGAGATACTTTAATGTGTATGGATCGGGCCAACCAGCCACCGGGGCGTATGCATTAGTGCTCGGGATTTTTATAGATCGATTTAAAAGAGGAGAGAGACTTGAAATACATGGTTCCGGCGAGCAAAGACGTGATTTTATTCATGTCTTAGATATCGTCAAAGCGAATGTTGCCGCTATGAATTCCGAGACTGTGGGTGAAATTTTTAACATCGGTTCGGGTGTCAATTACTCCATAAAAGAATTAGCTAATTTCTTCCCTATTGAAAATTTCCATACCGAAAGGAGATCTGGAGATGCTGAAGTAACATTAGCCGATATATCAAAAGCGCAAAAATACTTAGATTGGAATCCTGAAATATCGCTTGAACAAGGAATAAGCCAACTCATCGAAGAATGAAATCCATCAGCATCGTCACCGCAGCCTTTAACGAATGCCCCGGAATAATCCAGTTGGCAAACGAATGGCTTTCGTTTTTCGATCAGCATCCAGATATATCCGAAGGAGAAGTGATTATTTGTGATGACCATAGCGATTTACACCAATACGAATCGTTAAAAGATTCCTTTATTGGCAACCAACGGGTGACCATTTTACGAAATGAGCAAAATGAAGGGCCAGGATTTGCATTTCAAAAAGCCATTTCTAAGGCCAAATACGACTGGACTTTAATCACCGATTCGGATGGCCAATTTCCCATCAATAACGTGAATCAAATGCTTTTAGCATTAGGCAACCAAGATGCGGATATCGTTTTTACGCACCGGAATCGAAAATATGACAATGAGTTTAATCGTTTTGGCCAAAAGGTTTCTAACCAACTTTGTAACTCAATCTTTAATTCCCAACTTCAAGATTTTTCTTGTGCATTTAAATTAGTCAAAACCCCGTTGCTTCAATCGCTAAAATTAGATGCGAGGTACATGAACTATTCATTAGACCATACGGGGAAATTATTAAACTCCTCAGCTCAATGGATAGAAACTCATGTGACTTGCCGAGTTGCTGAGGCCAGAAAAAGAAATATATCTAGCGAACTAAAACGAGCTAAAAATAGATTTTTATACATAGCCTATTTATTCTTCACGCAATACCTACGAAAAAATAGAGTCATTTTTTAATGATTCTGCGATAAAACCATGTTCTCAAAAATCCCTTTATTTCTTAGCTTATTGGTGTGGGGATTTATGGCATTCCTATTAATTTCCCTATCTTTTTATAATCAACCCAGTATCACCGACGACTTTTGCTTCGGCTGGATGGGCAGGGAATATGGAATATTTCTGGGCGCCTACCATTATTATGCGGGTTGGAGCGGGCGTTATTTCGCAGATCTTCTACTTCATTTTAACCCCTTAGTTTTTAGTACTTCCTTTGAGCATTTTAAATGGGGAACGATCGCCTTAATTGTAATTGGTTTTGCTAACGGCTATTATTTTTTAAAAAATGTATTCCAAATTCAGCATAATAATCCTAACCTCTGGATTCTTTCACTTGTCAGCCAAGCCGTTTGTTGGTATACAATACCAGGCCTTTTTCAATTATTTTATTGGTTCTCAGGTCATTATTACTACTTGTCTTTTCATTTAGTTCTATTATTTGTCAACATATATTTCTATTGTTCTAAGCCCATATTAAGAGTCACTTTACTCTCTTGTATCATTTTTTGCTTGATTGGGTCAAGCGAAATTTCCATGATCATGTTCTCTGGAATTTTTTGGCCATGGCAATTGTATAAGGCTTGGAAACAGAAAAAAATCAAATTAGAGACCATTTTATTTTTTATCATTTGGGGAATTTCCATAGGCCTAGTTTTGCTTTCCCCAGGAAATAAAGTTCGCGCCCCTAAACATATTGATTACATCAAAGGGCTCACAGAGTCGATGTTGAATTTTGGTATGTTGCTCAAAATTTATGTTAAATCACCGCTGATTTGGGTTTTCAACTTGCTTTTGTTTTTTACTATTGATAAGCCAAAAAAACAATATATTCTGTCATATAAGGAAATTTTAGGTCTTTTACTCTTGTTCCTCTCGAGCTATTTTTTAGCTTTTGTTCCTATGGCATTAGCGCTAGGCGAAGACTTTATTCCTGATCGAATTCAAAGTTTAATCTTGATGTATTTGATTTTTGGGTTTGGATATCTTATTGTTTGGGTTAAATATAAGGTAGGCCACTTGAATTCTTCAAGCCTGGCTATTTCTCAAATTTCATTGCTAGTTGTATTTATAACGCTCCTATTATTTAATCAAAATTCAAAACAATTTTATGATGAATGGCGTTTCGACAAAGCTAAAAAATACGCCAATGAAAATGCACAAAGGTTTGACCTGATACTTAAATCAAAGAGTCAACAAGTTGCAATTCCCCCCATCGAAAATAAAAACACCATGTTTTTTATGGAAGAATTATCCACTGATCCTAAGCATCTTTGGTGTAAATGTATTGCTAACTATTATGGCAAAACAGAAGTACAATTACTTAAATAATTTTAAATTAAATCAATCAGCAAACAAAAAATGAAATTAAAATCCTTCGGCGGATTATCGCTTATCCTATGGCTATTCGTTAGTCCGCTCTTCGCCCAAACAACGTATCCCGCTAACGATGTGGCCACCCCACGTTCAGGATACTACGCATTTACAAACGCAAAAATTTATAAAGACGCCAAAACCATCATCAATTCGGCGACTCTAATTATCAAACAAGGGAAAATCGAAGCTGTTGGCATTAATTTGCCTCTGCCAAAAGAAGCCATTGTCATCGACTGCAAAGGGAAATCCATTTATCCTTCTTTTATTGACATATATAGTGATTATGGGATGAACCAAGTGCAGCCTTCCATGACTACTTATCGGTCGCCTTCGCAAATGCTTTCTAATACCAAGGGGCCTTATTCATGGAACCAAGCCTTAAAAACTGAAGTTTTGCATGTTAAAAACTTTTCCGTGAATGATGCGAGGGCTAAGGAATATAGAAAATTAGGATTTGGCTCAGTGCTCACGCACCAATTGGACGGCATTTCCCGCGGGGTTGGATTGTTAACTACCCTAGCTAAAGAAAAAGAAAATATGGTCATCCTAAAGGAAAAAGCATCCGCCCACTTTTCTTTCGACAAAGGCTCCTCGACGCAAGATTATCCAAATTCTTTAATGGGTAGCATCGCTCTTTTACGGCAGCATTTTTTAGATGCTAGTTGGTATAAAACGAAACCAAGTCAAGAAGGACTAAATCTTACCTTACAGGCATTCAACGAAAATGCGAACCTTCCGCAAATATTTGAAGTTTCCGATAAATGGTCTGTTTTTAGGGCCAATAAAATTGCTAGTGAATTTGTGGTTCAATACATCTTCAAAGCAGGCGGAAATGAATACCAACGCATTGATGAAGTTAAAGCGATTAAAGCTTCCTTCATTTTGCCTATCAACTTCCCACAAGCGATGGATGTGGAAGATCCAAATGATGCTCGTTTTGTCAATGTTTCAGATCTAAAACATTGGGAGTTGGCGCCAACAAATCCAGCCGCTTTTGAAAAGGCTGGAATTCCATTTGCTTTGACTGCGAGTGGATTAAAGGATATCAGTCAGTTCATGCCTAACTTAAAAAAGGCTATTCAAAATGGACTCTCAGAAGAAAAAGCATTAGAGGCTTTAACCACAACACCGGCATCTTTGTTAGGAGTTTCAAGTGCAGTAGGCAGTTTGGAAGCAGGCAAATGGGCCAATTTCCTCATTACGACTGGTCCTATTTTTGCTGACAAAACAGTATTGGTTGAAAACTGGATTCAAGGATCAGCCTATGGGATTTCGACGGATTCCAAAATGGAATTGGCTGGTAAGTATAAGTTCACACTAGGAAATCAAACTGCGCAATTATCCGTAACTGGGGAAACAGGGATTTATAAAGCTCAATTAATAGGGAAAGATACCTTGGCCGTAGAATTTAGTCAAAAAGACCAATTGGTCAATTTGATTTATACGGCCAAAGCAGATCAAGGCAAAAAGACTCGACTATCCGGTGACTTCTTAGGAAATTCAATGTTAGGAACGGGTACTTTGGGGAACGGAGAATGGGTTTCTTGGCAAGCGACTCGCGAAGCTAATGCAGATACCGTGAGCAATAAAAAGCGTCCTGTAAAATCAGAAGAAGTAGGGTCAGTCGTGTTTCCATTTAATGGATATGGGCAAAAAACGATTCCAAAATCAGAAACTATTTTGATTAAAAATACAACCGTTTGGACCAATGAGAAATCAGGGATTTTAAAAGAAACGGATGTACTGATTAAGAATGGTAAAATTGCCGCAATTGGAAAAGGGCTGAAAGACCCGACGGCCCGTGTGGTGAATGGAGCCGGCAAACATGTTACCGCGGGTATCATTGACGAACATTCCCATGTGGCCGCATCGGGAGGAATTAATGAATGCTCTCAATCCGTTACGGCGGAAGTTCGAATTACCGATGTAATAGATCCGGAGGATGTGGATATGTATCGCCAATTGAGCGGCGGGGTGACTTCCAGTCATATCCTGCATGGTAGTTGTAATACGGTCGGCGGACAAACTCAATTATTGAAATTCCGTTGGGGCCAAACAGCCGAAGGCTTAAAGTTTGCTAATTGGGACCCATTCATCAAGTTTGCTTTGGGGGAAAATGTGAAACGATCATATAACCCATCGAATCCGAGATTCCCTGATACAAGAATGGGGGTGGAGCAAGTTTTAACGGACGCTTTCACCCGTGCACGTGATTATGAAAAGCAAGGTCCTGGAAAGCGAATTGATTTGGAATTAGAGGCTTTAGTTGAAATATTAAATCATAAAAGATTTATCACTTGCCATTCCTATGTACAAAGTGAAATTAATGCCATGATGAAAGTGGCAGATAAATTCGGTTTCACGGTGAATACATTTACCCATATTTTAGAAGGCTATAAAGTGGCGGATAAAATGAAAGCGCATGGGGCTAGTGCGTCAACGTTCTCAGACTGGTGGAATTATAAAATGGAGGTGGTTGACGCGATTCCTCAAAATGCCTTTTTGATGCAAAAAAATGGAGTGAATGTGGCCATCAATTCAGATGATGCTGAAATGGCGCGTCATTTAAATCATGAAGCGGCTAAATCCATTAAATATGCGGGAATGTCAGAGGAAGATGCCCTCAAAATGGTTACGTTGAACCCGGCAAAAATGCTCCATGTGGCTGATCGCGTGGGTAGCCTTAAAGAAGGAAAAGACGCGGATCTAGTTATTTGGTCTGATCATCCATTGAGTATTTACGCTAAATCTGAAAAGACGATTGTGGATGGCGCGGTTGTTTTTGATCGCGAAGTAGATGCAAAATTGCAAATTGACCTAAAGAAAGAAAAGCAAAGGTTAATTCAAAAAATGATCTTGGCTAAAAAAGGAGGTTCTGCCACTAGGCCTATGACTCCATCATTCAGAGAGGAAAATATGTGCGAAGATGATCACGGACATGGCAAGAGTCTTTGGGATCGTATTTCCCAACGTATGATTTTAACAGAAAACTAACATTGACACATCACATGAAAAATATATTATATATCGCAATATGCTTGGTTGCATACCCCTTGTTTTCTCAAGAAACTATGCATCCATCGCCTGCTCAATCTAAGAAGATCGTGATTACGGGTGGAACTTTACATATAGGAAATGGCCAGGTTTCGACGGGCAATATCATTATTGAAAAAGGAAAATTGAAAATTGACATGAATGCACCTACTCTAACGGGAGATCTAGAGCACATTGATGCTACAGGAAAGCATATTTATCCGGGCATTATTGCGCCCAACACAAATCTAGGTTTAGTGGAAGTAAGTTCGACAAAATCGACGGTCGACAATGTAGAATTAGGTGATATTCACCCCAATATTCGCTCCATTGTAGCCTATAATACCGATAGTAAAGTAATCAACACGTTGCGTTCAAATGGGATTTTATTAGCTCAAATTGTCCCAAGTGGCGGATTAATTCCAGGAACTTCTACGGTAGTCCAATTGGACGCTTGGAATTGGGAAGATGCAGCCTATGCCTTAGATAATGGAGTTCATTTGACCATGCCCGCGTTAATTAATCGGCCTTCATTTATGAGCTATAGACGTAGAGATGCGGATGTGGACCAAGTTAAATTAGGATTAGAGCGCATTGATATGGCAAGAAGTTTTTTCAAAGAAGCTCAGGCCTATTTAAATGAAAAAACGCATGCCGCCACCAATTTAAAATATGAGGCCTGTAAGGGATTGTTTGATCGGTCTAAATCCTTGTATGTCAACTGTGACCTGGTGAAGGAGATGTTGGCCGCCATACATTTAGCCGCGGAATTTAATTTTAAATTAGTGATTGTTGGCGGTACAGATGCTTGGATGATTGGCGATATTTTGAAGGAAAATAAGGTCGCTGTCATTTTAGCTGAGCCACATAGTTTACCGGCAACGGACGATGATGCGGTAGACCAACCTTATAAAACGGGGGCGATGCTTCAAAAAGCGGGTGTATTATTTACGATTTGTCAAGATGGTTCTGATGGACACAGCCAACAACGTAACTTGGTTTTCCAAGCAGGAACCATGGTTGCTTATGGCTTGACAAAAGAGGAGGCATTGCAAGCGATTACTTTGAACGCTGCCAAAATATTGGGCATTGATTCGCGTACGGGTAGTCTTGAAAATGGGAAGGATGCCAACCTTGTTATTTGTAATGGAGATATCTTAGATATGAAGTCAAGTACGGTAACACATGCTTTTATTCAAGGAAGAGCTGTCAACTTAGATAATAAGCATAGCCAACTATTTGAACGATATAAGTATAAATATTCCATTAAGTAAAAGTGGTTTTTGAAAACGAAAGGAGTGGAATTTATTCTACTCCTTTTTTTTGTTATTTTTTATATGTCACTAAAAGACATTTATAAACTATAAGTCTAGTAAAATTCTTTAAAAGCGCTTTTGAAATCAGTATAGTTATTAATTTTAGAAATATTGTTTAGTTTGATTGGTAATTTGATAAACATATTTGAAATAGAAATAGATTATTAACCTTAAACGCCTACCACTATGAAAACAAAATTAAATTTCTCAGTACTTTTAATTAAATCTCGTCGCAATAAGCGATTGACCCAACGCGAAGTTGCTCAGGCCGTCGGGGTAAGTCAAAGCGCTTACAATTATTGGGAGTCTGGTAAACATTACCCAAACGTTCAAAAGATTTTTTCTTTAACTCGAGTCTTGAGTATACCGATTGAAGAAATGATTGGCGGTTGACCATAAAAATCCTTGGACTTAATCTCCAAGGATTTTTTATTCGTGGACTTAATATGATTACCTTTGAATGATGATCATTTATCTAAAAAATTTAGCGAGTCTTATTTTCGTTTTTGGATTGCTCCTAAGTTGTGGCAGTGCTGAGAAATCAGTTCAAAAAAACAATTATTTTGCATGGTCGGCTTTCTTGAAGCAGCAAATTAATGGGTATGCCAAATCAAATCAAAGGGTTCATAAGACGGTCGTTCTTGATGGGAAAAAGGAAGTAAAAATTGTCTCAAATGTAGATTGGGAAAAAGAATTTGCGCTATATCTAGAAGCGGATCTTAATAAGCCAGCCTATGAAAAGAGTTACGATAACCTTTCCGAGCCAGGATTTTATTGGTATTCTTTGAAAAAAGATGAAAGCTTACCAGTCAAAAAAATGATTATTCATTTAGATGCTGATGAACGTCCCAGCAAGGTGGAAATTGAGATTTCTCAAAAAAACTTTTTATTTGAAACTCGGAAAAAGCTCTTTATGAATTTTTCAGAGGGACGCATTCAAACGTATTATATTGAAGGAATGCAGCAGTTTTTTTTAGCAGAACCTACCAGCTATAAAATATTAGGCGTGCTAATCGCCAAATAATCCACTGGATAAATAGCGATCCCCACGGTCACAGATAATACAAACAATTAGGCCTTCTTCTAATTCATTGGCTAGTCGAATACTGGCTGATACACCCCCGCCACTACTCATTCCCCCAAAAACACCCTCAACTTTTGCTAGTTTTCGAGTCATTTCGGTGGCATCCTGCTCGGAAACATCCATAATTCGGTCTACTCGTGAAGGGTCATAAATTTTTGGTCGGTATTCGATGGGCCAACGCCTTATTCCAGGTATTTTAGAACCTTCAGTCGGTTGGCAACCCACGATTTGAATACCAGGGTTTTGTTCTTTTAAATACATGGAAGTACCCATAATCGTGCCTGTAGTTCCCATGGAGCTAACAAAATGAGTAATTTTTCCCTGGGTATCTCGATAGATTTCAGGACCAGTGGTTCTATAATGGGCCAAATAATTATCAGGATTCTCGAATTGATTCAGCAAAATATATTCGCCAGATTTTGATTTTTCTATCGCATAATCACGTGCTGATTCGATGGTTTCGGTTAAGGTTACTTTGGCACCAAAAGCCTCCATGGTCAGAACACGTTCTTTGGTCGAGTTGGATGGCATAGCCAATTCAATTTCGATTCCATATAAACGTGCAATCATGGCTAATGCGATGCCGGTGTTTCCTGA
Organism: Cytophagaceae bacterium; assembly: GCA_005791165.1. Classification (GTDB taxonomy): domain Bacteria; phylum Bacteroidota; class Bacteroidia; order Cytophagales; family Spirosomataceae; genus Aquirufa. The sequence goes on from SXXW01000011.1 coordinate 105,637, forward strand.
TGTTGCTTCAATTAACTTAGTCCCCGCCTTGATTTCTCCTCGCTCTAATGCCCCTTGAATCATACTTTTTGCCGCACGATCTTTCACAGAACCTCCAGGATTATCACCTTCTAATTTCCCAAAAATTTTAACTTTGGGATTATCATGCAAATGAGTAAGGGCCACTAGCGGGGTATTGCCAACTAAATCTAACAAATTGCTCATTTTAACCTTTGATTAATTTTGAGGTGGACTGATGATAAATTTTAGTTTGTGCAGGAACACTATGGGTTAGCCAAACATTCCCACCGATAATGGATTCTTTTCCTACAACGGTTTCACCGCCTAAAATAGTGGCACCTGAATAGATAACTACTCCATTTTCGATGGTTGGGTGTCTTTTTGTTGACGCCATTTTCTTATCGACGGAAAGCGCACCTAACGTAACCCCTTGATAAATTTTTACTCGCTCACCGATTGTACACGTCTCACCGATTACGATTCCTGTTCCATGGTCCATGAAAAAATAACGTCCTATTTTGGCCCCCGGATGAATATCGATTCCCGTTTTTGAATGGGCATATTCGGTTAAAATTCTGGGGATCAACGGGATGGATAGTTGGTGTAATCCGTGGGCCAACCGATAAAATGCCATGGCGTAAAACCCTGGATAAGTTCTAATTACTTCGTAATCTGTGCTTGCAGCGGGGTCACCTTGTACCATGGCCTCCACATCGGTCAATAATAATGCGTGGATTTCCGGTATTTTACTAAAGTATTCTTGGGCTAATTTTTCCGGAGATTCTTTTAACTCCCCTTTCATAGAATGTAAAATACTTTCTAATCCAGTTTCTAAACTTTCAAATACAGCTTTTAATTCTGTTTTTGTTTTGAAATGTATTCTGGATTGCTCAGGAAATAGCGTTAAGACAATTTTTGTAAATAACTTTTTAATTTCAGATGTAGCCGGAAATGCACGCGTATGCATGTGCTTTTCTAAGATGTTTGTTATAAAAGATTCAGGCAGCATAGAATTATGTATTAAAATTGAAATTAACTAGATCATGGGCTAAAACCGAATTTACTTGCAAATTTGTGTCTAACGTATGAATTTCTAGTCTATTTATCTGTGAGTCATCCCGCTTTATTAAGCCATGAAGATAGGCCTTATCGTAGTAATTTAGCGTTATAGCCGCCACTTCCGTAAAATCATTTATTTCTAAACACTCCACGGCTCTTTGAAAATGCTGCCCACCTAAACGTTTCCTTATCTTTTCTAAAGCCTTCAATAAATCAGCTTTGGGATATTGTGCGTACACTTGGACTAAATGGGGTAGTCGGTATTTTGCGTCGATATCCAAAAATAAGCAAGGGGATTCACGTAAACGGACATAAAACGATTCTGTCATAAACACCTTTCCTATATTCCTACTTTCATCTTCCACCCAAATCGGCTTTTTAAAATCCATTTGTTGTAATTCATGACACAAAAGATTTTCAAAGTGCTCACTGCTGGGTTGCTCCTCCAACCCTAAATGCCCAAAGGCCGAACCTCGATGATGTGCGAGGCCCTCCAAATCAATGACTTGAATGCCCCTTTTCTTCATCTCAATCAAGATTTCCGTTTTGCCACTACCGGTTTTTCCTCCTAGAACGATTAAAGGGATCTTCTTTTCTAATTCAGCTAAAACGTTTTTTCGGTAGGCTTTATAGCCGCCAACTAACACTTTTACTTCTAATCCGGCGGTTTCAAAAAGCCAGGCCATGCTGCCAGAACGCATGCCGCCACGCCAACAATGAACCAATAGGACCCCGTCTTTGGCTATTTTTTTTGCCTTTTTTACCCATTGGGCCAACTGTGGTCCAACGATTTCCAAACCTAATTCTATCGCTTGTTCTTTTCCAACTTGCTTGTAGGTGGTTCCTACTTGCGCGCGTTCCTCATTGGTGAATATGGGAAAAGATATGGCACCCGGAATATGCGCTCGTTCAAATTCAGCCGGAGACCGAACATCGATGAGCGGATATTGATTGGCTTCAGCCAAAAACGATATGACATCTAATTTTTCTGGCATATTTAATCCAAATTGATCGCATACATCTCAAAAAGAAGGGGATCAAATGTGTCTAGTAATTGTTGAATGAAAGCCGGATGCTCCATGTAATAATTTAAAAAATTCTCATGCCTTTCCTGCCATTCACCTTCCGGAAATAACGCAGTTTTCAATTGGCTTAATTGGCGAATCGAGGTTTCATGATTTCTTTCTTCTGCTCTTTTCAACTTCTTCCCCAGCCGCTCAAGGCCATTTTCTACCCGCTTAAACTCAGCTTTTGCACTAGCCTCTAAAGTTGAATCTATTGATTTTACTCGTTTCGCCAATTCGTTAAAAATCGGACTTAACAAGTTTAATTCAGATTGACAGTTCAACACATGTGCACTTTGGCTCGCTACAAATTTTCGTTTTACTTCGAAATCTTCTAAAAACAAATCGGTTAGTCCAATGCCTAATTTGCTTATTTTTTGTTGGTGTTTTTCACTTAAGATTACAGCAAAATTTCGAGGCAATACAATCGGGTAAGGCACTTGGTGTAAATCAAAAATCCCTTTTAATTGGAGCCAATACCCAACTTCTGCCGGACCACCAATATAAGCCAAATTAGGCAAAATCATTTCTTGGTATAAGGGTCTTAAAACGACGTTAGGGCTAAATCTTTCAGGAAATTCCGCCACTTCTGCGCGTAACTCTTTTTCAGAAAAAGTAGTGCTGGTGTTTAATAATTGATAAATATCACCTCTTTTTTCAATTCGCTCACGTAGCCCATCCATTAAATAAAATAAATTAATTTCTCTGGCATTAATCTGAGTTTTGTACCCCATTTCGATTAATGATTTGGTTGCATTTTCCACAGGTGCAAGATGCGAGTGGTCAAATAAATCAGCCAATACAATGGGCGCAAAAATGGATTTCAATCTTGCAACATCTGCATCAAGACATATTAGACCCTGGTCGCCAAACAATTCATTCATGTAATGGCGTACCGCTTGGCTTAAATTTTTTGTTTGTGAATAGGCATCTTGAAAGGCAGATATTGTGAAAGGAATCTCTTTCAAAAATGGCTCAAATTCAGATAAAGAAAATCGGCCAACAGCACCTTTTTGTGAAGTGGCGATTTCGAATTTTTTTCCTAACCAATGGAAGTGATTTATTTCATCCCAATCATGATCTTCCGTCGCCATCCAATAGACCGGAATAAAATTGGCCTTCGGGTATTTTGCTTTTAATTTTTTGGCAAGATTGATTGTTGACACGATTTTATAAATCACATAAAGCGGCCCCGTAAAAATATTTAATTGGTGCCCAGTGGTAACCGTATACGTATTTTCATCTAATATAGAATCAATCTCCACTTCAAGGCCAAGGTCATTATATTGCCCTTTAATCACCTCGTGTAATATGACTCTATTTGATTGACTAAATGATTTTTTTTCAGCTATTTGTCTTTCAAAACTTTCCAAATGAGGAGTATTTCCATAAAAGGTAGCTAATGCAGGAAACTCCGCTAAGTAATCAATTAGCAGTTTTGAGGATGATTGTAGACTTTCAATGGGGTAACTTTTGACTTGCATGGAACAATGAATATCTTGGGTATAATTTTTAGTGCCAATTTATTTTACAAAAATATCTTACGAAATTAAATATATTTAACCGATTTTTGTGGTTCGAACCCCTAGTAATGAGATTTTTAATACTTCTTTTTATTTTCTTTATGTCATTTGTTGGCCTAGCTCAGCAAACACCTCAATTTGGCTTATATATGATGAACAGATATCTATATAATCCTGCCTTTACTGGATATGAGGATTATTGGGATATAAAAACGGGATATCGCCAGCAATGGACCGGATTTAACACTAATATGTCTAGTTTTTATGCCACAGCTAATATGGCATTTGATAAAACGGATCGTACCTCTTCAGGCAAAACGCCTTTTATGTCAAAAACGATAAGGAGGACTTTTTCGCCCACTAGAATACGAAAAAAGACCTATCGAGCTAATTTTCATCAAGGCTTAGGTCTGCAGGCAATGACCGATAATTTTGGTCCTCTGTCAAGCATTTCATTAGGGGCTTCCTATGGATATCACTTATCATTAGGTGGAGAGGAGAAATTGGCGGTCGGCGCTACGGTCGGCGTATACCAACGAAGCCTTAGCATAGGAGGTTTTACGGTAAAAGATGAAGGAGATCCTTATATGACCCAGTCAAGATTGAATGGGATTCAACCCCTAGTCAATGTAGGAATCCTATATTACAATCGTAAATTTCACATTGGCTTGTCGGCCAATCAAATTGTGATGGACAACTATAGTTTAACTCGAACAAATATTGCCGAAAATGATACGGTTCGAATACTATGGCTAGGCCAAACAAACCCAAATTTATTTTTCCAATTTGGAAGGGATATAAAAGTGGGACGCTATTGGACTTTTTCACCTTCCATTTTGGCTAAATACATGAAAAATGCTGCGTTTGGCGTGGAAGGAAACTTCAAAGTAAATTTTGACGATTTAGTCTGGATGGGTGCCTCATATAGACATAATGAAGCAATAGGGGCCATGTTTGGCGTGCATTTAAATCAAAGTTTGAATATGACCTATCTCTATGAAAACCATAGTTTAGGGTTGGCTCGAACCTCATTAGGCTCTCATGAAATAATGATTGCCATTAAAATGAAGAATAAAGTATATTCCACCAATCCAAGGTGGTAACTATTTCGAATTAGGTAAATACTTTTTATAAACATCCATCGGGATAGGACTATTTATTTTCTCAGGATTTGCCGTTGGTTTTTCCCATGTTAAATAACCCTTGACCCAAGCGAAAGCTAAACCTAGCGCTAGTATTCCCACAAAAATAAACATTTCCACTAAGGCATAGATTGGCCAATTTGAGTCTGCTATGGCTAATTGCTTGTTGCCAAAAACCACCGCCCAAGGAAACAGAAATATTAATTCCACTTCAAATAGAACGAACAAAAGCGCGATCACATAAAACCTTGGGTTGAAGCGAATATTGGCATTCCCCATAGGCTCTTCCCCCGATTCATAGGTGCTTAGCTTTTCTACATTTGGTCTAAATGGTCTTAATGAACGCGATATAAATAATATTAAGGCGATAAATAAAATGCCTGCTGCCAAAAAAGCGAATACATATGCAAATTGCTCGATCATTTTTTGAATTTCAAATAGCCCTTGATTATCGTATAAGTAGTAATTCCTAAAAAAAACAAGATGATGTATTGAACATAATTAATAATCCATGGAAAATGTTGTCCCATGTAATATCCTCCGGCGACTAATATCCCAACCCACATGGCTGCTCCAAAAACATTTAAAAACAAAAAGCTATACCAAGACATTTTGCTTATTCCAGCTAGAATGGGGGTGAATGTTCGTACAACAGGTAAAAATCGGCTGAGGACTAAAGCCCCAAAACCATATTTTTCAAAAAAATCTCTCGTAGATTCTAAATGTTTTTTCTTGAAAAAGAAGCTATCAGGCCTCCCTTGAAGAGAGTTTCCGAAAAATCGTCCGAGTAGATAACCACATAATGATCCGATGACAGAGGCAAGAAATATACTGAGTAAGATCGTCGACAAAGGCTCTTTTAAAACGCCTGTTCCCCCGAAAACACCGGTTAGGAAGAGTAAATAATCACCTGGTAGAAAAAAAGCGAAAAATAGACCATTCTCCGCAAAGACAATTAAGGTAATGACCAGCAAACCCGACCGGATGATGGTTTCCGAATCGGTCAATTGATGCCATAAAAGGTTTATTTCATCCATAAATAGGCGGGAGATTCCTTAAATTAATCTTGCATTAAAGCGATTTTGTCTCAATCTACTATTTTTTCAAAGCATAAATATCCATTTAATTTTCGAAATTTCTGTACATTTAGGGAATGAAAAATGTAGCGGTCTCTTTTCTTTTTGTTTTATTTATTTTTGGCAGTCTTCTGCCTAAAGTAGGATTGGAACAATCATTTAAGGCAAACGAACTATTAAAACATTTTCAAGAGCATCAGAAGATAGAAAAATCTAATTTCAATTTTGTCGATTTTCTTTGGCTACATTACGCAGCTGATTCTAAACATAGCAAAACAAGTAAGCATCCTAGTCTTCCTTCCATCGATTTTAACGGGATTATCGGCTATATTATTCCAGGTTTATTCTTTGTATGTATTTGGCCTGTTTTAATTTTGATGTCTCGCAGAAAAGATCTCCAACAAATAAATCTTTATCATTTTTCCTTATCCCGCGTTTTGATCGCGCCTCCTAGGGCTTAAAAATAGCAGAAGCATTTTTTAAGTAAACATAAAGACATATGATCAATTCAATAATTTCATTTAGTATCCGCAATAAATTAGTTGTGGGAATTTTCGTCATCGGTTTAATTGCTTGGGGAAGTTATTCTTTAAGCCAATTGCCCATCGACGCTTTGCCTGATATTACATCGAACCAGGTTCAAGTAATCACTCAGTCGCCAGCTTTAGCGGCGGCAGAAGTTGAAAAATTTGTTACCTATCCCTTAGAAATTTCATTAAGAACGATTCCCAATGTGCGCGATATCCGTTCCGTATCTAGGATGGGACTGTCTATTATTACGGTCGTCTTTGAGGATGAGGTGGCGATGGAAGTGGCGCGCCAACAAGTTTCTGAGAAGTTGAAGGGCGCCGAGCCTTACTTATTAAAAGGTGCTGGAGTACCTGAAATGGCACCTATTACCACTGGCCTCGGAGAATTTTATCAATATACCTTGGAAGTTGACCCCGCTTTTGAAAACCAATATTCACTCGCTGATTTAAGAACATACCAAGACTGGATCGTCAAACGTCAGTTGCTTGGAATTAAAGGCGTTGTGGAGGTAAGTTCTTTTGGTGGAAATTTAAAGCAATATGAAGTAGCCATTAATCCCGAACGAATTAGTGCAGCCCATGTGTCCATTAATCAGATTTTTACTGCCTTGGAAAACAATAATTCCAACTCGGGAGGCAGTTATTTAGAAAAAGGTACCGATGTTTATTTCATTAGATCAGAGGGAATGCTAAACTCTTTAGAGGATATTGAAAATACAATTGTCGTTCAAAGGGGAACCGGTGGATTACCTATTTTAATCAAGGACGTTGCAACGGTTCAGTTTGGAAAGGCCGTTCGATACGGAGCCATGACTAGAAATGGAAAGGGAGAAGTGGTAGGAGCCGTGATGCTTTTGTTGAAAGGGGCAAATGCCAACAATGTCGTAAAAGATGTGAAGTTAAGATTGGAAACGATCCAAAAAACAATGCCCCAAGGGATCAAAATTGTACCCTTTTTAGATCGAAGTGTCTTAATAGGAAAATCCATTTCGACCGTTGAAAAGAATTTAATGGAAGGAGGATTGATCGTCGTTTTTATCTTGGTTTTACTTCTTGGAAATTTTAGAGCAGGCTTAATTGTCGCTTCCGTGATTCCGTTGTGCCTTCTTTTTGCATTTGCGATGATGCATATTTTTGGCGTTTCTGCTAATTTGATGAGCCTTGGAGCGATTGATTTTGGCTTAATTGTAGATGGCGCTGTCATCATTGTCGAATCCATTATACATCGATTGCATCTCCATCGAAAGGGAGAAGTATTGAGTCAGCATGCCATGGATGAGGAAGTAACTGTTTCTTCGCAAGCCATTTTTCAGTCGGCGGCTTTTGGTGTCATCATCATCTTAATTGTTTATTTACCTATTATGGCCCTAGGGGGCATTGAAGGTAAAATGTTTAGGCCTATGGCACAAACAGTTAGTTTTGCCATTTTTGGTGCTTTGCTGCTTTCATTGACGTATGTTCCCATGATGTCGGCCTTGTTTTTAAATAAAAAGATAAGTCACCAATTGACCATTGCGGATCGAATCATGAATTTTATGTACCGCGGCTATAAACCGATTGTTGACTGGGCTTTGCAGTCGAGAAGATGGGTCATCATAAGTTCAGGTATTTTATTTATTGGCAGTATTTGGCTCTTTACAACGTTGGGAGGCGAGTTTATCCCAGAATTAAATGAAGGGGATTTTGCAGTGGAGGCTATTTTGCCTACAAATGCCAGTTTATCCCAAAGTATTCATGTGAATACAGAGGCACAAAAATTGTTAATGAAAAAGTTTCCAAACGAAATTAAACAAGTAGTTTCTCGCATTGGAGCTTCTGAAATTCCGACGGATCCTATGGGAATTAACTCCTGTGATATTCTAATTATTTTAAAAGAACCATCTGAATGGAAAGCGGCAAAGACACCCCAAGAGCTGGAAGAAAAAATGGACCGAGCCTTAGATGTTTTTCCTGAGGTTAATTTTGAATTTACCCAACCAATTCAAATGCGTTTTAATGAGTTGATAGCGGGTGTCAAATCGGATATTGCCATTAAAATATTTGGAGAAGATTTAGATGAACTATTTTCTCACGCAACAGATGCGGCTAGGTATATTAGGAAAATAGAAGGTGTCGGGGATATTAAAGTCCAACAAATTGACGGAATTCCTCAGCTCGTGGTTAAATATAACCGTAACAAAATGGCACAATATGGCCTTCAAATTCAGGACGTAAATCGAATGATCAAAATGACCTTTGCCGGTGAGACCGCAGGGATTGTGATGGAAGGTGAAAAACGTTTTGATCTTGTGGTCAGAATGGATTCAGCTCATCGGACGGATATTCAAAATTTACGGGAGCTTTATGTAGATCTACCGAATGGCTCCCATATTCCATTGCAAGAACTGGCCGAAGTTGACTATGAAAATGCGCCTGTTGAAATAGCGCGGGACAATACACACCGCCGAATTACCATTGGGATTAATGTGCGAAATCGAGATGTGGAAAGCGTGGTCGCCGATATTCAAAAGGTGATGAAAAATAAGGTGGTTTTGCCAGCGGGCTATTATGTGACTTATGGAGGTACTTTCGAAAATTTAGTCGCTGCGAAATCCCGACTTTCTTTAGTGGTTCCTATCGCACTAGCCCTTATTTTTATCTTACTCTTTTTTACCTTTCAATCCTTTGTGGAAGCCTCCATTATTTATTTGGCCATTCCGCTGTCTGCGATTGGAGGAATTTGGGCACTTTGGATTCGTGATATGCCATTTTCTGTTTCTGCTGGTATCGGGTTTATCGCACTCTTTGGGGTAGCAGTTCTAAATGGAATCGTATTGCTATCATTCTTTAAGACACTCGCAAATGAAGGCTTAAGTGTAAAAGAGCGATTGGCCAAAGGCCTAGAATTACGTTTCCGACCCGTGATTATGACGGCTTCCGTTGCCTCTTTAGGCTTTCTGCCGATGGCCCTCAGTCAATCGCCAGGCGCAGAAGTTCAAAGGCCATTAGCCACTGTTGTGATAGGAGGTTTAATTACCGCTACCTTTTTGACATTGGTGGTCATCCCTGTGGTATATTCTATTATTATGACTAGAAAAGAACGAAAATTGAAGGAAAAATCGATAGGCCTCATTGCATTATTACTTTGCTTTAGTTTCAGTATGGTGGCTCAAAACCCAACCAAATTGAGCCTTCAAAACTGCCTTGATCATGCCCAGAAAAACAATAAATTAATTAATACTGGGAGATTAGAGGTGCAAGCCGCTGAAGCTTTTATCGGCACTGGTCGGGAACTTCCTAAGGGATCAGTTGACTTTCAATATGGAAAAACACAGACGTATTTTAGTCAAGATTATACCATCATAGCGAACCAAAATATTCCATGGCCTAGTTTATTGAAGGCACAAGTGAAAGCGCTCAGTTCTCAAAAAATGGTGGCTGAAAAAAGACTCAAAATCACCCAAAACTTAGTCGCATCGTCCGTAAAATGGTATTATTATTTGTTGATGGTCCAACAAAAAAACCATGAGTTTCTTCAAAAGCAGGATAGTCTTTATTCGCAAATGAGAAAAGCGGCGGCATTAAAATTTAAAGAAGGGGAAACGAATCGATTGGAATTGGTCGCTGCGGAATCACGGTTGCGCGAGTTTCAGCAGAAGCGAATCGCATTGGAATCTGACATGAAAATCAGCCTTCAAAATTTGGCGTATTGGACTAATTATCCTCAGGAATTTGAAATCAGTGCTGTTGAAAAGCTAAATCGGGAGGCGAAGTTTTTGACTAAAGAGATTTCAAATAATCCTCAAGTCCAATGGATCGACCAGCAAATTGACGCTAGTAAATTACAGGTACAGGTTGAACGTCAAAAATTAAAACCCGATTTACGATTTGGACTAGTATCTCAAAGCATTGAAAATTTTGGAGGTCAAAATTATGTGCAAGCGGGTGTCGGGATTCCCATTTTTACCAAAGGGCAAAAGGCGAGAGTTACCGCTTCAGAGAAACAAGTTCAGGTATTTGAAAGTCAAAAAGATCAAAATTTAGATCAATTATCTAGGGAGTATACGTCCTATTTAGCACAACTAATTAAGTATTCAAATTCCCTTACTTATTTCCTGGATACGGCTTTGCCTCAGGCAAATTGGCTGGAATCTGCGACACTTAAAAGCTATAAAGCAGGTGAAATAGAGTATGTAGAAATGTTGCAAAATGCCCAACAAGCATGGCAAATAAGAGAACAATATTTACAAGAGATTTTGGCTTACAACCAAACAGTCATTCAAATCGAAACAATTTTAGGCAATGAATAAGCATATAAAAATAATAGTATTGGGGCTCATCATATTAGCTTCTTGTGATTCTAAGAAAATTGAATCTACCAATCAACCTGACGCCGCAGCTGCACAGGAAATAAAATTGACCGCTGAGCAAAAACAAAATGCAGGAATTAATCTAGGAGAAATTGTCCAACATGAAATGGGGGAAGAAGTTAAATGTGCGGGGTTAATTGACGTCCCCCCAGTTTCTATCGCCTCTGTTTCATTACCTATTGCCGGATATGTAAAGTCGACATTTGAGCTTTTACCTGGTAAAAAGGTGACAAAGGGTCAAGTATTGGCGACCATTAATAGTTTAGATTACATTCAAATGCAGCAAGAATACTTGCAGGCTTTGAGTGCGCTGGGCTTGTCAAATGTAGAGAAATCACGCCAACAAGTTTTAAGTAATGAGGAGGTAGGTTCTAAGAAAAAATTCCAACAAGCGGAGGCTGATCAGGTTAATTTGCAAACTCAAGTCAAGTCATTGAGCTTGAAACTTGAGATGATAGGATGTGATTTGAAAGCTTTAGCTAAGGGTAATATGAATGCGGTATTAGCCGTCAAATCACCCATCGATGGCTACATTGAAGAACAATATTTGGCGATTGGTAAATATGTAACCCCCGCGGATATCTTGGTAAAAATAGTAGGTACGCTGGATAAGCATGTGGAAGTAAAAGTATTTGAAAAAGATTTATCAAAATTGAAATTAGGCCAGACTATTCTAGTGGAATCTGAAGGCTTACGCGTAAAAGCAAAAATATTTTTGATTGGCCAGCAAGTTAATTTGGAGACAAGGACTACTTCGGTTCATGGTCATTTCGAGAAAATAGCCGATGAAAAATTATTTACAGTGGGCCAATTTGTGAGTGCAAAAATCACAGTGGGGTCAAAAACTGTGTCCGCTGTTCCACAGGCTGCGGTTGCTCGAGTAGGTAAAGCTGGATTTATTTACATAGAAAGTTCAGCTGGAACCATGAAACAAATTCCGGTGGAAATCTTAAGTTCAACTAAAGATCTGGTGGGTATTAAGCCGCTCGTTAATTTGCCCGAGGGTAAATTAGTTATTAGTGGCGCGTCTGCTTTAGAAGCGATATTTGCGAAAGACTAAGGGATAAATCCTTCCCATTTAACGAAGTTGGCCCATGCATCTGCTGGGCTGACTTCGTTTTTAAATAAGCCAAAAATAGTCGACCCTGACCCACTCATAGCAGCATAAAATGCTCCAAGGTCGTACATGTCTTGTTTTATTTCAGCGAGCAATGGATATTCTAAAAATAACGTATTCTCAAAATCATTTTTTACCGTGTTTTTCCAAGTGGGTATAGGTGACTTTAATAATTCTGGAAGGAACCCTGGAGCGGGATTGGGCTGAATTCCAGCGTACGCTTTTTGGGTTGATATACCAAAATTAGGGTATAAAATGATCGCGTATAAACCACTAAGATTCGTTTGAATGGGAGCCAAATCATCTCCTTTTCCTGTCCCAAATTGTGCTTGTTTAAAAAGAAAAAAGGCACAATCACTGCCTAATTTTTGCGCATAAGGAATCAGGTCCTGATTTGTTAATGGCAACTCAAATAAATCCCTTAAGCCCATTAAGGTAAACGCGGCATCTGAAGAACCGCCCCCTAATCCTGCGCCCATCGGGATGATTTTATGCAGGTGTATATGAACATTTGGGATTTTAAAGTCCTCAGATAACGCCATGAAGGCTTTATAGCACAAATTATCTTGTATTTCGCCTGAAATTGGTAAGCCGCTTGAGCTAAATTTAAAAACTGTAGCAGGGGTAATTTCTAAAATGTCAGACCATGGGATATGAAAAAAACACGTTTCTAACTCATGAAAACCATCCACTCTTTTTTTCGTAATGAATAAACCCAAATTTATTTTAGCGTTTGGAAATAGAACCATATTAGTCTTCTAAAATATTTGAAATAGGAGTTAATTTGATCAAAATGCTGATGCAAAAAAACAGGAAAGCCAGTTTGATGAAAATGGGTTTTGCATCCTCATGAATTTCAGTGCTTACTTGTAAGCTGCGAGATTTTTCTAAAAAATCAATTTCTTTAAAGATGGCGCTTAGTGTTTTTGAATCAGTCGCTCTGTAAAATTGGCCATTCGATTTTTCGGCGATTAAGCGTAAAGTGGATTCATCCACAGGATCCAGTGACGGTTTATTACTTCCCACTGCGATGGTATATACTTTAATCCCAAATGATTTAGCTAAACTAGCTGCAGAAATGGGATCTAAATTACCTGTGGTATTATTCCCATCGCTGATGACGATAGCGACTTTTTTGGGATTTTTTTCTTCTCTAATTTGGTTAATGGACATGCCTAATGCATCCCCTAATGCCGTGCCCTCCTCTTTTATTTGCCTTGATTCTAATAAGGAGAGTGCCTTAGTTATATAGGTTAAATCACTCGTTAATGGGCTAGCCAAATAGGGTGATCCTGCGAATGCGACTAGGGATATTTGATCTTGGGTTCTATTTTTGGCGAATAAAATAGCCAGTTTTTTAGCTACTTCAAGTCGTGATGGAGAAACATCTTGGGTCAGCATGGAACTTGACAAGTCGATTGCCATGACCATATCGACTCCCCCACGCTTAATTTCCGTTTGTATGATTTTTTTATACGGGCTTGCGATGGCGAGAATAACGCACAATACGCAAAGGGATTCTATGGTTTTTGGAATGAAACTAATGAGTCGGACCCATTTGTTTTGTTCCATAGGAGCAGAAAATGATAAAGATATCCTTGATTTTTTTCTCCTATTCATCAAGGAGGAAATGAGGATGATGACCAATGGCAAGGGGATCAAATATAGAAAAAATGGGTTTTCCCAATCATATGCGAAGATTGTTTTTAGTTTCAACCAAGAATAATTTAGGTCAAATTTCATTTTTTCTTGCGCTCAAGTTTGATTTTTCTACGTTCAGTTTGGTAGGCGGCATTGGCAATTTCTACCATGATGTTCACGGATTCCATCGTTTTTTCTGAAAAGTTTCCGCCATAAATAGCTGAATCAATGGCTTTTAGAGCTTTTGCAAGTCGTTTATCTTTTAAATTATCGACCATCTCGGTAGTCGTGAACGTTGAAAAGGGAGTTTTCGTTAACTTCTCAATATATATTTTCCATACTAAAGTTGCATTCTCAAGCCTTTGAATGCCTTTGGGATCTTGAGAAATAGATCTTGATTGCCTTTGAAATGCGCGCCTAAATTCTCTGTTTTTTCGCCACAATTTATAATATCGATAGGCCCTGCTAATATTGGCGCCAAATACCCAATAGATAATTCCAGAAATTAAAAGAATTTCTATCCCTCCTATAAATACGTTTTTAATATTTGTTTTCGGTTGTAATAAAGGTATTTCAACATTACTGATCATCGAATCTACATTGATCAATTCTGGGTGCGGCACTAATCTCTTCAGAAATATGGTGTCGACTTTAGGATAAATTTTGGTGCAATCTGATGCATTGATTACGTAAATGGGCAAACTAAGGGTTTGGAAATCAGCGATATCAAAAAACTTAAATGTATAGATGGCCGAATCTAAACTCCCTTTTTCAGATGTTTGAGTTGAATAATATTCTTTTTTAATAGGTTCAAAATGGCCAATTTTTGTATTGTTTCCAGGGAAAAATAGTTCTTGATTTTTTGAATGAAGTACTTTTAGAACATAGTGAACTGGTTGGCCAATTTTTGCTGAATCCTCAATAAATGAACCATATATTTGAATGGGTTTCTCCTGCATTATTTTCTAATTCGGAAAAGTTTAATCAGACTAGGTACAAAATCACCTCCTGCTTTTAATTGAATATAATTAGCTTGCCACTGCTTACAAAGGTCGTTTAGATCTTGAGCCTTCGTATGAATTTCTTGGGTTAATAAAGTTTTAAAGGACTTTGATGATGTATTTACCCATGTTGTCTTTCTTTTCTCAGGATCATAAATCGGGATAATTCCCATAGCGGGCAATTTTAATTCGATATCAGAGTTAATCTGAATGATGACTAAATCATGCTTTTTTGACATGGCGCGCAATAAGTCGTGGTAATCAACGTCAATAAAATCAGATATAACAAAGACTAGGCTTTTTCTTTTTAAAACTTGAAGTGTGAATTTCAACGCTTGTTTTAAATCTGTTCCGGTATTTTCTGTTTTTAATTTGAATAATTCATTGATGACTTGATAGCCGTGTTTTTTACCTGCGCCCGGGGCTATAAATTTTTCATTTTTATCTGAGTAACAACACAAGCCAATATTTCCAGCTTCTTGCATCGCAGAAAATGTTAAGACCCCTGCCACTTCTTTAAGTGTTTTTAATTTTGACTCGTCGCCGCTTCTAATGTTTTGAGATGAGCTGACATCCAACAAGAAAAAAACCGTTTGTTCTTTTTCTTCTTTAAACAACTTAATAAATGTCCCGTGTCCCTTTGCCGTTGAATTCCAATCGATATGCCGAACATCGTCACCATATTGATATTGCCTTAAATCACTAAATTCTAAGCCAGATCCCTTGAATACAGATGAGAAATTTCCATGCATTTGTGTATTGATCGCTTTTCTGATGCGAATGTCCAACTGTACAATATGGGAAAGAAATGCACGGATATCCATTTCTAAATGAGTGATTTATGAGGTATATGCTTGCTAAATTACCTATTTTTTGAGCAATCTTAGCGAAATCCCATAAAAGCTTTCTAATTTGTACGTAAATTTGGTTCATGAAATACCTTTTTGTTGTCCTTGGTTTAGTTGTTTTTTCTTGTCAAAATGATCGGAATCGAAATCGCATAGATCAAGAAAAAATGGCCGAAATTTTGGTGGATATTCACTTAGATGAAGTTACAATTAGTAGGATGGAAATTGTGAGTCCAGACACTAATTTGTTGCTTTATCATCAATTGGAAAAGGCAACTTTGAAAAAACATGCCATAGATTCAGCCTCCTTTGTAAAGAGTTTTGATTCGTATGTTAGGGAGCCTAAAGATTTTATCGAATTATATGAACGGGTCAATGAAATCATGAAGGATCGAAAAAAATTAAATGAAAGTTCCCACCGATGAAGCTAATTATCAGCATTTTAGTTTTATTAAGTCACATTTCGCTTATGGCACAAAAGCCAACTATTCAAGGTCATAGGGGTTGTCGGGGTGAGTTTCCTGAAAACACATTACCTGCTTTTCAGCATGCGTTGGAAATGGGGATTACAGTTCTTGAAATGGACGTTTGTATATCTGCGGATGGCCAAGTGCTTGTGTCGCATGAGCCCTATATGAATTCATTGTATGCCATTAAACCAGATGGAACTCCCGTTTTGAAATCGGAAGAAAAGGGGCTTAATGTATATAAAATGAGTTATAATGAGGTGAGGAAATTTGATGTAGGCTCACGTGGAAATCCACTATTTTCAGAACAGAGAAAAGTATTTGCCTATAAACCCTTGCTTGAGGAAGTATTTCAATTAGCCGAAGATTTTAGAAAAAAAACAGGCAAAAAAATTTATTATAACATAGAAATCAAATCAGATCCGAAGGAATATGGGGTGTCCCAACCGCATACCGTGGACGAGTTTTCGGAAAAAGTATGGGCCGTTATGGCCAAATATGTCCGTTCAGAATTCATCATTTTACAAAGTTTTGATTTTAATGTATTAAAATACTGGAATAAATCGATCCAATCGGGACATTTCCCCCGTGTAAATTTATCGGCCTTAGTGACAAGGAAAGGGCCTGAAAGTACATGTTCAGATTTAGGATTTACACCTACTATTTATAGCCCAAACTTCACTTCATTGACGAAGGATATCGTAAACGACTGCCATTTAAAAGGTATGAAAGTAATTCCTTGGACTGTTAATGAACCTATGGATGTGAAGGCGATGATACAATTAGGCGTAGATGAGATCATAACAGATTACCCCAGCCGCACGCTAAAAAATCTCTGAAATGTCCTTATTTAATGAGACTCTATTGTGGTTGATGAAAAGGAGAATGCCTCGAATAGAGGAACATTTCAAAAATCCATTAGCGCTCCAACATTCGAGTCTGGATGAACTGATATTTTCGGGTCGAAATACGGAGTGGGGGAAGAAATATGGGTATTCGGAAATAGGAAATTACGAACAATTTAAGGCAAAAGTCCCTATATCAACTTACGAAGAGATCTTTCCCTACATTGATCGAATGATGCATGGAGAGCAAAATGTACTTTGGTCAAGTCCCATATCATGGTTTTCGAAGTCCTCGGGAACGACAAATGCGCGTAGTAAATTTATCCCAGTTTCAAAGGAATCATTGGAAAACTGCCACATGATGGGCGGGAAAGATATGATCACGTTGTTGATCAACAACAAGCCAGAGACCAAAATTTTTGAAGGGAAAGGCTTATCCATTGGCGGAAGTTTATCAAATAATCCATTGAATTCAAGCCTTCTTCTAGGGGATGTTTCAGCGGTAGTGATGAAAAATTTACCTATTTGGGCTCAAATTATTCGCACTCCATCGCTAGATGTGGCGCTGATGGATGATTGGGATCAAAAAATTGAAAAAATGGCGATTGAAACGTCTAAGGAAAATGTGACCAGCATTTTGGGTGTACCCACTTGGACTTTGGTGCTCATTGAAAAAATATTGGAGATAACGGGTAAAAAATCAATTTTAGAGGTGTGGCCCAATTTTGAATTTTTAGTACATGGAGCCGTGGCTTTTGGGCCTTACCGAGAGATGTTTCGGAATTTAGTTTTTCCTAGTTCAGAGGTTCGATTTTTAGAAATTTACAATGCATCAGAAGGATTTTTTGCTATTCAAGACGATTTGAGTTTGCCTGATGAGATGTTACTGATGCTTGATTATGGCATTTTTTATGAATTTATTCCCATCGGTGCGCATGGGGAAGAGGTAGATCGGGTAGTTTCACTGGACCAAGTCGTTCTTGGGGTAAATTATGCCGTTTTGATTACAACGAATTCGGGACTTTGGAGATATAAAATTGGCGATACCATTAAATTCACCTCTATTATACCATATCGGATTAAAATTTCAGGACGAACCAAGCATTTTATCAATGCATTTGGCGAAGAGTTGATCATAGAAAATGCTGAAAAAGCAATCTCCGTTGCGTGCATTCAGACAAATTCTAAAATAACGGATTATACGGCGGCACCTGCTTATATGGAAGGAGGTAAAAAGGGTAGTCATGAATGGGTCGTAGAGTTTTCAAAAGCCCCAAAAGATTTACGTACCTTTGTGGAAATTTTGGACCGTACGCTTCGTGAAGTAAACTCAGATTATGACGCTAAGCGTTCGTATGATTTAGTTTTAGAACTCCCACAGGTACTCGTTGCCCCTAAAGGAACATTTTATGCTTGGATGAGAGCTAGAGGAAAATTAGGTGGCCAACATAAGGTTCCAAGATTAAGTAACAATAGAGAATTTTTAGACGGCGTAAAGGCCCATTTTCAAAATTAAAATCTTATGGCATTAAAATTAACTATTGAAAACGGCATAAAAGATGCCATGCGCGCTAAAGATGCGGATCGTTTGCGTGCTTTGAGGGCAATAAAATCGATGATTTTATTGGAGGAGACATCAGGCTCAAATACAGGGGAGATATCTACGGATGCGGAAATGAAAATTTTAATGAAAGCTGCCAAACAGCGTAAAGACTCATTAGAAGTTTATATCGCCCAAAATCGCCCAGATTTAGCTGAAAAAGAACAGGTTGAACTTACTATAATTGAGGAGTTTTTGCCCAAACAATTGTCGGATTCGGAGTTAACGGAACGTATCTCTGCTATTATCGCTCAATTGGGAGCTACCAGTCCAGCAGATATGGGTAAGGTAATGGGCGTAGCTTCTAAGGAATTAGCTGGATTGGCAGAGGGAAGAGCCATTTCTAGTAAAGTGGGTGAATTGTTGAAAAAATAATGGTGGAAAAGGAATTATTGCCTACGTTGAAAGCGATTAGAAATTTAACTTTAGAGGAGTTGAAGCAGGATATGCTGCTACGAAAAGAGCCGGGTTTTCGGGCTAAACAGGTTTATGAATGGATTTGGAAAAAATCGGTTCGTTCATTTGACCAAATGGTTAATATTCCGAAAGAAACCAGGAGCTGGTTGGCCGACAACTATTCCCTACATTGTGTGGAAACGGCTGAATTCCAAATCAGTGCTGACCGAACTATAAAATCGAGTTTTTCATTGCATGACGGAAACCTGATCGAAGGCGTTTTAATTCCTACTCGTGAAAGAATGACCGCATGTGTATCATCTCAAGTGGGATGTTCTCTTACGTGCAGTTTTTGTGCTACGGGTTACATGGATCGAAAAAGGAATTTGGAGGCCTTTGAAATATATGATCAGGTCGTATTGATTCGAGACCAAGCTCAAGAAAAATACGGCATTCCATTAACAAATATTGTTTATATGGGGATGGGAGAGCCCCTTTTGAACTATTCTAATGTGTTGAAGTCTGTTGAAATGATTACTTCCCCAGATGGATTAGGTATGGCTTCTCGGCGAATCACGGTGTCAACAGCCGGAATAGCTAAAATGATTAAGAAATTGGGCGATGACCAAGTGAAGTTTAACCTCGCTTTATCGCTTCATGCGGCCAATGACACAAAAAGAAATCAGATTATGCCCATCAATGAGTCCAATACTTTGGAGGCTTTGTCAGAGGCTTTGCGTTATTTTTATGACAAAACGGAAAATGAAATAACGTTAGAATACATCATGTTTAATAAATTTAATGACTCGGTGGATGATGCGCGCGAACTCTATGAGTTTGCTCGGAAATTGCCATGTAAGATTAATATTATTGAATACAATCCTATTGCCCAGGCAGATTTTGTGAATGCGGAGGCAGATGCACTGGCTAAATTTGTGGCCTTTTTGGAAAGTAAAAAAATGATTGTTAATGTGCGTCGTTCACGTGGCAAAGATATTGACGCCGCCTGTGGGCAGTTGGCCGGCAAAAAATAAACCATGGCAAATACCTTATTTCCTATTTTTTTGAAATTAGACCAATTGAACACGCTGGTCGTTGGCGGGGGAAATGTTGCCCTAGAAAAAGTTTCTGCTATTTTACGAAATTCTCCTGAAGCTCGTGTTACGATGGTGGCCACATTTTTTCGGGAAGATACCTTGGAATATATCGAAAAGTTTCCTTTGGTCAGTTATGAAATTCGCGAATTTTTAGAGGGGGATTTAGATGGCAGGGACTTAGTTATTTGTGCGACAGACAATGTTCCGTTGCATCAAAAAATTAAAGCTATAGCCGCAGAACGACATCTACTTTGCAATGTAGCTGATACGCCACATCTTTGTGATTTTTACCTTGGATCGATTGTTCAAAAAGGGGATTTGAAAATTGCGATATCGACCAACGGCAAATCACCTACTTTGGCAAAGCGCATCAGGGCATTTTTGGAAGATGTCATTCCCTTAGACATTCAGGAAACGATGGATGGGTTAGAAGCCTATCGAAATTCGCTTAAAGGAGATTTTGAAGCTAAAATCAAAGCGTTAAATGAGCTCACTAAGGGCTTGACTTTCAAGAAATAAGTATTTCCAATCTTACCAAACCATGGGGATTTCAATTAATAGCGCTTTTGTATTAGAGGAGGCAGCTTTAATTTGAATATGTTCAGTTTCAGAAATCCCAATTGAATCGCGGCGGCCGAGTGTATGATTTACAACTTCAAGGGCCCCTTCGATGACGATTAGAAATGCTCCTTGGCGAGTTCCATGCAAGCTATATTCAAGGGATTCATTTAAATCCAGTTCTGTAAGATTAAAATAGGTATCTTGATTGACTTGAAGTGAATCTATATTGGAGCCCAATGGTGATACGACTGTTTTCCATTGGCCAATAAAATCGGCAGGAATATAGGTGCGTTGGTCATACCGAGGAGTAATATTTTTCAGTTTTGGCATAACCCAAATTTGAAATAATTCAACGGGCTCGGTTGGGCTTGCATTAAATTCAGAATGATGAATTCCAGATCCCGCAGACATAATTTGTACATCGCCCGCTTGAATGATCCCTTTATTTCCTGCTGAATCTTCGTGGGCCAGTGCGCCTTTTAGGGGAATGGTGACAATTTCCATATTATCATGGGGGTGCTTTCCAAATCCCATCCCTCCAGCTACATAGTCGTCATTCATTACCCTCAGTGCACCAAAATGAATTCGGGCTGGGTTATAATAGGAGGAGAAGCTGAAACTGTAGGCGGTTTTAAGCCAACCATGATCTGCGGTACCTCGGGTGTTAGCTAAGTGAAGTTCGGTTTTCATATTTATTAAAACTTAGTCAGGAAAATTGATCAATATAGATTAATTTAAAAGAGTCGAGGCAAAATGCTCCGACTCCGTTAAATGTTGTAATTTTCAAACATTAATTTTCTTTGGAAAATGATGCATTCAAATTAAAGGTATTGGTTTGCGTTGCTTGCATTTAAATCTTCAAAAGCAGATTTTAATCGGGCTACAAAGGTTTCTTCTCCTTTTCTTAACCAGACACGTGGGTCATAATATTTTTTATTTGGAGAATCCTCACCTGTTGGATTGCCAATTTGTCCTTGCAAAAATGCTTCGTTGGCCTTGTAGAAACCTAGGATACCTTCCCAGAATGCCCATTGTAAATCAGTGTCAATATTCATTTTAATCGCGCCATAAGAAATGGCTTCGCGAATTTCCTCGCGAGATGATCCTGATCCACCGTGGAAAACGAAATTGATTGGTCTTTCGTCCTTTAAGTTATATTTTTCACGAATAAAATCTTGGGAGTTTTTCAAAATTACGGGTTGTAATTTAACATTACCTGGTTTGTAAACCCCGTGCACATTTCCAAAAGCTGCAGCGATCGTAAATCTGTGGGAAATTTTGCTCAATTCTTCATAGGCATAAGCTACTTCAGAAGGTTGTGTATATAATTTAGATGAATCTACATCTGAGTTATCGACTCCGTCCTCTTCGCCACCGGTTACTCCTAATTCAATTTCTAGCGTCATGCCTATTTTGGACATACGGCTTAAGTAATGTGCGCAGATCTCTATATTCTCTTCAATCGGTTCCTCAGATAAGTCAATCATGTGGGAAGAGAAAAGCGGTTGGCCAGTCTCGGCATAAAACTTTTCACCTGCATCCAATAAGCCGTCTAACCAAGGCAATAATTTTTTTGCACAGTGGTCGGTATGTAAAATAACTTGAACTCCGTAGGCTTTTGCCAAATGGTGTACGTGATACGCTCCGGAGATTGAACCTGCGATAGCCGCTTCTTGATTGGTATTTGCCAAAGTCTTACCTGCATAGAATACGCCACCACCGTTCGAGAATTGTATAATTACTGGGGAATTAACTGCTTTCGCAGCTTCTAAAACTCCGTTGACTGTATTTGTGCCGGTCACATTGACGGCTGGAAGAGCAAATTGATTCTTTTTTGCAATTTCAAATAACTCTTGCACGGCATCTCCGTGTAGTACTCCTTTTTGATTGGCTAAACTTGACATATGTATATTTATCTTTTGAAATAACTTACTTATTGGGAATAAACAGCTTGATTTAAAGCGTTTAAGCTGCAAACTTACTAAGATTTGTGTTAAAAATGAAGTGGATTTATAAGAAAAGTACAATTTTTATTTAAGTCAAAAAAATATTTTCAAACACACTCTTGTTTGTATTAATATTTTTTCTACCTTTGCACTCCCGTTCCACAAACGCAGTTTTTCATTCAGAAAGAGGTTGGCAGAACTTCTCGAATTTATTTAAAACATAAAAATGCGGTTAGAACAGGGATTAAAATGGAGGTAAGTCTCTGTTTTTGTGTCAGAACTGGTATTGATTAATGAATGTTGAATGCCCAGCCCATTAGTTAAGTATTAAGCTGCACAAGGTTATAACCGCTGTATAAACAGTGGGATTACCTTGTCGCCTATCACCAATTCTGTCCTTATTGCGTTTCCGATCTCGTTGAAAAACGAATGTGAATAATACTTACAACAAGCCACGTTAGCCTTGTAAGCGTATTTTTTAATAAATAAAATATAATATGTCAGGAATTATCGGTAAAAAAGTCGGAATGACCAGCCTATACATGGAAGATGGAAGATCCATTGCATGTACGCTGATTGAGGCCGGACCATGTGTTGTTACACAGGTTAAAACTGTAGAGAAAGAAGGCTATAATGCTGTTCAAATTGGCTACGGTGAGAAAAAAGAGAAGCACACAACAAAATCTTTGTTGGGTCACTTCAAGAAAGCAAAAACAACTCCAAAGAAAAAATTGGTAGAATTTCGCACGTTTGAGCAGCCTTTATCATTAGGGGATGTTTTGACTGTTGAGATGCTTGAGCTTGATACTTATGTGGATGTAGTTGGTACATCTAAGGGTAAGGGATTTCAGGGTGTTGTTAAGCGCCATGGTTTTCATGGAGTGGGTGGTCAAACACACGGTCAGCATAATCGTGGTCGTCACCCGGGTTCTATTGGAGCGTGTTCATTCCCAGGTAGAGTATTTAAAGGCTTGCGTATGGCGGGTCGTACGGGTGGAGATCGGGTTAAGGTTCAAAACTTACAGGTTTTGAGAATATATCCGGAGAAAAACCTTTTGGTTGTTTCGGGATCCGTTCCGGGAGCAAAGAACTCATACTTAATCATTGAAAATTAGATTTGAAGGGCATAGCCTAAAAAAATAGACATTCTGAATCATGGAATTAGCAGTATATAACATAGCAGGAAAAGACACAGGAAAGAAAATTACTCTTTCTGATGAGATCTTTGGAATTGTTCCTAATGAGCATGTGGTTTACTTAGACGTGAAGCAATATTTAGCTAATCAACGTCAGGGAACACACAAAGCTAAGGAGCGTGCAGAAGTATCGCGTTCAACGCGCAAGATAAAGAAGCAAAAGGGAACGGGTGGAGCTCGTGCGGGTTCGATGAAGTCTCCTTTGATGAAAGGTGGGGGTCGTATTTTTGGACCACGTCCACGTGATTATCATTTCAAGTTGAATAAAAAAGTTAAGTCGTTGGCACGCCAGTCGGCATTAGCGGCTAAAGCACAATCGGGAGATATCGCGATTTTGGATACGGTTGGATTTGATGCACCTAAGACTAAGGCATATATTGCCATGTTGAAGGCATTGTCATTGGATACCACAAAGACTTTGTTGATCACTCAAGAAGCTGATAAGAATGTTGTTTTATCTGGACGTAATATTCCCAAAACAAAGGTTTCGAATGCAGCAGACGTGAATACATATGATTTAGTTAATGCAACTAAATTGTTAATTACAACGGGAGCGATTGAGAAGATAGAGTCAACATATAGTAGTAAATAATTTTCAGAACGCGGTTCTGTTATAAACGAAATAAAAAATGGGCATTATTAAACGTCCGGCCTTGACTGAAAAGTCTCAAGCCATGCAAGAAAAAGGCAAGTATGTGTTTGTTGTTGAGTTGACGGCAAACAAGATTGAAATTGCCAAAGAGGTTAAAAAAATGTACGGAGTAGAAGTTAAAGACGTACAGACAATGCGTCAAATTGGAAAGAAAAAGTCCAAGAGTACACGTACTAAAGTTACTTCAGGACGTACGTCTACAATCAAGAAAGCGATTGTTACGGTAGCGATGGGAGAGGTAATTGATTTTTACCAAGGAATATAAGCAAATAATTAAGGGGGTTCATCCCGATAAATTGAACTTTTAAATGGCATCAATTAGAAAATTAAAACCAACAACTCCAGGACAGCGTCAGCGCATAGCGCCAACGTTTGAGGAGATCACGACCGACAAACCTTATAAGCCCTTATTGGAGCCTATTAAGCGTACAGGTGGTCGTAATGCGGATGGACGTCGTTCTATGCGCTATATCGGTGGAGGACATAAGCGTCGTTACCGTGTAATTGATTTTATTCGTGCGAAGCATGATGTACCAGCAACGGTATTGACTGTTGAGTATGATCCAAATCGTACCTCTCGTATTGCACTTATTGAGTATGCAGATGGTGTTAAAACATACATCTTGGCTCCTACGGGAATTCAGGTAGGTCAAACAGTTATTTCAGGAGAGAAGGTAGCACCGGAAGTTGGAAATACACTGCCATTGGCAAATATCCCATTGGGTACAGTAGTTCACGCGATTGAGTTGCAACCAGGAAGAGGAGCTGAAATGGCTCGTTCGGCTGGTACGTATGCTCAGTTATTAGCGCGTGATGGAAAATATGCTACGTTGAAGTTGCCTTCAGGTGAGATGCGTATGGTATTGGCTCGTTGTTCTGCAACGATCGGTACGGTATCTAATTCAGATCACATGAATGTGAACTTAGGAAAAGCAGGTCGTCATCGTTGGTTGGGTCGTCGTCCACGTGTTCGTGGAGTTGTTATGAACCCGGTTGATCACCCAATGGGTGGTGGTGAAGGCCGTGCGTCTGGAGGTCACCCTCGTTCACGTACTGGTTTATTGGCTAAGGGTAAGAAAACTCGTAATCCAAAAAAACACACTAATCGTCTTATCATCAGTAGAAGAAAAAAATAGTAGATGGCACGTTCACTAAAAAAAGGTCCTTACATTGATTACCGCCTTGATAACAAGGTACAGGCTATGAATGAATCCGGCAAAAAGTCGGTTATCAAAACATGGTCTAGACGTTCAATGATTTCTCCAGATTTCGTAGGTCATACATTTGCAGTACATAATGGGAATAAATTCATTCCTGTGTTTGCAACTGAAAATATGGTTGGTCACAAATTAGGAGAGTTTTCACCAACGCGTAACTTCCGTGGTCACGTGGCGAAAAAAGACAAAGGTAAAAGATAAATTTAAAGGCCTTTGGGTCTTGTAATCAGATATTGTAAAATGGAAGCAATTGCTAAATTAAGAAATGTCCCTACGTCGCCTCAGAAGATGCGTATTGTAGCTGATATGGTACGAGGACAAAAAGTATCCAAAGCATTGGGTATTTTAAAGTTTGAGGCCAAAGTAGGTGCGAAATCAATCGAGAAATTATTGCTCTCGGCGGTTTCCAACTGGCAAAATAAGCATGTGGATGCTAAAATCGAGGAAGCGGACTTATTTATTAAGACGATTTTCGTAGATGGAGGGTCTTCAATAAAGCGTTTACGTCCGGCACCGCAAGGAAGAGGGCATCGTATTTTGAAGCGTTCAAATCACATTACCCTGATAGTAGCTTCTTCGGTGGCTCCTATTTTGGAAGAAACTACAGCAGAATAATTAACTATTAGATAAAACAAGAAATGGGACAAAAAATTAACCCCGTTGGATTAAGATTAGGTATCGTCAGAGGTTGGGATTCTAATTGGTACGGTGGAAAGACTTTCGCAGATAAGCTTGTTGAAGACGAGAAAATCAGAAAGTATGTAGCTGCTCGTATTCCAAAAGGATCTATCTCTAAAGTTATCATAGAGCGTACATTAAAGCGCATTACCCTTACAATCAACACAGCACGTGCTGGGGTGGTTATTGGAAAGCAAGGTGCTGAAGTGGACAAAGTAAAAGAGGAGTTAAAGAAAATCACTGGTAAAGATGTTCAGATTAACATTTTTGAGATTAAGCGCCCTGAAATAGATGCGAAATTAATCGGTGAAGCGATTGCGTCTCAATTACAAGCTCGTATTTCTTTCCGTCGTGCGATGAAACAAGCGATTGCTTCAGCGATGCGTGTGGGTGCTCAAGGAATTAAATTGAAATTATCAGGTCGTTTAGGAGGTGCTGAAATGGCTCGTTCTGAAGGATATAAGGAAGGTCGTATTCCTTTGCATACATTACGTGCGGATGTGGATTATGCCATTTCAGAAGCATTAACTGTGTACGGTAAGATTGGTATTAAAGTATGGGTTTTCCGTGGAGAGATTTTTGGAAAGCCAGATTTGTCACCAAATGCTAACATGGGCTTGCAGTCAACTTCGGCTGATTCTCGTCCAGGTGATCGTGGTCCTCGTGGCCGTGATGATGATCGCAGAGGAGGTCGTAGACGTCCTGAAGGTGCACCTGATGCAGGTGGAGATCGCAATAAACCAGGTGCTGGCGCTGCAAATCGCGGCCGTGGAGGAAAGCGCTAAAATATATTTGATTTAGATATTAGACTTTTAATAAGATGTTACAACCTAAAAGAACCAAATTTCGTAAGTCGCAGAAAGGCCGCGTAAGAGGCGTCGCCACTCGTGGACACGAAATTGATTTTGGATCATTTGCCATTAAATCGTTAGAGCCGGGTAGAATTACAGCGCGTCAAATTGAGGCAGCTCGTATTTCGGTTACTCGTGCCATGAAACGTGAAGGCCAAGTATGGATTCGTATTTTTCCAGACAAAGTAATTACCAAAAAACCCGCTGAGGTTCGTATGGGTAAGGGAAAGGGAGCTCCGGAATATTGGGTTGCTAATGTACGCCCAGGAACAATTTTGTTTGAATCGGCAGGTGTTCCTTTAGCATTAGCTCAGGAGGCATTACGTTTAGCCGCTCAAAAATTACCGATGCGTACGAAGTTTGTGGTACGTAGAGATTATTCAGAATAAATTAGCCAGGGTATGAAAAACGCAGAAATAAATAAACTAGGAGTGGCAGATTTGCAAAAGCAAATTCTTGCTGAGAAGGAAACTTTATCACGTTTGAAATTAGCTCATGCTATTTCTCCGATTGAGAATCCGATGCGAATTAAAGTAGCACGTAAATTAGTTGCCAAGTTAGAAACAGCTTTAACAGCGGCATCAAGAGCATAAATTATAATTTTAATAGACCATTTCGAATTTGCTAATGGTCAATTGTTTAACAAGTCCAACCATGGAAGAAAGAAACTTAAGAAAAGTAAGGATTGGGAAGGTGGTCAGTGATAAGATGGATAAGTCGATCACGCTAACTGTTGACCGTAAGGTTAAGCACCCCCTGTACGGAAAATTCGTACAAAAAACGACCAAATTAATGGCACATGATGAAAAAAATGAGTGTGGCATAGGTGATACTGTGAAAGTGATGGAAACCCGTCCTCTTTCTAAAAACAAACGTTGGAGATTAGTTGAAATTATCGCTAAAGCGAAATAAGACTAATTTGTTATTCAAATTTAAATTTAAAGATCAAAGATAATGTTACAGCAAGAATCAAGATTGGGTGTAGCTGACAATTCTGGAGCAAAAGAAGTTTTGGTGATTCGCGTTTTAGGCGGTACTGGAAAAAGATATGCTTCTATAGGCGACAAAATTGTAGTTTCCGTAAAATCAGCACTTTCTTCATCTAGCATGAAAAAAGGGACAGTTTCTCGTGCGGTTGTCGTACGTACTAAAAAGGAAATTCGTAGAAAAGATGGAACATATATTCGTTTTGAAGATAATGCAGCTGTATTATTGAATGCGAACGATGAGCCAAGAGGAACGCGTATTTTTGGGCCAGTGGCTCGTGAATTACGTGAAGCAGGATTTATGAAGATCGTTTCTTTAGCACCAGAAGTTTTATAATTAAGATGACATATTGGGCAACCAATAGAAAGAAGCATACAAATGGAAAAGAAAATAACTAAGCAGACCAAATTGCACATTAAAAAAGGGGATAACGTTATGGTGATCGCCGGTAATGCAAAAGGCAAAACTGGAATTATCAAGGAAGTTTTAACTGATAAATCTCGTGCAATTGTGGAGGGTGCTAATTTGCTTACTAAGCACGTTAAGCCTTCGGCTAGCAATCCTCAAGGAGGAATTGAAAAACGCGAAGGTTCTATACACATTTCAAATTTGATGGTGGTAGAAAATGGTAAGCCTGTTAGAACGGGTCGTAAATTGAACGAAAAAGGTAAGTTACAACGCTACTCAAAGGTATCAGGTAAATTTATCGCATAATACAGAGTTTAACCGTGGGCCGGAAATCCACAAAATATACTACAATGGCAGTACCTAGATTAAAAGAACGTTTTGTGAAGGAAGTTGTGTCAAGCTTGAAAGAAAAGTTTCAGTACAAGTCAGTGATGCAAGTACCTAAGATTACTAAGATTGTAATCAACAAAGGAGTTGGAGCAGCAGTGTCGGACAAGAAGTTGGTGGACGTAGCTGTAGAAGAAATTACGCTAATTGCTGGTCAAAGAGCAGTAGCAACTATTTCAAAGAAAGCGATTTCAAACTTTAAGTTGCGTGAAAACATGCCTATTGGTGTGAAAGTGACTTTACGTGGTGATCGTATGTATGAATTTTTAGACCGATTGACTACTGTTTCATTGCCACGTGTTCGTGACTTTAAAGGAGTATCAGAGAAAGGTTTTGATGGTCGCGGAAATTATACCTTAGGTGTAAAGGAGCAAATTATCTTCCCTGAAATGTCCATCGATAAAGTGGCTAAAATCTCAGGAATGGATATCACTTTTGTTACTTCGGCCAAAACAGATGAGGAAGCTTATGCTTTACTAGTTGCAGTCGGAATGCCTTTTTCAAATATTAAAAAATAGTGGGCCTTTGGGCTTTATAAAAAACCTTTAAAATTTTTACAAAATGGCTAAAGAGTCAGTAAAAGCAAGAGAAAGAAAACGCGAAGCTACAGTTGCAAAATATGCAGTGAAGCGTGCGGCTTTAAAAGCTGCCGGAGATTATGTTGGGTTAGATAAATTACCTAAGAATGCATCTCCAGTTCGTTTACATAACCGTTGTAAATTAACGGGTCGTCCTCGTGGATATATGCGTAAATTCGGCATTAGCCGTGTTACCTTCCGCGAAATGGCTTCCAACGGATTAATACCAGGAGTAACTAAATCAAGCTGGTAAATAAAAAAACTTGATTATTTAAATTCATTTTTGTAATTTTGCAGGCCTTTTTAAGGGCTTGCGGCAAATTTAAAAACAATGACAGATCCAATAGCAGATTATTTAACCCGATTGAGAAATGCCTTGAAGGCACGTCATAGGGTCGTTGAAATTCCTGCTTCTAATATTAAAAAGGAGATCACAAAGGTTCTTTTTGATAAAGGCTATATTTCAAATTACAAGTTCGATGATACTTCTGTACAAGGAACGATCAAGATTGCTTTGAAATACAATGCTGTAACGAAGCAACCTGCCATCGTAAATTTGACTCGTATTTCGAAGCCAGGTTTGCGTAAGTACAATGGAGCGGAAGAGCTTCCACGCGTTTTAAATGGTTTAGGTATTGCCATTTTATCTACTTCTAAAGGAGTAATTACAGATAAAGAAGCCCGTACACTTCACGTAGGTGGAGAAGTACTTTGTTACGTATATTAATTATTGTTTCACGCTGAAAGGAGGTAACTCGTAATTTAAGCATATAGAATTATTATGTCTAGAATTGGAAATAAGATTATCACATTACCTGCAGGAGTATCTTTGGATATATCGGCTGGCAATTTGGTTACAGTAAATGGTCCTAAAGGGACTTTATCTCAACAAATTGACCAAGATATCATCGTTGAGATTGAAGGAAATATATTAACTGTTAAGCGTCCTACGGAGCAAAAGCGTCATAAGGCAATGCATGGTTTATATCGTTCTTTAATCAATAATATGGTTGTGGGTGTAAGTGAAGGATTTCAAAAGGATCTTGAGATTATCGGGGTTGGTTATAAGGCTGCGAATCAAGGAAATATTTTGGAGTTAAGTTTGGGATATTCACACATGATTTTCATGGCTATTCCTTCGGAGATCAAAGTTGCTACAGCGATGGAGAAAGGAAAAAATCCGATGGTTACGTTGAATGGAATAGATAAGCAATTGATCGGCCAAGTGGCTGCAAAAATAAAATCGTTACGTCCAGTGGAGCCTTACAAAGGTAAAGGTGTTCGTTTTGTGGGTGAGCAAGTTCGTCGTAAGGCTGGTAAAGCTGGCGGTAAGAAATAAATTATAAGCGTGGGCCGGAAATCCACACAAACAGGTAAAAAATGTCAACATTAAAAGATTTACGTAGAATTCGCATTAAGCGTGCAATTCGTGCAAAAATAACTGGATCAGCTGAGCGTCCGCGCTTAACTGTGTATCGTTCAAACACTTCGGTGTATGCTCAAATTGTAGATGATTTGGCTGGAAAGACATTGTTTTCCGCTACATCACATGTTAAAGGAAAGGTAAATAACAATATCGAAGCTGCTAAGTCAGTGGGTATCGCGATTGCTGGTAAGGCAAAAGCTGCAGGAATTACGAAAGTAGTTTTTGACCGTAACGGTTATTTATATCATGGTAGAATTAAATCATTAGCTGAAGGTGCTCGCGAGGGTGGCTTACAATTTTAATAAAAGATATGTCACAATTACAAGCAAAACCAATTAAGGTTAACGAGGGGGAATTGAAGGAGAAAGTTGTAGCCATCAACCGTGTTGCCAAAGTGGTAAAAGGGGGTCGTCGTTTTAGTTTTTCTGCTATCGTGGTAGTAGGAGATGGTAACGGGACTGTAGGTTACGGATTAGGTAAGGCAAACGAAGTAACGGATGCGATTACAAAAGGGATTGAAGATGCAAAAAAGAATTTGTTTAAAATTCCTTTGTTGAAAAATACGGTTCCTCACGAGCAATTAGGTAAATTTTCGGGTGGTTTTGTCTTAATTAAGCCAGCTGCCCCGGGAACTGGATTGATTGCAGGTGGTGCGATGCGTGCTGTTTTAGAATCTGCTGGGGTACATGATGTACTTGCAAAATCTAAAGGAAGTTCTAATCCACACAACGTGGTGAAGGCAACAATCGACGCACTTGTGAAAATGAGAGCACCACATAGTGTTGCATTCCAAAGAGGAATTTCCTTAGCTAAAGTTTTTAATGGATAATATGAGTGCTTCTAGCCTCAAAAAAAGAACATACGATGTCTAAAGTAAAAATTACACAAGTTAAAAGCGCAATTAAGCGTCCGGAAGTACAGAAACGTACAATCCAAGCGTTAGGATTAGGTAAAATCCGTAAGAGTGTTGAGCATGAATTAAATCCAGCTATTGCAGGTATGATTCGTGCCGTAAATCACTTAATTGTTGTTGAAAATATTTAATTAACACGCGAGTTACTTTTTATAAAGTAGCGCTAAGCCAAGAATAAAATGAAATTATCATCACTAAAGCCTGCAGAAGGCTCAGTAAAAACAAGAAAAAGAGTAGGTCGTGGTCAAGGTTCCGGATTAGGTGGAACTTCTGCACGTGGACACAAAGGAGCGCAGTCTCGTTCTGGTTACTCTCGTAAACGTGGTTTTGAAGGAGGTCAAATGCCACTTCAACGTCGTGTACCCAAGTTTGGTTTTAAAAATATCAATCGTGTTGAGTACAAAGCGATCAATTTAGATACCTTACAAGCTTTAGCTGAATCAGCTGGATTGAAGGTTATCAATTTTGAAACACTTTATTCGAACGGTTTGGTATCTAAATCTGATTTAGTGAAAATCTTAAGTAGAGGTGCTTTGACATCTGCCTTAGAAATTCATGCAAAAGGATTTTCTTCAGCCGCCATTGCAGCCATTGAAGCTGCAGGGGGAAAAGCAATTGTTGATTAATCTTCTATCCAAGACGAATGAATAAGTTAATAATAACTTTTAAGCACATCTTTTCGATTGAGGAATTAAGAGGCCGTATTCTTAATACGTTACTTTTTATTGCCTTTTTCCGTTTAGGTTCTTATGTAGTTTTACCTGGTGTGGATGCTACAAAATTAACTCAAGCAGGTGACGGTGGGCTTTTTGGCTTATTGAATATGTTTTCTGGAGGAGCTTTGAGCAATGCATCCGTTTTTGCATTAGGTATCATGCCTTATATTTCTGCTTCTATTGCGATTCAATTATTGACCATTGCGCTTCCGTATTTTCAAAAAATGCAGAAAGATGGTGAATCTGGACGTAAGAAGTTAAATCAGATTACGCGTTATTTAACCATATTTGTTACGGCTGCACAAGGATTTACGTATTTACAAGTAACCATTCCGAGTGAGGCGATCATGGTTGATCCATGGTTTTTTAGATTATATGGAGTGGCTATATTGATTGGAGGCACCATGTTGTGTATGTGGTTAGGTGAGAAAATTACGGATAAGGGGATTGGGAATGGTATATCCATGCTAATTATGATTGGTATCGTTTCTCGTTTCCCATCTTCGATATTACAAGAGGCGGGTTCACGTGGAATGTCAGGCGCTTTAATGTTTGTCATAGAAATTATTGCTTTGTTTTTTGTGGTGATGGGAGCTATTATGGTGACTCAAGCCGTTCGTCGAATTCCTGTTCAGTATGCTAAGCAAGTGGCTGGAAGTAAAATGTCTGTAGGTGGCGAACGTCAATACATCCCTTTAAAGTTAAATGCATCAGGTGTAATGCCCATCATTTTTGCACAGGCCTTGATGTTTATTCCGGGTTTAGTGGCACAATCTTTTGCAGAAAAAAGTGAGTTTGCTTCATCAGTGGCCCAAGCATTCGGTGATTTTACTACCTGGCAGTACAATGCTTTATTTGCTTCATTAATTATTGTTTTTACGTTCTTTTATACGGCGATCTCGATTAACCCCACTCAAATATCAGATGATATGAAGCGTGGTGGTGGTTTTGTTCCGGGTGTGAAGCCGGGTGAAGATACGTCTAGCTTTATTGCCAATATTTTAGATCGAATTACATTGCCGGGCGCATTTATGTTATCGGCTATTGCGATATTACCTGCTGTTGCCAATTTATTTGGGGTCACACGTGGATTTGCATCGTTTTTTGGTGGAACATCTTTGTTGATTTTAGTAGGAGTGGTATTAGATACATTGCAACAAATTGAAAGTTATTTGTTGATGAGAAAGTACGAGGGTTTAATGCAATCAGGACGCGTAAAAGGGCGTTCAGAGGTGATTACTCGTTAAGATGATTTATTTAAAATCTTCTGGTGAAATGGCCATTATTCAAGATAATGGCGATATTCTTGGGAGATGCCATGCGGAGGTAGCGAAGGCAATTAGGCCGGGAATTACCACGTTGGAATTAGATAAATTAGCTTATACGTTTATATCAGACCACAAAGCTCATCCTTCTTTCCTGAATTATCAGGTTGGAAATAAGAAATACGCATATTCATTATGTATTTCTGTGAATGATGTGGTGGTGCATGGATTGCCTGGTGATTTGACATTGAAGGAAGGGGATATTATATCCATAGATGCGGGTGTATATAAAAATGGTTTTCATGCCGACAGTGCCTATACCTATGGCATTGGGGAAGTGAAACCAGAAGTAATAAAATTGTTGCAAGTGACGAAAGAGTCCTTGTACTTGGGTTTAAAGCAAGCTCAAAATGGAAAGCGAGTTGGTGATGTTGCTTATGCTGTTCAATCCTATACGGAGTCATTCGGATATGGGGTAGTTCGGGAGCTGGTGGGGCATGGTGTGGGTAAAAGCTTACACGAAAGTCCTGAAGTTCCTAATTATGGACGAAGAGGCGACGGGGCTAAATTGAAAGAGGGAATGGTGATTGCCATTGAACCGATGATCAATTTAGGAAAGCGCCAGATCTCAGTAGATAAGGATGGTTGGACCATTCGAACTCAGGATCGCAAACCTTCGGCTCATTTTGAACATACAATAGGGGTAAGTAAAGATGAACCGTTGATATTAACTACGTTCTCCTATATAGAAGAAGTAATTAAAAGCTCAACAATATTGTTGAATATTTAAAATAAAACTATGGCCAAACAATCTTCGATAGAAGTAGATGGAATAATCTTGGAAGCTCTTTCGAACGCGATGTTTCGGGTTGAATTAGAAAATACGCATCAAGTGATTGCCCATATTTCGGGCAAAATGCGGATGCACTACATTAAGATTTTACCTGGAGATAAGGTTAAATTGGAAATGTCGCCCTATGATTTGAGTAAGGCAAGAATTGTTTATCGATATAAGTAAATGAGGGTTTTGGCCCATAAATGTTAATAAAATGAAAGTTAAAGCATCCATTAAAAAGCGTAGTGCAGATTGTAAAGTGATCCGTAGACACGGCAAGCTTTATGTAATAAACAAGAAGAATCCTAAGTTTAAGCAACGTCAAGGATAATTCGGATAAAATTAAATGAGTAATCACAACAATTAATTACCTATATGGCTCGTATTGCAGGGGTTGATATTCCCGACAAAAAAAGAGGAGAGATTGCATTAACTTATATTTTTGGTATAGGTCGCAGTACTGCTCAAAAGATCTTAACGAAAGCAGCTGTTTCTTATGACAAGAAAGCTGGTGAGTGGAATGATACGGAAGCAAGTGCTATCCGTGCAATCATCGCCGCTGAGTTTAAAACGGAGGGTCAGCTTAAGTCTGAAGTCCAATTAAACATCAAGCGTTTGATGGACATCGGTTGCTACCGTGGTTTGCGTCATCGTAAGGGACTTCCCGTTCGTGGCCAACGTACTAAAAACAACTCACGTACTCGTAAGGGACGTAGAAAAACAGTTGCTAACAAGAAAAAAGTAACTAAATAATAATCGAGGTAAATCCTCATCCCTTTTTGATTAATTAAATTATGGCACAAGCAAAAAGAAAAGATAAAGCGAAGAAAAGAGTTGTTGTAGTTGAGCAAGTAGGCCAAGTACACATTAAAGCTTCCTTTAATAACATCATTATTTCCATTACCAATTCAGCGGGTCAAGTGATTTCTTGGGCTTCAGCAGGAAAGATGGGTTTCCGTGGATCTAAGAAAAACACTCCTTATGCGGCACAAATGGCTGCATCAAACTGCGCTGCAGTAGCTGTTGAGGCTGGAATGAAAAAAGCAGAGGTTTTTGTAAAAGGACCGGGTGCTGGACGTGAGTCTGCTATCCGTACCATCCAAAACTCAGGAATCGAAGTATCACTTATCCGTGATATAACTCCGATGCCTCATAATGGATGTCGTCCTCCAAAACGTCGTCGCGTTTAAAGATTATTTTGTGTGTTAGGTAATTAGTAATTATTTTCTCTAACACTTTTTTTTCACTTAACTAATTACTTCATTGGGCACAAGAGGCCTAATGACTTTTAAAAAAATGGCTAGATATACAGGTCCAAAATCCAAGATTGCACGTCGATTCGGTGAAGCGATTCTTGGTCCGAGTAAAGCATTATCTCGTAAAAACTATGCTCCCGGAATGCACGGAAAAGGAAAACGATCAAAAGTTTCTGAATACGCGTTGCAATTGAAGGAGAAACAAAAAGTTAAATATACCTATGGTATTTTAGAGCGTCAGTTCGAAAATCTGTTCCACAAAGCTGCTGTAAAAGCGGGAATCACTGGTGAAAACTTGATTAAATTGTGTGAATCAAGATTAGACAATGTAGTATATCGTTTAGGCATTGCTCCTACTCGCCGTGCTGCTCGCCAATTAGTTATCCACAAGCATATCAATGTGGATGGTGAAGTGGTTAACGTGCCTTCATACTCTTTACGTCCGGGCCAATTAATCGGTGTTCGTGAAAAGTCAAAATCTTTAGAAGTGGTTTCAACTTCTTTAGACGGTCGTTCACCAAAACGCTTTAACTGGTTAGAGTGGGATGGTGTTGAAATGGTTGGTAAATTTATTGCCCTTCCAGAAAGAGACCAGATTCCTGAAAACTTTAACGAGCAGGCAATCGTCGAATTGTACTCTAAGTAATCATTAACGAATTATTAGAGATTTTAAATAGTACCAATAACGTTTTTTCAGTATCATTTTAAGCTACGAAATATGTCAATATTAGCATTCCAAATGCCCGAAAAAGTTGTAATGGAGAAAGCCGATGACTTTCACGGGTTATTTGAGTTCAAGCCACTCGAAAAAGGTTACGGTGTTACCATAGGTAACGCTCTTCGTAGAATTTTACTTTCCTCACTGGAAGGCTACGCAATCACTAGTGTGAAAATATCAAGTGTTTTACATGAGTTTTCTGCTATCGAAGGTGTTCACGAAGATGTATCTGAAATCATCTTGAATTTGAAAAAAATTCGCTTTAAGAAAGCACAAGAGATTTTAGAGAATAAGGTAACTCTTAAAGTAAAAGGCCAAACCGCCGTTACTGCCGGAGATATCGCAAAATTTACTCCTTACTTTACTGTTTTAAACCCAGATTTAGTGATCTGCCATCTTGATTCTTCTAAAGAATTAGATATTGAGCTTTTCATTGAAAAAGGACGTGGTTATGTACCCGCAGATGAGCCTCGTGCAAACGAATTGCCATTCGGTCACATAGCCATCGACGCGATTTATACGCCGATCAAAAATGTTAAATTTAGCATTGAGAATACGCGTGTTGAGCAAAAAACAGATTATGAGAAATTGGTTTTAGACATTGAAACAGATGGTTCTATCCATCCTGAAGATGCGCTAAAAGGTGCTGCTTACATTTTGATTCAACACTTTATGTTGTTCTCAGATCAGACAATGACTTTTGAGACGCCTAAGGCTGAAGAAGATAATGTAGTAGACGAGGAAATGCTTCATATGCGTAAGCTTTTGAAAGCTTCTTTAGCTGACTTAGATCTTTCTGTTCGTGCGTATAACTGCTTAAAATCGGCAGATGTCCGTACCCTAGGAGAACTAGCTAAATTAGAAATTTCAGATATGATGAAGTTCCGCAATTTTGGTAAAAAATCATTAACTGAATTAGAGCAATTAATCGATGAAAAAGGATTGACATTCGGAATGGATGTTGCCAAATATCGATTAGATGAAGATTAATTAACAAAGTAATAGGTGGTTTATTCATGTGAATTAACTAACCGCAGCTTGAAAGAGCTTTTAACTTACGAAATACAAAAATGAGACACGGTAAAAAATTCAATCACTTAGGAAGAACAGCTTCCCACAGAGCAGCCTTATTATCCAATATGGCATCCTCTTTAATTTTGCACAAGCGTATCGAAACTACGGTAGCTAAAGCAAAGGAACTACGTAAATACGTAGAGCCTTTAATTACTAAATCTAAGGATGACTCGACGAACAATCGTCGTGTTGTTTTTGCTTATTTGCAAAATAAAGAATCCGTAAAGGAATTATTTGGAATCGTTTCTGAGAAGGTTGCGAATCGCCCAGGGGGTTATACTCGAATTATTAAATTAGGAAACAGATTAGGTGATAACGCCGAAATTTGTTTCATTGAATTAGTTGACTTTAACGAAACTATGTTAGCCGCATCTGCTGAGAAAGCAGGTAAGACTCGTAGAAGTCGTCGTGGTGGAGCTAAGAAAGAAGAAGGTACTGAGGCTATTGCTGCCGCACCTGTTGTTGAAGCTCCTTCTGCGGAAGTAGTTGAAGATGCAGTGGTAGTAGAAGAAGAAGCTGCAGAAGAGGTTGTAGAAATTGCAGCTGAAACTGAGGTAGCCGCTGAAGAAGTAGCTGAAGTTGCTCCTGAAACAGTTGTTGAGGAAGAAGCCCCAGCTGCTGAAGAGCCGACAGACGCACCTGCGACGGAGGAGTCAACAGAAGAAAAAGGAGAAGACGCTTAGTTTCTCTTGTATTTTTTTGAAGGGCTTCAGCATTTGTTGAAGCCCTTTTTTTACGTATTTTAGCATCAAAATTATATAGTTCATATTTTATGAGAATCACTGAATCCACTCCAGCTGTTTTGCTTTTACAAGATGGCACTCTTTTTCACGGTAAGGCACTTGGTAAAATTGGGACCCATGGCGGAGAAATTTGCTTCAACACTGGAATGACAGGGTACCAAGAAATTTATACTGATCCTTCTTATGCTGGCCAAGTCATCATTAATACGACCGCTCATATTGGTAATTATGGTGTTATTAGCGAGGGAGAAGCGGAATCAGACCAAGTTCAAATTGCCGGAATGGTATGTAATGAGTTTGCTAGTGTCCATTCAAGAGCCACTTCTGATGGATCTCTTCAAGATTATTTAGCTAACGCAGGAATCGTTGGAATTTCAGGGATTGATACACGAGCTCTAGTGCGTCATATCCGAACGAAAGGTGTGATGAACTGCCTAATTTCTTCTGAAATCTTTGATTTAGATGCCTTAAAAATAGAATTATCTAAAATTCCTTCCATGGAAGGTCTAGAATTATCTTCGCAAGTGTGTACCCAAGAATCTTATTTTTTAGGAGATGAAAATGCACCTCATCGCGTGGCAGTCCTAGATTTAGGAGTGAAAAGAAGTATATTATCTAATCTCACTGATCGGGGTTGTTACCTAAAAGTATTTCCAGCGAAAACGTCTTTTGACGAAATTTCAAAATGGAATCCAGATGGTTTTTTTGTATCGAATGGACCAGGTGATCCAGCCGTAATGCCCTATGCCGTTGAAACCGTTTCTAGCTTTTTAGACAGCGACAAACCTGTTTTTGGTATTTGCTTAGGACATCAAATTTTAGCCCAGGTTTGTGGATTAAAGACCTATAAAATGCACAATGGTCATAGGGGTTTAAATCATCCTGTCAAAAATTTAGTCACGGGACTATCCGAAATAACTTCTCAAAATCATGGATTTGCGGTGATGATGGACGAACTAATGGCTAGCTCACAAGCCGAATTAACACATGTTAATTTAAATGATAAAACGGTGGAAGGCTTGCAGGTACATGGCAGAAAAGCATTTTCGGTCCAACATCATCCTGAAGCGTCTCCTGGACCTCATGATTCCCGCTATTTATTTGACCAGTTTGTGCGATTATTCTAAAAACATTTTGGGGATATATTTCTCAGGGAGTTTTTGAGAGAGAATTTAGTTGGTATACCCAAATAAATGATTTTCCTTTATTTGCTTAACTACGGATGCGGGAACCATTTTTTCCCAATCTCCCGTGCCATTTTGAATCATGCCTAATACGTTGTCGGTACGAATGGTCATCAATTTCTCGTCGTATTTTTGGATGTCTTCTAACTTCTCATTGTCCTTTAAATAGGTCAATAAGCCCGCCAAATGCGGCTCGGTTTTAAATGTGTTTAAGTGAATGATTTTACCATGCTCATTTAAAGTTGGGTATAAATAAAGCTTTATTTTTTGACCAAACAAACTGGCAAATGCACTAATAATGCCTCCCGGCAAATCTTTGTAATGATTCTCATCAAAGATGTATTCTAAATTTGGCATACCCATGATGAGCGCCATGCGTAGTTTTGTAAATTGACTTAAATAGGCAACCAATTTGAAATATTCGTGGAAGTTAGAAATCAAAACTGTTTGGCCTAAAGAACATAAAATATCGACGCGGTCCAAAAAATCTTTTTCGTCAATTTGATTTGTCCCATCTTCCAAATTACGCAGTGTTAACTCAGATAAAATACAAATCTTATCATCATCCACATCCGCCTCATTTTCAAATTGCTTAACTCCTTTTTTAAGCATATCTAAGAATATGTTCGTGACAGGCCTAAACCGACCACGAATTGCCACTATATGTTTTTTCGAAAGTGCGTCATATGGCTGCATCACATTTCCATCGGGCCCGAAAACGGCCGCTTGCGCATAGCCATGCTTAACCAAATATAAAGACATTAATCGATTGTCGACATCTTTAAAATCGGGACCTTCAAAACGGATCATATCGATTTCGATGCGGTCTGTTGATAAATCATCTAACAAGGATAATAGAAGAGTCTCAGGGTTGTTGTGATATGTGTAACAGCCATAAATTAAATTTACGCCAATGATCCCAAGCGCTTGCTGTTGCAATATGTTATCATTATCCAGCATGTTCACGTGAATCACCACATCATTAAAAGCACCATTAGGTTTTAATTGAAACCTAAGTCCAATCCAACCATGACTTTCATTTGTTTTTTGATAATTCAATGCCGAAACAGTATCTGCAAAGGCGAAAAACCTCTTTTCATCTGCCGATTCAGTTAAACGAACATTCAATAATTTATACTCCCGGTTCAGCATTTTCATCAACCGCGTCTCACACACATATTTGCCTGAGGCTTCTTCCCCATAAATGGCATCTGAAAAAGCCATGTCATAGGCAGAAATCGTTTTGGCGATCGTTCCAGCTGCTCCCCCTGCTTTGAAAAAATTAGCAGCCACATCCTGTCCAGCCCCAATTTCTGCGAAGGATCCGTAAACACTTAGATCTAAGTTGATTTTTAATGCTTTTTGTTTCGTACCAATGGATTTAACATTAGTTGTCATTGACGAATTTATTTTGTTGATGTACAAAGGCGTGATGCAATTTAAAAAATTATATCCTCAATTGTTGCTTACTCTTGAAAAAATGCAACTTTTATTTGGTTTTTGGCCAAAGCTGATTTTTGTAATACAATGTCAAACCAGCCATGGGCGCTTCAGAAATGTGGCCTAATTTTAATTTATAGCCATTCAAAACTCTTTTCAAAATATCGGAATAATAGAATGCGACTGAACCTGTAAAATGAATCGGACATTCATATGCATGCGTATATTTTAAGATATACAGAGAGCAAAATTGCTGGAATGAATGCTCAATTAATTGATAGCAAAAGGGTTCTCTACGATGTTGAAATATAAATTTGGAAAAACTAGCAAACCAGCGGTTGGGGAATTCGCCTCGATAGGCTTTTTCTAAAACGTCTAGTCGATTCAATTCTCCAAACCTAGCGATAAAACTTGTTCGGAATTCTTCCGGCATTTCATGATGTAAATAGCTAAGAACTAGCATTTTGCCTAAATGACCTCCGCTACCTTCATCCCCTAACCAGAATCCTAGCGGTGGTATTTGCTCGGTTATTTTTTGACCATCGAAAAAACCTGAGTTGGATCCCGTGCCCAAAATGCAGGCAATTCCTTTTTCGTCGCCGCAACTCGCTTTAGCCGCCGCCATTAAATCATTTTCAATTTGCACGCTAGCCCCCTGAATGATCGTGGATAAAAATTCCTTGATGATTTGTACTTTGTCTTCTCCTGTGATGCCGGTACCGTAATAGTATATTTGTTCTATTTTTTTGCCGAAAAGCCATGTTGAGACTTCCGTTTGCGAAGTAATGATCTCACTGGCCGATTGGTAATAGGGGTTTATGCCAGCTGAAAAAAATGAATCATAGGCTTCGTCTGGTTTGGCTATAAAC
This sequence comes from Cytophagaceae bacterium, assembly GCA_005791165.1. GTDB lineage: Bacteria > Bacteroidota > Bacteroidia > Cytophagales > Spirosomataceae > Aquirufa. The sequence goes on from SXXW01000011.1 coordinate 147,292, forward strand.
CTCCATTCTGTTTTCGTGGAGCCACTTTCAATGAGTAGTAACATGACGGTTATTTAAGTTGGCCTATAGGTTCAAATTTTTCAAATACTTTAGCTGAATGTGGCGCATCAACCAATTCCTCAGTTAAATCCTGCCCGGCCCAATGCTCATAGTGCTTACCATTTTTCCAAAGCTTGGACGTTGTCATATCATAGATTTTACCAGCAAAGGCGACCCAAATTTCGGGTTTGTCCTGGCCATTTCGTAAAGCTAATTGTGATTTAGAATAAATGGGTAATGAATTTTCCAAAGTAAAATATATCAAGCACGAAGCTAAATAAAATCATTGAAAGACCATTTTTTTAATAAAGATTTTTAATTTTACACGAATTAAACAAGTTTTAATATTATGAAACAGTATATCTTATTTGTAAGCTTTCTGGCGACCCTATTTTTGGGAGCTTGTAGTTCAAAAAGTGACCCGACACCTGTAACTCCTACACCCGTTACCCCTACGCCAGTAACTCCTACAGTGGCTGATTTAGTTAAAAAAGTGTGGTCGGCAAATTCTGTTTCATGGGATGGCGTTGTTCAATATTCAAAAGGCGCGACTACTAATTTGGTCGCTGGCTATTCACAATATAAGTTGGATTTAAGCATCGCTGGTTCCGTTACTTTGACTGAATTTGATGGTAAAAAATTTACAGGCAGTTATTCATTGTCTTCAGATAATAAAAAACTTAATTTAACAAGTTTGACGAGTTCAGAAGGTGCACCATCTGGAACCAATGGAACGTTAGAGTTAAACATCAGTGGAACGCCATCGGCAACTAGCTTAGCCTTAGAAACGAGCACAGCTTATATCAAGGCAAGCAATAAAAAAGTAGCTTTGACTTTAGTAAATCCCTAAAAAAAATGCTTTAATGAGAGCCGCCAGTAAAAAGGCGGCTCTTTTTTATTATATGGAAAAAAGAACTGAAATTGGAAGTGTGGGGGAATTTGGATTGATTGAGCGATTGGCTAAACCATTTTCATCTCATCAATCTTGGACTACGATCGGTATTGGTGATGATACTTCGTCGCTGCATGCTGATGGAATGGAAGTGGTTTCCACTACTGAATTATTGATCGAAGGAGTTCATTTTGATCTTGCCTATTCTCCATTGCCCCATTTGGGTTTTAAGATAGTTAGTTTAGCACTATCTGATATTGCCGCTATGAATGCTAAACCCGCTCAAATATCCATAGGTTTGGGATTAAGTAATCGCTTTTCAGTGGAGGCCGTAGAGGAATTATATACAGGTATAAAACAGGCTTGTGAAGAATATAAAGTGGATTTAGTAGGCGGGGATACCACCGCTTCTACGCAAGGATTAATTATTTCAGTTTCCGCGTTAGGATTGGTTGACTCAAAGAACCTAACTAAAAGGTCCGGTGCCAAGCCCAACGATGTAATTTGTGTGACAGGAGATTTGGGAGGAGCGCTGATGGGTTTGCAATCTTTGGAAAGAGAGAAACAAGTTTATCTTGCTAATCCAACCATGCAGCCAGAATTGGATGGAAAAAGTTATGTGGTATTGCGCCAATTAAAACCCGTGGCACGATTTGATATTTTACATGAGTTGGCTGATATGGGGGTGGTGCCAACATCCATGATCGATTGTTCTGACGGTTTAGCCTCTGAAATCATTCATTTATGTAACGCTTCTGGTACAGGCGCTCGAATTTTCGAGAAAAATATTCCGATTGACGATGAAACGTATTTATCGGCCACAGAATTTAATCTAAGCCCATTGACCGCGGCTTTAAATGGGGGCGAAGACTATGAATTAGTTTTTACCGTATCTCAAAAGGATTTCGAGAAAGTTGAGAAAATAGCTGATGTCACGGCGATAGGTTATATGACCGATGTGAAGAATGAGCGCGTTCTCGTCATGAAGTCAGACCAAATTGTCGATTTAACTGCGCCAGGCTTTGGCGAAAACTAAAATATGGCGGTAGCAATCATGCAACCTTATTTTTTTCCTTATTTGGGCTATTTCCAATTAGTTCATGCGGTCGATCATTTTGTCTTTTATGATGACGTGATGTTTATTAAAAAGGGCTGGATCAATCGGAATAGAATTTTAATGCAGGGAAATGAGTTTTTATTTACCATTCCTTTAGAAAAGCAAAGTCAAAATAAAACTATCAGGGAATCAACGGTCTCTTGGGGGAAAGAATTTCCGAGTAAATTCATGAACCAATTAGATTCTGCATATAAAAAAGCACCAAATTATACGGAAGTTAGGAGTTTGGTCGAGCAGGTTTTGAATAGAAAATTTGAGAGTTTGGCGGATTTAGCTAGTGAAAGTGTTCAAGCCACCTGGACCTACCTGGGTTTGGAAAAAAAATTCTACCAGAGTTCCCAATTATTAGTTTCTGAGGATTTGGGTCGTGCAGAAAGGTTGATTGAAATCACAAAATCTTTAGGGGAATCTAGCTATATTAACGCAGTTAATGGCCAAGAATTATATGAAAAAGGCTTTTTTAAAGAAAAGGGCATTGATTTGCATTTTTTAAAACCCAATTTGAATCCCTATCTCCAGGGGAATACAAAAGACTTTGTAAACGGGCTTTCTATGATTGATGTTTTGATGTGGAATGATAAGGAAGAGATTGTCCAATGGGTGGGAGATTCACAATTAATTTAGTCAATGATTTCCCGTTTAATAAATTTTGGTATCATTTTATGAATATATTGGTAACTTTGTAGATTGAATTATAATAGATTTAAATTAGTCAATGACTCAGTCTTTATTCATACGTCGTTATTCAAATCGGTTCCTATCTAGGTGGTTAGTTCTTGCCATTGATGTCATTATTACTATTTTCTCCTTTTTAGTAGCAACTGCGTTACGGTTAAATTTCAAGTACGAGGAACTTCATTTAGATGTTTTTATTTACCACTTCGTTTTCTTGTTGAGTATTCGAGTTATCACATTTTTATATTTTAAAACCTATTCTGGGATTATCCGCCATACGAGTATTGAGGATGCGGTATTAATATTGAAAACAATCTTTACAGGTACGATGGTGGCCGCAGTGATTTCATTCGCGATCAGGTATTTTTTACAAGTGGAAACATTGATTTATGTGCCAATTTCCATCTTGGTTATTGACTTTTTCATTTGCTTGTTTTTATTGGTGAGTCTTCGATTCATGGTTAAAAAGTTTTATGAATCCTTTATAAATGAGTTTAAGCCAGCGGTAGGTGTATTAATTTACGGAGCGGGGTATTCTGGTTTGTTGACCAAAAATGTGATTCAAAACGACCGAGGAATAAATTATCAAGTACTTGGATTTATTGACGACAATGACTCTAAAGTTGGCAAAACCATCGAAGGAATCAGGGTATTTAATTTGGCCGAAGCCTTAGATAAGTTTGTTGACACTTATGAGGGACTTCAGGTCATTATGGCCATTAAAAACATTAATATACAGGCTAAGAGAAAAATTTCCGATGTGTTTTTGGATCGTGGTGTAGTGGTTAAAACATTGCCTCCGGTAGACAAATGGGTAGGTGGAGAGTTTGCTATCAATCAGATTCATAATGTTAAAATTGAAGACTTATTGGGTCGCGAGGAGATTCAGATGAACAATAAGATGATCTCTGAGGAAATGAATAGTAAGTCTATTTTAGTTACGGGAGCTGCTGGGTCCATAGGTTCTGAGATTGTACGTCAATTGATCGCCTATTTCCCTTCAAAAATTATTTTAGTAGACCAAGCAGAGTCTGGTCTATTTGATTTAGAATATGAATTAGTAGGTCGAATTCCTTCCAATACAGAGATTGTTGTGAAGGTTGCTGACGTTTCTGATATCAATAGAATGTCCTATATTTTCCGGACGCACAAACCTTCCATTGTTTTTCACGCGGCTGCCTACAAGCACGTGCCTTTGATGGAGAAAAATCCTTATGAGGCAGTTAAAATTAATATTTTAGGGACACGTATTTTAGCAGATTTAGCTGCAGAAAATGCTGTGGATAAGTTTGTGATGGTTTCGACAGATAAAGCGGTAAATCCTACCAATGTAATGGGTGCCACGAAGCGATTTGCCGAAATGTATACACAGTCAATGAATCAGTTGGATGGCATGCATACCAAATTTATTGCCACTCGATTTGGTAACGTTTTAGGTTCAAATGGTTCTGTTATTCCATTGTTCAAAAAACAAATTGAACGAGGTGGCCCTGTGACTGTTACCCACCCTGATATTACCCGCTATTTTATGACCATTCCTGAAGCTTGTGAACTTGTATTAGAGGCGGCTACTATGGGAGAAGGTGGTGAGGTTTTTGTCTTTGACATGGGAGAATCGGTTAAAATTATTAACCTAGCCAAAAAAATGATTACCCTTAGCGGAATGCGTGTCGACCGTGATATCGAAATTAAATTTACAGGTTTACGTCCAGGTGAGAAGTTGTATGAAGAACTTTTAAGTACGGATGAAAATACATTGCCTACACACCATCCTAAAATTTTAATTGCCAAAGTGAATGTTCCAAGTTATTCTTATATGGACATTCAGATGAACCTAATGCAGGGAGTGCTGGAAGAGGGAGGAAATAATAATGATCTTGTTTCTAAAATTAAGGAAGTAATTCCTGAATATAAATCAAATAACTCAATCTTTGAGAAGCTTGACAAAGTAACTGTCAACATCAAGCGCGGAGGGACTAATTTTTAATTAGTTTTTTTACAATACCAATAGCTAGTAATGTGAACAAAGGTGCCATGATGATGTCGATGGTATAATGTACATGTTGGATTAGTAACAATACGGCCAGTATTAAACTCAAGAGGATAGCCAGATTTTTTTCTTTTTTGAGTGGTAAGAAATAACACGCAAACACCATCGTAGCGGTATGTCCTGAAAAAAATAGGTCTTTTGTTATAGGCATATTCTCCCCATAAATGAATACGGCTGCGACTGGGTCATGTAAGTCGACAATCCCTAAAGGAGGATTTAAGGCAACAAAATAGATGGTTAAAAAACGAAAGACTGTTTCCAAGTTAAATGCCCAAGCAAACCAAACAAATGTTTTTGGTGTGGCCAACAGTCTGATGATTAAATAAATAACCGTGCAATAAATGATTGAGAAAATAAGGTAAGAAACGTTTTTTGCAGGGATGAGCTCTAATATAAAATCATTTAAAACAATGCCTTCCCGTTGTTGGACCCATTGAAAATAAGTGGCTGCTTTCCATGGAAAAACTGAAAATGAAAGTATGGCCAATAAAAAACTAAGTCTGAATGATGATTCTTTCCATGCCTCACTCCAAGCCCCTCTTATAGAATTTATAAAACCTTTCATTCAGCTTTTTGTTATATTTACGCGTTGCAAAACTACTAAAATAAAAAACATGATGAATCGTTGGATTAAAAATGTAAGCTTCGTTTTAAGTATAATTCTAGGTTTTGTTCATTTTTCTTGCGGAAACGCTACAAATACAAAAAATAAAAATACAATGGAAGAATCACAAAACTTATCAGGTGCTAATTTAGAGACTGTAACCTTAGGTGCGGGGTGTTTTTGGTGTGTGGAGGCAGTTTACCAGAGGTTAAAAGGAGTGAAAAGTGTCACCTCAGGGTACATGGGGGGCAAAATGAAAAATCCAAGTTATCGAGATGTTTGTACAGGGTTAACGGGTCATGCTGAGGTGTGCCAACTAGTCTACGATCCTAAAATCATTTCTTTTGAAACTATATTGGAGGTGTTTTGGCAAACACATGATCCTACTACATTGAATAGACAAGGTGCCGATGTGGGTACTCAGTATCGATCTGCCATATTTTTTCATAATGAAGCTCAAAAGGAAGCGGCCATTGCTTGGAAGACAAAATTAAATGCGCAAAAAGTATTCCCTAATCCTATTGTAACTGAAATAAGTGAAGCATCTCATTTTTACACGGCTGAAGATTATCATCAAAATTACTTTAACCAAAATGGGGATCAACCTTATTGCCAAATCGTAATCAAGCCCAAAATGGATAAGTTTTTGAAAACATTTAAAGAGAAACTTAACTAAAAACCTCCTTTGTCATAAAAACTTCTCCTGCGAGAAATTTTTAATTCTTGAAGTAAGGATGATTTTACCCGAAGGTCAAAAGAATAATTTGACGCACGACCGTAAAATGGACTCGCAATAGGGGTCCAATTGAAATTCAATTCCCAACAGTGTAGATCTCGGTGCACTGACATATTCGTGTAGGTAAGTCCACTATACTTGAAATCATATCCTGAGCTCATAGAAAATTTCCATTTTTCCGTTAAGCTCAAATCTCCTTGAAATGTTAAACCACTAATTTGTTGCGCAGCAGCCAATCCCATTCGGTTCATACTAAACTGGTAACTAAACGAAAATGTCCAAGGCACATTCCAATCAACATAGTCGTCAATATTGCGATTTATTTGTTTTAATTGGGCTTCAGATGCATTATTGCTGGTCTTCAATTCTTTTGTCTTAGCAGGTGCAAACCTTCGTCCAATGGAAAGATTAAGCGCCGTTAATCTTGCAAGTCCTTCCCCTTGACCCAGCATTAAATCAGGAGTTCTCCTCCCCACATCAAAAAATGAGTTGTCTTTTACATATAAGTAGGGATCAAAACTTCCTCCTATATTGATATCAAATTCACTTACTCTTGAGTTTGCATTGAAATTTAAATTAGACAATGGAAATTCTTTTGCCAGCAAATTATAGCTTCCATTTATTCCAAAATTATCAAGAATTGTAATTTTTTCATTTTGCTTGGTTGCAGTATCTGATTTCGTTTTCAATTTTGCCTCCAGGGTATTTTGAAGTCCAAAACTGATACTCCCTGAAGCGCCTCCATAACTCATTTGCCTTGGGTCAAAAATACTAATTCGCCTAATGTCTCCTACCTGTTCGACTCCCTGATTGTTAACAAATTTACGGTTGTTGATTCTAACATCTTGGTAATACCCATAAGTTGGATCCGAATAGTCTGGTGTATAACTTAAGCTAACGCTAGGGGCTATCGTATGCCTAAGGGCCTCTAACCTTCCTTTCTTGAATCTAAGTGTACCATAAATCCGAGTATTCATGCTAGCAGAAAATGAAAGTTGGGAATTGAATTTTGGCAATCCTCCTATGGTATCGATTCTGACGGTTGAATCACTTTTCATATAGGTGTACTTATACGACCTAGTGTACATATTTCCGGACCATGAAACCCCCGGAGTTAGGTTCACATATTTATTTAATTTTAAATTGGGCAAGGATAATGGAATACTATAATTGAATTTTGTTTGCGCTTTTTCCCAAAGTAGTGGTAGAGTACTTGCATCCACTGGAATAACTCCAGGAGGTAAATCATCCATCGTTTTAGGAACAAAAGGCCTCTGAATGACCCCTCTTTGGCTATTAGATTCCCTAGGATAGACATCAAATTCATATCGAGTAAAAGGATCAGACACTTGATTCGTCATGCTGATACCCCCAGAAAAATCAAGTCCTAGCCTAAATTGATCTAAAAATTGGTCCCCTAGCGAGTTTTTTCTTTTAAACGGTTGAAATTGATTTAGACCAAAATTAAACTCTGTCCCTGCATCAAAAACCCGAGTAGTTGTATTTTGATTAATACGTAAACTGATTCCTGTTCTTATGGTCTGTCCTATATTTTTGGAGTATTGAACGGATGACCCAATCGTATTCGATAAATATTGCTGGCTGTTGTAATTATTAAATTGATTGTAGGAATTTGAGGCAATATTAACCGAAGCGGAAAAGCTTGAATTTCCTCTACTTTGAGGGCTATGTGACCACTGCAAAGCAAAGTCAGTTCGTTTGGTGGGAGAAAATTCATCCCCATTGGTGTTTCGATTAAATGCTAAGTTGAAACTACCAGCGAATCGATAGCGCTTATTATATTGTGAGTTGGCCCCTAAACCCCAGCCACCTTTCGAGTAAATTTGGCCAGTAAATCGAACGCCTATATTTTCACTAGCTGCCCAGTAATACCCACCCTCTCTCAAATAGAATCCTCTACCTGTAGGTTCTTCACCATAGGTAGGCACAATAACGCCTGATTTTCCTGCTTCTTTGGGTTGAGAATAGGGAAAAAATCCAAAAGGAAGTCCAATGGGCAATGGAATATCATTCAGCTCAAAGTGAAATGGCCCCGAAATAATTTCTTTTTTCCCGACAACTTTGATTTTACTCGCTTTAATGTGGAAATGGGGATGTGTTAAATTACAGGTGGTATAAATGGCATTTCGGATATAGAGGTTGTCTTCCTCGTCTTTTTTTACTGTTTTCCCTTGGACAAATCCTTCCCCTTGCTGAGTGACAATTGCTTTAATTGAGGCACGCTTTGATTTGAAATTATAGCGGACTTCTTCCGAGTCATATTTATCTTGGCCCTGAGTAAATACTGGTAGGCCAATTATTTTTTTTGTTGCTGTGTCTAAGGTTCCTTTGGCAAAAACTTCATTTTTTGACCAATCCAATCTAATATAATCTGCCTCTAAAGCGATATTTCCATACTTTAATTTTGCACCTCCATATAAATTAACCACTTGTTTTTCGGAGTCTAACACCGTCGAGTCAATTGCAGAATAAAAAACGGTTGTTTCTAAGTCTGCTTTTTTTGACAATGAATCTTTTGGGCTGATTGATTTTTTAACCGAATCACCCGAAATAACTCGTTGGGCGCTAACATCCGTTAGGCCAATGAATATTCCCATGCAAAGCATGAAAAGGTAATATGTGGATTTATTTATCAAATGGAATTTAAAAATTATAATTATCTTTGTTTGTGAAAGATTGACAAAATTACATGATTGCGTGGTACCTAAGTGTATTAATTAAAAAATAATGTTTTCAACGGTTCGACTTATTTTTATTTGTTCCTTAGCCCTATTTCTGGTATCGGCTGTAGGTCCGACTATTAAATCCATAAAAAAATCCCCCAAAAATTCGCTTAAAATTGTTTGTTTAGATGCTGGGCACGGAGGGAAAGATCCTGGTTGCATGGGCCCTAAGGGTTCACATGAGGGGAAAGTGACCTTAAAAATCATATTGGAATTGGGACGCAAACTGAAAGAAGAATACCCTGATTTGAAGGTGATATATACCCGTGATACGGATGATTTTGTTGAATTAAATGAGCGGGCTAATATCGCCAATCGGAATAAAGCGGATCTTTTTATTTCTGTGCATTGTAACGCGGCGGCCAATAAATCTGCCTATGGAACCGAAACATATACGATGGGTTTACATAAAACAGATGGGAACTTGAACGTAGCAAAGCGTGAAAACTCGGTAATTTTACAAGAAAAAGATTATCAAACTAATTATAGTGGTTTTGACCCCAACTCTCCCTTAGCGCATATTATGATGGCAAATTATCAAAGTGCGTTCATGGCTAGTTCGGTAAAATTTGCTTCAAAAGTAGAGGAGCAGTTTATGAAAAATTACCAAAGAAAGAGTTTTGGAGTTAAGCAAGCAGGATTTTTGGTCATATGGAGAACTGCGATGCCTAGTGTTTTGATTGAAACGGGATTTTTAACCAATCCAGAAGAAGAAAACTATTTAGCCTCTGAAAAAGGGCAAAAGGAAGTTGCTGAAGGAATCGCGAAAGCATTTAAGCAGTATAAAGAAGAAATTGAACGATAGAGATATATGTTGAAGAGCAACGAACTTAAGGTAGGTTTTTTAGCGCTAATAGCGTTTTTGATTCTCTATTTTGGATTTAACTTTTTGAAGGGGAATGATATTTTTTCGGCTTCAAGAACGTATTATGTTCAGTACGATAATGTAGACGGTCTTATGGCATCTAATCAAGTGATGGTAAATGGAGTAGAGGTGGGCAAAGTTAAGAAAGTATCCTTGGTGCCAGATAAAGCGAATAAAATTTTAGTTGAGTTGCGCCTAAATAAATCACTTTTAGTTCCTGATAAATCTATTGCAATTCTTTCTGATGGAGCTTTGTTAGGAGGTAAAATAATCCGTCTTGAACTATTGGGATCCGGTACTTTGCCTGAGGGAGCATTCATTTCTTCCATGAATGAGAAAGGGTTAACGTCCTTATTAAAAGAGCGTGCACTTCCGGTAATTTCCAATGCAGATTCATTGTTGATTTCATTTCGTCAAATAAGCAAAAAATTTGATAATACGGGGACCTATTTGGACGCTTTGTTGAAAAATTCAAACAAGGCTGTTGTTAGTATTAATGGTTCTGTTACTGATTTAGTGGCTGAGAATAAGGCAAATATTAACCAAATTACTGGTAACATGCGTGCATTGTCAGTCAGTTTAGTGGAAACTGAAAAGCAATTAAAACCATTGCTAACTAAGTTCAATACCATCGCTGATTCGTTGCAAGCTATTAAAATTGGTGAGACCTTGAATTCGGCAAATAAAGCAGTTAGCTCACTTCAAAAAATTGTTTCTAAATTAGAAAATGGCCAGGGGACTGCTGGCAAGCTATTGATGAATGATAGCTTATATGTGAGTTTAAATAAGGCTCTTTTGGATTTAGACAAATTATTAATGGATGTAAGGCTTCAGCCAAAGCGTTATGTCAACATTTCCGTTTTTGGCAAAAAAGATCCGGGACCAACACCGGATAAATAATAAAAAATTTATGACGACCCAACAAGTAATAATTTCGGCTTCGCCGGAACAAGTGGATATTTTGTTGGCGGAATTGGGGGAAATACATTTTGATATTTTTGAAGATTCGGATACCGGTTTGATCGCCTATTGTCAAACAGATTTATTTAATCCAGCACATTTTAAGGAAGTCATTACAAGATATGAGGTTTTGGGTCCTATTTCTTTTCAAATAAATGAAATAGAAAAACAAAATTGGAACGCAGTATGGGAGTCAAATTACGATCCCATTCGAATTTCGAACCAAGTATTTATTCGGGCTAATTTTCATGAATCAGAACCGGGATATGCGATGGAAATCGTCATTAATCCCAAAATGTCTTTTGGGACCGGACATCATGAGACAACTTTTTTAATGACTCAGGCTTTATTTGAGATTGACCTGCAAGGAAAATCGGTTTTAGATGCAGGAACTGGAACAGGAATTTTGGCTTTAGTGGCTAAGAAGTTAGGGGCGCATGATGTAAAAGGATTTGACATTGATCCTTGGTCTATTGAAAACTCAATTGAAAATGCGGGATTAAACCAATGTGAAGACATTATTTTTGTCGAGGGCACAATTGTCAATGAATCATTGAAAAAATATGATGTATTGTTGGCCAACATCAACCGCAACATTTTATTATCTGAAATGCATGAATATTCGGAAAGGATTGTTGACGGTGGCCTGTTACTTTTAAGTGGATTTTATGCAGAGGATGTACCAATGATTTTGAAATCGGCTACTGAAAATGGGCTTGCTCTTATTGCTCAAACGGAGAAAAATCGCTGGACCTGTATCAAACTCATAAAAATCTAATTTGTGATTTTTTGATATTTTACTCTATTTTTTCTAGTATTTAAATATAAACCATTATTTTTGAAGGTTTTACTCATAAAACTCAAGAATTTGGGTTATAAATGAATACATGAAGATCTCACCCAATAAACCTTTTCGGGTAGTTTATTCTATTTTGTCTCATGAATTTCTCGGATATTTATTCGAGGTATTTGTGGTGCAATTGAATAAGAAGGGCCAATTGACATGGGAGTACCAAACATTAACGGTGCGTAATTTTCATGAATTTGCGCATGAACTCGATGAGCGTGATGATGCGGCAGTTAAATTAATTGAGGGGATGAAGCCTGCTGCTATTTTTGAAAAATTTAATACATCTAAGCGCAAGACTATTGAGGAGTTTTATTTGAAGACGTTTGATGCGGAGAAGGGTGAAAAGGAGATTCAAGAAGCTGTTCAGTCGGTCATAGAAAAGCGCAGAGCTCAAATTTTTGATCTAATTTGCCCAGATAAGACATTATTTATCATGGGGAATGATGGAAATCCAATGCGGCAATCCATTGAAATTCAATCCGAGCCAGCTGAGGTATTATTTCACTTCATGCGTAACGAAGAAAATACGCACTATTTCCCTACGTTGAAGTATTTAGGTGCTAAGTTGGAATTCCAATATAAGGACGCCATGATTTTATGTGATGAACCTGCATGGATGTTATTGAATCAAAAGCTGTATCATTTCAAACCCTTATTAGAAGGTAAAAAGCTGCGTGCTTTTTTGAATAAAAAATTTGTAGTCATTCCCAAAAACATGGAGGAAGACTATTTTCGCAAATTTGTGAAGGCAATGGTAGCCAGGTATCCGATCTATGCCAAAGGTTTTGAGGTAATTAATACAGAGAAGAATTGCCAATTTTTGTTGACCTATGGACCAATCACTCCAAGATTAGATGAGGAGGAAAAGTCGGCGACTAAAAAAGCCGCTGCTTTAGTAGCTGCAGATCGTTGGAATTTTGTCTTATCATTTCAATATGGGAATAATCGCTTTCCTTGGGATGGATTATCTGCGGAGGCCAATGTTTTATTTGAGAAAAAGGGCGAAAGTTATGCTTTTCAAAAAATCATGCGATCTCTAACTAAAGAAAAGAGAGCATTCCAATACTTGAAGTCTATAGGATTGCCACTGGAGCAGGATGGCCGTACTTCAATTTCAAGATCTGATGCTGTTCAGTGGCTTACTGAACATAAACAAGATTTAGATCAAGCGGGTTACCTCGTTCAATTTAGAGGGGATGGTCAGGCGCCACGTTATTTTTTAGGCAAGCCAGAAATTAAGATAAGGATTGGAGAAAAATTAGATTGGTTTGATATTCAAGCTGTTATTTCTTTCGGGACATTTCAAATTCCATTTTTAAAAATACGCCAACTTATACTTGCGAAGAAGAAAGAATTTCATTTGCCTGATGGGTCTATTGCCATAATTCCGGACAATTGGTTTCATGATTATCAGGACTTGTTCTATTTCTCAGAAACGAGACCTGGTGAAGAGGGTGTTTATTTGAAACGCCAACATTTCCAATTGGTACAAGAATGGGAAGATCAAGATCTAATTAAAACATCGCTTAGAAGTAAGACTGTTGCCGATTTAAGCCTTCAATCTAAGGATTTTCCTGTGCCCAAAAACTTTAGGGGGACCTTGAGGCCCTACCAATTAGATGGTTACAGGTGGATGCGCACAAGGCAAAATGCAGGTTTGGGTGCTTGTCTTGCGGATGATATGGGTTTAGGAAAAACGATTCAGACCCTTTGTTTATTGCAAAGTTTGAAGGAGCAAGGTGAAGTATTGCCAACCTTATTAGTGATGCCTACGTCTCTTTTGTACAACTGGGAGATGGAGGCTAAGAAATTTACACCCCAATTGCGGGTTCTGGTGTACAGTGGCCCCCAAAGAGAAAAGTTGCAAGCCCAAGTAAAAAAGACTGATTTGATTTTATGCTCTTTTGGATTAGTTCGATCGGATATTGATTGGTTTGAAAAACAAGAATTTAGTTACGTGATTTTGGATGAGTCTCAAGCCATTAAAAATCCTCAAGCTAATATCACAAAGGCAGTTCAAAAATTGAACGCCAAATATCGCTTAGTGATGACGGGTACTCCTCTCGAAAATTCTACGATGGACTTATGGTCTCAAATGAATTTTGTTAATTCAGGATTGCTTGGGACTCAAAAATATTTCAAGGATCATTTTCAAATTCCCATCGAGAAGAAGGCTGATGGAGACATGAAAAAGAGACTTTATTTTCTCATTAAGCCTTATTTACTGAGAAGGGAAAAGCGCCAAGTAGCGGCAGATTTACCTGAGAAAATGGAATCCATCACCTATTGTGGAATGTCTGAGGAGCAGGAGCGTTTATACGATAAAACGAAATCATTTTATCGCGATGTTTTATTGAAGCAAATTAAAGATGAGGGTTTGCAAAAATCTCGTTTTTCAGTGCTTCAAGGGTTAACGAAACTGCGCCAACTAGCCAACCATCCTTTGTTGTGCGAAGAGGGGTATGTAGGAGAGTCAGGTAAAATGGAAGCAGTATTAGAAAAATTAGAAACGGTGTTAGAGCAACATCATAAGGTGTTAATTTTTAGTCAATTTGTGCAACATCTGCAGATTATTAAGCGTGCTTTGGATGAGCAAGGTGTTGCATATGCCTATTTAGATGGTAGCACCACCGACCGAAAAGGCCAAGTCGAAAGTTTCCAAAAATCAGACGGTCAATCTGTATTTTTAATTTCACTCAAAGCGGGTGGAGTAGGATTGAATTTAACAGCGGCTGATTATGTGTTTCTATTAGACCCTTGGTGGAATCCTGCTGCTGAAGCCCAAGCAATCGATAGAGCCCATCGAATCGGTCAAGAAAAAACGGTATTTACCTACAAGTTTATTACCAAGGAAACTGTTGAGGAGAAAATCTTAGCTTTGCAACAACGTAAACTTGATTTGGCCAATGAATTAGTTACCTCCGATGAAAGTATTCTACGCGCTTTAAGCGAAGATGAGGTGCTGGATTTATTAAGCTAAAGAAATGGAATAGTCTTCATTCAGCTGATCAGCTAAAGATTATTTATATTTTTACTAATATGTTTTTAGCCACTTCATAGCTTATGAAAATTGGCTTTTCTTCAGCTATTTTCAATGAAACAGATCTGTCAAATGTGTTGATCTCTACTACTTCAAGCCTAGCGCCTAAGCTTAAATTTAGTTTAGTGAGCAATTGAAGAAATACGGCAGAATCTTTTGCAACACCCATGAGGGTACATGTTTCGTTCAATTTCACTTCGGATAAATGTAGATATCCAAGCTCCGGAATTTCTCCTTCTTGGCTAGGAATGGGATCTCCATGTGGGTCTATTTTCGGAAAATCTAAAAAAGAATCCAATTTATTGATTAATGTTTCCGATTCTATATGTTCTAATTGCTCCGCTATTTCATGTACTTCATCCCAATTATACCCAAGCTTTTCCACTAAAAATACTTCCCAAAGGCGATGCTTTCGTATGATGCTTAGGGCAATACTTTCGCCTATCTTGGTCAATCTAACTCCTTGATATTTTTGATAAGTAACCCAGCCTTTTTCAGCCAATTTTTGCAACATGTCTGTTACGGATGCGGCCTTGTTATTCGTCAACTCAGCAATGGAATTAGTTGAAATATCTTCTTTAGTCCCTTCGCAGAGCCGATATATAATTTTCAAATAATTTTCTTCCGCTAATGATGTTGTCATTGATATTGTCGTTGGCAAGCAATTTAGAAAAAATATATGATAAATTAATTTTTAGTCTAGTCTAAAAATTAATTTTGAAGCAACGTAAAATTCTGTATATTTGAGACTAAATAGTTGAAACCAATAAAAGTCTTGGAAAATAGAAAACATTCAAATTCTCTTTCTGAAGTTTTTGCGAGTATCCCAATCCCTAAAGGAAATGGATTTTGGCAAAATCTAAGGGCCTTTATGGGTCCAGGCTTTATGGTGGCTGTCGGGTATATGGACCCTGGAAATTGGGCTACGGATTTATCGGGTGGTGCTCAATTTGGCTATACACTTCTCTCTGTTATTTTGGTCTCAAGTTTATTTGCTATTTTACTTCAACACCTTGCCCTTAAATTAGGAGTGGCTACAGGGCGAGATCTTGCCCAAGCATGTGGGGACTATTTTTCTAAACCGGTTGCGTTTTTTTTATGGATATTATGCGAATTGGCTATTACCGCATGTGATTTAGCCGAGGTTATTGGTTCTGCTCTTGCCTTACATTTACTTTTTGATATTCCTATTTTGATGGGAATTCTGATAACAATTACCGACGTATTTTTGATTTTATTTTTGCAGAAAAAAGGATTTAGGGTATTGGAATCAATCGTTTTAGCCTTATTGATCGTGATTGTTTTATGCTTTGCATTTGAACTTATATTATCCAAGCCAGATTTTTATCCTATTTTAAATGGCCTAGTTCCTCAAATATCTATTTTTTCAGATGAGCGCCAATTGTATGTAGCGATTGGTATTTTAGGCGCGACGGTTATGCCTCATAATTTGTATTTACATTCGAGCATCGTTCAAACAAGGGCCTTTGCAAAAACGGATGAGGATAGAAAAAAGGCTATAAAATTTGCAACAATCGACTCCACGATATCTTTAGGACTTGCTTTTTTTATCAATGCTGGAATTTTAATTTTAGCGGCATCCACATTTTATTTTAGTGGTAACCGGGGAGTTGCTGAAATCCAAGATGCTCATAAGCTTTTAAACCCTGTTTTAGGGAGTCATTGGGCTAGTATTGTTTTTGCAATTGCCTTATTAGCTTCTGGCCAAAATGCTACCTTAACAGGAACATTAGCAGGCCAAATTGTGATGGAAGGGTTTTTGGATTTAAGAATTACCCCTTGGCTTCGTCGATTAATCACCAGAGCGATAGCTATTTTGCCTGCATTTTTTATTACTTGGTGGTGGGGAGATAATAAAATTGGAGATCTGTTGATTTTCTCTCAAGTAATACTTTCCATGCAATTATCCTTTGCGGTAATTCCACTCATTTGGTTTACAAGTGACGAAAAGAAAATGGGAAAATTTGTCAATCCTACCTGGATAAAATGCTTGGCTTGGGCAACCTCAGCCATTATTTTGAGCCTTAACGTCTATTTAATTGCTCAATTTATTTGAGATAATTTAGGAAGTATGGCTTTCGACCAAATATTGTCTTGGCCTACCATAAACTTTTTTTCAAATACCACATCAGTCAATATCGGAGCTAGTATTCCTTCTCTCAATTTTATTTGCTTCTCAATTTTCCAAATCTCATTAATTAATCCTGCAGTATAGAATTGATTAGCCGTATGGGTGCCACCTTCGACCATAATCGATTGAATGTTATTTTGATAACAATAGATTAAGATACATTTAAGAAATTCAATTGGATTTTTATCACCTAGAGCTATCCATTTTTTATTAACAACCGCCTCGCTATGGTGCTTTGTAAATACAATCAATGGCTCTGGATCCTGCACTAATTTTAATTCTTTGGGCAATCGATTGGAAGGATCTATGATGATTCTTATGGGAGACTTACCTTGCCAAAATCGAACATTGAGTGAAGGATTATCAGCGATAGCCGTTTGAACGCCAATTAATATCCCCTGATTTTCAGTGCGCATTTTGTGAACGAGTTGTTGGCTTTCGGAATTCGAAAACGCAACAGGCGTACCGTCAGCTTTGGCTACAAAATTATCCTGTGAACAGGCAAATTTCAACGTGATATAGGGTTTTTTCTCTCTTTGAAAATGGAAAAACTTTCGATTTAATTCTTCTCCTTTTTCTGCTAGCAATCCTACCTCAACTTCAATGCCTGCTGCTTTCAATCTTGCAATTCCCTCGCCGGCAACAATAGGATTAGGATCGATATTGCAAATGACCACGCGCTTCACCCTACTTTTGATTAATAAATCAGCGCATGGAGGAGTTTTGCCATGATGCGAGCAAGGTTCTAAATTCACATAGATGGTAGCGCCTATGATATCTAAAGGATTAACCAGGGAATTTACTGCATTCACTTCGGCGTGCGCCTCGCCATATTTTTGGTGATAACCTTCACCGATAACGACCTCATCTTTTACGATGACACAACCTACTAAAGGATTAGGAGCAACGAAGCCTGAGCCCATGATAGCTAGGTCTAGGGCTCGTTGCATCCAAAATATTTCCTTAACCAATGACATGATTGGCTTCTTCCAAAACCTCTTCTTTTGACTTCTTGAAATTACTTGACATAAAACTATAGATCGCCGGAATGATGTACAAGGTTAAAGTCGTTGAAAATATCATTCCTCCCACAACCGCTATGCCCATCGACACCCTACTTTTTGCTCCCGAACCTAAGGCTAAAGCAATGGGCAAAATACCCAAAATTGTACATAGAGATGTCATGACGATAGGTCTAAATCTGGCAGCCGCAGCAACTTTTACCGCTTCTAATTTAGAAAGGCCCGACTCTTTTTTCTGATTAGCAAACTCCACAATTAAAATTCCATTTTTGGTCACAAGTCCTATTAACACAATAATTCCAATTTGTGAGAATATATTAAGTGTTTGGCTGAAATCCCATAAAGTTAATAACGCACCTGCAACGGCTAAAGGAACCGTAAATAAAATAATAAGTGGATCTACGAAACTTTCAAATTGGGCCGATAAAATCAAATAAATCAATAAGATAGCTAGCGCAAATGCGAATAACAAAGAGGAACTGGATTCTTTAAATTCCTTGCTTTGGCCGTCATATGCGGTAGAGAATGATACATCAAACGTTTCTTTGGCTAGTTTGTCCATCTCATTTAATGCCTCTCCCATCGTTACACCTTTGGCCATTTGCGCCTGAACTGTGGCGGCAACATAGCGATTGTAGCGATATAGTTGGGGCGGCGTACTTTGTTCGGTTATTTTAACCAAATTGTCCAACTGAATTAAATCTCCGCGATTGTTTTTTACATATAAGGATTTTAAGTCTTTCACATCATTTCTTAAATCCCGATTGATTTGACCAATGATTTGATATTGCTTGCCATCCATCACAAAATAGCCAAATCTTCTTCCAGAGAGACCCAACTGAAGTGTTTGGGCTACATCTTGAATCGATATTCCTAAATTTTGTGCTTTGGCACGATCAATTTCTAAACGCAATTCAGGTTTCGTAAACTTCAAATTGACATCCGAATTTTCAAATTTTGGGGACTCTCGCACCTTCGCTAAAAACAAAGGCATCATTTTTTTAAGTTTTTCAAAATTAGGCGCCTGAACCACAAATGCAATCGGTAATCCACCACCCCCACGCTGACCAGTAGATAAGGTTGGATCCTGAATTAGAACTGCTTTTGCCCCTGTGAACTTTTTAATCTTAGGTTGCAACTCTTCCGCGATCGCTTGTTGGGATCTCCTGTTTCCTGGATCTGTTAACATAATACGCATACTCCCTGTATTAGATCCTCCATTTCCAAAGGGTGGAGACGTATAGGCATATATGTTTTTTCTTTCATTATCAGGAATGGCATTCATCAAAAAGTTTGACATTTCATCCGTATAATTAAGCATATATTCAAAGGTAACTCCTTCAGGGGCTGTTGCATTTACTCTTAACATCCCACGATCCTCTAACGGTGCAAGCTCTGATGGAATTGCACCTGTTTTAAATAATGCATAAATAATTCCAAAAAGAGACACAACTAAAACCCATGCAAGCCAACGAACATTCAAAAAGGAATTTAAGGAACTCTCATAAGCACGATTCAACCAAACAAAAAATGGTTCAGTTACGCGGTAAAACCAGGGCTTTGAGTGACCACCTTTTAAAAGTCTTGAACCTAACATTGGAGTTAATGTCAATGAAACAAAGGCTGATATAATCACAGATCCGGCGACAACGATTCCAAATTCACGAAATAAACGGCCCGTAATTCCTTGCAAGAATATAACTGGCAAGAATACAGCAACCAACGTAACCGTGGTTGAAATAACTGCGAAGTAAATTTCTTTAGAGCCCTCTTGTGCAGCTTTCCACGGACTAATGCCTTCTTCAATTTTAGAGTAAATATTCTCCAAAACAACAATGGCGTCATCCACAACTAATCCAATTGACAACACAATGCCTAATAAAGTTAATACGTTGATCGAAAAGCCCACCAAATACATAAAGAAGAAAACGCCAATTAAACTTACAGGAATCGCCGTCAATGGGATGATCGTGGAACGCCAATCTCTCAAGAATAAAAATATAATAATTGTTACCAGTAAAATAGCGGTTAATATAGTCTCCTCCACCTCTACAATCGATCTTCTTACATACCGTGTATTGTCAAAGCCTTCTTTTAGCAAGACATCATCTGGCATGGTAGTTTGAATTTGAACCAATTTCTTTCGAATGGCATTGACAATTTCAATTTGATTTGAGCCTGGCTGAGGAATCACTGCAATCGAAATCATTGGGACATTATCCCGTTTAAACATGGTCTTTTCATTCTCAGAAGCTAAAACGACATCTCCCACATCCGAAAATTTCACGGATCTGTCACCCTCTTCTTTGATAATTAAATTTTCAAAATCTTCCACAGTTGTCAACCTACCTTGAGTTCTAACCGTTAGTTCCGTATTGGCTCCCTCGATACTACCTGATGGCAATTCGATATTTTGTTTGGATAGAGCCGCTACAATATCCGGTGCCGTTAAACGAAAAGAGGCTAAACGATCAGGATCTATGTTCAAGCGCATCGCATATTTTTTCTCTCCCCACATTTGAACCGAACTTACCCCTGGGATAGTTTGTAATTTCTCTTTTACATTTCGAGTAGCGATCTCATTTAGATTTAAAATATTTCTCGTTTTAGATGATAAATTTAAATTATAAATAGGTCCTGAATCGGCATCTGATTTTGAAATTACAGGTGGATCTACATCTTTTGGCAACACAGCCATAGATCTAGAAACACGGTCACGCACATCATTTGCCGCATCTTCAATATTAACAGCTAGGTCAAACTCAACGGTGATACTGGATCGCCCATCCCTACTCGAACTAGTCAATGTTCGAATACCCGCAATTCCATTAATGGACTCTTCTAACGGTTCCGTAATTTGAGATTCAATAATATCAGCATTGGCCCCCGTATAACTAGTTTGCACATTTACAACAGGAGGGTCCACGGATGGATATTCCCTAACACCTAAATAATTATAACCAATGAGCCCAAATACAATAATTGTAATGGACATAACAATGGCCAAGACTGGACGTTTAATGCTGATTTCTGATAATGATGCCATCGATTTATAGGTTTATATTGCCTTTGAGGCTAATGATTTACTTGTTGAAATTGTTTTTTGTAATTCTTCCCAAACTTCCAAAAATGGGAGTTCACGCGTACTTCCATTTGCATTAAAATAAATATTGGCAATGCCCCTTTTTTCCTGATATGCCCCTGAATAAGACATGTACTTCTTAAAATTGGCAAAATGACCGCATAAAATTAAAGCAGGAATTTTAAAAGCATTCGCAATATGTGTTGGTCCAGAATCGATTCCTAAAAAAAAATGCGCCGACTTTATCAACATACATGTTTCTTCGATACTTGTTTTCCCAACCAAATTCAAAAAGCTTTTGCTTGAATAATTTAATGGTTCTTGGGTGCCAATTTCAACCACATTAATTCCATACTCCATGGTTAACAAATCAAGCAATTGAATCCAATTTTCATCTTGCCATTCTCTATTTAGATCCGTCGATTTCCGATGTAAAACCCAGTAATTTCCATTGAAAGGAAGCTTTAGTTTAGCCTGTTCTATAAAAATAGATGGTGCTGCATGATCTAAATTTAAGTGACATAATCTGGAAAAATTGCCAAGAAGATTACTCGATTTGTAATAATTATGTATTGTCAAATCAATCTCTTCAGCGTATGGATTCTCTAATTTTGTGCCAAAAAAAGGATCCTTCCTTAATTCATTTAAATGCAAATTATAGAACTCGGTAAATGCATTTTTTCTAGTGATTAAAATACTGAAAAGTATGTTGGTTTCGAGAATGACTTTGGATAGCCCAGGATGCTTAATTAAAACGGGAGCAAAGACTGGCTTTACGATCCAATAAATTTCTGCATCTTTAAATTTCTTGTGCAGCGCATCTATAATGGGTTCAGAAGCTACAATATCTCCCAAATGTTCCGCCAGCAAAATGCCAATAAACGTCTTATTTGGATTTAAAAGTCGCTTTAAATAAAGTGCTAAATTCAAAAATCCATAGGCACCTATCGCACGAATTAAATAAGTTAATTTGCGGAATTTATAAGACCATAAAGATTTTGTCAAATAGATACTTGGCATTTGATATTATTGAACTACTTCTTTTATTTCAACATCACCATCTGGTTTAACTTGAATAATTCCATTTGTGATTAAGGTATCTCCAATGGAGAGGCCAGATAAGATCTCAACGGTACGTTCGCCACGAGTCCCAAGCTCAACTTTCTGAGGAACTGATTTCCCATTTTTTACAAGAAAAACCTTGCTGCCTTTAGCCTCAGGAATAACGGATTCAGTAGGGATTAGTATAGCAGACCCTTTACTTTTTAAAATCAAATTAACCTTAGCATAGGCTCCTGGAACCAACAAGTTTGTGGGATTCGCCGATAAAGCTCTAATTTGTAAAGTACGTGTTAATGGGTCTATTTTAGGATCTATCGCATATACTTTACCAATAAAGGTCTTTTGTTCATTTTCCGTTGTAAATTCTATCGTACTTCCTTGACGTATCGCTGTTGCATATTTAGCTGGAATAGAGAATTCTATTTTGGCTGGATTCGTATTAGTTAACGTGGCAATCTTAGTGGCCGGAGATATATAACTTCCCATACTCACGTATCTAAAGCCAACTTTCCCAGCAAATGGAGCTTTTAATGTAGTTTTTAATATTTGTGATCTTAAATCTTCAATGTCGGCAGAAATAGTATTCACGGAATTTACAGCAATATCATATTCCCTTTGCGAAATTGCTTCTTTCTGTAAAAGCACTTTTTGCCTTCCTTCATTATCCTCAGCTAACTTTTTATTGAACCCTAATTTTTTTAATCTAGCCTGTAACTCATCATCATTTATTCGTAATAAAACAGTGCCCTTTTGAATATTATCACCTTCTTTGATGTTCAGTAAAATAATTCTTCCTGCTATTTCAGAGCGAATTTCTACTTCTTCATTAGGCAATATACTTCCTGTGGAACTTAAAATATCATCTAATTTAGTTGACTTCACTACCGTTACGATGACAGCTGTTTTTCCACCTTTTCCACCCGGACCACCTTTCTCTTTTTCTTTACCCTTCATGTTATCTTTTGATTCTGAAGCGGAAAAAGTCTTTTTAATTTTAGGATAAAATGCTAATCCTAAAATTAAAATAATCGCTATTAAGCTGATGATTGTTTTCGTAAACTTATTCATGTATGCGTATTCAAAGGTTTATTAATTTTCTAAGATAAGGAAATTCGAACATTCTTTTATCCTCCATTGTAGGCAAATTTTATTTTAATTAGTTAACCAAGGTAATATATGTTCATTTTGGGTTTGATTCATCACAAAATGGCTTTGGGCATTTCCGATGTTTTTTAAACTGGCCAATTTGTGCAATATAAAATGACGGTACTCATCCATGTCGGCCACCACAATTTTTAACAAAAAATCACTTTGTCCAGAAACGCAATAGCATTCTTGTACTTCCAATAATTCCATGACATCTTTCTCAAATTGATTTAAATATTCAGCTGCATGTTCTTTTAATGATATATCGCAGAATACAGTTAGGGATTTACCTAATTTATTGGGGTTAATAATAGCCTTATACCCTGTAATAACTCCATCTTTTTCCATACGCTTGATTCGCTCATGGATGGGCGTGGCACTCATGCCCAAACGGCTCGCCATTTCCTTATTCGACAAAAAGGCATCCTCATGCAAAAAGGCAAGTATTTTTTTATCTATTTCATCTAATTTCGCCATCCCTTATTTCTTTTTTTATTAAAGAGGCACCCACTGAAACGATCCCTTCTAAGGTATCCATTCTCATGTTTTGCTGTAATAGTATTCGATAGGCGCCTGATTTAGGAAACTTTAAATTTTTGAAAATGGTATAAGAATGACTATACATATCACCTAATCCTGAACCCTTAGGTTTACCTGATTTTGCATCATAAAAAATGGCTTCAGCCTCCGCTTTTTTAAAGCTAATTCCATCCTCACTCAAAATTTCTGAAATGAAATATAAATTATAGAAAGAATACGTATTCGTTTGTCGGATAGCCACCTGCATATCATATAGGTGAGAAGTATCTGTAATTTGAAACGGAATTTCTAATTTGTTTTTTTGTATCCAACCCATCTCACCCATTGATTGCCTTTCGTTGACAAGCTCATTTCCACTACAACCTAGAATTACAAATACAAATAATAAGCCTGTGATACATGGTAAACTTAAGCAGGAAGTGATTTGCTTATATCTAAACTTGAGGAGTATCAGGTGCATTTCCTGGTGGTCTTGGTTTAAATTTCTTTTTAAACTTTTTCTTAAATGGCTTTGGAGTGGCACTGTTTTCTGGGGATTGGCTATCGCCCATTGGCCCATTGGAAACTGGAGTACCTTCGCTGGCGCTAATGGCATCAGGACCTTTTTGGTTCGGATTATTTGGCTTAGGTCTTTGTTGGAAATTTGGCCTTGGTCTATTCGGGTCATTGTCCCTAAACCGGTTTTCATTTGGCCCTTTTTTAAATCCGCCTTTATTTTTAGACTCCCCGTATTTTTTATCCATCCGATCCAAATCTGAATTTAATTGAGATAAACTCAATTTTTCAACCACCGGAGCATCTGGATTTAGATCTTCGAATGACTTTGGGATGATACCCTTTTTATTTAAATCGATAATTTCTTGGACACGGTCACAGGAAACAGGAATCCAAATAGCCTCTTCCCCTACAATTCCAAACCACATCATTCTTTTGAAAATATCTGTTTTTTGTAATACCGCTTCTCCCTTTTTCGTTTTTATCCGTCCTTCGATCGTTGGTATGCCTTTTAAAGCATCCATGTAAGTCTCTAATTCATAGTTTAAACAACATTTCAAACGGCCACATTGTCCACTTAATTTTACAGGATTTAAGGATAAATTTTGATAGCGAGCTGCGGCCGTAGTTACGTTTTTAAAGTCGGTCAGCCACGTAGAACAACATAATTCTCTTCCACATATTCCAACACCCCCTAATCTTCCCGCCTCTTGGCGTAAAGAAATTTGTTTCATTTCTACCCGAATTTTAAATTCAGTAGCTAATAATTTAATTAATTCTCTGAAATCAACTCGGTCATCCGAAGAATAATAAAATACAGCTTTAGTGCCATCAGACTGAAATTCAACATCAGAAAGCTTCATGTTCAACTTCAAATCTTGTATGATTTGTCGACCTCGGTACATGGTAGGTAAGTCCCTCGCAATTGCCTGCTCATGCTTTTCCAAATCCTTTTCATTGGCAATTCGAACAATATTTTTTAGATTCTCGTCGTCTTTGATTGACTTTTTCAGCAATTGGAGTCTAACTAGTTCCCCCTGCAAGGAAACCACACCCATGTGAATGCCCGTAGAAGATTCGATCATGACTGGATCTCCAGTATGTAAAATAAGTTCAGTGGAATTTCTAAAGTATTCCTTTCTTCCTCCTTTGAATTTTACTTCTACGATTTGAAAACGTTGAAATTGAGGGACATCTAAATCAGATAGCCAATCAAAAACATTCATTTTATTGCAAGCACCTGTGCCACAACTGCCATTGCTTTGACAGCCTACAACTTCTCCTTCAACTTTTTTCGATCCACATGATCCTGTGGAGCACGACTTACATCCCATATTTTTATATGTAAATCAGCTATTAATTCTTAAATCTAAGAACATCTAAGCCGATATCTCGTCTAAAATTTTTACCCTCATATTTTGCCGTTATGGCCGCCTTTTGCGACTTTTGAATGGCATTTTCTAAGGTGTTTGAGGTACCTGTAAAGGCCATTACTCGGCCTCCACTTGTTACTATTTCTCCCTCTTTTTCCTGGGTTCCCGCGTGGAAAATGAAGGCATCCTCTATTTTTTCTAAATTTGAAATGACATCCCCTTTTCTATAATTCTCGGGATATCCTCCAGCAACGACCATCGTCGCAACTGCGTACTGACTTGAAATCTGTAAAACATGTTCGCTCAAGGTACCATTAGAGGAAGCAATCAGTAAAGATAGGAAATCAGATTCGATTCTTGGTAATACTACCTCAGTTTCAGGGTCACCCATCCGAGCATTGTACTCGATGACATAAGGTTCGCCTTCATGATTCATTAGGCCAATAAATATAAATCCTTGATATTTAATTTTTTCTGCATTAAGTCCATGCAAGGTCGGATCGATCACTTTCGTTTTGACCAATTCCATAAATTTAGCCGTAGCAAATGGAACAGGGGAAACAGCGCCCATTCCGCCCGTATTTAAACCTTCATCATTTTCTCCAATTCGCTTATAATCCTTTGCCTCCGGTAGAACTACGTAATTCTCACCATCAGTTAATACAAAAACAGAAAGTTCGATACCTCTTAAAAATTGTTCAATAACGACTTTTTCAGATGCAGCGCCAAATTTGGACTCTAAAAGCATTTCTTCCAACGAATCTTTAGCCTCCTGTAGACTTTGGGCTATAATAACCCCTTTCCCAGCAGCTAAGCCATCCGCCTTTAAAACAATAGGTAGACTTTGCTCTTCTAAATAAAGCAAACCTTCTTCAATAGTCTCTTTAGTGAATGTTTTAGAAGCAGCAGTAGGTATGCCGTATGTATGCATAAAATTTTTCGAGAAATCCTTGCTCCCCTCCAATTGAGCCCCATCAGAACCCGGTCCCACAATTCCTACGTGTTGTAAGTCTGCTCGGGACTCTATGAAATTACGTATGCCTCGAACTAATGGCTCTTCCGGACCTACAATGACCAACTCAATATTATGGGTTCGTATAGCATCGACAATTCCCTCAAAATCAGTCACTCCCACGGCTAAATTTGTTCCCAAATTAGCAGTTCCAGGATTACCAGGGGCAATAAATAAATCGCTCAACAAATTACTTTGAGAAATCTTCCATGCAAATGCATGCTCACGTCCCCCCGATCCCAATATCAATACATTCATACTAAATGTTAGTTCTAATTCGCTAATTCACTTAAAAATTTAATCCGCATTAATCGGAGCTCCTCCTCACTTACGTCTTCAATGTTACAGTTTTCTAATGCCGTGGCAATATTATCAGAATCTGCACTCATAAAATATTCGAAAATCTCATCCTGCTTGTCAGGCTCTATCACTTGATTAATAAAATAATCTAAGTTCAATTTAGTCCCTGAATAACAAATGGTTTCAATCTCTTGAATTAAATCCACCATGGAGATTTCCTTTTGCTCCGCAATAATATCTAAATCAATTTTACGATCAACCTGCTGGATAATATGTATTTTAATCTTTGATTTATTAACCGTCGATTTCACAACTACTTCCTTTGCAGTCTCTATTTCATTTTCTTCCACATATCGAATGATGGCATCAAGGAATTGTTTTCCAAATTTCACCACTTTCCCCATCCCAACTCCATTAATCTGGGCCATTTCTTCCTGTGTTGCGGGATATGTGGTGGCCATTTCCTCTAAAGATGGATCTTGGAAAATAACATAAGGAGGTAAATTCTTCTCTTTGGCTACCTTTTTTCGAAGATTCTTTAATAGCTCAAATAACGCATCATCATAAGCCTTTGCGCCTAATGCTAAACTTTCCTCCGCATTTTCTAAATCAATAGCCTCTTTTTCATAATCATGGTCTTTGGAAAATGTTAAAGGATGTGAGTCTTTTAAAAATGCATGGCCCTTCTCCGTAATCTTTAAAATTCCATAATTTTCAATATCTTTCTCCAACAAACCATAAATCAAAACCTGTTTGATAAACGAAATCCATGGCGATTTTACACTTTCTGGATTAGGTTCTTTAGCAGATCTTTTGCGCATTTGCGGCTTTTTAGGATTTCCATCCTCATCTTCATCGTCCTCATCCTCGTCTTCTTCCACGACTTTATTCCAAGAAACTTCTTTCCCCACTCCGAAAACCGAAAGCTTGGCTTGTTCATTGCTAGTAATATATGGATTGCTTTTGCCTTCTAATACATCTGCAATATGCTCTGCCTCAAAATTTTCTCCCGTTTGTTTGATGGCTTCTAAAACCCAACTAACCTCTTGTTCTGCCTTGTAGGTGGGTGTAGGGTGCATGCAATTATCGCAGAATCCGCAATTGTCAGCCATGTACTCTCCAAAATAACCCAATAATTGTTTTCTTCTACAAACCCCTAGATTGGCATAATACACCATTTCAGTCAACAATAACTTGGCATTTTCTTTTTCTGAAACCGCCTTGTCTTTATTGAATTTATCTAATTTTAAAATATCGTCGTACGTATAAAACAAAATACAAGTACCCTCTAGACCATCCCTTCCTGCACGACCGGTTTCTTGGTAATATCCTTCTAATGATTTAGGCGCATCATAATGGATAACAAAACGAACATCAGGTTTGTCAATTCCCATGCCAAAAGCAATCGTAGCGACCATCACCTCCACCTCTTCATTCAAAAAAGCTTCTTGGTTAGTCATCCGTACTTGTGGTTCCAAACCCGCATGGTATGGTAGTGCTTTTACGCCATTGACCAATAATAAATCCGAAATTTCCTCGACTCTCTTTCTACTCAAACAATAGATAATTCCAGCCTTTCCGCTATTTGATTTAATGTAACGAATTAATTGCTTATCAATATCCTTCTTCGATCGAATTTCATAATACAGATTTTTACGATTAAAGGAAGATTTAAAAACATGCGCATCTTCTAAATTAAGCGTTTTTTGAATGTCCTGCTGTACTTTTGGAGTGGCCGTCGCGGTCAAAGCTATGATAGGCATTTTATCATTAATGGACTCAATGATGGTTCTAATCTTTCTATATTCAGGCCTAAAGTCATGCCCCCACTCAGAGATACAATGTGCCTCATCGATCGCTACAAAAGAGATATTGGCCTGCTTTAAAAAGTTTAAATTTTCTTGCTTATTTAATGATTCAGGGGCGATATACAATAACTTTACCTGGCCATTAATCACTTCGCTTTTCACCCGATTTATTTCAGCGCGGGTTAATGAAGAATTTAAAAACTGCGCATTGATGCCAAAAGCAACCATTTGGTCCACCTGATTTTTCATCAAGGCAATTAACGGTGAAATGACAATCGCTGTACCTGGTAAGACAATAGCTGGCAGTTGATAACAAAGAGATTTACCAGCGCCCGTAGGCATTAAGACAAAACTATTATTTCCCTGTAACGTATTTTGAATGATGGCTTCCTGCTCCCCTCGAAATTGACTAAACCCAAAGGTTTTTTTCAGTTCTTTACTCAGTAATTCTTTTGTTATAGTAATCGGCATATAGTTCAAGTCGGCTGAATTGTTTTGTCCTTTTGTTTTCTAATCATTTATTCAAACCCTTAGAAAACCTTCTAAATTTGAAATTAAACAAAAATATCCAATCCATAGCAAAAAAGATTAGTAATTAAGGTTGAGTCCAATTTTATCAGGAAATGACGCTATGAACTTTCATTTCAAATGGAATAATCGACTTAAATATGTGTAATTAAATCGGCCTAACGCATTCTGTTTGAGGATTGTACCAACATTTCATCTTTTCGGATGAGGCGATTTGCAATCATATTAGCCAATAATGCGACGACCATGGCATAAAATCCGAAGCCATAAGCTCCTTGGTTTTCCGGTTCAAAAACAGGCATCGCTTGTTTGAAAATAATCCAAAAAGTATAGGCCATCGAACCAGCTATTAATAATGAATTTATAAGACCCAGGGTCATTTGGCGCACTCTATTTTTAAATGAAAATAGGATGAGTATTGTTAAAAGCGTCGATGCGATTAACAATAGGGCTAGTGCAAGATGGGAATGATCACTAACAATAGCCCCGTTTTGGGAGATGGTCCAGTGTGTATTAGTCATTTCTGCACTTTGTCCCGAATTACCCGTTTTTGCCCATATAGGTAAACCATATCCTACTAAACTTTGTGCTAAAACAACGATGGCTAAAAAAATGGATTGTGGTCTTTGTATCATCTTTAATCTTATTTTAAAATGTAAAATTAATTATTTTCTTGAAATTGTTTGGCGGCAATTTTAGCAGAAGAAAGACATAATGGGATTCCCCCTCCAGGATGTACACTTCCACCCACCCAATATAAATTTTTAATCGCAGACCTATAATTAGGATGTCTCAAAAACGCCGCAAATTTATTATTAGAAGCATTTCCATAAAGCGCACCCCCTGATGAGGAAGTTCTATTTTCGATCGAACGTGGGTCTAAAATGTCTTCCGCGACGATGTAGGGTCCAACATCCATCTCTAAGCATTTTGAAATTTTTTGAATGACATTCGCTTTTGTTTTTCGAACTAAATCATCCCAATCCTGACCCTCATTTGCGGGTGCGTTGATTAATATAAACCAATTTTCACAACCTTCTGGGGCATCCTCTGTGGCTACTTTACTCGAAATATGGAGGTAAACCGTAGGGTCATCTAACAACGTTTTTTCCTCAAAAATACATTTGAACTCCTCCTTGTAATGATCTGAAAAGAAAATATTATGAACCCCTAAGGCATCAAATTTTCGATTCATTCCCCAATAAAATATAACACCGGAGCTCGACCGTTCTTGGTTCAAAAGCTTTTTCGGGGCTTGAATTTGGGGCAACAGATTTTTATAGCTTGGCCTAATGTCCATATTACTCGCAACGTGATCAAAGGCAAATAAACCTTTGGCTGTTTTTATACCCTCGGCTCGCTGGTTCTCAGTCACAATTTCCTCCACCTTCTCATTCATCCTAAATTCGACACCTAATTCTTTGGCCAATTGGCATAATGAGTTGGTAATGGAAATCATGCCCCCCACTGGCATAAATGCACCAATGTTATATTCTAAGTTAGGAATAACGGATAATGTCGCAGGGGTTTGATACGGATTTGAGCCATTATAGGTGGCATATCGGTCAAATAACTGAACCGTTTTTGGATGTTTAAATTTTCTCGCATGGTAGGCATGCATAGTTGAAAACAAACCCAAATTTGGTATGTTCAGGTAGCCCCTCATGGCCTTTTTACTGGTCCACGTGTTGAGATCTTGAAGTGAATTTTCTAAAAAAAGTTCACTAATGATTTCATATTTATATTGAAGTCCCTTTAAAAATTCAGCTATATTGGCTTCGTCCTCTCCTAAGATTTTGGCCATTTCCGAGGCGGTTTCCATTGGATTCGCATGGGTGGAAAGCTGAGTTCCATCGGCCCAAAAGTATTTACAAATTTCAGGCAATCGGACGTAATTAAAATAATCTTTTGGGTTTTTGCCAGCGAGCTCAAAAAGCTCGTCTACAAGCTTGGGCAAAGTGAAAAGAGAAGGGCCCGCATCGAAGCGATAGCCACCTAAATCAATTTGTGATAATTTGCCACCGGGATATCCATTGGCCTCGAAAACAACTACTTTTTGGCCCAAACAAGCCATGCGAATGGCTAATGCAATCCCGCCAATACCTGAACCGACTATTCCAAAATGAGCCATTAATCTATAAAAATTTCAAAGCACTAAATTAAGGATTTAAAGAATAAACAGCTAAATGTTTTTCCCTCAATCCAATTTCAGTAATTTTGCACAAATTTAATTGGCACAAGAAAATATGTTACGTACACACACGAACGGAGAATTGCGGATCACAGAGGTAGGTCAGGAAGTGACTTTATGTGGCTGGGTTCATAAATCAAGAGATAAAGGAGGGATGATTTGGGTGGATTTAAGAGACCGTTATGGCATAACGCAGTTGATGTTAGAAGAAGGAAAATCGAGTACTGAGGCACTTGCCATCGCAAGAGGTTTGGGCCGCGAGTTTGTGATAGAGGCTAGAGGTGTTGTCGTGGAGCGTTTAGCCAAGAATGATAAATTGCCCACTGGCGATATTGAAATAAAAATTAAAAACATCCGAATTTTGAATCCGGCAAAACTTCCGCCTTTTTTAATCGAGGACGAAACGGATGGAGGGGATGATATTCGAATGAAATATCGGTATTTAGATTTACGAAGAAATCCGATCCGTGAGAGTCTTCGTCTACGTCACCAAGTGGCTAGGGAAGTTCGTAATTACTTAGATAACAAGGATTTTATTGAGGTGGAAACACCTGTGTTGATTAAATCAACTCCTGAAGGTGCTAGAGATTTTGTAGTTCCTTCCCGCATGAATCCAGGGGAATTTTATGCCCTTCCTCAATCCCCGCAGACATTTAAGCAATTATTGATGGTGTCGGGATTTGATCGCTATTACCAATTGGTCAAATGTTTTAGGGATGAAGATTTGCGCGCAGATCGCCAACCGGAATTTACGCAGATTGATTGCGAGATGTCATTTGTGGAGCAAGAAGATATATTAAATATGTTTGAAGGGTTGATCCGACATTTGTTTTTGCAGGTTAAGAAAATCGATATTGGTGCGGTGTCAAGGATGACCTACGCGAATGCCATGAAATGGTATGGATCAGATAAGCCTGATATTAGGTTTGACATGAAATTTGTTGAATTTAAAGCAGAAGGGGTGGATTTAACTTCAGGGAAAGATTTTCAGGTGTTTGACTCTGCTAATACAGTGGTAGGAATTTGCGTGAAAGGGGCCGCGGAGTATACACGTAAACAATTAGATGAGTTGACCGATTTTGTACGCCGACCACAAATAGGAGCTAAAGGATTAATTTATGCGCGTGTTCAACCTGACGGGATTGTGAAATCCTCGGTAGACAAATTTTATAGCGAAGAGGATCTTGCCATTTGGGCACAAGCTTGCAACGCTGAACCAGGAGATTTGATTTTAATCTTATCAGGTGATGGCGATAAAGTGCGTAAGCAACTAAATGAACTTCGTTTAGAAATGGGGACAAGATTAGGCTTGAGAGATCCAGATAATTATCAAGTTCATTGGGTAGTCGATTTCCCATTATTAGAATATGGGGAAGAGGAAGACCGCTGGTTTGCGATGCATCATCCATTTACGAGTCCAAAACCGGAAGATATTCCTTTGATGGAGGCCGGAGATTTCGGAAAAGTTAGAGCAAATGCGTACGATTTAGTCATTAATGGGGTGGAAGTAGGAGGTGGATCGATTCGTATTTTCCAAAAGGATTTGCAATCGAAGATGTTTGAAGTGTTAGGCTTTTCTCCTGATGAGGCCAAAGCTCAATTCGGCTTTTTATTAGACGCCTTTGAGTATGGCGCTCCTCCACATGGTGGCTTAGCATTTGGTTTCGACCGCTTATGCTCGTTGTTTGGAGGCACTGATTCGATTCGGGATTACATTGCATTCCCTAAAAACAATGCGGGCCGAGATGTCATGATTGACTCGCCATCCCCACTCGCTCAAGCTCAGCTAGACGAGTTAAAAATTAAAACAAATTTGTAGAAAAAAAAGGCCTGAATTTTCAGGCCTTTTTCATTTATTCAAATTCGTATTTAAAGACAGGGCTCTCCCACTCTCCAGCAGAAATATTTACCACTTCTTTTATTTCACCTTTATGAATATCAAAAACCCATCCGTGCAAATGAGGTAATTGACTATTTCCCCACGCTTTTTGTACGATGGTTGTTTTAGCCAAATTTTGAATTTGTTCTTTAACGTTCAATTCCACCATTGCATTAAAGCGAGATTGTTCATCTCCAATGGCCTGCAACTCATCATAGTGTTTTTCATAAACCTCCTTGATGTTTCTTAACCATTTATTAATTAAGCCAAAGTCCTTATTGGTCATGGCAGCTTTTACGCCCCCGCAATTATAATGACCGCATACAATGATATGCCTGATTTTTAAAACTTCAACAGCATATTGCAAAACGGATAAAAGGTTCATGTCTGTGTGAACCACCATGTTAGCCACATTTCGATGAACAAAAATTTCACCTGGATCTGCATGGGTAATTTCCTCAGCCGGTACTCTAGAATCTGCGCAACCAATCCAAAGAAATAGTGGATTTTGATCCTTAGATAAATCGTCAAAATAATGCTCGTCCACTTCAAGACGCTCGCTGGCCCATGCCTTATTACTTAGAAGTAGTTTTTTATATTCTTTCATTTTTATTTTTGTTTTTGTTTAAAATCAACATCAATGCCACGTTCTTTGGCCGTTGAAATAAATTCACTGATTAATAATTTAATGTCATGATCCATGAAATGCACTTTTGATGCGTCAATGTAGACCTCCGAACCCGTAGGTATTTTTCTAAATGCTTCTTTTAGCGACAGTTTATGAAGGAAAGTGACATCTTTTTGGAATTTAATTAATACCTCATTTCCATTATAGAAGACGGAAAATACAGATTCGTAATTGGTTAGAACTACAAAAATCAAACCAATAAACGTACCAATAAAAATCCCCCATAACAAATCTATTCCTACAACCGCAATGATGGTTGCGATGAACGGAATCCATTGTTTCCAACCTTCGGCAAATATTTTTTTGAATTCTTTAGGATGGGCCAATTTATATCCGGTGTACAGTAAAATACTAGCCAAACAAGATAATGGAATCTTATTTAAATATAGAGGTAGGAATAGAACTGCTACCACTAACAATAAACCATGTATGAAGCTTGACATTCGAGTTTTTCCACCGGCATAGACATTTGTTGAAGATCGAACGATCACAGATGTAATGGGTAACCCACCCAATAAGCCACTCGTTAAATTGCCAACTCCCTGAGCAACCAATTCTCTGTCGGCCGACGAAATTCGCTTTAAAGGATCTAAAGAATCGATGGCCTCCAACGAAAGCAATGTTTCTAAACTGGCCACAATGGCCAGTGTGATGGCAATGGAATAGATGGCAGGATTAGTCAAAAAATTCCAATCTGGTCTGGCAAGCCCACCAGCTAATTCGCCAATTGAATTGAATAAAGGCAAATTAACCATGTGCTCTTGTGAATTACCCAAATACATTTCAGGAGAATATGTTTTTAGTAGTTCATTTATTAGAACCCCAGTCAATACCACACACAAGGAAGCAGGAATTGCCGTTAAAAACGCAATTTTTCGAATAATCCAGGGCCAAGAAAACAAAATGATAAGCCCTGAAAATGCGATGATAAATGCTCCCGGTTTTAGGGTATCAAAAGCTGATAGGATTTCAGAAAATGTATTTTGTCCATCAGAACTTTGAGTAAACTCAAACTCTCCTATAAAATCTAAATCATCCCCAATCGCATGTGGAATTTGCTTTAAGATAATAACAATGCCTATGGCAACCAGCATGCCTCGAATTACGGAAGAAGGGAAAAAGCTCCCAATCTTGCCCAATTTTAGGACACCTAATGCTACTTGGATAAGGCCTGCTAAAATAACAGCCACTAAGAATCCTTGAAAAGAACCTAGTGTTGTAATGGCATTAGCTACAATAATGGTAAGCCCAGCTGCTGGTCCACTGACAGATAATTCAGACCCTGAAATAAGGGTAACAATAACACCCCCTATTATTCCAGCAATTAAGCCTGACATTAATGGCGCTCCTGAGGCGAGCGCAATTCCAAGACACAAAGGCAATGCGACTAAAAATACTGCAATGCCTGATTTCCAATCACCTGAAATGATTGCTTTAATATTAGAAGTAATATTCATATTGATTAGTTAAATTTTTTTAAAAATTAATTTTGTTAATCAATATAAAGTCTGGAGGGGTGAATTGAGGTTTTAAAAAGGGCTTTGAAAGCCTAGCTTGTGAATGTGTTGAAATTAAATTCTCCAAAAAATGAATTGGAGTAAATGGAATGTCTTTTTTTGAAAAAAAGCACTTTAAATTAAATTCATCTTCATCATTTACTTCGTCATCTTGTTCCTCTTCAGCGTTATTGGATGAGTTTAAAGGATGCGTGGTTTCATGGGCATGAAAACTTTCTTCCGTATGCCACGTGAATTGAGATGTGTTATTTTTTGAAATGGCAGATTGCGCTTCTTGAGAATAAAACATCATTCCAAGAGACCAAAACAATACCATAAACAAATAAAATGCTTTCATTAATCAAATTTTTGATTATTCTGATAGATAATTTTCCCTTGGGAATCTCGCTCTACCATTAATACAGGTTCCGATACATCAAATTTATCTTTCCCATATCGCCATTCTTTTTTTAATCTTCCTCCTGTGCCGAATTCGTAATATTCACGCCAACGGCCTATTCTGATTGAGTCATCAAATTTACCATCTTCTTTTAAATTACCACTCGGATAAAAAGATAAATAATTACCTCTTATTTTTCCATAAAAATTAGGCACCACTTGCTTTATTTTCTTTTTTGCGTCGTCATGATACGTAATCCTTGAACCAGCTAAAAAGCCACGTTCATAATATACCTTAGTCTCTAACTCATTTTCAGGTCCAAAAGTTTCCCAGCGACCATCTTTTGTACCCATATAGAAAAACCCTTGTTCAACGATGACATTATTGACTATTTTTTTGAACGGACCATGGCAGATTTGCGCGGTTTTATTGTCTTTAATGGATGAGTTTACGATGCGAGACTGATTTGGATCAAACCACCAGATTTCCTGTGCATAAGCGCTAAAGGATTCATCTTCTACAAATTTGACCACATTTATTTCCTCTACTGTACTTCGGTTTCCACTGCCATATTGTCCCAAGCGTCGATCCGTCTTAATGTTTGCATATTCATCTTTAACAACAATTTTTTTCTTAATTTTTCTCGAAGCAATACTCGCTTTTACTCCAATATCTTTGATCCCCATTTCTTCAATAAAGGCCCGGCTTTCTTTTTTCCAATCCGCACTTTCTTGCTTAACTTTATCAAGGCTACTTTCTAGCCCAGTCGATAGTCTACCTCCTAGAAATCCTTTGGATTTAACCGTGGTATCTATTACTGGTTTTTTGTTGGAGGTGATTGCATTGTTTTGACCATAGGCCATTGTGCCAAAGAGTCCCAAAAACAAAATATATAAATTATGAATACTCATGTTTGGATTAACGCACAGGTCGCTAAAAAATTTCTCAAAATTAGAAATTAAAATGATTAGATGCGTGATAATATGTAATTTGCTTAAATTTTAAAATGTTATTGGATTAAAAATTTATTGAATTGGAAAAACAGTCTAAAATATATGTAGCTGGCCATCGAGGAATGGTTGGGTCCGCGATCGTTCGAAAATTAACATCATTAGGGTACACTAATTTATTGACCCGGACATCTACTGAATTAGATTTAAGAAATCAACAGCAAGTCGCAGATTTCTTTGACGTTGAAAAGCCGGATTATGTATTTTTAGCCGCGGCGAAAGTTGGCGGAATCGTGGCAAATAACACCTATAGAGCCGACTTTCTATATGAAAATTTAGCGATTCAAAACAACATTATCCATGGGTCATATCTAAATAAAGTTAAGAAATTAATGTTCTTAGGGTCTTCTTGTATTTACCCAAAATTAGCACCGCAACCCCTGAAGGAGTCCTATTTATTGAGTGGATATTTAGAGCCAACGAACGAGCCTTATGCAATCGCTAAAATTGCCGGAATTAAAATGTGCGAGGCCTATCGGGCACAATATGGATGTAATTTTATATCGGTCATGCCGACGAACTTGTACGGTACAAATGACAATTATGATTTAGTTAATTCACACGTGTTACCTGCGATGATTCGCAAATTTCATGAGGCCAAGGAAAAATCTGCTTCTGAAATGACTCTCTGGGGAACAGGATCGCCCATGCGAGAATTTTTGCATGCAGATGATCTTGCGGAAGCATGTTTATTTTTAATGGAAAATTACAATGAATCTGAATTGGTCAATATAGGTACCGGTGAAGACGTAACAATTAAAAATTTAGCAGCTCTTGTGAAACAAATCGTTGGATTTAAGGGTGAAATAATTTGGGACACATCAAAGCCCGATGGTACACCTAGAAAATTGATGGATGTTTCTAAACTTCATGGCCTTGGTTGGCACCATAAAATAGCATTGGAAGACGGCATTAAATTAGCCTACCAGGATTTTTTAAAATTGACTGAAACTGGTATATAATGTCTAAGTTGAAATGGTTTAGTACCTGGTTTGACTCTCCTTATTACCATATTTTATATGATCAAAGAGATGAAAATGAAGCTTCAGCTTTCATAAAGGCTATTCAGCAAAAGTTAAAAACCCCTAAAAATACCCATGTTTTAGATGCCGCATGTGGACAAGGAAGACATGCCAAAACATTACATGAACTAGGATTTAAAGTCGACGGATTTGATCTGTCTCCTAAAAACATAGAGGCGGCTAATCTTTATTCTACTGAAAATTTATCTTTTTTTGTACATGATATTCGAGACCCGTTGCCTAATGCGGGAGTCTATGAGTGGGTCTGTAATTTCTTTACTAGCTTTGGTTATTTTGATGTAAAATCCGATAATCAAGCGGCTTTCAATTCATTAAGTGACGCGCTAAAGCCAGGAGGTATTTTTTTAATGGATTTCTTCAATCCTACTTATGTACTTAATCATTTAGTTAGCCAAGAGACAGTAATCAAACAAGGCATTTCATTCGAAATAAATCGCTGGGCCGAAAATAGTTTTCTGTATAAGTCGATTGATTTTATGGATCAACAGGTGACATTTCATTTTGAAGAAAAGGTTGAATTAATTTCCAAACCGGATTTCATGGAGTATGCATTTAATGCAGGCCTCACCTGGACAGGCTTATTAGGTGATTATCAATTAAATTCATTTGATGATCAAAATTCGCCTCGAATGATTTTCCTTTGGACAAAGAATTAATGATGGAAACTTTTAAAGGTTTATGGACGAGTGAAAATGGGGAGGGTACTTTTGTAACTTCCGTTTCAAATATTCCCATGAATGTTTTAAATTCCGAGCAGGTTCTTGTGCAAGTTTTTTATTCCTCTTTAAATTACAAGGACGCACTTTCTTCTTCTGGGCACCGAGGCATTACACGAAATTTTCCTCATATTCCTGGGATCGATGCAGCAGGAATTGTGATTAATGACCCAGCGGGCAAGTTTAAACCAGGATGTCAAGTGATCATTACGGGTTTCGATTTGGGAATGAATGCGCATGGAGGATTATCCGAGTACGTTTCCGTTCCATCCACTTGGATCATCAAATTACCCTCAGGATTAACACTCGAAAAATCGATGCAAATTGGCACCGCCGGTTTGACCGCCGGCATGGCTATGTTGGCCTTACTACAAAATGGCATGGTCCCCAGTGAAGGTCCTATCGTGGTCAGTGGTGCAACTGGTGGTTTAGGAATGTGCAGTATTTTATTATTAAAGCATTTGGGTTTTGAAGTTATTGCCATTACAGGAAAAAAAGATTTACACGGTTTTTTGAAGTTAATCGGCGTGGATGAAATAATCGATCGGCAGGAATTCCTCGAGGATAAAACGAAAGCACTTTATTCTATGCGATTCTCAGCAGCGATCGATACGGTGGGAGGAGAGACGTTAATTAAAATATTAAAAAGTCTTAAGGCCGGTGGATGCGTGGCAGCGTGCGGCATGGCATCTAGTGTCGATTTGCATTTACAGATTTATCCATTTATACTGAGAGGAGCCCGATTGTTAGGCATTTATTCGGCTGATTCTCCCTTGGAGTTGAAACAAAAAGTTTGGAATAAATTTTCTAAAGAATGGAATTTCTCGATGGATAAAATCGTAAAAACGATCCATTTGGAAGAAGCTCCTCATATCATGCAAGACATGTTAGCAGGCAAAACAAGTGGTCGATACTTGGTCAAAACAATCCGTTAGTTTTTAATAAATTTCATGCTAGGTTGGTTTACGATTTCGGGTAGTCGAACCAGATAAGTACCCACGGGAATCTTAGAAATGTCAATTTTCAATTGGTTCGCCCCAGGCTCTAAACGAATTTTATCTGTGAGGAAAATCCGCCCATTCATATCAATAATTTCAATGGCATACGTACCTGCCTTGGCTTGAGGTAATCCCACATTTAGTAAATCTATGGTGGGATTAGGAAAAGCAACATACATTGAAAAAGGATTTTCTTTTTCTGTGGCCAATATATTGATTGTCAATAAATCGGATGTCGCGCTACAGCCATTCACATCTTTCAGGAAAACCGAGTATACCCCACTTTGAACGGGGGTGTAGGTAGATGTGGTGGCGCCAGGAATGACAGCCCCATTTACAAACCATTGAAAGTTTCCGGTACCCGTTATTTTCATCGTCCCGTCTACATAGGTAATCGCTGGCGGCAATGGACTTGAAATGGTTAAATTTAATGCGGTCGATGTATTTGTGCATAATCCATTCGCAGTTGCCCTAACCTGATATGTTCCACTTTTTTTAGCTTCATAGGTGGACGTAATTGCGCCACTTATAGCCGCTCCATTTAGTAGCCATTGGAAACTTGGGTTGTCGGTAGATTTCGCAGTAATTAAAATGGAAGCACCTACGCAAATGGTTTGGATACCTGTAGGACTAATACTTGCTTCTGGAGTTTTGGCGGTTGTAATTTTCACGACAGATCTCGGACTTGGACAGCCCAATGACTTGAATTTCATGTCATAAAAATAATAGTATCCTGTGGTGATAGGCGCTCCATTAAACAGGGCTCCTTTAATTGATAAAATATTAGGTATTATATGAGGATAGCCAAGATTTGTAGGGGTATTTACCGTATCTGTTAACGATTTATTACTTCGAAATATCGTTGCCCCATTGCTACAAGTTTGCGCAAGTAAATAAGTTCCTGGTTTTGGGAATGATAAATTAAGCTCAACTATTTGGCCTGGATCATTCTTGTCATCGGTCAATTGGTTGTTTACTTTTGTGAAGTTAGTTTGTGTTCTCGTGGCATTCAAATCTTTTGTTATGGAGGAAACTAATTCACCACTTTCATAGTTTATAACATCAAAAGTTATGGTCCCGGAGGTCCCTACATAGACTCTAGCCGACTGTAGAATAATGGGTACCTTGATATCAAAAATAGGAGCGGGTCCAAAATTTTCAAAATAAGTGCCGGAGCCAAATTCCTTTTTTGTTACAGGTTTCATGGTTCCAGAAAAGTCATTATAGCCTACGGTATAATTAGCCGAGTAAGGGGCCGTTGTAGTAGTTCCTGATGCCGCCAATATATTGTTGTTATACCAAAGTGGGTATCCTTGAGAAGCACTTAAATTTAAAGAAGTCGCTCCGGAACATAAAAGACCTGTCCCAACGGGTGCTTGCGGATTTTCAATGATTTGGCTGCTACTTAATAAATCATTGTTTGTATTTTGATCGACATCTAAATTTGAAATCGCTTTAAATGTGTAGGTTTTCCCTGCGATCCAATTAGCAGTTCCGGTTACTGTAATAATTTGCTCTTTACCCGCATCAATCTTTGATATTTTGCCGGTAAGACTACCCTGTAAGTCATTTTCAAGATAATAATTTAACGTGATGGGGATATTACTTTGTGATTTACTTCCATAGTTTTTCACTCGGACCTGGAGTGATGTAAGACCGTTTGTGGCGCAATAACTATTCGTTGGATTAGAAATAGACATGATTCCTACGTCATTAGATGCCTGAATGAGTTGAATGACATATTCTTCAGATTCACCGGTTCCTAAATTGCCACAAACATTCGTAGAAGAATTCCCTAGTTCACTGACCACCCTCATTCTGAAATACTGATTTATACTTAAGTTGGACGGCACTTTAAATTTTGCCGCATAGCTATCGGTGGTGATTAAGTCACTGGCTAGCATAATCTCATTTGAATCCTCAAAGTCTCCATCCTGGTTCCAATCTATAGCGACTTTTATTTTTTTACTGGCAGCACTTGAGAAGGTTAGTATAAGATCGTTAGACCCTCCTAATTCTAACGGAATAGGCGTGGAGGTGAAGTCTTGAGAGGTTGATACGGTATTCGAATAGGTTCCAACGACCAATGACTTGATGATATTTTGTGGGCTTGTTGGCGTAATCGCGCAATAAGCTTTCCCACCAATTCCTGAAAGAATCAAAGAGAAATCTTGTGGCTTACTGTTTTGTAAAGTCCCCTTGTGTGAAATCGATACTTCA
Organism: Cytophagaceae bacterium; assembly: GCA_005791165.1. Classification (GTDB taxonomy): domain Bacteria; phylum Bacteroidota; class Bacteroidia; order Cytophagales; family Spirosomataceae; genus Aquirufa. The sequence continues at coordinate 189,025 of SXXW01000011.1, forward strand.
TATGATTTTCCAGGAACTGCTCCTTTAATAATAATTTTTTCAATGTTGTCACGGATATTATCCCCTGTCTCAGCAATTTTTTCGGGGGCGTCAGGGTCTAAGATGAAGGGTAGAAATCTTCCTGTTCCATCCGTAATTTTAATATCTAAGTCATTGACTAATTTAGGTTTACGGTTGTTTAAATTTTCAGCGGTAATGGAGAAGACCGTTGACTCCGGGTCAGTCCAAGAAAGCGTTGCAACCAAATCACCTTTCCCGGATGCGATGAATGAACGTTTATCTATGGCTGTGTTGGACAACGTGCCTTCCGAAATCAAGTTTGACGAACTAGTATTTGTAATAACTTTTGCCGCTTTTTCCACGTCTAAAAGACCCCAACCCGTCTTATAGTCAGGACCTGCCGCCTCCAAATCCAAAGCTGTGTGTAATACGAGGCCTTTTAAAGTAGCTGAACGCATGAAAGAATTAGCATTTAGACGATTGTATAACTGTTGAAGCAGAAAAATAGATCCAGACACTTGCGGGGTAGCCATCGAGGTACCGCTTAGGTAAGAGTAGCTTGTGGTGGAGGCATTGCTGGTGGATAAAAGATCAGTTCCAATTCCTACAATATCAGGTTTTATTCTGCCATCGTCGGTGGGTCCCCAAGCTGAAAAGTTTGCCAATTCAATATCACTACCTTTTTCGGGAATGGTGTACATGGATTCTGCGGCCCCTACGGTTAATATATTTTTAGCAGTTCCCGTCGTGGAAATAATGTCATATCCGTCATTTTTACTTCTGGCAACGTTGGAGGAATCTTTGGTAGACGTTTTTAGAAAATAGTATTTTCCGGCCTCCGGACCATTCGAATTACGGCTATTGCCGGCCGACTTGACCATCAAATAATAGGGGGCGTTAAAGGCAATTTTATCTAAATTTTGTGTATTGTTATCATAAAAGCCAAACTTGTAATCCTCAAAGGTGCTTACTTTGTCCTCTCCCCACCATTGCCACCTACTTTTTCCTGAATCATAAACCCATCCGGATTGATAGCCATAAGAGTGATTACTTACTAATAAAGGGGGCCCCGTTTTGGGTACAGAGGCATCACTGATTTCCGCATTATCATTATTGTAATCCCATAATTTAAGATCTGCGCCAAAAGACATCCCTCTCGCATTGGCATTCACTCCAGATGCAATCATGGTTCCTGATACGTGGGTACTATGAATATCAGTAGTACTTAAGTTCTCTTGTAGTTTGATTCGACCTCCAAATTCTTGGTGAGTAGCCAGAGCATTTCCACCATCCCAAACGGCTAATCGTCCTGACATGGTATCGGATTTTCCACTTAAAGAAATTCCTAGGCCTCCTCCAGAATAAAGTTGGTTTGTCTTGGTGGTGGCTGCAGCTTGTGCGTTGGAGTGATTTATGATATAAAGCGGTTCGCCTATTTCATTGATTTGTTGGAGGCTTAAAAATCTCCCATTCCCTAAATCCTCCTTTATTTTAAGGCCTCTTTCCCCAGCAATCCGAAGGCTTTTCTTATAATTACTATCTAGTTTTCGACTGAAATCTTCCGCATTTTTTATACGCTCATTGATTTTCAGGAGCCGATTTTGTGTTCCTTGTGCCGCAATTTCCTGACTAATTAAAAAAAGCACCAGGAAGGAAAAGAAAAATTTACAAGTATGCAGTATTTTCAAGGCTGGTTTTAAAAAAATAAATTTAGCATTTTTCTTTTAATTCTACACGAAAGGTTTTTCGGTGGATGTCTGTTGGTCCTAAATTTAACACAGCTCTTCTATGTTCTAAAGTGGGATAGCCAGCATTCCTCTCCCAGCCATATCCTAGGTATTTTTCAGCTGCATTTTTCATCCATTCATCGCGATATGTTTTAGCTAAAATAGAAGCGGCCGCGATCGAAAAATATTTTGAATCTCCTTTCACGATGCAAGTGTGTGAAATCAGAGGATAGTTGATGAATCGATTCCCATCCACTAGTAAATGATCGGGTCTGGTTTTTAATTGGTCTACTGAAAGGTGCATCGCTAACATACTAGCTTTGTAAATATTAATTTGATCAATCGTTTCATGGTCTACTTCTGCAATCGCATATTCAATGGCATAATGTTTCACGATGTCAATTAAATTTGTTCTCTGCTTGGATGTTAATTGTTTCGAATCGGTTAGTGCAGGATGTGTAAAGTCTTTGGGCAAAATAACTGCACTGGCTACTACTGGGCCAGCTAAGCAGCCTCTTCCCGCCTCATCTAATCCAGCTTCTATCCCTGAAAGCGAAAAATAGGGGAGTAGAATCCCGGTAGTTTTCTTCATAAATTCGAGCCAATTAATAAACTTTTGTTGGTGTTTACATAAATATGGGTTAAAATTGAGGAATATTTCGCAATAACCTGATGATGTCTTCGTATTTCAAGTCAATTTTCTTCTTTATTTTATTGGTTCCCATGTGTGTGATGGGGCAAAAATATAAGCCAAAAAAGATCTTTCATTTGGAGGCTAAGTCGGTTCGATTTAGTGGGGATGGTACAGGAGGTGAATCCTATTTTTTCAAACCTGCCATTGAGTTAGGTATAGGGTTGCAATACCCAATAACTGCTCGGGCTAGCTTCAGTCCCCAACTTTCTTTATCTCAAAGAGGGTACCATGCTAAAACTAATTTCTCTGATTCTATTTATGTTGAGCGTACCATTTCCTTAAATTACTTGGACTTTAGTCCCAATTTAGAGATTAAATTAGGTAGTTTATCAGAATATGGTGGAGGCCTAACGGTTTGGGCTGGCCCTTATTTTGGCGTTGGATTATGGGATAATTCAACATATGTAAATAGAGGTCCAAATCCTTTGAAGCCCACTAATTTTGTGACGACTACAACCTCTGGTGAAAGTTTTTCTCGCGATTTGAGAAGGGTTGATATGGGTTTCAAAGTAGGCCTTGGAATTGTTTCTCAAAACTTTGTTTCCTTGGGAGTAACCTATCAAACAGGTATGATTAATATAGCTTCTGGCGGCGGAGCATTATACAACCAATCTTTAGGGTTTTATTTAAGAGTCTTTTTTGACGACGTACTTTAATCGCGTTTAAAAAGAAGTCTCTTTCCTAATTGACTCATATTAAAATTTCCATTGGAATAGGCTAAGTGTCCCGATACAAATGTGGAATCGATGCTTGCCGTAAATTTCTTGCCTTCTAAAGGGGACCATTCGCATTGAAAATGTAAATTAGATTTTTCGACTAGGGTAGGTTTTTGCAAATCTACAATCGCCAAGTCAGCCCAATAACCTTCCCTGATATATCCTCTTTCCTCTATTTGAAAGCAGTCTGCCACCGCATGAGCAGTTTTTTCAGCGATCTTTTCTAAGGTCAAAACACCTTCTTGTGCTAATTCGAATAGAATCAATAGGGGATGTTGGACTAAAGGCAAGCCAGAAGGTGCTGACCAATACCCTTGCTGTTTTTCTTCCCAAGTATGTGGCGCATGATCTGTAGCAATAATATCCAATTCCCCCGTATTCAATGCTTTGCGCAAGGCATTTTTATGTCGGGCATCTTTAATAGCCGGATTGCACTTAATTAAATTACCCTTTGTTTCATAATCAGAAGCATCAAACCAAAGATGGTGTACACAAACTTCAGCCGTAATTCTTTTATCCTTAACAGGTTTAGTATGGTCAAATAAAGCTAACTCTTCTTCCGTGCTGATATGTAAAATGTGTAAGCGCGTGTTGGATTTTTTGGCTAAGTCGATGGCCATGGAGGACGACAAATAACAAGCTTCTTCATTCCTTATAAGCGGATGTAAATAGGCTGGAGCGTCATCAGTAGGATATTTTTCTTTAAACAAAGCTAAACGGGCGCGAACTGTTGCCTCATCTTCACAATGGGTTGCGATGAGCATCTCACTCCTGGAAAAAAGCTTTTCTAGGGTTTGGACATTGTCGACCAACATATTTCCGGTACTTGAACCCATGAATATTTTAAGGCCGCAAACATCTCTTTTGGATGTTTTAAGGACTTCTTCCAAATTATCATTAGACGCCCCCATAAAAAAGGAATAATTGGCCAAAGAACTCGCCTGCCCTATGTTGTATTTATCGGCTAATAATGTTTGATTAAGTGCATTGGGAACAGTATTGGGCATTTCCATGAAGCTAGTTACTCCTCCGGCTACCGCTGCACGCGCTTCCGAAGCGATTCTTGCTTTATGCGTTAATCCAGGCTCCCTAAAATGCACTTGGTCATCGATCATTCCTGGAAATATATGTTTTCCAGTCAGATCTATTACTTGGTCCTCGGCATTGGCGGAAATAGATGAGGCAATTTTATCGATCCGACCTTGTTTGATGCGAATATCTCCCTGAATGATTTTACCTTCATTGACAATTTGAGCGCCTTTTAATACGTAGCTAGCCATTTTATTCAGTACTAATTTTGATAATTTTAAATTCTGTCCGTCTATTTTGTTGGTGCATTTCTTCTGGACATTCTACTCCATCTGAACATTCATTGATCAATTGGCTTTCACCATACCCTTTGGGTTTTATTCGGTCGGTGGCGATTCCCCGACGAATGATATATTTGACCGCTGATTCAGCTCTTCTTTGCGATAATTTTAAGTTATACCCGGTACTTGCCCTGGCATCCGTATGGGCACCTAGCTCCAAATTCATTTGTGGATTGTCTGATAAGAATTGGACAATCTTATCTAGCTCTTCCGCGGCATCTGGGCGGATATCCGCTTTGTCCAAATCATAGTAAATGGAATTGATTTCATACAATTTTGAAATCTCTTTTCCGATCTCCGGTCGGTCCATTGTTATGATTACTTGGAATGTCGTGTCCGTCATTTCTTTTTTCAATAAAGATTCAGGGATGGTTTTTCCTTCCATGGAGAAGCTAGATCTAACCGTAATAAAGTCTTCTTTGTCACACTTAAAGACAAGCTCGTCGTTTTCAGCCATATCGATCAATTCAATGAATCCCTTTTTATTGGTTTTTTCATTGGATAAGGTTTGACCATTTTTTCGAACATTAATTTTAACGGAGTCAATCGGATTTCCGGTTGGATCTACGACCTTAACTTGAACAAAATAATTGATAATTTTCTTATTCAACGTATCAATGACCGGAGGTGGCGCAGTCGTCCACCAACGATCTTCAGAGCCAGTGGATTTGAAAAAATAGATGTCGTCATCACCTTTTCCACCAGGCCTATTTGAACTAATATAGCCTTGGGTAGAATCGGAAAATGAGATCGCAAAGTCGTCGCCGATAGAATTAATAGGGACACCTAAATGCTCGACTATAATTTCATTTTCATTTCGGCTTGCCACAAATAAATCCAAACCTCCAATGCTCGGATGTCCATCTGATGAGAAGTATAATTTCCCATTGGCACTCACATAGGGAAATAATTCATCTCCAGGAGTGTTAATCGTGGAGCCTAAATTGATCGGTCGGCCAAACCTACCAGAGTTATCGATAGGCACTCGGTATAAATCTACGCCACCCTTTCCTCCTCTTCTGTTGGAACTAAAATACAGGGTTCTTTCATCAGTAGAAAAGCTAGGACTTCCATCCCAGGCTAGCGAATCTGAAATGCTAAGTCGTTCAGGTTCAGACCAAGCATTACCCGTTTTTTTGGACATGTATAAATCCACATCTGGGGAAGGGTCTTTGCTTTTGCCTGTATTTCCTCTGGCAAAAACAACGGTACTTCCATCCTTGGTAAATGCGGGAGTTCCATCGTTCGCATTTTCTTTAAAAAGGGCGGAGCTAAATATGGATTGGTTCCCTATTTCGCCAGGATTTTTTAAAGGGGCTTTAACAATTCCTAAAAAAGGCAGGCCATTGTTTTTGTAAATTTCAGGTTTAGAGGAACTAGTGAAAATCAATTCGTCCCCTATTTTTTTAGCGTCAAATTCTGTTTTTGAGGTATTTCCTGTGAGTGCTTGTAACGTTACTGGACTTTGTTTTTTTAATAGATCAGGGATTTGACCTAGGTTTTCTAATTCAATTTCCGACTTAATTTGATATAATCGGCTTGGTTTTGACTTGACAAATTCACTTAAATAGCTTTTTGTTAATTCATAATTGCCGATGGATTTAGCAGACATTGCCATATAATAGGGAAGCATTTTGTCCACATAACCTTTTGCCTGTGCTTGTTGGTAATACGGTAAAGATTGTGTGATCCGATTGGATAGTCGATAAGATTCCCCTAAGAGATAATTGGTTTGATCTAATTGGAAACCTTTTTGAGCCAATGGGAGTAATTCCTTGATCGTTAGGTCATATTCCCCTTTATCAAAATGCTTTAACGCTTTTTTATTGCTTAATTTATCCGTGTGGCATGAAGTAAAAAAAACGCCCAATAAGAACAAAATCGAATATTTTTTGAACATATGCGGATTGTAAAATACCATCTATTTTAAAAGAACTTTCAAATGTAATAAGCTATGCTCATTAATTTCATGTAACTTTGCAGAAATTTAGAAAATAATAAGGCTAAACGCCTTAAATAATCCAGCAGTGATGTTGCACATTTTATGAGAAAAAGAATCGAAAAGGATGACATACGTCGTTCAGAATCCACACGCAAGTTTTCAGGTCCAAGTAGCGGAGGCTCATCAGCAAGAAAACCAACCAAAAATTTTACAGATCGGAGTACCGGGATTAAGCCAACGAGCGATCGGGGCGGAAGATCCGAGTTTCGTTCATCAGAGCCTAGAGCTTTTGACGGACCCAAAAGAGAATTTTCAGGAGACCGTGAGCGCAAGCCATATAATCCAGAACGTAAACCATATGCTGGGGATCGACCAAGCAGACCATATCAAGGAGGCGATTCAAATTCAGAAAGCCGCCCGCGTCGGGAATTTGACGGACCTAAGAGAGAATTTTCAGGAGACCGTGAGCGCAAGCCTTTTAATACGGAGCGTAAACCGTATGCTGGGGATAGACCTAGTCGACCATATCAAGGAGGAGACTCAAATTCAGAAAGCCGCCTGCGTCGGGAATTTGACGGACCTAAAAGAGAATTTTCAGGAGACCGTGAGCGTAAGCCTTACAATAAGCCATTCTCATCAGACAAAACGCCAAATTCTGGAGAAAGAAATAGAGAGTCAAGACCTTATCAAGGAGGCAATTCAAATTCAGAAAGCCGACCACGTCGGGAATTTGACGGGCCCAAAAGAGAATTTTCAGGAAACCGTGAGCGTAAGCCCTTTAATCCTGAACGTAAACCTTATGCGGGGGATCGACCTAACAGAACTTTTCAAGGAGGTGAATTAAATTCAGAAAGCAGACCAAGCAGTGAGTTTGATGGCCCTAAAAGAGAATTTTCAGAAGATCGCGAGCGTAAGCCCTTTCAATCTGATAGTTCAGAGACCGAGCGTCCAAAAAAAGTATTTGACAGAGAAAAATCGGAAGATTCATCCAAGGATTTTCGAGGAGTACCTACGAGCAAGTTTTCAAAGAGAGATACGTTTAAGAGCAGAAATAGGTATGAGGAGAGTCCAGCGCATACGCCACAATATAAACTAGATCGTTTCAAAGAAAAGGCACCTGCTAAAATTCAAAGAAAAATTAGAGAGGCTGAAAGTAAAAGCGATATGGTTCGCTTAAATAGATATATCGCGAATGCGGGAATTTGTTCACGTCGTGATGCGGATAAATTGATCGAGGCGGGTGAAATTAAAGTGAACAACAAAGTGATCACTGAAATGGGCTATCAAGTAGCTCCTACAGATATTGTCAAATATGGCAATCGCAAATTGAATCGCGAAAAACCAGTTTATGTGTTATTGAATAAGCCCAAAGACTTTTTGACAACCACTGAAGATCCGAATGATCGTAAAACGGTTATGGAATTAGTCAAAAATGCGGGCGATGCACGTATTTATCCAGTAGGAAGATTAGACCGCAATACAACGGGTTTAATATTATTGTCCAATGATGGCGAGTTGGCCGACCGGTTAACTCACCCGTCCCATGAAATTGAAAAAATTTACCAGGCAGAGTTAGATAAGCCTTTGACCGATGATGATTTCGAGAAAATCAAAGCGGGATTAACCTTAGAGGATGGAGAAATCAAAGTGGATGATTTAGCTAAAGTTACTCCGGATGGTTACGTCATTGGCGTTAAAATTCACTCAGGGAAAAACCGAATCGTAAGAAGAATATTTGAACATTTGGGCTATGAGGTAACTAAGCTAGACAGAACAACTTTTGCTGGTTTGACTAAAAAAGATTTGCCAAGAGGCCATTGGAGGTATTTAACAGAGCGCGAACTCGTTAAACTGAAGTACTTCATGTAAACAAAAAAGGCCTGATGATTCAGGCCTTTTTTTTATGCAATTACAATGAAATTTAAATATTCATCAATGATTCCCGACGTCTCATTTTACCTGCAGGAATACCAAACATCATCTTAAATCTTCTACAGAAATAAGCAGTGTCTTTATACCCTACCTCAGAACCTATGGCACGAATGGATTTTTTAGTGGTACGTAAAAGTCCAACGGCAGCTTCCATTCTTTGATATTCAATATAGTCCTGAGGATTAATTCCGGTTAACATTTTGAAATATTGTCCTACATAATCTTCAGATACGTTGGCCACATTGGCTAATACTTTATTTGACAAATCTCCACCGATATGATCCTTGATGTAAGCAAAAATGTCAATTAACCTTGGATCTTTAAAATAGGTGCTGTTTGTGGCTAATTGCTCAACAAACAATCTATTTTGAATGATATAACGAATAACTTCAATGACAATTTCTTCCGTTTTGATTTTGATAATCCGACCTTTCCCAATCTCATCCGACATATCCTCAAGGAGAATTTCTTTGATGGTTTGAGCCAACTTCTCATCTTTCTTAATTAAAAATGGAGGGATATCTAGAGATGTAAAGAAATTCACGGAATCAAAAACCTTCGCTTCAAATGCAACCATTCCAAATGAATTTTCTAGTCTACCGATGGCGCTTGAATCATTATTTTGGTCGAAGTAAAGCTCACGATGTGTCATGAACTCCTCATTATTTACCGCCTTAGGTTTTTCCGCATTACCATAAGTAACGCTGACCATTTTGCCTCCTGGAATAAAAAGCATATCACCCTCTTCTACTTGTGTTTCTTCCTCACCAAACGAAACTTCACCTTTGTACAATATCAAGAGCGAGTTTTCAACATCATAATAATTCTTTATTCGGATAGGTTGTAATATTCTAATGTTTCTGGCCTTGATAAATTTTACTCCTAAGGACTCAATAATTTTATTATAATCTTCCATTTTCGTATGTTTTATCGTCGATTATTACGATTTTCTTAATTTAACTTGGACAAAACTAATAAATCAGCGAATAAATCCAAATTATTTCGAAAAAAAAATAGTCTTTTTTTCTAATATATTTTGCCCAGTTTTATTGTAATATACCTATAAGTATGCTTTTTTGATTCCGTGAAATTCCAAAAAGGGAGGGCCTGATGTTTTTATAATTATTTTTAGGATACCTATATTTTTAAATTAAAATAAATAATTAGCTCATAATTTATCCGTAAATTTGGTCCTTGTGGATTTACAATCCAGCTTAAATCCAATAATTATACTAAATCATGGGATTATTTAATTTTCTTACTAAAGATATTGCGATTGACTTGGGTACCGCAAATACCTTAATCATTCATAAGGATCAGGTGGTGGTAGATGAACCATCTATTATTGCATTAGACAGAAACACAAATAAAGTGTTGGCTGTGGGTCGACAAGCCATGATGATGCATGAAAAAACCAATGACAATATTAAAACGATTCGGCCTTTGAAGGATGGTGTTATTGCGGATTTTACGGCAGCTGAATTAATGATGCGTGGATTGATCAAGATGATGGACAAGGGGAATTCGTTTTTTTCTCCAGCTTTACGGATGGTTATTTGTATTCCTTCAGGGATTACAGAAGTAGAAAAAAGAGCTGTAAAGGATTCAGCGGAGCATGCTGGGGCGCGTGAGGTTTATATGGTGCATGAGCCAATTGCAGCTGCGATTGGGATTGGAATAGATATTGAACAGCCGAATGGATCGCTTGTGGTTGATATAGGTGGAGGTACCACAGAGGTTGCTATTATTTCATTAAGTGGAATTGTTGTTGAAAATTCCATTCGTGTCGCTGGAGATGAATTTACGAGAGATATAAAAGATTATTTATTGCGTGAGCATAAATTAGTCATTGGAGAAAGGTCCGCTGAGCAGATTAAAATTCAGGTGGGTGCGGCCTTGCCAGAATTAGAAAATGCACCGCCCGATTTTGAGATTAGGGGTCGTGATCAGATGACTGGTATTCCTAAGGAGATTTTAATTAATTATTCTGAGATAGCGTATGCGCTGGATAGTTCAATTACCAAGATTGAGGTGGCCATTATGGAAACTTTGCAAAGAGCTCCTGCCGAATTATCGGGGGATATTTTTCATAATGGAATTCATTTAGCTGGTGGGGGAGCCATGTTGCATGGTTTGGATAAAAGAATTGAGAAGAAAACCCAATTGAAAGTACATGTGGCTGATGATCCATTAAAGGCTGTTGTACGAGGTACGGGTGAAATTCTTAAAAATCTTGATAAGTATAGAGCGGTTTTAATTACTTAATTTCTTCCTTTAAATTTTAGCTTTGGCATGAATCAATTGTTTCAATTCCTTATCCGACAAAGGATTATTCTTTTGTTTGTTCTATTGGAGTTGATTAATGTTTGGTCTATTTTCAAATACGATGATTTTCAACATGTCCTTTATTTGAACACCACAAATCGCTGGGCTGCTTCCTTATTAGCGACAAGTCGAGAAATAAAAACCTATCATCATTTGGGGGAAGTTAATCAGGAGCTCGCTTTAGAAAATACTCGATTAAGGCAAGAGATCTTCAAATTAAATGCTATAAAGCAGCCGGAAAGTAAGGTTCCTTATTTTGTTAGTTCAGCCATGCTGAATCGGTATGCTCCGGTGGCCAGTAAGGTGATCGATCAAAGCACACAAATGTCGCAGAATTATTTGACCATTGACAAAGGTTTAGTTGATGGAATCAAGCCAGGCATGGCGGTCATCTCATCCACTGGGGTGGTCGGGAAAGTCATGTCTTGTACTTCTAATTTATCTTTAGTGGTTTCAGTACTGCACATTGAAAATAATGTTTCGGCAAAAATTAAATCTACTGGTGAATTAGGGTACATTAAATGGCCTGGTATTCAAACAGAAGTGGTAGAAATGATGGATGTTTCCAAATATAAAAAGGTGTTGAAGGGTGATACCATTGTAACTTCAGATTATAATGTGGTATTTCCTCCCAATATTCCAATTGGCATTGTGGCAAAAGTAGGTCTTGAAAAAGATGAAACATTTCATCAAATTAAAGTGATGTTGTTAACAAATTTCTCAACGTTAAAGTATGTGTATGTGATCAAGAATCACTTGTTGGACCAACAATTAAAGTTGGAAACTGTAAAACCTAAGCCTGATTAGTATGGGTAATTCATTTCAAATTAAATGGGTTTTTATTGTTTTTTTTAGCCTTGTCGCTCAGATTTTTATCTTACGGGATGTGGCGTTAGCGAATGTGGCTTTTTGTTTTATTTACCTTTGGATCATTATAAAAGCACCTATTCATACTCCATTATTTTATTTAATTATTGGCGGTTTCTTTATAGGCTGGGTCGTGGATATATTCTATAATACGCATGGTATACATTCACTAGCCACCGTATTTATTGCGTTTTTAAGACCTACATTCTTTAAGTTGCTAACCCCGGTGAATGGCTATGATGAGCGATCTAGTGTATCATTGAGTGAAATGAAAGCTTTATGGTTTTTTCCCTACATTTTTGTGATGCTTCTCTCGCATCACTTGATTTTATTTCTAGTGGAATCTGCTGATGCTACTTTATTGATGTACAGTCTACTTAGAACTTTTGCAAGTGCCATTTTAGGCACATTGGTTTTCGGAATGCTTGAATTATTCAATCAAAAAAACTAGGTCTTTTTGTCACGTAGATTTTTGGCTTCATAATTGCAATTAGAGATGTTTCGTAAATATTACGAATAAATTCATGCTAATGGAAGTCGAGGTAAAAGACAAAATTTACTCTCTAGGTAATGCGAGGCAAGTTTTTGAAAAGGAATTCATGCCACACATGGATGCCATGTATAATTTCGCACTTAAGTTGACGGCCGACGAAGACGATGCTCAAGACTTGGTTCAGGATACTTGCTTAAAAGCGTATCGCTATATAAATTCTTTTGAACCAGGCACTTATGCGAAAGCTTGGTTATTCAGGATTTTGAAAAATAATTTCATTAATGATTATCGAAAAAAATCAAGAGGCCCTTCTAAAGTAGAATTTGAATGGGTAGAACAGTCAATTTCAGGGGAAGATGAAGCCGCGGAACCGGCATACTTTGCTGATTTACAAGCTGAAACGGTTAATGATATGTTGGGAGACGAAATCACCGCCGCACTCCAATCTCTCCCAGTTGATTTTCGAATGATTATTATTTTATGTGACTTGGAGGAGTTTAGTTACGAAGAGATGGCAAAAATTTTGGATATACCCATTGGTACGGTTAGATCACGTTTGCATCGCGCTAGGGCTTTGCTTAAAATCAAATTAGTGAGTTATGCGAAATCGAAGGGATATAACTGACAAGGTGTCATTAAATCCTGGGAACTAATTTTCCAATGGAGGTGTTAAAAAAAATGAATTAAGGTGAATTAAAATGAAAATGAGCTGTGAGCACCATCAGGATTGTATGCAATTGATTCAAAAGATTTTGGATGGGGAAGCAAGTGTAGCTGAAAAAGAAGCGTTTTTTGCCAACAAGGATCTGTGCATGCCTTGTCAGAAGGGCTATGAATTAGAATTGTCGCTGAAAGAAAACCTAAAATCTAAATGTCAATTATCATGTCCGGATCAAATCATTAGCAAGATTAGGTCAAAACTTTTTTTGTTTTTAATCCTAATTTCAATTCTTATTCCCTTATTTTGCTAGCTTATATAAAGTAAAATATTTTTGGAAGGTAAATTAATTATTTTTTCGGCCCCTTCGGGATCAGGTAAAACGACCATCGTAAAGGAATTATTGAAAAATAATTCGAATCTTGGCTTTTCTATTTCAGCATGTACACGCGATAAAAGAGGCCGATTAGAGGAAAATGGTCAAGATTATTATTTTTTAACTCCTGATGATTTTAGAGAAAAGATCAATGATGGTGCTTTTGTAGAGTGGGAAGAAGTGTACTCCGGCGCCTATTATGGTACATTAAAATCAGAGATTGAGCGCATTTGGGCCAGTGGAAAACACGTAATTTTTGATGTGGACGTTAAAGGTGGACTCGCGTTAAAACAGTATTATGGAGACAAGGCTTTAGCCATCTTTGTTAAAGTGCCTTCCTTAGAAATTTTAGAAGAAAGACTGCGTTCTAGAGGTACTGAGACAGAAGAATCACTCTCTAAGCGAGTTTTTAAAATGAAGTTTGAATGGTCATTTCAAGACAAATTTGATGTAATTCTAATCAATGATACATTAGATATGGCTATCCTAGAGGCGCAGAAATTGTTCACCCAATTCACAAGCTAACATGAAAGTCGGATTGTTTTTTGGCTCTTTTAATCCTATACATCATGGGCACTTAATTATTGCCCAAGCCGCATTAAATCAAACCGCCTTGGATCAAATTTGGTTTGTCGTTTCCCCACAAAATCCGCATAAAAAAAGCAAAAATTTATTGCACGAATTTGATCGACTTGATTTAGTTGAAAGGGCCATTGCTGATAATTTTGCTTTTAAATCTTGCGATATTGAATTTAGCTTAACGAAGCCATCCTATACAATAGATACGTTAATCCACTTGACTGAGCGTCACCCTACGAAAGAATTTTCTTTGATTTTGGGCGGGGATAACCTTGAACAGTTTAAAAGTTGGAAAAATTTCGATAAGATACTTGATTATTTTACGCTCTACGTATATCCACGTGGTGAAATAGCTACATCTGATTTATGGCAACATAAAAGTGTTATCAAGATTGACGCGCCTATTTTGCAGATTTCTGCCACCTATATTAGATCTTGTATCCAAAATGGTAAGTCTATTAAATATCTAGTTCCTGATCAAGTAGAGGCTATGATCAGTCAGAAAAAATTTTACCTTTAGGCCTATTCGCCTAAGCTTTGTACTCTATTTTTCTTCGTTTCCCTTTTCTGCGGATCGCCATTTTATGGATGATCGGAATATGCGTATCTGCTTATTTTCCATTTTTTTCAAATTCAATTATTTATTTATTCATTATTCTATGCATTGCTGTTTTTATTGGGAGGTTTTTTAAGAAACGTGATTGGTTAAGTATTTCGTTTAGCCTATTATTGACTATTTCTGGCTATCTAAATGCGAGATTAAACGCTCCTGAAATCTTAAATTTTGATTTAAATAAAACAAATACGTTTGTTTTTGAGGTCATTGATTTTCCTGAAAATAAACCTAAATCAATCGGTTTAATCGTTCATTGCATTGCATTTTTAGACCAGAAGAACTGGAAAAAGGGTTCCGGTAATTTTAAAATATACCTTGCTAAAACGGCAAATAAGCCTGTGAAGGGAAGTAGATTACTTGTTCAATCTAAATTGAGTCCTTTTCCCCAACCATCATTTCCCTTTGAAAAAAATTGGTCAGAATATTTTCAGGCCAAAGGAATTTATGGCTCCGCATTTATTGCCAAAAATTCATTTGTACTCTTAAATGAAGCTGCTGTTAATAAAAATATAGTTTACTATTTCCACTTGTGGCAATCATATTTAGCCCAACAATTAGCGCTTGCTATGCATCGCGGAATCAATTTAGACGTGGCTAAAACGATGCTGTTGGGAGTCAAATCTAGTATTGACTTTGAAACGATGGCAGTCTACTCCTCTTTGGGCGCTATTCATATATTATCCGTTTCAGGCTTGCACGTGGGCCTTCTATATGCAGGATTAAGTTTCATTTTAGGATTCTTGTTACGAAAAGGTCGCTACGGCAAAATATTTTTTTTCATTTTAATGATGATTTTACTTTGGGCCTATGCTGGAATTTCTGGTTTTTCTGACCCAGTTTTGAGGTCTGCTTGGATGTTTTCTGTGATGCTTTTTGCTAAGGCATTTTTGCACCATCAAAATGGAATTAATACGTTGGCGTTCTCGTGTTTCATTCTTTTGGTTATTAAACCCATGGCCATGTTCGAGCCCGGGTTTCAATTGTCTTATTTGGCGGTGTTGGGATTACTTATATTCCAACAAAAATGGGTGTCTTTGATAAAATTTAATTTCCAATATAAGCCTCTTCAATTTATTATGTCTAATACTTGGGAGTTAACCTGCGTGGCTCTTGCCGCCCAAATTTTTACTTGGCCTTTAATTATTTATTATTTTTATCAATTCCCTAATCCATTTTGGTTCCTATTGCTCAACCCTATTTTAATTGTATTATCTACTATTTCACTCGGGATAGGATTTCTATTTATTAGTGTATCTCCTATTTTGGTTTACTTCAAGCTTGAATTTTTATTTCAATTGTTGGGTTTCTTATTAGATTTTAGCTTTTCTATGTTGCATTTTGTCATGTTTAAGTTTGTCTATCTTTTTCACCCCATCTTGCCATTCCTTAAAATTCATTTGATTGAAGTTTTTATCTATTTTTTGCTTGTCACATGCTTGTGGTGTTGGTTGATTTTCCGAAAGCGCAAGTATATGTCATTAGCAATTTTTCTGATCAGCGTTGAATGCATATTTCATGTAATCCCTTCACGAAACCATCCACAATCTTTCTTGTCACAATATAAAGGTTATCCCATTTTTGTGATGATTTCAGGCATGAAATCCTATTTTTTTGCACCAGATGATTTGAGGCTTGACCCACTTTGGATTCAGGGGCACTTGAGTCCGCTTTGGGCTAATTTAGGAGTAAGGGATACATTAGGTCATTATTACGACCAGAATATTAATTATACATGGGTTTATAAAAAGAAAAAATTCATTTTATTAAATAAAGCAGCTATTAAACCTATAGGAGATATATTGACCATCATTCTGTCTATAAATGTTTACATGAAAAAACCGACCTGGTTAGCTACTTGGGATCATTCTACCTTATTCATTGCAAATAAACCTTCAAATTATACTCAGCAGGTATGGTCGACTTATTATCCTAAATTAGTAGGCAATAAAGTAGATTTTTTGGATCAGCGAGCAGCTCTCATGTATTAAAAAAAGACTACCTGTTGGGGTAGTCTTTCTGGATTAGCTTGGTTTTTTCTCATTACGTTTGCGTTCGTTGGGGTCTAGCCATATTTTACGCATTCGAAGCGATTTAGGAGTAATTTCTAAATATTCATCCTTTTGGATAAATTCCATACATTCTTCCAAAGAGAAATTTAATTTAGGAGCAATTTTAGCGTTTGAATCTGTTCCAGAAGCACGCATGTTGGTTAATTGCTTTGCATTTTGTAAGTTAACTTCAATGTCATTTTGACGATTATGCTCTCCTACAACCATTCCTGTATAAACCTCTTCACCTGGATCGATGAAAAACACACCTCTATCTTGTAATTTATCTATCGCGTAAGGGATAGCAGATCCCGTATTCATGGAAATTAATGATCCGTTGATACGTCCTGGAATTGGACCTTTGAATGGCTCATAAGCAGTAAAACGGTGCGCCATAATGGCTTCACCAAATGTTGCGGTTAATACTTTGGATCTTAAACCGATTAAACCTCTAGATGGGATATTGAATTCTAAATGTTGAAGATCACCTTTAGGTTCCATAATCAACAATTCCCCTTTTCCTTGGGTTGCAAGTTCAATTACTTTTCCGGCTACTTCCGCAGGTACATCTACAACCAAAGTTTCAATAGGCTCTAAACGCTCCCCATTTTCACCTTCTTTAAAAATTACTTGGGGTTGGCCTACTTGTAATTCGTATCCTTCCCGACGCATGGTTTCAATAAGCACAGATAAATGTAAAATTCCTCGACCAAAAACTAAGAATTTATCTTCACTTTCAGTGGTCATTACTTTTAAGGCCAAATTCTTTTCCGTCTCCTTGAATAAACGCTCACGAATATGGCGAGAAGTAACCAATTTCCCTTCTTTCCCAAAAAATGGAGAATTGTTGATTGTAAACAACATATTCATCGTAGGTTCATCGATAGCTATACGCTCCAAAGCTTCTGGATTTTCAGCATCAGCAACCGTATCGCCAATTTCAAAATCTTCAATACCAGTAATTGCGCAAATTTCACCACATTCAACTTTTTCTACCCTGACTTTGCCTAAACCTTCAAATACTTGAAGCTCCTTAATACGCATTTTCTTGGTACTTCCATCTGCTTTGCAAAGTGCAATTTGCATTCCCTCAGTCAAAGTTCCTCGTTCTAAGCGGCCGATAGCAATACGACCCACAAAAGACGAATAATCTAATGAGGTAATCTGCATTTGTGGGGTTCCTTCTTGAACCTTTGAAGCAGGAATATTTTTAATTATAGAATCTAATAATGCGATTATATTATCTGTAGGAACTTTCCAATCTTCACTCATCCACCCTTGTTTCGAAGATCCATAGATACATGGAAAATCTAATTGCTCCTCGGATGCATCTAAATTGAACATTAAATCAAAAACTTGCTCATGGACTTCGTCTGGACGACAATTTTCCTTGTCAACTTTATTGACTACGACAATTGGCTTAAGACCCAAAGCAATTGCTTTAGATAATACGAAACGAGTTTGAGGCATTGGGCCTTCAAATGCGTCAACTAATAGTAAAACACCATCAGCCATACGTAAAACACGCTCTACTTCTCCTCCAAAGTCGGCGTGACCAGGAGTATCAATAATATTGATCTTAACTCCATTGTAGCGTACGGATACGTTTTTTGAGGTAATCGTAATGCCTCGCTCACGCTCCAAATCATTGTTATCTAGAATTAAATCTCCAAACTCCTGATTCTCTCTAAATATTTTTGAGGCGTGAATGATTTTGTCAACTAAAGTAGTTTTACCGTGGTCAACGTGGGCAATAATGGCAATGTTGCGGATGCTTTGCATAAAATGAAGGCTCGTAAATTTTAAGGTGCAAAGGTATGGATTATTTCTTTGAAAAGTACTATTTGATTTAAATTACCAAACTCGAATTTAATCGATCGCAGTATGAGCATTGATTGCCTTACTTTTTGTGGGGTATTCTTCTAAAATTTTAGCTAAAATACTACTTGAGTCGATTCCACAAAGTTCATATAATTCTTTTTGTTCGCCATGCTCTATAATCACATCGGCAATTCCTAAGCGAATCATTTTGGATTGATATTGATGGTCAACCATAAATTCGGCAATGGCAGATCCAAAACCTCCTTGAATCGCCGCATCCTCGACTGTTATGATAGTTTTGAATGCTTTGAAAATGCCGTGCAATAATCGCTCGTCAAGGGGCTTAACAAATCGCATATCATATAATGCCGGTTTTAGACCTTTTTGTTGGGCTACTTTGACTGCCTTTTCCGCTTCATTCCCTATATGCCCAATGCTCAATATGGCTACATTTTCTCCTTTAATCAGTTCGTTGCCTGTGCCAATGTCAATTTTTTCAAAAGTAGTTTTCCAGGCGGGCATGACGCCTTCGCCTCTTGGATAACGAATCGTAATGGCTTGGTTCAGTTCTTTAAAAGAGTCCAAAGAAGCAGTATACATCATATTTCTAAGTTCTTGTTCATTTCTAGGTGCGGCCACAATCATATTAGGGAGTGTCCTCATAAACGCAAAGTCATAGAGGCCATGATGCGTAGGACCATCAGCCCCAGCAAGGCCTGCACGATCTAAACAAAAGATAACCGGTAATTTTTGCAAACAAACATCATGCACGACTTGGTCGTACCCTCTTTGCATGAATGAACTATAAATATTACAAAAAACAGTAAGACCTTGTGTCGCTAATCCTGCAGAAAATGTAACGGCATGTTGCTCAGCGATACCTACGTCAAATGCTCTATCTGGCATTTCGCGCATCATAATATTGAGGGAAGATCCCGATGGCATGGCAGGCGTAATCCCCATAATTTTGGAATTTTTTTCTGCTAACTCTAATAGGGTATGTCCAAAAACCTCCTGATACTTAGGAGGCTGAGGATTGTCATAGGTCTTTTTATGAATCTCACCCGTTATTTTATCGAATTTTCCAGGGGCATGCCATAAGGTTTGATCCTTTTCGGCTAGACTGTATCCCTTGCCTTTTGTCGTAATGCAATGTAATATTTTAGGCCCAGGAATATCTTTTAAATCATTTAAAACCGTTGTTAAATACCCAATATCATGGCCATCAATGGGCCCAAAATACCTAAGATTTAATGATTCAAATAAATTACTTTGTTTTAATAGTGTGGCTTTAAGCCCATTTTCGATTTTGGAAACAATTTCTTGGGCTGATTTGCCAAATTTTGACATTTTGCCCAATAAATTCCAAACGTCATCCTTCACCTTGTTATAGGTATGAGATGTTCTAATGTCGGTCAAATATTCTTTCAAAGCCCCCACGTTAGGGTCAATGGCCATGCAATTATCATTTAAAATAATCAGCATATTATTCGGTATATCTCCCGCATGATTCATCGCTTCGAATGCCATGCCGGCCGTCATGGAACCATCACCAATGATGGCAATGTGTTGCTTTTGGAGTTCTTTTTTGTAGCGCGAAGCAACCGCCATACCTAAAGCGGCTGAAATGGAGGTGGAAGAATGCCCCACACCGAATGTATCATATATGCTTTCGGATCTTTTAGGAAAGCCACTAATTCCTCCTAAGAGTCGATTAGTATGAAACACCTCCCTTCTTCCGGTAAGTATTTTATGTCCATAAGCTTGATGTCCAACATCCCAAACTAATTGGTCTTCTGGAGTATTAAATACATAATGTAAGGCTACGGTTAATTCAGTTACTCCCAATGAAGCTCCAAAATGTCCCCCATTAACCGAAACTTGGTCGATGATAAATTGCCTTAATTCCTCGCATAATTGAGGCAATTCTGCGGGAGAAAGACTCCTTAGATCTGCTGGAGAATGTATTTTACTCAATAATGGACCAGCTTTGAATTGCATAAATTAATTATTAAAATTACCCGAAGGTGAATATCAAACAATATAAAGGTAAAAATGTTTTTAGGCTTATTCGTTTTTTTGACTCGCTTTAAACAACCTCCTTTTTTCGTATTTACTCAAACTATCATAACCAGATTTAGAAATTTTATCTAAAATTTGGTTCAGTTCTTCTTCTACAACTTCTTGATTATCTAGTTCATTCGCTGATTCAGGAACTCTTTTTTGAGCCACTTTTACAAATGAAAATACTTTTTCCTCTTTAACGAATACATTCTTTTTTTGAGGGAGTTGAAAATAAAATCCATACATAAAACCCATTAAGGCACCGCCTAAATGAGCGATATTGCCACCTGCATTCGTTCCCGTAGTTTCAATGAATGACCAAATAAGGTAAAATGCAGCCACATATTTAATCTGCACATCGCCAATAAAAAATAAATGAATGCGATAAGTAGGCTTAATCGTTGCTGCAGCAACCACAATGGCAAATACACCTGCTGATGCCCCATTTAGGTAGGTTGGGCCTTTTAAAATAAAATAAGAAAAGCTGTTTACTAAAAGCAAATAAGCTATCGCCCCTGATATGCCGCCCCAAATAAACAATTTCACAATTCGCTCTGAGCCTATGAAATCTTGAATAATAGTTCCAAACCAAAAAAGGAACATCATATTGAAAAGAAGATGAAATAATTCAATATGAATAAAGAAATAAGTGAATACAGTCCAAGGCTCTTTAAGTACGTTTATTGGCGTTGACGATAAAGTTATATGTTCTA
>SXXW01000012.1 GCA_005791165.1 Cytophagaceae bacterium
AGCGCACACCGACTAGGCGCACAAACTCCGGCGGTAGAATATACTTGAGTATAGCGAACAGCTTCTTTGGCTAATTGGTCCAATACAGGCGTTTTAGCCACCTTTTCTCCATAAGAACCCAAGTGAGGCGACATGTCTTCACATACGATCCAAACAATGTTCGGTTTTTTGACTGGATTTTGAGGATTTGCAAATAGCCCAGATATGGGAAAAAGAGAACAAAAAATTATGAGTATATTTCGCATGATTTAAACCAATTTTGACACAATGAAAATACTAAAATATTTATCTATAATCCTAATTTTCTTATCATTAGAAAGTAAAAGCCAATTTGTTACCCTGCAAAATGACTGGTTAGTTAAGCCTGTCCAACAGAAGTCGACGATCGTTCAGAGGGGGTCAACAATTGTTTTAGACAATGGCCTTTTGAGAAGAGAATTTTACCTAGGTAAGAATTTAGCCTGTTTTAGTTATGTCAATGTAAGCAATGGCCAACAGCTTTTGCGGGCGGTTCAGCCAGAGGCAAAGGTCGTTTTAAATGGGAAGATGTATGCGGTGGGAGGCATGGAAGGCCAAAAAGAAAGAGCCTATTTAAAGCCCGAATGGTTATCGCAAATGACAGTCGGACAGGAAGATTTTGTTTTTGTAGGCTCTAAAGTTTCGGATGTAAAACCCTTTATTTCTTGGCAAAGAAAAACCTGGGCTTCCAATCATGAGCAAGCCACTGGAAAACAAATTTCTTTTGAATTTACCTCACCTCTTCCTGAGCTAAAGGGCATTCATGTATATGTGAATTATGAGTTGATCGACGGGTTACCCTTACTCATCAAATGGGTCCAAATTGAAAATAAGCGTGGGGAGAAAATAGGGCTCGACCGAGTGATCCATGAGGTGTTGGGATTAGTGGAAGAAGAAAGTGCGGTGGTGGGAAAACCGGAAGAAATGAAGAAACAGCATGGTATTTATGTGGAGACCAATTACGCATTTAATAATGCGATGCGCTATGACATAAGTGATCAAACGACGCATTGGAAGACGGAGCCTAATTATACTTCGCAGGTCAACTATAATTTTGAGACGCCATGTTTGTTGGAAATTTATCCCGAAAAAGCGCCAGGAATTGATTTAAAACCAGGTGAGATTTTTAAATCTCCTAGGACGCATGAGTTACTCATGGATAGTTATGATCGCCAAAGAAGGGGATTAATGATTCGTAAAATGTATCAGAAGATTGCCCCATGGACGACTCAAAATCCGATCTTCATGCACTTGGTCAGCAAAAATGATGCCGAAGTTAAAACGGCCATTGACCAGTGTGTAGCTACGGGATATGAAGCGGTTATTCTCAGTTTTGGAAGTCATTTAAAAATGGAGGATTCGACTGCGGCTAATCTAAATCGTTGGAAATCACTGGCCGATTATGCCCATGCAAGAAACATTTTGATTGGTGGATATTCATTGTTTAGTAGTCGGCGCATCAGCGACGCCGACGATGTCATCGATCCTAAAACGGGCAAACCGGGGGGTGCATTTTTTGGAAATGCCCCTTGTTTTGGAAGTCCGTGGGGACTGGCTTATCGAGATAAAATAAAGTTATTTTATACGAAAACCGGTTTTGATATTTGGGAAAATGACGGGCCTTATCCAGGGGATGTTTGCGCGTCCACGGTCCATCCGGGACATGAAGGGTTGAAAGATTCACAGTGGCGTCAGATGGAAATTCAAAAGGAATTGTATCGTTGGCTCAATGAAAAAGGCGTTTACATCAATGCACCAGATTGGTATTTTTTAGATGGAACGCATAAGATTGGGATTGGGTATCGGGAGGTGAATTTTAGTCTTTCGAGGGACCAACAAAAAATATTGAATCGTCAAAATATCCATGATGGAACGATTGAAAAGACGGCGGCGATGAGCTGGGGTTTTGTGCCTCTAACCCGATATCAAGGGGGTGGGCCTGAGGCGGTTTTAGAACCTTTGAAAGAGCATTTAAAAGATTATCACCAACTCATGATTCAATATTATGGGGCGGGGGTACAAGCGTGTTACCGAGGACCAAGGCTATTTGACAGTGAAGAGACTAGGGTCATGGTGAAAGAAACGTTGGACTGGTACAAAAAATACCGCGACGTTTTGAATGCGGATATGATCCAGTTGCGCCGACCGGATGGCCGGGATTGGGATGGTTTTTTACATGTAAATCCGGGGGGAAAGCATAAGGGTTTTGTGATGCTTTATAATCCAACCAAAGAAATTATGCAGCGAAAAATCACCTTGCCCTTGTATTATACCGGCATTTCAAAAATGGCTAATCTTACGTCAAAAGACGGAAAGAAAAAAGCTGTTGCACTAAGTCCTACAAAAGATATTGCGTTGGAATTTACGATTGCCCCTGATTCGTATACATGGTATTTAATAGAATAGATTAGGGTTTGGCATAGGGTAATTTATCCAAGAATTTGGTCTCGTAATAGCCATTAATGCCTAAAGAACACAGGCTATTGGCTTTTTCGATGGACAAATAACCATCCTCTTCCATGATTTTCTCTGGAATGAAAGCTTGTTGGAGCGAGCCAACAACCAAAAAAGTACCGTTCAATTTAATGGGGATAACCTCTTCCAATTTAAGTAAATACTGAATGTGGGATTCTTCCACAAATGGAGCTGAAATTCCCGGTCTAAAAAGGGGAGTTAGGCCAACGGCTTCAAACTCGGAAATATGTTCTGGATATTTAGCGCTCGTTTGATGCGCCTTTTCATAAATCCCGGGGTGAATATGATTCACTGAATAATACTCAGTCTCTTGAATATTGGCTAAGGTATGCGGCGCTGCTTCTGTGGGCCGATTGATGAATCCGATTAATGCGGGATCTGCCCCAATATGTACTAGATTGCTAAATATGGCCAAATTAGCCTGCCCCATTTTGTTTATTGTCCCAATTAATGAGACACTTTTAAAACCGCTAAGGGTATTGATGAAATGTGTTCGCGTAAAACGATCCATCAATTTGATCTGTTCAATAGAGAATGATTTCATGTGAATCTAACGAATGGACTAAGAAATTGTTGTGAAATAATGGATGGAACGTTCAAATTAAACACTCAAGAATCAACATGCGGGCACAAAAAAAAGCAGGGTTTATAAAACCCTGCTTTTAAGAAACCTTCTTTCATTAGTGGTTAGAATCATCTGATCTAAATATATCCTTAGGAGGATTGGGTCAAAAATATAGAAAGAATTTTATTCGCGAAATATGACACGTATTGCTTTTGGACCCATTGATTAAAAAGGTCCAAAATTGTTTTCGCCACGGCGAATCAAATGGCTCTGCATGTATTTTTGAATCAAACCCTTTTGACAAAAAGGTACAAGCTAATCTAAATTCAAGTCCTTAATAAAGGAGGTTGGGGTCTTGCCTTGGCTCTTTTTAAAGGCGTTCGTGAATTTAGATCTAGATAAAAATCCGGAAGATTGGGAGAGGCTTTCCAAGGTATTATTGATGGCATGCCCATTTTTTAACAAATGGATGAAGTGTGCAATTCGAATCTCATTTTTCCAATCGTTGAACGTGATTTTCAGGTGATCATTGAAAAAGTAGGTCAATTGGTGTTTGGGGATTTGTATTTCCAAAGACATTAGACTTAAATTAAACCCGGAACGAATGCATGGGTTTTCTAACAAATATTCTATGATGGCTTCGGAGATTTCGGTCAATCTTTTTGGAGCTAAAAAAAACGAACTAGCCTTCTTATTAAAGTGAATATCATTTTCCATTTCCGACTGCTCATCCCCTAAATTTTTTATCAGTTTTCCTAGAAACGGTATTCCATACAGCTCTTTGGGGAAAAGTAAAATCGACAAATTAGAAAAGAAAAAAGAGGCTGTACTAACGTTGATGGTCATGATGACAAATTGATTAGATAATGCCACAGCTCCATACAAAAGATAAATTATTGAAATAATCAAATAAGGGAGGAACGTAAAGAATAAAAATAGCAAAAAGATGAAATACCAATTCCTATTCCACCTAATTTTGAAAACAGGAATAAGGCTTTCATGTTGCTTTTTTAGATGTCTAAAATACATAATCGCACATACGATGATATAAATAAATATGTGAAAAGGCCTAATGGCAAAATTAAGTTTAGACGAAATTAGCGGTTGGTCTATCATTATGACCTTTGACGTATTCCTTATAACCTCTTCGGCCATTTCCATTTTATAGTCAAATGGCGTCAGGATATGTGGAATTACATTCAGCAATAACACAAATGCTGGCAAAAAATGTAGGTAGTCCCAAGCCCTAAGTCTTGCATCTCCCCCATTAAGAATCGTTCTAAAATAAAAGTATAAGATAGGGCCCGAAAGAGCATAAAGGGGCATCGTATTAATAAATAAAATGGCCACCAAAAAAGGCGATTTCGAGTACACAATGGAGTGACTTCCTAAGCCATAAATACTATTAATCAGAAAAAAAATGATTAGATATATGTTAGCCCGATTGGTTTTATTGAGGAAAAATAATAAAACAAAGGATATGATACAAGCTGCATTAGAAATGCTTAATAACATAGGCGTGTCTTTTAGAACTACTTAGAATTCCTACATATTACGAATCATTATTCATTAACCAAATTATAACATGATTTAAATCAGTTTGTTGGTCAAAACCAAATAACTAATAATAGTAATTTACGGACGTGAATTCGCCTAGATAATGAAATTGCATTATATTAAAGGTAAAGCTCTAAAAATTGGCTATCTATTAATTTCTCTCGACAATTTGTTGGTCTGCGATTAACTGCTTTTTAAGGATTTCATAAGGAAGCTTTTGTGGGCTCGTCTTATGTTCAATGGAAAGCACCGCGGCGGTGGCGGCCGACTGGCCTAAAATCATAAAAACGGGTTCCATTCGAATGGATCCATAGGCAATGTGGGTACTGGACATGCATACGGGAACCAACAAATTAGCACATTCATTTTCTTTGGGAATGATGGATCCATAGGCAATCGAATAAGGCTTTAATGGCGCTACGCCGATGTCTCCTTCATTCTGTACAAAGCCCTCTTTAGTTACAAATCGCTGTGAATTGTGTGCATCCAATGCATAAGACCCCATTCCTACAGGAGATGGAACTTGAGTTTTTCCTAAGGCATCCGCTTCTTTCATGATGAATTCCCCCCGCATACGACGCGCTTCGCGGACGTATATTTGATGAGGCCAACCGCCATTTTGGACAAATTCATCCTTTGCCAAACCCCAGGTTTTCATCTTATCCTGGACTTCAGTAGGAATGCGGGAATCATTTTGCAAAAAGTACATCAAACCCTTTTGGTATAATTGATGCTC
The DNA here is from genome assembly GCA_005791165.1 of Cytophagaceae bacterium. Taxonomy (GTDB): domain Bacteria; phylum Bacteroidota; class Bacteroidia; order Cytophagales; family Spirosomataceae; genus Aquirufa. Next base: position 5,352 of record SXXW01000012.1, read on the forward strand.
CTTTAAAATCTGAGCTCTTCTGGCATAAGAGGCTGCTGGATAATCATAATTTTTGCCAATAAAATCGGTGCTGAAAGGACCATGGTTATTGGTATCCGTTTTTCTATTTGGGATGAAATCAAATTTGTCAAAAGTTTCGCGCCAACCACTCGCAAAAACACGCGCATACAGTTCGTAACGTGCTGGATCGTAACCCACTGGTTTGGCAAATGGAATTCGGTTGTCAGGGTGATTACTCAAGCACATGCGGTAGCAATACGCTTGAATTTTATGATCGCCTGAGCCGTTGATCCCAGGAGATTCGGAGGATATTTCGGGCAACAAGCCACTGCTCGGATCTCCAATAATCTTATAGGGACTAATTTTAGATTTGAAATAATGGCCATGTTGGAACACACCTACTTGGACGCCATTCCATTGTTCCCCGAACATCGAATTAGCCTCACGGCCCACATGGTATTTAACCCCAGCTAAGGCCATCAAATCGCCTTCATACGTGGCGTCAATGAACATTTTTCCTTGATACGTTTTTCCAGAAAGCATTCGGATAGACTGAATTTTTCCATCCTTCTTTTTGATTCCTTTTGAGCTTCGATCTAGCCATTCATTTCTGAAAATTTGAATCCCAAATTCCTTGGCATACTCTTCAAAAATCTGTTCTGCGGCATGAGGTTCAAAAATCCACATGGTCCGATTGGCTCCATCCATCGCCACAGTCCCTTGACCTTTGTTGCCATATTCAGATTTTTTTTGCCACATCCAATTCGCATCTTTTTGATAATGCTGATACACCCGTTGGTAAAAATCACGCGCTAATCCTCCAATCACTTCCTTATTGCCCGTATCCGTAAAACCCAATCCACCAGAAGTCAAGCCTCCTAAATGCGTATCAGGGCAAACAATTAAGACCGATTTCCCCATTTTTTTTACTTGGACCGCCGCAATGACTGCAGATGCATTGCCCCCATAAATAATCACTTCGGCTGATTTAATTTGGGAAAAAAGGAAATAGGGCAATAATAGAATGAGTACAATTAGGTTTCGTTTCATTAGCATTGAAGATTATGTTTTTACATTAAAATAGATATGATAAACCAAATAAATTGAATCATCAAAAGAGTAACTTATTTTCCCGTTTTTATCACTTTCATTTCGCCATTCATACGAACGCGTACGGAAGCCGAATACTTTTCCTGAAAGCCATGCTTTAGGTGCCGCAGGCAATAATTCGCTTGTCGACTGTAACATCATTTGGATAATAGCTGCTGAGCCAACAAAATTTCTATAAATTTAGTGCTTTTAGTTTGGCCAAACCTGTTTTTGCCACCAGCAAAGCATCTTGTTGGTATAGTGTTTTGTTAAATAACTCAAGCGATAAAATGACAGGCTGGGAAGAAGGTTTTAATAGCCCAACAATCCTCTCAATAGGTGCTTCGCCGTCACCTGCATAAATACGGTCCGCATCGGTGATGACTCCAGGTTTCATGGTAGTTACATAGTCGTTGACGTGGAAAATTTCAATCGCATTTTCACCTACTAAATGCAAACAATCATGGCTAGATTCTCCCTTGTAAATATGAAACACGTCGAGCAATAATCGGGCAGCGGGGTGGCCAGCTTCTGCGGCAACAAATAGCACATCAGCCACACGATTCAGGTTTTTAGAATGTCCCCACATTTCTAATTGGGGAATGACCGACATCGATACCCCTAAATCCAAAATAGTCCGGTAGCGTTCTGCGACACGGCGAAGGTCTAAACCTGCTTCTTTGGTGGCACCCATCGGAGGAGCCGCGGTACGGTGGCATCCTAATTGGGCCAGAAGATCCATTTCGCGTTTTAATTGCTCAATTCCTTTAGCGCGAACAGATTCGTCGTCGACAATCCACTGAGCAAAGCCGATGGCATTTTGAACTTTGATACCTAGGTCAGCAATTCGCTTACGTGCATCTGCGATGGTTCCTCCCGACTTGAGGTAGGTTTCCAGGGTAGGTACCCAAATTTCACAATGTTTGTATCCGGCTTGAGCGGCAACTTCGAGTTCCTTAATGAAGCCTAGTTTTTGGCCCATGATGGTACTCATGTTAAGGGAAAATTCGAATTTTTGTTTAGCCGCAACAGAGGTGTTGGCTAAAGAATTAGATTTGGCTTCTGACATGGAAGGAACTAAAGCCATTCCGGCGGCAGTTCCAGACGCTTTAATTAGCGCACGACGACTCATTTGCATCATAATTTATATAGGTTTGATGCAAATTAAGGATAAATAAAAAGAACAAAAAATAATTTTACTCTTGATACGATTCGCCGGCCTTAAAACTATTCTCGATCCCAGGTAGGCTTGGGTTATCGAAGACCTCTCCACCATTGTATTTGAAGCGCGTGGGTTCCTGGCCCATGGCTTTTCGGTGCCATTGATATCCTTCTAGCGAGGAATAGTGGCACACAAAAGATTTGCGGGTAAGCAATGGATTTATGATTGGGTCACCGCCATGAACTAAAGAGGCGTGCCAAATAAGTACATCTCCTTTTTTGATCAACAAAGTCTCTTTTTTGAGTTTTTTTGCGCGCACAATTTATCCAGGTAGATGGCAAAATCGTCCGGATTTTTTTTGGAATGTTCATTGTAAAAAATGCCCTTCCCAAATTTAAATTTTTTGATTTTATGTGACCCGGCAAAATAATAAAGCGGTCCTGCATCTGCGTGCACGTCTTCCAAAGGAATCCAGGCGGCGGCTAAATGGCTAGGAATCTGTGAAGTCACGTAGGGAAAATCTTGGTGGGTGGCTTGTTGGCTCCCATACAAAAACGTCAAACTCTGCATCGCTACGGGGGTTTGGTTGAAAATGGCTTGTAAAAAACCGACGATCCCGCTGTGCAGCATGAGTTTTTTCCCATAGACCGACTGGTTATGGAAATCATTGATTTTGATGAAGCGACCCATTAAAATATCCATGGGAACTGCGGAAATCGGTTGGACTGGATTTTTCACATACTCAGGCAGGTCGATGCGAATTTCAGTACTATATTGATCTTTATGTTGGATCAGTTCATCCACATCCTTCATGTAGAAATCGATCAAATTTTCGGGGATGATATTTTCCAAAATAACGTATCCATTTTTCTCCCAGAATGTTAATTTTTCTTGCAGGTCAAAAGGCAAATGATCTGAAAAAGTATAGTTGTCCACAAAATCAGAGATATCCGCCTTAGCTACGTCGATCCACGGAAGCGTTTGTTGGTCAAAGTCGGTGGGAAAGCTAATGAATTGTTTTTTGAGGTATTGCTTAAATCGATGGATCATGTGAACTAGTATTGAGGTGGAAAGGTAGGAAATGAAATTCAGATTTGAAAAAAAAATGAGGGATTGGTCATGGGTCGATTGGACCAATCCCTAAATCCTGAACTGAACGAAAATTGAATATATTTAATTTACCTATATTTGTGTTTAGAAAATAATTGAAAACCATTACGCATGAAAGATATTAAGACGGCTGAGGCCTTTGCTACCTCTTGGAATAACCTTCCAGGGGGTTCTGTATATACTTTTGATCAGTTTGAGGATTGGTTTGCGCCGCTACAAAAATCAGATTTTAAGGGCAAAAATGTGCTTGAATTAGGCTGTGGAAATGCCAGTTTATTGGTGCATGCGGCACAGTGGGAGCCGGCTAACTTAGTGGGGATTGACTTGGGTGAGAGTATCTTGTCGGCGAATCAAAATATGTCACAAACGGGTTTTAAAAACTTTCGGATTGAAAAGGCTGATTTAACGGAATACCGTGCGCCTGAAAAATTTGATTTGGTGTATTCCATTGGCGTGTTGCATCATTTAAAAAATCCGGTGGAAGGGTTTACCTCGGCGGTTGAAAACACCAAGCCAGGAGGAGCTTTTCATTGCTGGGTGTATGCCAAAGAGGGCAATGGATTAATTATTTGGGTGGTCGATCCGATCCGAAAGGTGGCGTCAAAATTACCTTGGTGGATTAATAAATATTTGATTGCTACGCCGCTATCCTTTTTATATTTTCTATATGCGCATTTCATTGTGGCATTGGGTATTTCCTTTATGCCGCTTTATGCGTATAGCCAATGGATTTGCAAGCGTCATTTTATGTTTTTTAGGCATGTGGCCTTTGACCAGTTGGTGACACCACAAACAAAATACATTGACCGAGCAACCATCGAAAGCTGGTTGGCGTCCAATGAAAAAGTAGATTCCGCCAATACCTACCTCATTTTCCGTAATGGGAATTCGTGGAAGTTTGGGGGGAAGGTGAAGTAAGGGGATGGATTATGATCGTATCAAATGATACTATCATACACACATTTTATATTGATAAAAACTAGAATAGGCTAAACCAATTTAATAAAAAACCCTTTCTATTTACATAGAAAGGGTTTTTATAGTTTAAATGGTGGTAGATCCCGGACTCGAACCGGGGACACACGGATTTTCAGTCCGATGCTCTACCAACTGAGCTAATCCACCATTCACCCTGATCACCCTGAGGTGTGCGATGGGACTGCAAAAATACGGATATTTTTATTTAATCCCAATCTGCGCTTGAAAATTGTTGGATTAATTGCAAATAGCAGGCCAAAAGAGGCTAAATGGGAACATCATTGACCAACCTGAAAAATACAGCTAGTGATTTTGCAAAAAATAATGCATTGAAAATTACCTTTAAATAAACAATTTTTGATTTTCGAGAAAAATCCTTGTTTCTTTGAGGTAAATGCGTCCCCGCAAACCATGATCCGATTTATACTACTTAGTTCTTTATTCGCTATATCATTATTGCCTAATGCTAGAGCCTCATCATATACCAACAGACTAGATACCAGCATTCATGTCACTGCCGAAATTCAGGCCTTGGCTTCCGATGTAGGGACTACGCCTTTTTGGATCAGAAGCCTGCGCTATGGAGCCATTCCTGTTCAAAACCCTGGGGCTGTCTTCACGGCCAATAGTCATAAAAACTATACCCTAAAGAAGAAGTACGATTGGAAATACGGAGTCGAAATAACGGGATGGGGAGGAAAACAGTCGGACATCATGTTAACAGAAGCCTACCTAAGTGGAAGAAGAGGCAAATGGGAAATATGGGCAGGTAGGCGAAAAGAAGTTTATGGTTTAGGAGACACGACACTCACTGGAGGCTTTTATTCTTGGTCAGGAAATGCGAGGCCTATGCCTAAAATTCAAATAGGTACACGCGATTACCTTAATTTCTTGGGCCAATGGCTTGGAGTCAATATGAACTGGTCGCATGGCGTGTTTGACAGTAAAGGATTGTTAAAAGGAGCTATGCTGCATCAGAAATCTTTGTATGGAAGGCTAGGTAAACCAACTTCCTTCATCAGTATTTTTGGCGGATTAAATCACCAAGTATCGTGGGGTGGGGAAGCAAAAAATAAATCAGGTAGTCCATATGACTTTTATCCATCAGGCCTAAATACCTATTTTTATGTGGTCACACTCTTAAAAGACCGCGAAGTTGTCGCCATCGATAATCTCTCTACGGACGATGATACGAATAATCAATATGGAAATCACCTTGGATCCATCGATTTAGCCCTAAAACTTCAAGCTTTTAATGCAGAGCTTTTATTATACAAGCAAACGGCTTATGAAACGGGCCGAGTGTTTTCGCTTACAACTGCAGACGATGGAATCACGGGCATTAGTTTTAAAAGAAAGAAAAAAGGAATTATTGAAGGAATTGTTTTGGAACATCTGTACACCCAAAACCAAGGTTTGTATATTTCCGCGATAGGTAAATACTTCAATGCCAAAGATCCACATTATCCAGAACAGGAAAGTTATTTTAACAATGGAGGAAGAGGGGGATGGGATTACCAAGGAAAAGGGATAGGTACACCTTTGATTGTGATTGATTCGGAAAGCCAACAAGGAGGAAGACCATATTTCTTTGCCTTAAATGCAGTTAGATCCTATTATGTGGGAATTATGGGAACTTTACCCTCAGATATTCATTATGTCATGAGAGTTTCTCAATCCTACCATGGTTATATTGCAGGTTCAGTTAGAAATCCTTACGATCGCTATGTCCCTGAAATACCACAGTTTTCAAGTTCACTAAGCCTACAAAAAAATGTCTTGGGGAAAATAAGTCTACAAGCCCAGATAGGCTATGACCATGGCCAACGAGTGACCGATACGATGGGGATGAGCATTGGTGTCAAATATTGGTTATTTTAAGAAATTACGCCTCCACAACTGAAACACCATCAAATTCCACAATTCCTTCCGATTATTTTGTCGGCCATTGAAATGGTTTTGCTTTAGCTGTTCCACATATTTATAATCAAATAAGCCTTGAGATTCGATGGCCTCTTTACTCAATAAATCATGGCAGAGATCTTTCAATTCATTTTTCAACCATAAGGAAACGGGAATACCAAAGCCCTTTTTAGAACGATCAATGATGTCTTCCGGTAATTTTCCTCGCATGGTTTCCTTCAGTAAATGTTTTCCTTTAAAACCCTTTAGTTTATACTCATAAGGTAAACGATTTAGAAAATTCACCACATGCACATCCATGAAGGGGGCCCGAACTTCTAAAGAATTCATCATGGAGGCTCTGTCAACTTTTACTAAAATATCGTCCTGTAAATAGGTCTTTAAATACATGTAAATCAATTCCTGCTCCGAACCACGTTTAGCATACTCATCGACCACTCGCAAGGTATTTTGATGCGGGATTTTAAAAGCTAAGTCTTTGTTCCAAAGATTTTTTTTCTCTGAAATACTGAAGCTCCCCAACCATTGGCTATGCCTAAAACGCTTTGAGCTTTCAAAGCCTTTTAAAAATTGCCTTAATTTAAAGTCCAATGAAATGTTTTGATCACTCGCTGGCAGAAAATTGACCATTTTTTGCAAACCTTGAACCATTTGAGCGGGCATCCAAGCCAACAATGGAGCTAATTTTTCAGAAATAAAGGTAGGATATCCTGCGAGTAATTCATCACTGCCATCCCCGCCTAAAGCCACCGTCACTTTTGAACGCGTAAACTGGGAAAGTAAATAAGTAGGCAAGATGGAAGGGTCTGCAAAGGGTTCATCTAGTGATGAGAAAACAGTTGGGATTAAGTCAATGGACTCTTGGGCTGTTAGAATTCGTTCATGATGTTCTGTCCCTAATTGTTTGGCTACCTGCTGCGCATAAGCGCGCTCATCATAACTCTTTTCATTAAAGCCAATGGAAAAGGTTTGAATAGGTTTTGTGGCTTGCTTTTGGGCATAATAAGCCACGGCACTACTATCCAATCCTCCACTTAAAAAGATACCTACGGGTACATCTGCCACTAAGCGCAAGGCCGTGGCTTCGGCCAATAAGCGATCTAATTCTTCTTTGGCTTCTTCAAACGAAATCTCTAAAGGAATAAAATTAGGTTCCCAAAAAGACCCTCGTTTAATATTGCCTTTAAAATCTATCTGTAAATAATGACCCCCCTCTAATTTCTCTACCCCCTCAAAAATACTGATGGGAGTAGGTACATAATCTAAGGTCAAATAATGATTTAAGGCATTTAGATTTAGTTCCGATTTAAATTCAGGATGCTGTAAAATTGCTTTAAGTTCGGAAGCGAATAAAAGTGTGCCAGATGCCTGAGCAATGTATAAAGGCTTTTTGCCCATGCGGTCTCTGGCCAATAGCAACTCGTTTCGTTCATAATCAAAAATGGCAAAAGCAAACATGCCATTCAATTTTGAAAGGCATGCGAGTCCATCTGCTTGGTAGGCTTTTAAAAGAACTTCTGTGTCGCCTTGGGTTTGAAAAGGTCCATACCCCCGATCCATTAAATCCTGCCGAATGGATTTAAAATTATAGATCTCACCATTAAAGATGATGACAAAACGCTTATCCTCAGAAAAAAAGGGTTGATGTGCCCCAGCGGAAAGATCCAATATGCTCAAGCGGGCATGGCCTAAACCCAAGGCCATTTTAGGATCAAAAAATGTACCCGTAAAATCCGGCCCTCGATGGTGCAATGCCTCCGTCATGACTCTCATCACGGATTCATTTCCCTTCCCCCAAAAACCTGCTATGCCACACATATTAGAAATTCACGCGGTCTCGAATGGAAAATGGCGCTGAATTTTGACTCTCAAAATAAGTTCGCATCATGATTTCGGAAATAATTCCTAATAAAACCATTAAGACTCCCACGGTAAAGAACATAGCACTTAGAATGGGTAGAGGGGTTTCTACAAAATCTTTTTCGCCCGTCAACTTAAAATATCCGGCAACACCGAAAGTAAAGAAGCTCATTAAGAATGATAAAATTCCAACACCTCCAAAAAAGTGAATGGGTCGCGTCATGAATTTTTCTAAAAACCGAATCAGAATTAAATCCAATATAACTTTATAAATACGAAACAGGCCGTAGTTGGACTGTCCAAATATCCTAGGCCGGTAACTCACCGGTAATTCCGTCACCGTTCCTCCTTGCCATTTGCAAAAAACGGGGATAAATCGATGCATCTGACCATACAATTTAACGTCTTGTACGATGTCGCGCCGATAGGCCTTCAAGGTGCAACCGTAGTCATGCAAAGGCACTCCCCCTATTTTAGAGATGAGTTGGTTCGCTAATAAAGACGGTAATTTCCGAGTTAAAAATTGGCCTTCCCATCTTCCCTTGCGCCAACCAGACACCACGTCATATCCTTCATTTAATTTATCGACCAACAATCGGATGTCCTTTGGATCATTCTCTAAATCACTGTCGATGAGTACAATAATCTCCCCTGAAGCCGCTTGGATACCAGCACTTAGCGCGGCCGTTTGGCCATAATTACGTCTAAAATTAAGCAATTTGATACGTGCATTTTTGGCAGCCATCTTTTGTAATTCAGGCCAAGATGCGTCTTTGGATCCATCATTGACCGCTATGATTTCATAATCATAGTCTTTAACCGCGCGCTCTAATTCCTCAAACAAAAGAGGAATCGAAGGGGCTTCATTGTAAATAGGCAATACGACGGTTAATTCCATTTTCTTTGTAAGTAAGTAAGCAAACGATGTAAAACCGTCAAACTCATGAGGATCCAAATGGGATATAAAACACAAAAATACCTTTCTTCTGCTTGTTTAAAAACAAAGAGGTATAAAAATAATACATAGGCATTCAACCAAGCACACCAAGTCAGTAGATTCGGGTTCTTCCAACGTAGCCCAAAATAGAGGGTCAACAATAAAGCGAAGGATGAAAAAAACCACATCATGCCATTGATCAAGTAAATAAAGGCTTGCAAGCTGGCATTTAAAAATGGATTTAAGCGCGCGTAAATGGCGGGGTTTCTAAATACATTATCGAAAAAATAGGTAGTAAAAAAAGTGTTTTTAATTCGATTGACATTAGCCTCCACATAAAAAAGAAAAGGCTTTTCCTTTTGAATACTTGTTACATATTGGGGGCTGCGGGAACGGATATAGGCCAACTCATCCCTGCATTCGATCGGAATGTTTTGGGGATTTTTTATCGTCACGGTCGTCAAATAAACAGAAGTCAAGGCGCGTTTAAGATTACGCAAGGAATCCAGATTCATTTGGCTTGTGAAAAAATATGGCTTGGGCTGAATAAATTGGGCTTCCTTGAAATTTGGATAGGGGACTCCATTAATAAAAACTGGTTCAGCAAATCCACCTGAAAAGTACCAAGCCGCTTCAGAATCCATGCGCCAAAACTGGTGTGAGCCTCCGTAGGCTCGGATGATTTCTTGCACCGACTGGAACCCATAAATGCCCCCATAAAGTCCTTCGGGATAAAATGTCTGATATGTTAGGGGAACAAAGGCATGAAATTTAATGGCATTTCGAAGGACCCAGGATCCTTCGATCAAAACAAGTGGCAATAAGAGTAAAAGAAAAAAACGTTTAGGGAGTTTTTTCTGCCAAAGATAAAATCCTAAAGGGATGAAAAGCAGGCAGAAAATGGATTTTAGGAAAATGAGCCAACAAACCGCTAATCCCATCAAAATTGGGTGACGGCCTGGACGAAAGCATAAATAGCTAATGAAAATTAAAAGACTCGTGGCGAGGGATTCCGTGCTTAAGTAGGAGTCAAAAAGTAGGTAGTAATTGACCTCCAGCAATAGAAAACTTAATGCATATAAGATTCGAGAGCCGGTGAGTTCAAAAACCATATGGGCTAATACCCCATAGGCCACCCCGGTAATGACAAACTGCAATAAGATGATGAGAAAGAAACTGATTTCGTTTGAATGGCTTATTAGAAAAAAACCATAAAACAAAAATCCGTAGCCCGGCATCCGATAATCAGGGCTGTAGGAGCCTTGTTCCAACAAGTGGATGATGGGTTCAAAATAGGACATCGTATCGCCATGAAAGTGGATGAAATAATCCGGGCGATGAAAAAGCAACACCATGACGAGGTAAATGGCTAGCATTTTTACCAAGTTCAGGCCGATGCCCCATGAAATAGAGGTTTTTAATTTAGGCATGGATTAGCTATTCAATTTTAGCCAAGCCACAAAACGAGTTAAGCCTTCCTTTAGACTAGTATTGGGAGCATATTGCAATAATCTTTCCGCCTTTTGAATATCGGCGAATGTGCGATCCACATCTCCCTCCTGCATCTCCATCCAATAGATGTTGGCCGGGGTCCCTGTAATTTCTTCCAAGGCATGAACCAAATCGATTAATTGGATTGGATTTTTACTACCTAAATTGATCGTCTCGTAGACCTGTTGGTGTGAAAGAACATAATCCATGGAAGAAATAATTCCTTGGACGATATCGCCCACATAAGTATAATCACGAGAGGTAGAGCCGTTGCCAAATAAGGTGATGGCCTGATCGTTCAACATCGCCTTAGCAAATTTATGAATCGCTAAATCAGGCCTTTGTCTTTCACCATACACTGTAAAAAAGCGCAGGTTAATCACGTCCATATTGGCCAAATGGTGAAAGGTATGAGTTAGTAGTTCTCCCGCTTTTTTGGTAAAAGCATAGGGAGAAATCGGATGATCCACCGGATCTGATTCTGCAAAAGGAACCTTTACATTATTGCCATATACCGACGAGGAAGAAGCAAAGACTAATTTACGCATTCCATTAGCCTTCATCCATTGGAGCAAAGCCATCGTTTGGCTTAGATTAGCGTCAATATATTGCTCCGGCTGAGCGATGGAAGGCCTCACCCCAGCTTTCGCCGCGAGGTGAATGACTAAATCAAAATGAGTATTTGGAAAAAGCGATGCAACATCCCCCACATTCCCTTCGATAAATGTGAATGAAGGGTTTCCTAAGTAATTACTGATGTTTTGTTCCTTAATAGACCTAGAATAAAAATCATCAAAATTATCAATCCCAAAGACTTGATGACCCTGAGATAATAAACATTCAGCTACATGACTCCCAATAAATCCGGCGGCTCCGGTGAGTAAGATTTTATGCATTAAAAATATTATTAAATATTTGATCCCATTTATTCAATTTTGGAATTCAATAGTTTTTGAGTTAAAAATACTGCTCCATTAGAATTAGTATGTACCCGATCTGAATAATAACTATTGGGCATTGAATATTGGTTTAAATCAATAAACGTCAAACGCCTTTTCAAAAAAACTTTTTTAACATAATCATAATCTAAGGCTTTTGACAAATATGTTGGAAAATATGGGCCTAGAAAATATATTAATTTATTTCCCTACGAATCACATTTTGTTTGACCACTAAAAAACAAGTAATACAATCAATTTTTAATATTTTTACAAATAAAATAAATATTGATTAATGGGACTAAAGAAAAAATATTATTTCCTTAACATAACAATAATTTTAATTTGCTTAGTAACCTTGGTTTTACTTTCAATATTATGTGCCCAAAATCTAAATTTACACACTTTAATACTAACTAATGGAGGAGATGAGTGGGCATTTCATGGTAGTTTATCAAGGATTCACAAAGGAATCGTTAATCAAGATTTGAGATTATTTTTTGGAACCGGATTTTTCAATTACGGTTACTTGTATTTTTTCTTTAATTACGCCTTAAGCTCTATTTTCTTTTTTTTGAATACCATAGAATTCACGATTTTAGTACCCCGTCTTATTAGCACAGTCTCTGCCATAATTTCATTAGTTTTTCTTTATAAAATCTTCATAAATAATCAGCCAAAAAAAAATGCACCCTTAGTTCTATTATTAATTATTTCTATGCCCGCATTTTGGATAAATGCAATCATTTTTCATCCTGACTGGCTCTTTGTATGCATGTTAATCATTTCAATTTACTATTTAAATTTAGATGATTTTAAGATCAGTAAAAACTACTGGATCGCCATTATATTTTTTTCAATTGCATTTTCTATTAAAATACAAGTGATTATTTTTTTCCCGATATTATTGATTTATCAAATTATTGCCAACAAGTTGAATTTCATAAAAGGAATAAAAATAATTTTATTTTCATTCTTTATTATTTTTGTATTTCGTCTAATCACAAATCCATATCTCTTGCATCCAGAAGGATTTAACGCTTTTATCATAGGATTTAAGGCAGATATGGTTTCTAACAAAACAAACCATGGACAAGGAGGGACTATTTCAATATTTAATAAAATTGAAATGATCCATAATAATTATTTCAATTTTATAATCATTTTTATAGCATGTATTACATCACTTTATTCAGTATTGAATTTATTTAAAAGTAATAATCAAAAATTAACATCAATTTTAGCACTTAACTTTTTATTGGCTTTAATATATTTGCTATTTTTTGTTAATAAATCTTGGCAACATTATTATTTAGGAGTTATTTTGTTGGCTATTATTAATTTAGAAAATTTTATTTTTAGCTACTTAAAACAATATTATACTTTATTATTTTCATTGTTAATTTTATCACAAAGTTTAAATTATACGGTTTACTCTACTTTAGTGAAAAACGTATTTAAAAGTGACGATGATATAATTCCATTTCGAAATATTCCAGTATTATTAGAAAAAAAAGTCTCTCCTAAAAGTCACATTTTAATCGTAGGTGAAGCGTCTTTTAATTTTGAACAGCTAGGATTATCTTATGATAACATTCATCTCGTATATGGTCCTTTAAATAGTGGTTATTTTGATAAAACATCTCAACTAGCATCAACCTATCATAATTTTGGATTTGTTGAAAAAGACTTTATTATCTTATCAAAATTAAATAAATCAGAGAATTTGATTAATGAAGAACTTGCCATGTTAAAATTAAACTATACTTTATTAAATAATGAAAAAGCATTTATGATATTTAAAAGAAATAACTAATTCATTTTAATATAAGATTTGAAATCGTATTTTTTAAACCTTCATCTACATTTAAGGGTAAATTTTTGCCTAATTTATTGATTAATTTGTTATTTGAAATCACATAACTTTCTGATAATTTTCGCAATCTATCTGAATTTATAGGCAAATTCAAAACATCCCCAGCTTTTGCAACCAAATAAACATATGCCTTTGGGATTTTAAAACTTAAAATTTTTTTACCTAGGGCTTTCTCCATCAACTCAATAATGAAATTAGTGGAGCAGGGTTGATCATCAGCTAAATTATAAACTCCAGATGGAATATCCGATCTAGTTAATAACTCATTTACTACATATGAAACATTCTCTATACTGCAGAAAGATCTAAGGTTATCAAATGCACCAAGTGGCCATGGGTATCCGCTTTGAACCCATTTAAATAATAAATTCAAATTTCCTTTATTTCCTGGTCCATGTATCATACAAGGACGCAATATATAAACTCGTTTACTTTCGGGAATTTTTTTACTTAAAATATATTCCTCAGCCAATAATTTGCTTTTCCCATAATGGGTTTTTGGATTTGGCACATCTGACTCCAACAATATTCCCGAAACCTCATCAGCAGAGGCCTTGACTGAGCTAAAGTAAATGAAAATTGACGCGGAGGATTTTAAAAATGCATCAAAACATGTTTTTGTCAATTCGGTATTTACTAAATAATAGTCCTCTGGATCAGAGACCTTTTTAAGATCATGGGCTTTACCAGCTAAATGAATAATCCCCTCTTTAGCAATTATTTGGCTGCAAAAATCTTTTGATCTATCCCACGCAACTAAATTTACCCAATTGTGATTTTCAAATGCATTAAATAGATTTCTTCCAACAAATCCACTTGCTCCAGTTACAAGATAATTCATTTAAAAATAATTGGGAAAAATGCCCTCCACTTAAATATATATTTTGAGTATACTTTTAAGAAATTAGTGTCTACTTTGTTTAAGCGACAAGATATTAGAACTTCCTTATTTAAAAGCCATTTATTTTTCAGAGATGAACTTATACCCCCATCTCTCATTTTAACCATTATAAAATCAAGATATTTTGCCTTTAATTTATGTAGGTATAAAAACCTTAATAACAAGTCATAATCAGCAGATATTTTGAAAGAAGTATTATAGGATCCATATTTTTGAAATGCATTCATACGAACATAAAAACTAGGATGAGGGGGCATGTGCCCTAATTCAAAATCTTTTAATCTAAAATTAGATGAGGAATATTTTCTAACTATTTTATTGACTTCATTAACTAAAATAACATTTCCATAAACACAATCTATCTCATTAGAAAAGGATTTTACCATATTCATAATTACATCCTTATCAAATAATACATCATCAGAATTCAAAATACCTATTACGTCACCTGTAGCCAAAGCTATGCCTTTATTCATTGCGTCATAAATTCCTGAATCGGGCTCACTTATAAATTTTATTTGATTTTGATATTTCTGTAATATACTTATTGTCCCATCAGTAGAATTGCCATCAATAACAATAGATTCAATATTATGGTAGGTCTGAGAAAAAATAGATAATAATGTATCCTCCACATATTTTTCGGAATTAAGTGTAACTGTTATAATGGAAACTTTCATTCGAGCGATTTACTCATTTGTTCAAAAAGAGTGAGTATTTTACATTTAAAACTATCATAGGTAAACGATTTTTGAAAAATCGAAATTGAATTACTGCTATACTTAGTAAAATCTGTTGGATTATTAATGAAGTATAAAATATTATGGGCAATAGAAAGAGGATCTCCAAATGCAACAAATTTACCATTATAATGATTAATAACCATATCTGGAATAGCTCTGAAATTTGTGGATATAATTACATTACCTCTTGAAATTGCTTCAATAATTGATAAAGGCTGGGCTTCAGTTGAATAATTTGTAGGCAATACTAAAATATGACTATCATTTAATATTTTATTTTTTTCTTCGTCTAAAATTTGAGCTTTATAATTTACATGATTACTTAAATTATTTTGAGTAATATAGTCATGAAAATCCTTTTTCATCTTTTCAATTGAATTTAATTCTGGGTCATCATAACTTGTCAAAAATTCACCACAAAAATTGCACTCAATATTTTTAAAACTTAATTTATTAACTAAGTAATCTATAGCAATTAAAATATCAAAATACCCTTTAGATAATATTAAATTAGATAAATATAGCATTTTAAAAGATTCAGATTCTCGAATTATCTTAGGTTTTGCCAATGGACTATTTATTCCATTCTCAATTATAACTAGATTATCATTATTTTTTAATTGAGAAAAATTTTTACTTAAAGTTGGACTGAGTATGATTAATTTATCTGGCAGTTTATAAGCCCACAACAAAAAAAATTTAATTATTTTATTTTGAGAATTTAAAAAATCGTCAATATCCCCACAATGAAAATGAAGAATAATTTTATTTCTTAATATTTTGGAAATTATTAAAAAAGGTAAGTTGCGAAAAGTTCCCCCAATAGATCTAGCGCCGTTTAAATATATTATATAATTCCCGAAAATAGTTTTCTTTAAAAACTTAAAAATTATTTTTAGATAGAATTTTAGTTTATCAAAAATTAAAGAAAATGAACTGCCATGATTTAAATTTGTTAATGGTAAAAATTCAACATGGTATTCAGCTTCAACCAAAATATCAAATACACTTTTTGTAACTAAAGATTGCCCATTTATTATAGGAGGCATTTGGCCAATAATCAAGACTTTTACTGCGTTCTTCAAGTAGTCGAATTTGAATTAAATTTAAAGGAAAGAGGTAAAAAATTGGCCATCATAACTAAAAAACTTAACGATTAAGCAAAGGCCTCCATGACAGAATTAAATTTCCCTAACAAAAGTAAAACCGAATTAGCCATATCATAAGTTTGAATGAAGTCTCATTCCGGTAGAGTATTATAGCCAAATACAAAAAAATTAACTAAAATTTATAAAAAATAAGGCACTTTTTCAATTAAGGATATTGCAAATTCAATGCCCTTTATAGAGAAGTAAAAACAATAAATTACCAAGACAAATCCTCTGACAACATCCCTCTTTGCATATAATAAATACTCCGAAATCATAAGAAAAAACAACAGAATCAACAATCTTCCCTCCCCAATAAATACTCCAAGGGAAAAGAAAACTATAAATGTTATAGACAAGAATTTAACGCGATTCAAAACAAAAATCATTGGAATAAAAAATAAAATCGTTTTCATCGGAAAGTATAATTCAGTATTGAAATACCATAAAAATTTGCCTAGAATCTTCTCAAATACGAATGTTAACATTATTAAAAAAAAATAACATAATTAAGATTAATTTTGAATTTTTTTTTGATTAACATTTCAACTAAGAGCCTAATAAAAAGAATTAAAGCCATTTGAAAATGAGACAAAAATGCGAACAAATAATAGAGATTAGATTTTCCCTTTGTTTTGGCCAATAGACTTAAAATCCAAAAGATTATAGCAATTTTAAGTCTGAGTGTTGTAAACTCTAATAATAAAAAGTAATAGTTAGTTATTACAAATGGTATAAATAACAATATTTTAATCCTTTGCTTAAAAAGAAATTTAAAAATTACAAATAATAAAACCGTATTTAAAATTCCATTGGAAAACTCTATAGAAGTGAATTTTGAAAATAAATAAAATATTAAGAATGATAAAGGTTCCGCGCCTCCTGTATATCCAAAGAAGTTTTCATATCCATCTATTAAATCTAGTCCTGAAATTCTTTCATAAGCCAGTGAATAAAGGGCTCCATCTGAAATTTCCAAATAATAATTTAGAACATATGAACTCAAAAAAGAGATTAGCCCTAATAATGAAAACAAAATCCCGTATAAAATGTATTTACTTTTGTGTTTCATTTTAACTACTTTTAGCTAATATCTTGCCTAGTGATATAAATCTCTGTTCAAAAATCTCGAAACTATGGTAAGAGGTGGCTTTATCGATAGAATTGGTGAAAATTGAAAAAAGCGAATGTGAAGCCAATAAAATTGAGAGATGAATTAAGGACAAACTATGAAATAATCTGTTTATTTCCACTAAGCATAATTAATAGCTTCCATGTAAGCTTCAACTTGTTTGATATCCTTTTCTAATCGATTAAATAACATAACATTATTAAATACCTTATCAAAATTTTTATCATTAACTAAAAATTTAATGCCATCAATCATAGAATTAATATTATCAGCATCAACTACAACTCCGTTAACTTTATCAAATATAATCGAATTTACGCAGCCAACATATTGAGAAACAATCACAGGCATTTTTGAAGAAAGTGCCTCTTCTACCACTAAACCCCATGGCTCCTTAAGTGATGGAAGAATTAAAATATCATGATTTTGATA
This sequence comes from Cytophagaceae bacterium, assembly GCA_005791165.1. Taxonomy (GTDB): domain Bacteria; phylum Bacteroidota; class Bacteroidia; order Cytophagales; family Spirosomataceae; genus Aquirufa. Next base: position 23,072 of record SXXW01000012.1, read on the forward strand.
AACATGAAGCATTTCCGAATTATTATATTTTTCAACATAAGTTATATTTGGATTTATCAAACTAAGAACTTGATTTTTTAAAGGACCTGTACCAATAATTGTCAATGATATATCTCTAGTTTTTAATACCTCGTTGAAAGCGTGCACCAAATTTAGAATGTTTTTATCTTCAATAAGCCTCCCGACAAACAATAACTTATATCTAGTGTCACATTCTTTAAGTGGTCGATCATATGAAAAATCATTAGCAATACCTACGCCATTTAAAAGATATATTTTTTTTGAATACCCTAATTGATTTAAAATCTTCTTATGACTAGGGCCACTCGCTAAAGCAAAATCTACTCCCTTTAAAAAAAAAAATTTTGCAACATCTTTGATTCTACCAAGTAATCCTTTGCCTAATAAATTCGACTCTAAAGTGAATATTATTTTAGCATTATAACTGAAAAATAATGAAATCCAGTATTCAAAACCATACCATTCTGCGATTATTAAACTTCGGAACTTTATTGATTTTAATATTTTAATAATCCTGAAAGCCCCTAGTATTGAATTTCTAGATTCTAAAGCTGAATTAGTTAAAAAAGTAAAGTCAAATTTACAAGAGGATGTATTACAAAAATCAGCATTTCTTTCTTCAGATGAATTAGCTAAGAATATAACATGTAATCTTATATTTTTAGCTAATTCATTGTATAAATTAATTTTATAGAAATTAGGAATATTGGTAACTACAACACTATCATAAAAAGAATAAGGTTTTTTAAAACTCATCTCACTTCGTTAAATATAGGCAATTCAATACTTAATTTCATTTATACTTTTTTTATTTTTAAAAGTCTGATTTATTAAAAATATAAAATATATTAATGAAAATAACACTATAAAATACCCATCAAAATAGAATCTTATATGCTGAGTAATAAACGTATAAAAAAAAGTGAAACAACCGTGAATGAAATATAGTAGGGTAAGCAAAAAAGTCATTTTGTAAAATCTCGAATACAATAGAATAATAATTACCATAGTTATAGCTATATTACCTCTATCCAAGTTACCCGAGACAAGATAAATACAGGTAAAAATATAAATTAAACTGGCTGATAAAATTGCGATATTTAATCGCTTTTTGATTAGTCCAATTATACTAATCCCTATAAACAGAAACGTAAGTACATTTTTCAGTGCCAAAACACATTTTAAAGACATCATTTTATAAAAAATTACATACATAGATCCATGATTTGGAATATTTGAAACAGAATTCATTCTAGAGTTCATCATAGTTATTAATTCCGGGAGAAAAGGTACTAGCCAAATTATTGAGGAAACAAATGCTATGAAACCATATAAAATCAAATACTTAATACTATAATTAGTATAAATATTATAAAAACATATGGGTACAATAAATATACCCAGGCCAATAAAAGAAATAGAGAATCCTAATAATAATGGGCTTAAAAGTATGCTATATATTTTTAACGAATTATCAGAGAAATAAAATGTAGATAAAATTAATAAGAGTCCAACCCCCTTATATTCAGGGTTAACCGTTACATGCAATAAAAAAACTGGCGAAATTGCAGCTAAGCTTAAACCAATTATATAAGGCAAAAAATACTGAAATTTTCTTTGGGCTTCGTTATTAATGATAGAATAAGCACTTAATTTCCATTTTTTAAGTACAATTGCTAGGACTAATACAGCTAACAAGCTATCAAAAAATGCGAAAATATATCTATATGCTTCATAAGATGTAAAATAGTATTCTATTCCGCCAAAAAATAATGTTGCCATTGGTAGAGCCGCCCCTGCCTGAAAGTTCCATGAATCTTGATCTCGACTAGTATATTCATTATAAGAGATGCTGTCCGTCCTTAAATAATTTCTTAATTCTTTTTGGTCATTATAATCATAAGGATTAATTCCGTTAACCACTAATTGCCCAGCTTCTCTATAAATTGACAAATCCATTAACTTATTCGCCTGCGGAGTAAAATAAATAATACATGATCGAACAAAAATTGCTAACAAAAAAGTACCTAAATAAATCTTTTGAAATTTCATTTTTGAATGGTTTAAGATTGCCGCCGAAGAATCTGCTTAGTATCAGGTTTTATAAGTTCAATTATAAATTTATCAAAAGAGATTACTTAATGAAAATATAATTAACTGACTAATATTGAAGATTAAAACAAAATTATTCTACGATTTTTTAATCCTCGAAAAAAGCGAAACTAAAAAATAGTACCTAACTCTGTTTTCAGGAGTCCTTACCTTAGAAATTAAATACTTAATATAATATTTAGCTTTTTGAGAGATTGGAATTTGGAAATCGTTAAATGCCTTTTGAAAGAAAATATTTGAATTTTTTGAATCCCCTAAAAATCTAAAATAATTTCCTAAATAATAGTACTCATAAAAATGGTCAAAATTTGTTGCTTTTTCGTAAGAAAAATAAGACTTCAATGATTGAGGCTCCATTAGTAAATTGCCAATAAGCTTCATATCGTAAGCAATTCTATTATTGTACTTCCCATAAGTAAGTGACGGCAATGCGCGAACCGAAGTATTGAAATTCGAACCAACTTTGTAAAAGACGAAATCTCTCGCTATCCTAATAACCATTTCAACATCTTGCATCGTCCAGTTTTTAACGTTATAAAACCCAACTTGGTCAAAAACAGATCGATGTAGTGTAATCGCGCAAAAATGCATTCCATTTTGCTCTAATACCTCTCTAACAGATTTAATTTTTAGAATATCAAAAATGGCCTTGTGAAATACAACTCCTTTTTCATTAATCATATAAAAATCTGAATATAGTACTTTAGCCTGAGGATTATTTTTCACAAACTCCATATCATCAGATATTCTTGTTGGACTATATAAATCATCATGGCTAAGCCAATATATCCATTCTCCTTGACTAACTTTTAAACCATAATTTATAGCGGATGCGACTCCACCATTTTCTTGTTCATAATAATTAATCAGATCTCCATAAGACAACGCGATTTCTCTCGTTAATCCATGGTCCGTAGAGCCATCATTTACTACAATTATTTCAAAATTTTTATACGTCTGAGCTAATGCACTATCGATCGCCTCATTTAAAAAATTAGACCCATTGTAAACTGGAATGATTATAGAAGCCTTACCGTTTATCATTGTACCATACTTTTCTTTGAACAAAATTCGAATACCCCAAAATAATTTTTACCACCTTGTCTGATACATTAGATCGATTGTAATCATCCACTTTCTCATTCCCTTCATTTCCTTTGAATTCCGTCACATATTTTATTGAACTTAAAACAATGTCCTCATCTAGACTCGTCATGATAACGATTCCTTCCTCACTAGCTTCAGGCCTTTCGTGGGCATCTCTGATGTTAATCGCAGGAAAATTCAAAATTCCTGACTCTTCCGAAATAGTCCCACTATCCGAGATAACACAGAAAGAATTCATTTGCAATTGCACATAATCAAGAAATCCCAATGGCTTCATTAATTGAACTAAAGGATTTAGTTTAATTCCAAATTTTTCAATCCTTATTACCGTTCGCGGATGAACAGCAAAAATGATTGGTAAGTTATAAACTTTACAAATTGAATCTAAAACCAACGAAAGTGAACGTAATTTGTGCTCCTGATCAACATTTTCCTCACGATGTGAACTTAAAACAAAATATTTTCCCTTTTCAACGCCCAGCCGCTGAAGCGCATCAGATTGCTTAATTTTTGGCATATAATAATCCAAAACTTCTTTCATCGGGCTACCTGTTTTAATGATTTGATCTGGTGGAATCCCTTCTCGAAGTAAGTATTCTCTAGCAATTGCACTATAGGGCATATTGATATCAGACAAATGATCTATAATTTTTCGATTTATTTCTTCAGGTACCCTTTGGTCAAAACA
>SXXW01000001.1 GCA_005791165.1 Cytophagaceae bacterium
TAAATTAAATACGTCTAATAAGGGTAAAATTAGGTAAATAAAAAATAACTGAAACCTATAAATGAATATTTAATCTAAGGTTTCAAAATCACAATAACGGTCAACGTTAATCAGGCATCAACAACTTTTTACCTATTACCTATTACCTAATCCCTATTACCTAATCCCTATTTACCTAGGGATTTATCTAATTCCTCCTGACCAATCAAGCCTACACTTGACCAGGTTTTTTCTCCATTTTTATACATTTCAAGGTAGGGTATCGCTTCGATTTTTTTAGATTTTGCGAGTTCTTGGTTATCATCTACGTCGATTTCGATGAGCTCAACAGCCCCCTTTTGGGCTTTTACCCATGCCTTTAAAATAGGACTTAGTTGTTTGCAAGGGCCGCACCAAGTAGCATTGTAGTCAATGATGACCATCGGCTTTCCTTTTATTTTAGCCGCGAAAGTAGTTTCTGTTAGCCCATTAGATGCATTGGACGTTTGGCTTGTGGCAACGGGTAAATTAGCTGATTGCCAAGCGAGCATCCCTCCCGTTAAATTAACGATCTTTGAAAAGCCCATTTCTTTTAATTGGCCAGCGGCGGAGGCCGACCTTGCCCCAGAAAGACAATAAACGAATACGGTTTCTTTTTTATTTAAACTAGAAACAACTTGTTGGAAACCAGGCGACTGGATGTCTGCATTGACCGAACCCTCTAAATGTCCGTTTTGAAATTCTTCTGAAGTTCTAACATCTAAAATTTGTTTGATTGACTCCGATTGAATGGCCTTTTGGAAGGCCGATGCTTCAAGATTTTGCTGCCCTTCTTTTTGACTGCATGAAAATATAAGAAACACGAGGGACAAAAAGATAGCTGTTTTTTTCATTTTGAAATCATTTATTTTTTGGAGTATAATTTTTAGGGATGATAAGGTTTACACATATTGCTTGATAATTCCTTCTAACGTATTGGCTGGAACAACCCCTGATTGGCGCCAAACCGATTTCCCATCTTTAAATAAAATCAAGGTCGGCACAGACCTGATTTGAAATTGATCCGATAATGATTTGTTTTTATCCACGTCAATCTTGATGATTTTAGCTGAATCGCCAATTTTAGACTTTAATTGCTCTAAAATAGGCTTCAATTGTTTACAAGGGCCACACCATTCCGCTGAAAAATCAACTAAAACAGGTTCTTGTGTTTTTAAAAGTTCGCTGAATTTGCTCATGATATTCGTTTTTTGTCTTCGTGTTATCTTAAATTAGTCCAAGGACCTCCGTTATGCACGTGTAGAAATCCATTGGACTTTAACATGCGTTTTGCCATTCCACTGCGACTTCCCGAACGGCAGCAAGTTACAATAACTTGTTCTTTCTTTAATTTGTTCATTTGTGAGGTTAAATGTTGCAGAGGAAAATTAAGTGCCCCTTTGATGTGTCCATCTTTAAATTCTGCAGGAGATCGAACATCGAGAACGATAGCACCATTGGCTATAAGTTCTTTTACATTTACTTTTTCCCCCAATCCGAATAAACTTTTTATTAATGCGATCATATTTGTTGTATTTATATACAAATCTACCGCATTCAGTTATCCCAATTCGTGACTTTTGTCCGAAAATTCAAAAATGAAACCTAATTAACCATTTGCTTTTTGGCAACCATTTGGATTACCTCTGCCATGCCTTGATGTAATGGCCCTTCATCCAATACTCTTAATTTCTCCTCCAATAGAATAATCTCTAATTCGTTGAAATCAGTTTCAAGAGTTTTTTTGTCATATAACCAGTCGATATTCTTAGGGCCCCCAGACTGCAGAGGGAGTTGGCATTTATTAAATCCTTCCAATATGATAATTCCACCTGGCTTTAACCAATGGATACATTTGGCATGGAATTGTGATCTAGATTCTGGATTTAGATGAAAATAGGTCAACATAATTGCGTCAAATGACTCGGTAGGGAACCTGACTTGGAGTGCATCTGAGCAATTATAATGAAGACTCACTCGATGCTGATTGGCTAATTTCAATGCTTTTGCTTGGCCCCGTTCACTTTGATCGAATGCATAGGTATCCCAACCTAATTTTGCGGCATATACTGCATCGCGACCTTCTCCGGCTGCTGGTATCAATATTCTCCCTAATTTTAAAGGGTCTATTTGTGATTTAAAGAAATCATTTGGAGAGGTCCCATATTGAAAATCTTCTGTGTTGAATCGTTCATTCCAATTTGCTTTCATAATTTTAAAATGCTAGTTTTAAAAAAAATCATAAGATGAAAAAATTAATTTTAACTACACTCATTGGCCTGTTTATTTCTGTTTCGGCCTATGCCCAAAAAACACATAAAGTAGTACTACAAATCAATACCGCGGACACAACTGTTTGGCATGGTGTCATGCGAAATATTGCTAATATGCAAGTCGCTTTAGGTAATAATACTCAAATTGAGGTCGTTGCTCATGGTTCGGGTATTGGTTTACTCATTGCTTCCAAGACAACCCAACAAGCTAAAATTGCTGAATTGGCCGCGATGGGTGTCAAGTTTGTAGCTTGTGAAAATACCATAAGAGAGCGTAAAATCGATAAAGCTACCATTTTGCCTCAATCGGGATTTGTACCCTCAGGCGTTTCAGAAGTCGTCCTAAAACAGGAAGATGGCTGGGCCTATTTGAAATATTAAGTTAAAAAGCCGCTATTTAATGCGGCTTTTTTTTATAACCTTCCCGGCAAGATGTGATTCCAGTACAAATAAGGAAGCACATATTTCTTTAGTTGGTACATCGACCAACGTTCTTGCGATTGATCAATAGGAAATGTCTCAGTAGGGATGTTATTATAATCAAATTCAGCTAATACTAACTTATTGTAACCTGTGATAATCGGACAAGATGAATAGCCATTGTAAAATGCTTCACTGGCTTTTCCATGCATGGCGGCCAACAAATTTTCGACTAATACCGGTGCCTGTTTTCTGATGGCTGCACCCGTTCTTGAAACCGGTAAATTAGCTGCATCCCCACAGGCGTAAATATTTTTGTACTTATTGTGTTGTAATGTGTGTTTTTCCACATCGATCCAACCAGCGGGATTGGCTAAAGGACTATTGCGAATAAAATCGGGTGCGGATTGGGGTGGGGTAACATGAATCATGTCATAGCTAACCCAATATTCTTGATCCTTGTTGGCTTCACCAAAACCAACAAATTTCGCTTTTTTATTAGGCCCGTCGATCTCCACGAGTTTAACAAAAAAATGAGTTTGAATTCCATAGCGCGCGATGACCTTTTTTAATGTTTTTTCATATTTTTCCACTCCAAAGACGCGTGTTCCTCCACTCCAAAATTGAACTTGCGTTTTTATTTGATGAATTCTGAAATAATCGGCTGCCAGATACAAGATTTTTTGTGGGGCACCCCCACATTTGACCGGGGTATGTGGATTGGTGAAAATGGCATTTGAGCCTTTTGTATTTTGTAGACATTCCCAAGTATAAGGAGCGGATTCAAAACTGTAATTGGAACAAACGCCATTCTTTCCTAGGTTCTCTTTTAATCCTTTAATTTCAGACCAATTTAATTGAATGCCTGGAGCAACAATTAAATACTCATATGATAAATCATTTCCATCCACTAAGGTTATTTTATTTTCTTCTGGTTTGAAAATGGTCACCATTTGTTGGATCCATGTCGCCTTTTCAGGAATAACCGTGGCCTCATCTCGCTCGGTATCTTTGATGTCAAATTCGCCACCTCCCACTAGCGTCCAAGCGGGCTGATAATAATGTTTTTTGGCTCCGTCTATGATTGCAATGTCTAAATTAGCATCCTTTCGAAGGAGTTGGGATGCCACGGAAATCCCGGCATTACCTCCGCCTACGATTACAATGTTGTGATGGGTTTTCATGTGCGATTGTTTTTTGTATTGTAATATTAGCTTAAGCCTATGATGCATTACGTGATAATTATCACCTTTCTCATTTATTTTTTTGATACTTTTGGGCTTGAATTTTAAATTAAATCCTTGTGAGTTTACCTGATCAAAAACAGTTCCAACGATTATCCATATTTTTATATGGATCCCTGTTGTTGTTATTTGCCATTTTAGGCTTGTTGGTTTTTGATCAGCGGTCCATTGGCACAGAACAATCAACCGATTCGATTCAAGATTTTGTGGCCCCTGATACAAATTTTAATCATGTTTGGACAGCGCCTTCCGATTGGAGGATGATGTATTTGGATTCGAGTGAAAGAGATTTAGTGAAATATGGCCGAGAATTAATTGCGCATACTTCTGAATATTTAGGTCCTAAGGGTTCAGTATTACAAATGTCCAATGGGATGAATTGCCAGAATTGTCATTTGAATGCGGGAACCCAACCTTGGGGAAATAATTATTTTGCAGTTCAATCGACCTATCCGAAATTCAGAGCCCGTTCAGGTACCAAGGAAAATCAAATTAAGCGCGTTAATGATTGCTTCCAACGGAGTTTAAATGGGAAGGCTTTAGATTCTACGGGCAGAGAGATGCGCGCCATTTTAGCTTACATTAAATGGCTTGGAAATGACGTGGAGAAAGATAAGATTCCTAGAGGTTCAGGTATATTTAAATTGAAAGGAATGAAAAGGGCTTGCGATCCCACAAAGGGTTTGGAGGTTTATGTGGCTAAATGTCAGTCTTGTCATCAAGCAGATGGGGGAGGCTTATTGGCCGAAAATGGCAAATCCTATACTTACCCACCTTTATGGGGTAAAAATAGCTATAATCATGGGGCTGGCTTGTTTCGAATTTCGAATTTTGCGGGTTACGTGAAATACAATATGCCTCAAGGTACGACCTACGAAAAGCCTGTATTAACGGATGAGGAAGCTTGGGATGTGGCTGCTTATGTTAATTCGATGCCTAGGCCCAGCAAAGATTTGTCTATGGATTGGCCTAAAATTGCCAAAAAACCTTTTGATCATCCATTTGGGCCCTATGTGGATCCTTTCTCAGAGGAACAACATAAATTTGGACCCTATAAGCCGATTAAAGATTGGTATGCAAATAAGTAAGGGAGGACCCCTTTGCCTTAAAACTTAATTTTGACCTTCCAATTAATATATTCCCTGAGCATAGCTGTTAAGAAAAATTCATCATTTGTCAATGAATAAACATCTTGGATGAATGAGCTATTGCATTTCTATGATTTGATGCAAATACATTGATAACCAATACATTTGGATGAACTTAATCTATGCTAATAAATATATGAGACAGCTAATGCCCCATAGATTGAGTGAGAAAAATGTTTGTGCATTAATCCCGTCTACGACCCATGGTCAATGGTCGCAAATAAAAAGTCAAGAGCAAAGCCTCCAAAAATCCCTCCTTAGGTTTCTCAATATTACTTAGAATGAACTTCTTCATATTCCAAATCTTCATGAGTTGAGTCTTCTTCTTTTTTGTTTTTCGAGATTGGATACCGCATCCCTGTGCGCCATAGCCTACATTTAAGAGAGTCATAGTGGCTACAATTAATCCCAATATTTCCACCATTAATTCATATGATTTTATTGCTTCGAAAATGGCATATCCGCCCAATAATAGATTAATTATAAGCATTAGGTCCCCATTTTGTGAGATGTTTGTGGGCATAAACTTAGTTAATTTAGGGTGCAAATTATTGTTTAGAAAATGTAAAATGTGCGAGGGTTGATGCCATTTTGACAATGTCGTAGGGCATACCTATTACGGTAATTTGAATTTCTCAGATTCTTTAATGGCTTTAAATCCATCCTGTACATCGATTAAATGTTCAAAGCCCCTCGCTCTTAATTAGATATTTAATTCATCGATCTAAACTACTGGCACAATATATGAAATATTTTATGCTTTTTTGGTAAGGCGATTTTAGGTCAATTTTTTACTCGAATTTGACTTTTATCACAGTCCTTTTAAGTCGATGATTTCAATTTGGTTTTTATGCATTTTGATGTGTCCTTTCTCCGCTAATTTTTTGATAAGCCTTGAAATAACCTCTCTTGACGAGTTGAGTTCATGGGCAATTTCGGTAAACGAGGCCTTCAGGACATTCGTTTTTAAGCTTTTTTGATGCTGTTTTAGGTACCAAAGCAATCGCTCATCTAAATTTCTAAAGGCAATTTGATCCAAGGTATCCAATAATTCCTCAAACCGAGATCGATAAGTTTCTAATACAAATTGATACCAAGATTTATACTTAGAACCCCACTCATCCATTAACTCGGCGGGAATGGCAATAACCTCGGTATCAATTAGGGCTTTTGCCATGATTTGGGAAGCGATTTGTCGGGCCGCACAAGTCATCGAAATAGCACAGGCCTCTCCTGGATGTAGGTTGTACATGAATATTTCATTTCCTTCATCATCCTCTCGAAACACTTTAATAATGCCTTTGGTAACTAATACTGCAGAACGAATCGACTGTCCCGTCTTCATCAGGAATTCATCCGCTTTGAATTTTCTGACTACGCCAACTTGCTGAATTTTTTTGGATAATTCAGGTTCAAATTGAGTGAAAAGCATTGGAGGGATTTCCATGTGGGGTTATAAAGAAGGTAAATGAATCACTTTTTGTACTGCATCGCTTTCGAAAACAGCATCGATGACTTGCATGCATTGAGCTCCCTGCATGGCTGGAACAAATGGTTCAGCTCGCCCCTGAAGGGTGTCAAATACATTTTCATAGAAATACATGAAATTCCCTTTTTCGGATGGAATTCTAATTTTTTCCTGACCATCTACGTGTAATATTCCAAAATCCGCTTCATTTTCTGTACCCCAATCATCTCCCTTTGGCTTTAAACCGGCCAATAAATCAGTTTCTTGTTTGTCGGCCCTCACTTTCAAAAAGCTTCCCTTTTTTCCATGCAATTGAAACGATGGGACAGGCTCTTTGAAATAATACCCGCCTCTAAGTCGTACCCTTAGGTTAGGGTAATAGAATAATATTTCAAAATAATCATCTACTTGGGTTTCAGGACGCGTCATTCGTAAATCCGCGAATATTTTTTCCGGTGATCCAAATAAATAAATGGCTTGGTCGATAAGGTGTGGTCCTAAATCTTTCACGATGCCTGCACCGGGTCCTGGAATTTCTTTGTGTAATTTGGGTGATTGAGCTCCATTAAATCGATCGTATCTGATCTCCACTTCCACCAGCTCACCTAATACGCCTGCATCTACTATTTTTTTTACGGTTAGGAAATCGGAATCTAAACGCCTGTTTTGGTACACAAAAATGTGTTTTGATTTTGATTTAGCTAATGCATCCAATGCTAAGGCTTCTTGTAAATTAGTCGTAAAAGCTTTTTCTACAATGATATGTTTGTCTGCATTTAATGCAGCTAATGCATATTCATAATGGGAGTAAATGGGCGTGTTAACTACGACTAAATCGATCGTGGGATCTTCTAAAATTTCGTCTATACTTGCATAGGATTTAACCCCAGGATAATCCTTTTGAATATTTTTGTTGCTTCTTTCCCAAGCACCTGCTAGAGAAAATCCTGGATGTAAATCAATGAAAGGGGCATGGAATACACGTCCAGACATCCCGTAGGATAGTAATGCTGATTTGATAATCGAGTTTGACATATTGAATTAAAATGATCTGGTAAAAATAATCAATTATAGACATGAAAAAAGGCCGTTTAAAAAACGGCCTTTAATTTTATTTAGATTCGAAAATTATTTCTTAAAGATAATCGAATCTAATAATTCATAACGAGCATCTTTTGTCCCTTTGACTACGCGAGGGTTAGCATCTAGAATCATGTACTCGGGTTGGGCTTCTTTGCCTGAAGCAGGCCAATTAACTAATTTGCCCCCGTTAGGATTTCCAGTTTTAATGAAATTAGCTAAATACTCTTGCATGTCCTTTGATGTTTTATGATCATCAGCCGTCCAGCCATAGGTTAAATTGGTTGATAAATTACCCATGAAATACTCGATATCTGCTGAGTGAACGGCACCTTTTGGGGCTGCTTGTTTAGGGGCATTTGGATCCGCTTTTACTACGCCACCGGCAAGTGCTGCTTGCACACCTTTTACGATCATTTCAGGTCTAGGCTTTGCAAAATAATATCTGTAAACTGGATTTTGACTGTTTTTGCGATGCATGTCAAACCATTTCCAAGTAGAGAAACCGATGAATCGGTCACCCGCTAAATCAGTAGCTGATTGTTCTGCTTCCTCAGCCGACTTACCCGGATAAAGAGCTAAAATCTTGTCTGCATTTTCTTTGTACAAGTCTTTAACTGCCGCTGCATAATTTTCTGTAGTTATTGGCTGTCCTTTCGTCATGGACTTATAATTCATCTCTTCTGAATTCCAGCCTAATAGCAATGGAACCATCGCCTGCTCTTTGTTGGCAAATATCTCAGGCAACATTTTTGAAATAAAATATCCATCGATGCATGCTGAAAAACGTGGCATTCCTGGCTCTAACATTTTTTGGTATAAGTCTAAGGTAGAGATATCCCTTAATTCTTTCAAAGATTTAGCACCTGCTTTTTCGCCAAAAGTAACGCCAACCTTTTCGGCATCTTGTAACGTTACAGGTCCTAAGCCTGAACCGATCCAGGCTCCAATTTCGCCCACAGCGCCATGAATTAAGTTTTTAGAAAGGGGAGAAGCCATTTGGGCACTTACCGACATCGACCCTGCTGATTCACCGGCGATGGTCACACGGTTTGGATCACCTCCGAAATTTTCAATATTCTCTTTGATCCATTTCAATGAGGCATATTGGTCTAATAAACCTTGATTTCCGCTGGCCTTATGTGGGGATTCTTTCGTTAACTCAGGATGAGAAAAGAAACCTAATAAGCCCAAACGATAATTGACCGTGACGGTAACAATTCCTTTTTGAGCGATTACTTCTCCATCATATCTGGGCTCTGAGCCATCACCGGCCATAAATCCACCTCCATAAAAATAGACTAATACAGGTAATTTGGCAGTCGATTTTGGATTAGGTGACCAAATGTTTAGATATAAACAATCCTCGCTCATTCCATTGCTACGAAAACCCATATCACCAAATAAGGGAGCTTGGATTGCTTTCGGACCGAATTTCTTAGCTTGTAAAACGCCACTCCAGGGTTTTGGGTCCATCGGCTCTCTCCATCTTAAGGCCCCTACTGGAGGTAGCGCAAAGGGAACACCTTTAAAACTGGCAATTTTTGTTCTGGTATCGAAGGTTCCTTCCAACGTACCATATTTAGTTTTTACTTGGGTGGTTAATCCATATGGATTTGCGATTTCTTGTGCATTCATGACGAAAGTTAAAAAGCTTATCAGAACGATGAAAAAAGTAGATTTTGACCTCATGGTTTTATTTTTTTTGGCTTATATAAAATCGCGTTGCTAATCAAAATTGTCGATTAACAACGCGATTCATCTATGTATTCTTATTTTATGAAAGGATCGCTTTCGCGTATTCTACACATTTTTTGGTCTCTTGGACTGCATCAGAACCAGCAGGAATATCATATTCTAATTCAATCGAAGCAGGGAATTTGTATTTTTTAGATTTCAATAACCCTAAGATATCTTTCAATGGTGTATTTCCTTGGCCCCAAGCAACATTTTGACCTCCATTTTCTTTATTCTTGCGGTCTTTGATGTGCATGCTTGTAATGCGGTCATGTTTTGCTTCGATTAAAGCTAATAATGAAGCAGTTGTATTTGGACCACCAGCAGCAATGTAGTGTCCGCAATCTAGGTTCATGGAATTATATGGTGATTGTGCTAAAGCTGCATCCCAAGCAGTATCTGTTGCCTGTAAATGCGCATGATATCCGATGTATACTTTATGTTTGGACGCTAAATCGCCTAATCTCTGAGATTGTTTTAGATCAGTAGGTAATTCAATGGTTACGGAATTTGCTCCTAAAGCCTTCGCAGCTTTTAACGCATATTCAACTTCTTCATCGGTATTATTTGGACCTAAAGCGTTGGGTTTGAATGCATATATTGAAATACCTGCCTTGTTGAACATTTTTCTTACTTCAACAAACTTATCTATCGATACACTTGAACGCCAATCAGCTACATCTTTATTGTATTTTGCCATAGCTGCCCTTTGCTCATCTGTCATCTGCTGACGTGGCTGACCTGGAACATAATTCGGTCTAGCCATTGTATTTTTTGGTTTGCCCGCATATTCTTCAGGAGCATCTCCCATTAATTCAATTGCACTAATATTACATTCTACACAGTATTTAATTAAATCATCAATACTACCAGGCATGCTGCGGAATGAATAAGTGATGGCTCCAATTTGAACACCTCCAAATTTAGAATTAGGCTTTCCTGCAAATAATGTGCTTGAAACAGCTGCCTGACTTGCCCATAAAACTCCTAAAGAAGCTAATGACCCGTTGATCAAAAATTGACGACGAGATTGATTGTTTTGATTTGACATATTGAAATAGGTTTTATTGTAAATTTTAATGTACCACAATGATATAATAATTTTTGAGAAATATTACCCTCAAAGGTAATTTTTGCGACGAAAATTTAATTTCCTGCTATATCAATTTATGTATTTAAAATGCCTAGAATTCAATCGGTTTGAAGGGCATTTTTTTCATCATTAAGATTAATTTTTTCTAAAAATAATGAAATATTGCTTAATTTGTCGTCACAAGTGATTTTATCACGAGAAACCTAGCATATGACTTCAAATTTATCCTCCGAACAGGTCGACAAGAAAAAACTTCGTAAAGTTATCGCCGCCTCATCTGTCGGAACCCTAATTGAATGGTACGATTTTTATATTTTTGGTAGCTTATCCGTCGTGATAGCCACTAAATTTTTTCCTTCTGATAACCCCACCGCTGCGTTTTTATCTACTTTGGCTACTTTTGCCGCAGGTTTTGTGGTCAGACCTTTTGGTGCTTTGTTTTTTGGACGCTTAGGGGATTTGATTGGCCGTAAATATACCTTCATGGTTACTTTGTTGATCATGGGCTTTTCAACTTTCGCGATCGGTTTAATTCCGAGTTATGAGACCATCGGTTTTATTGCTCCTTTGCTTGTTTTGATTTTGAGATTATTGCAGGGCTTGGCTCTAGGCGGTGAATATGGAGGTGCGGCAACGTACGTAGCTGAACATTCAGAACCTGGAAAAAGAGGGTATCGAACCGCTTGGATTCAAACTACCGCTTCTTTAGGCTTATTTATTTCATTATTGGTCATTTTGGCAACTAAAAAATCGATGAGCGCTGAGGCATTCGCGAATTTCGGTTGGCGTATCCCATTCCTCATATCCATCGTCATGGTGGGTATCTCATATTTTATTCGCAAAAATATGGACGAGTCGCCTATGTTTGAAAAGGCAAAACAAGAAGGGAAAATTGTGGCAAATCCACTAAAAGAATCTTTTGGTAAAAAATTGAATTTCAAATTTGTTTTATTGGCCTTATTTGGAGCTACGATGGGCCAAGGAGTGGTCTGGTATACGGGTCAGTTTTATGCCCTTTCTTTCCTTCAAAAAGTAGCCAATATCGAATTTGAGCAAAGCAATTACATCATTGCTGCTTCTTTAGCTGGGGGCACTGGATTTTTCATCTTTTTTGGTTGGCTCTCAGATAAAATTGGCCGAAAAGCAGTCATGCTGACCGGAATGTTATTGGCCATTTGTACCTACCGACCCATTTATCAAGCTATGTATGAAGCTGCTGATGTGTCCCTAAAAACAGAAGTGGCTGGTTCAAAGGTGATTCATACGGACTATTTCATGATACCAAATAGTGTCGATTTGAAGAAGACGGTGAAGACGGAATTTTCGTATACAGATGGTTCTAAATTGACATTAGAGGAATCATCGTTGACCACGATTTTTCCAGGTAAAAATCCCAAAAAACCGGAAGTAAAAAGGATCGTTCATGTGGGTTCATCCAGTTTTTGGTTTTTAATTTTGTTAGTCTTTATCCAAGTTTTGTACGTAACCATGGTTTATGGGCCGATTGCTGCATTTCTTGTCGAGATGTTCCCAACCGCTATTCGCTACACCTCTATGTCTTTGCCCTATCACATTGGAAATGGAATTTTTGGAGGATTACTTCCTGCGGTGGCGACCTATTTAGCTGCTAAGGCTAGCACGGCAAATGAAGTGGCTGTTGCCGCTGGCCAAGCAATCCCATATGATAAACCTTATTTAGAGGGTTTATGGTATCCCATTATTATTGGCGGGGTTTGCTTTGTGATAGGACTCTTGTATGTCAATGGAAAAGATAAAGAAATTAACGATTAATTATGAATGGAATAAGACAGATTTTTGGAATAGTTTGGATCTTGCTTGGCTTAGCTGCAGGATATTTTTTGGTCTTTGAACAATCATTACTATTGTTTGAAAAAGGGGGCATGGATAATGTAGTTCCTGCCATCATTTATACGTTTATTTTAGCGCCTTTGCTAACCGGTGGAATGTGTGTCTTTGGACTTTATGCCTTACAGAATGAGTATAAGAGTAATGATTAAATAGCCTTAATGATGAATTTACAAGTAAAATCTTTTGAAGAATACCAACAATCGTACCATTTAAGCGTCGATAATCCTGAAGCTTTTTGGGCGAATATAGCCGAGCATTTTACGTGGAAAAAGAAATGGGATCGCGTGTTGGATTGGAATTTTACCGAACCTAAAATAGAATGGTTTGGAGGGGCAAAATTAAATATTACGGAGAATTGTTTAGACAGGCATTTAGAAAATAACGGGGATGACATTGCGATTATTTGGGAGTCAAATGATCCCGATGAAGCATCAAGAAATATTTCCTACCGAGAATTACATCAACAAGTTTGTACGTTTTCCAACGTGCTAAAACAGAATGGTGCGAAGAAAGGGGATCGTATATGCCTTTATATGCCGATGATTCCTGAATTGGAAGTGGCCGTGTTGGCTTGTGCTCGTATTGGTGCGATTCATTCCGTGGTTTTTGGTGGTTTTTCTGCGCAATCCATTTCGGATCGTATTCAAGATGCGCAATGCAATATTGTCGTAACGGCCGATGGATCATTTCGTGGAAATAAAGAAATTTGTTTGAAAAATATCATGGATGAGGCATTAACCTCATGTCCATCTGTAGAACGAGTAATCGTTGTTGAGCGCTCAAAATCGGCTATTTCGATGGAAAAAGGACGTGATGTTTTTTATGACCAGGAAATGTCGCGAATGGAATCTTTGGGATTAACGGATTTTGTGGCAGAACCCATGGACTCCGAAGATCCACTTTTCATTTTATATACGTCAGGATCTACGGGTAAACCAAAAGGCGTTGTGCATACCTGCGGGGGCTATATGGTTTTTGCAACCTATACTTTTCAGAATATATTTCAATATAAAAAAGGCCAAATCTATTTTTGTACCGCGGATATAGGTTGGATCACAGGCCATACCTACATTGTTTATGGTCCATTAGCTTCGGGTGCAACGAGTGTTATGTTTGAGGGTATACCTACCTTCCCAGATGCGGGTCGTTTTTGGGATATCGTGGAAAAATTCAAAGTCAATATATTGTATACAGCGCCTACAGCCATTAGGTCATTGATGGCTTTTGGACTTGATTTTGTCAAAAATAAGGATTTAAGTTCCTTGCAAGTATTAGGTTCGGTGGGCGAACCTATAAATGAAGAAGCCTGGAATTGGTATAATGAACATATAGGTAAGAAAAAATCCCCCATTGTAGATACTTGGTGGCAGACAGAAACGGGTGGAATCATGATCTCGCCTTTGGCTCATTTAACGCCAACCAAACCTTGTTATGCAACTTTACCTTTACCCGGAATTCAGCCTATTTTGGTGGATGAAAAGGGTGAAGAGATTATTGGAAATGGCGTATCAGGTAATTTATGTATCAAATTTCCATGGCCAGGTATGATACGAACTACCTATGGAGATCATGAAAGATGTAGGACAACCTATTTTGCCACCTATGAAAATTTGTATTTCACAGGGGATGGTTGTTTGCGAGATGGGGATGGATATTACCGAATTACTGGCCGAGTGGATGATGTGATGAATATTTCAGGTCACCGCATTGGAACCGCTGAGGTAGAAAATGCCATTAATATGCATTCTGGAGTGATTGAATCTGCCGTAGTCGCCTATCCTCATGATATAAAAGGTCAGGGGATTTATGCCTATGTGATTATGGATAATGCCACTCATGATCCGAATCAAATTAAAAAGGATATTTCGGCTACCGTAACGAAAATTATTGGTGCTATTGCTAGGCCAGATAAAATTCAGATTGTCAGTGGTTTACCTAAAACGAGATCAGGTAAGATTATGCGTCGGATTTTACGAAAAATTGCGGAAGGGGATGTATCAAATTTAGGGGATACTTCTACCTTATTAGATCCTGCTGTGGTTGAAAAAATCAAAGACGAGCGCATTTGATGGGGGAACCTATAGCTATCATCGATTGCCTAAGTGCTTCCTATGGAGGTTCAAAAGTATTGACTGATATTAGCTTTAATCTTGCCGAAGATGATTGTCTGGCGATTGTAGGGCCCGTCGGTTCCGGAAAAACAACCTTAGCCAAAGCCTTATCAGGTCGATTATTTAGAACGGGATCCGTTTATTTCAAATCTAGAACAAACCGAGTTCATCCTAGTATCTTGTTGGTTGAGCAACAGCATCATTTTAAAAATCGGAGCAATATGCAGGATTTTTATCTGCAGCAGCGCTTTAATTCTGCTGATGCGGGGGATGCCTATACGATTCGGGAGGAATTGTCCAATGAAGATGAAGAATTAGTAGCATATTGGTTGGGCTTTTTTATGCTTGGCCATTTGATTGATAAGCCCTTAGTCACCCTTTCCAACGGTGAAAATAAGCGTTTGCAATTAGTTAAATCGGTCCTAAGTGATCCAGATTGGCTTATTTTGGATAATCCTTTTTTAGGTCTTGATGTGGAAGGGAGGGAAATATTGTCTACTTGTTTGGAAAAGCTTAGAGAAAATTCAGTTCAATTTATTTTGATCAATTCTCCTTCCGCTTTGCCGGCATGCGTAAATCGAGTCATGTATTTAGAAGAGGGTCGTGTTACCTGGGATGGTCCGGTATCCGCTTATGAATCGTTCCGTAGGGTTGATAAATTTGTTTTCAATCACACGGTGATGGATGATTTGATCAAGTCGGCCCAGGTTTACGAGACATTCCAACAGGCCGTTCATATGAATGACGTGACCATTTCCTATGGAGAAAAAGTAATTTTATCGGGGATACATTGGGAAGTCAATTCAGGCGCTCGTTGGGCTCTTTCGGGTCCCAATGGGGCGGGTAAATCTACTTTATTAAGTTTAATAACAGCAGACAATCCTCAGGCATATTCGCAAGACATTATTTTATTTGATCGAAAGCGAGGGACTGGTGAGAGTATTTGGGATATAAAAAAACGAATCGGATATGTCAGTCCTGAGCTTCATGTTTATTTTAGAGAGCCAGCGAATGTTTTTAATGTCGTAGGTTCAGGATTGTTCGATACTTTGGGGGTATATAAGAAAATTTCGGAAGATCAACATAAACGGATCGCTTTATGGTTAGGTGTTTTTGGGATTTCTCATTTGGCAGATCGGATGTTTCAGCAAATCTCAACAGGCGAGCAGCGGATGGTTTTATTAGCTAGGGCTTTGGTTAAGAATCCGCCTTTATTGATTTTGGATGAGCCTTGCCAAGGATTGGATGAGGAACAAATTCATCGGGTAAAAGAAATTTTGAACTATATCTGTTCAAATAGTCAAACCACACTCATCTATGTGTCACATTATTCCAGCGATATTCCCGACTGTGTGAACCAATATTTTAAATTAGCTTAGTTCAAAAGGTTGGTCGATGGATGGGCTTGGTTTTGAAAACCATTTAGGGCCATTTTCAGTCATATATACACAATCCTCAAGGCGCATTCCAAATTCATTCGGGATGGCGATGGTCGGTTCAATACTAAAACACATGCCCACTTGAAGTTTTAATTGGTTACCCTTTACCATATTTCCCCACTCATGTCCGTTCATACCAATTCCATGTCCAGTTCGATGGGGTAATCCGGGTAATTTATATCCTGGTCCATACCCTGCGTCAATAATAACCTTGCGCGCTGCGAAATCGACATTTTCACAAGGGTCCCCCAATTTAGCTGCTGCAAATCCCGCAGCTTGCGCTCTTTTTTCGAGTTCCCAAATTTTAATTTGCTTTTCGGATGCGGGACCAAAAACAATCGTTCTTGTAATATCTGACTCATATCCGCCATAACTACATCCGCAGTCGAGCATCACGATATCTCCTTTCTTAAGTATTTGTTTTCTTGAACTTCCATGGGGGAAAGAACTTGCTACCCCAAAAGTTACCGAGGCAAATCGGTGTTGTCCACCTAATTCAGCTTGTTTAGCCGCAATTTTTTGTGAAATAGAGGAGGGGCTGATTCCTTCAGATAAAAATGTTAAACCGTATTGAATGGCGATGGCCGTCATATCATTGGCTTTTTGCATCAGGGCAATTTCATTTTTCGATTTAATAAGTCGGCAAGGAATCGTAATCGGGTCGCCACTGACTATTTTAAATCCTTTACCCGCTTTTTTGATTCCATTGGAAATGAAAAAACGTGTTTGTTCTTCGATGGCTATTTGGCCTTGATTATAGCCTATATTTTTTAAGACTTGAATAACTAATTGAAATGGATTTTCATGCTCTTCCCATGTGTGAACTTTTGAACCTATTTTTTTGACCTCAAGAAATCGATCTTCCTCAAAAGATGGGCATATATAGGTGATCTCTCCGGTAGCTGGAATGATGGCCAAAATAGACCTTTCTGAAGGATTCCAATGAATTCCTGAAAAATATTCCATGTTGGTTCCGGCATCCAAAACAAGGGCAACCATTTTATTTTGCCTTAAAAGATTTTGTGCTTTTTCAATACGGGCTATACGCTCTTCGTTTTGAATTAAGGGTGCTTCTGAAATTCTATTTATGTTATATGGTGCAAATAGCTCGCTAGATTTAAATATAGGTACACTAATTAGTCCCAAACTAGAAATTTGTAAAAAAGATCTTCGTGTTGATTGCATATCTTAAAAATTATTTAATATAAATATACCAAGGTTGTTCAAATTATCTTTTTTATTTAAGAAGAACATTTAAAATTTTAATTTAAATAAATTGATAAAAAATTTAACTATCCTAATGCCTATAAGGATAGTTAATAGGATAAATGATGTTAAAATTGTTACGTTAAAAAGAGTGTAAACTTGATTTAACACCTCTAAACTTATTTTATTTAACCTAAACTATTTTTTATGAAAAACAATTCTATTGTTTATCGAATTGGAAGTCAGATTGGGGGAGTATTCCTCGGACTATTTCTAATTCTGTCCACATCCTTGATGGCGCAACAACAAGCTGCTTCAGGAAAAGTGAAGGGATCAGATGGCGGGCCTGTTATAGGTGCATCTGTTTCTGTTGTTGGTACTTCCCGTGGTGCTTCTACTGACGGAGAGGGTAATTTTAAAATTAATGTGAGCAGAAATGAAACCTTGAGGATTACTTCCGTAGGTTACAACTCTGCTGATGTAGTTTACACAGGACAGAAGTCCATTGATGTTACGTTAACAGTAGATAACAAAACCTTAAATGAGATTGTTGTTGTGGGTTATGGTAGTCAAAACAAGAAAGAGATTACTGGAGCTGTACAAACCATATCATATAAGGATTTGAAAGATTTACCTGTTACTCAAATTGGTCAAAAATTACAAGGCCAATTAGCGGGTGTTCAAATTAATCAAACTACTGGTAAGCCAGGAACGGGTATGAACGTTCGTATTCGTGGTCAATTGTCAGTTTCGGCTGGTTCTGATCCCCTATATGTAGTGGATGGTTTTCCTATCACAGGTTCGATTGGTGCGATGAACCCAGATGAGATTGAAGATATTTCCATCTTAAAAGATGCGTCTTCAACTTCACTTTATGGTTCTCGTGCGGCGAATGGTGTTGTGTTGATTACTACGAAGAAAGGTAAAGGTGCTGGAATGACGGTAAGTTTTAACGCATTTACAGGAACTCAAAATGTACCGATGAAGGGTCGTCTTGATATGATGGACGCGGAAGAATTTGCTCAATTCAAGAAAGAGTCTTTTGAAGATGCAAAGCAACCTGTTCCTGCTGAGTTCCAAAATCCTTCTCAATACAAGGGAAAGAACAATGACTGGTATGATGCGTTATTAAATAAGGATGCCCCTATTTCAAGTTATAACTTATCGATTTCATCAAATAAAGAAAAATCTAGAACTTCATTAGTTGCAGGAGTTTTGCAACAAAAAGGTGTGGTTAGAAACACCGATTACCAACGTTATTCATTGCGTTTAAATTCAACGTATGATATTTCGGATAAGGTAACTGTTGGTTTCAACGTAGCTCCTCAAATGGTTTATGATAATACGCCAAGAACGGATGGTGATCGTGGAACAGGTATTTTGTTCAACGCATTACATACGTGGCCTATTATGCCTATTTATGAGGCAGATGGTAAAACGTTGACTAAGTTTAACCGTTTTCCAGCGAGTACGGGTAATATTTTTGCTTATGCCAACTGGGTGCGTTCTGCGGATGAGTTGATTAATGAAACAACAACAACTAATTTGTTGTCAAACGCATTTATCGAGGTAGAACCTATTAAAGGATTGAAATTTAAGTCCTCGATGAACGGAGAGATTTTAAGAACGAAGTTTTTCTTCTTTAATCCTTCGAATGCTACATCAGCGATTAACGTTCCTATTCCTACCACAGCGGTTTCCATTCGTCAAAATGTTGAAAACTTGTCTTGGTTGAATGAGAATACGCTTACGTATTCAAAGACATTATGGGATGATCATAAATTTGAATTATTAGGAGGTTATACAAATCAATATTTCCGTCAAGAGTCTACTCAAATACAAGCAGATACATATGCGGATGATCGTCTTCCTACAATTCAAGGTGCGATAAATATCAATAGAGGTGCGACTGTTTCAGGAGTACAAGAGTGGTCTTTGACTTCTTATTTAGCTCGTTTGAATTATAACTTCAAGGGCAAGTATTTATTTAATGCGGCTATTCGTAGTGATGGTTCATCTCGTTTCGGTGCTAATAACCGTTGGGGTACTTTCCCATCCGTAGGTGCTGGTTGGGTTGTTTCGGATGAGGCTTTCATGTCTGATTTGCCTGCTGTTACTTTCATGAAATTAAGAGGTAGCTGGGGTATTATTGGTAATAATAACTTAGGTAACTATACTTCTTATGCATTGATTAACAATACAGTGAATGGTGTGTTTGGAAATACAGTGGCTACAGGTGCTGCAGTAAGTTCATTAGCGAATCCAAACTTAGGTTGGGAAACTACAACGCAATTGGATTTAGGTTTGGACTTAAACTTGTTTAATAATCGAATTAATTTTGCTTATGATTATTATACTAAGAATACGACCAACTTATTATATGCGGTACAAATTGCTCAAGAGTCTGGTTTTGGTAACTTCAATGATAACATCGGAGAAATTAAATTCTGGGGACATGAGTTCTCTGTAAATACAACCAATACTACAGGTAAAGTTAAGTGGACTACAAATGCGAACATTTCATTTAATAGAAACGTAGTAGTTGCTTTAGCTCCAGGTATTGACCGTGTGTATGGATCTTTCCACATTACTAAGGTTGGTCAACCTTTTGGTCAATTTTATGGTGTGATTGCAGATGGTGTGTACAAAAATGCTGCAGATTTAGCTGCTTCTCCTAAAGTTCCAGGACGTTCCACAGTGGGAAGTATCAAGTTAAAGGATGCGAATGGAAACGGAGTAATTGATTATGGTGGAAACGCGGATGATCGAGTTATCATGGGTAATCCTTTCCCAGATTTTGTATATGGTATCACGAATAATGTTACTTATGGAGATTGGGATTTTAATATCATTGGATCTGGTTCTTATGGTAATCAATTATTGGTTCGTCATATTTACTCGACTGCCAACTTAGACGGTGTGTTTAACATGGTGGATGGTGCTAAATATCGTTTCCGTTCAGAGGCTAATCCTGGAATGGGAATGTATGGAACGACTGTAGGTGGTGGTAACGTAACTGGTATCGAGCGTGACTGGATGAATAGCCGTTTTGTTGCGGATGCATCTTACTTTACGATTCGTAACATCACGTTGGGTTATACATTTGCTAAGCCTACAAAGGTTTACAAGTCGGTACGTGTATATGCATCATGCCAACAAGCTTATGTGTTTACTAATTATTGGGGTGGACCAAATCCAGAAACTTCGGCTCAGTCAAACGGTCAAGGTGACGGTGGTAACTTGAGTCCAGGTGTGGATTTATCCAACTATCCAGTACCAAGAACTTTCACATTGGGTGCAAACTTCAACTTTTAATTAGCTAAATATTAAACGTTTATTTTAGAAAAAATGAAAAATAAAATCATATTAAGCTGTTTGTTAGCCATCGGATTATCAGGTTGCACAGCTGAATTTTTGGAAATTACTCCAGAAACAAGTTTAAGTTCGGTTACTTTCTTTAAGACAGAGGCCGATTTTACGCAAGCAGTGAATGCTTGTTACGTTCCATTACGAACTATTTACAATGACCGTTCGTATTTATTGTCTGAAATGCACTCGGATAATACGTATTATTATAGAAATACGGCTTTTGGTGCGACAGAACAACAAGAGGATTTGGCGGATTTTTCGATCCCCGTATCGAATAATTTAACGACAAATACACACGTATTAAA
Organism: Cytophagaceae bacterium; assembly: GCA_005791165.1. GTDB lineage: Bacteria > Bacteroidota > Bacteroidia > Cytophagales > Spirosomataceae > Aquirufa. The sequence goes on from SXXW01000001.1 coordinate 20,781, forward strand.
CCAATATCGTCAAGATTATTTGATTATTGCGCGTGCAAATCAAATTTTAGCCTTAATTGATAAAGCTGATTTTGATGCAGCTTCCAAAGCTAATCTAAAAGGTCAAGCACAGTTTATGCGTGCTTTTGCCTATTTTGAAATCTATCGCTATTTCAATAAAGGTCCTTTGCAATTAACTCCTGTAGCTAATCGTGAACAAGCTGCTGCAAAGCTTGGAACTGCGGATGATATCTCAAAAATCATCATCGGTGATTTAACAGGTGCTATTGCCGGTTTAAAACCAAAGGCTACACAAGAGGCAGGCCGTGCTACGGCTGGAGCTGCAAGAGCTCTTTTGGCTAATTTGTATTTGATTCAGAAAAACTGGGCTGGTGCAGAAAAATTATGCCGTGAGATCGTTGCTGAAGGAAGTTATTCTTTAATGCCTGATTATAACAATGCATTTACGAATAGTACTTCGAACAAGAATAATGCTGAAAGTGTTTTTGAGGTTCAGTACCAAGAAGGTGCGAATGGATTTCAAGGATCATTCATGTATAACTTCATGCCAAGACCTATGACGGCTGCTGAATTATTTACGTTATCAGGTACATCAAATCCTCAGCCTCAAACAGGTGAAGGTAATAATGCACCCATGCCAGAGTTGATAAATTCATATCAGGAAGGTGATTTGCGTAAAGCTGCTTCTATCGGATATATCACTTGTTCGTCAACTTTATGGCAAGCAAAAACATATCCTTACATCAAGAAGTTTGTAAGAACTCACGCTTTGAATGGAAACCATGGGATGAACTGGCCTATTTTCCGTTATTCTGAAGTTTTATTGTTCTTAGCTGAATCTTTGAATGAGCAAGGAAAAACAGCGGAAGCGGCTACTTTCATGAACCAAGTACGTAAGCGTGCGGGTTTAGCTGAAACAACTGCCTCAACTCAAGCTACTTTCCGTACGGCTTTAATGAATGAGCGTCGTTGGGAGTTAGCTTTTGAAAATAAAAGATGGCATGACTTAGTTCGTACGGATACTTTCAAAGAAAGAATAACTGCGAAGGGAAATGCGATTAAAGCGGATCCTTTTGCACATTATTATGAGAGAGGATATACATTGCGTAGTAACTCATTCACAGTGATTGAGAAATACTATCCATTACCTGCTGATGAAGCTGCTTTGAATCCAAACATTAAATAAGTATCATTAATGGATAGCCGCCAAGGAATTGGCGGCTATTTTTTTTCTCTAAATTATGAGCATACTTAACTTAATTGCCCTTTTTTACGCTTATTTCTCTCTGTTTTCTCATGAGAATGTTGAGGTAAAAAAGTCGGTAGAATTTCAAAAAATTGTCATTTCTGCTGAGTTTGTTTCTGAAGGTGTTTGTGTCGGAGACATCAATAAGGACGGGAATAAGGATATTATTGCGGGTGCATTTTGGTATGAAGCACCTACCTGGGTTAAGCATCAATTTTCTAATGAAATTAGGTATGACAAATCATTGAAGCCATTTCCTGAATCTCATAAATTTAAGGTAGATGAGGGATATTCAGATTCATTTGCAAATTTTTCAGCAGATATCAATCAAGATGGTTGGACCGATGTGATCAAAGTAGGTTTACCTGGAGAAGCGGTTTATTGGTTTGAAAATAATCAAAATAAATCGGGCCACTGGAAAAGACATTTTTTATGTGCATCCTTAGGAAATGAATCACCACTTTTTGAAGATGTGGATGGAGATGGAAAAAAGGATTTGATTGGAAATGATTCTAAAAACCAAAAAGTAGTTTGGTATCAGGCACCTTCTTTAAAAGATAGTGTTTGGACTGCGCGAACTATTTCAGCTAACCCTAAAATAGGTACCCATAAGTATACACATGGTTTAGGCTTTGCTGATTTAAATCAAGACGGCCGAAAGGATGTAATCATTAAGGAAGGTTGGTTTGAAATGCCAAAAGACCTTCAAACAGAATGGACTTTCCATGCTTTGTCTACGAAGTTTGATTGTGCGCAAATGTATGTGTATGATTTTGACAAAGATGGGGATATGGATATTTTATCTTCGTCCGCGCATGATTATGGTATCTGGTGGAATGAAACGAAGTCATTAGTGACAGGCGAAATTGAGAATCATTTAATTGACAAATCACTTTCTCAGACTCATTCGATGCAATTCGTTGATCTGAATGGGGATAAGAATCCTGATTTTATTGTGGGCAAGCGTTTTATGGCACATAATGGAAAGGATCCGGGAGAGTTTGAAAGTGCGAATTTACAATGGTTTGAGTTTAAGCCTAAACCATCGCCACATTGGGTATCTCATGTGATTGATTCGGATTCAGGAGCAGGGATCAACTTTTTTGTGGAGGATATGAATAAGGATAAGAAAAATGATATTATTATTTCAAATAAAAAGGGTGTGTTTTTGTTTAAAAGAATTTAATTTTTACAAAAAATAGTCAATCCTTTTTTTTCAATTTATTTTAAATTAATTTAAACCTTTAAACCTATACATATGAAAATTAATTACCGTAACCTAGTTTGGTTATTTGTTCCGCTGCTTGGCATTTATAGTCCCATTTTTGCCCAAAAGGCTCAGGCCTCAGAGAAGGGATTCAAGAAAATTTTTGATGGTAAAACATTGAAAGGTTGGGAGGGAGATCCTGTCTATTGGAAAGCTGAAAATGGTAGCATTGTGGGTGAAATTACACCTGCAACTCTATTGAAGCGTAATACCTTTATTATTTACCGTGATGCAAAGCCATCTGATTTCGAATTGAAATGTGAGGTTAAAATAACTAAAGATGGTAATACAGGGATTAATTATCGTTCTGAAGAGTTATTGCCCGATTTGCCTTTTGCGTTAAAAGGATATCAGGCTGACATTGATGGTGCAATACGTTATACAGGCCAAAACTATGAGGAACGTGGACGCACAACCCTAGGATACCGTGGTGAGATTGTAAACGTGAACGAGCAAACGGATCCAGAGGTTAAAAACAACCTTCGTGCTTATTCAGCTCGTAATGCATGGTTGCCACGTAAGGTAACTGGTTCATTAGGAAATTCAGATTCTTTGAAAACCAAAATTAAATCAGAGGATTGGAATGAAGTACATTTAATTGTTAAAGGAAATCGTCTTTTGCATTATGTAAATGGAGTTTTAATGAGTGACGTCACAGACTTGGATAAAGTGAATGGCAAATCAGAGGGTTGGTTAGGTGTTCAAGTACACGTAGGCCCTCCAATGAAAGTAGAGTACAGGAATATTCGTATCAAAAACCTAAAATAAAATGAAACCAATTTTTAAGTATTTATTTGCGCTCGTTGCGGTAGTTGGCCTAGGAAGTGCTGGCTACAACAGTTTATTTAAGATTGAACCTGCTCACGTAGAAGGGGTAAATCCTAAGTTGGATAAAATCAGATTACAACCTGGTTTTAAGATTGAACATTTGATTAGCCCATCCGATGAAAACATGGGATCTTGGGTTTCGATGACTTTTGATGATAAAGGTCGTATGATTTGTTCAGATCAGTATGGTGGATTATATCGTTTGACTATTCCTGCGATCGGATCGGCCAGCGTGAAGCCAAAGGTAGAGAAATTGAAATTTGGAAAAGGGGTTGACACCTTAGGTATCGGAAACGCACACGGTATGTTGTATGCATTTAACAGTCTTTATGTGATGGTGAATGCTAGAGCAACAAGACCAGGTGCTCCTGCAAATGCAGGTCGTGGACCAGCGCCAGGTTTTACTCCAAGAGGAAGTGGATTGTATCGTGTTCAGGATTTAGATGGAGATGATCAGTTTGACAAAATTACTTTAATGAAAGAATTTAAGGGAGAAGGAGAACATGGTCCACACAGTATCATTTTATCACCAGATAAGAAATCTATTTTCTTGATATCAGGAAACCACACGGATGTTCCAGAAATGGATGCCTATCGTTTGCCTAAAAACTGGCAAGAAGATAATATTTTTCCATTAATTAAAGACCCACGTGGACATGCGAATGATCGTATGGCGCCGGGTGGATGGATTGCCAACATAGATCCAGATGGTAAGAAATGGGAATTAGTTTCAGCAGGTTACCGTAATGCTTTTGATATAGCCTTTAATGAAACAGGAGATTTATTTGCGTATGATGCGGATATGGAGTGGGATTTCGGTTTACCTTGGTACCGCCCTACGCGTATTTGTCACGTAACCAGTGCTTCTGAATACGGATGGAGAACAGGTAATAGTAAATGGTCTGCAACTTATCCAGATAACTTATCACCTGTATTGAATATTGGTCAGGGATCACCTACTAGTTTATTGTCTTTGAGGGATGCAAAGTTTCCTGCCAAATACAAGAAATCGTTGTTAGCTTTTGACTGGACTTTTGGTATTGGTCACTTAATTAAGTTAAAATCTTCTGGATCAACTTTCTTAGCAGATCGCGAAGAGTTTATTTCAGGTATTCCTTTGCCTTTGACAGACGGTGTTATTGGACCTGATGGAGCACTTTACTTTATGGCCGGTGGTCGTCGTTTAGAATCTGATGTATATCGTGTGTCATATGTAGGAACTGAAGAAGCAAGTGCAAAAACGTTAGTTGGCGCACCGAATCCATTGAATGAAACTCGTCGTAAGATTGAGCAATTTCACCAAGGAGCAAATCCAGCAGCCGTTGCATTTGCTTGGCCATATTTAAAGCATCCAGATCGTTTTATTCGTTATGCGGCGCGTTTAGCTTTAGAGCACCAACCAATCAACGAGTGGAAAGATAAGGCATTAACTGAAAAGGATCCGATCGCGGCAACTCATGCTTTGATTGGTTTAATTCGTCAAAGTAAGCCTGAGTTAAAATCAGCTATTTATGCTTCGCTTGTTGCGATTGATGGCAAAGCATTTAGTGAGTCACAAAAATTAGATATTTTACGTGCTTATGAATTAGCTATGTTGCGTTTGGGAATGCCAGATGCTGCTACAACAGCTAAAATCATCGCTAAATTTGATGCATCATATCCATCAAATCGCATGAATATGGATCGCGCGTTAAGTCGTTTATTGATTCCTTTGGAAGCTCCAAAAGTGATTGAACGTACGTTGAAGTTAATGGAAACGAAGGATACGGCTAGTGCTACTGCATATCGTGTAGAAACAGCTACTTCTTCTGCCGATTTAATTATGCGTAATCCTCAATACGGAACGGATATTGCGAAGATGTTGGAGAAAATTCCACCGGCTCAGCAAACTTATTTAGCTACGATGTTATCGGCAGCTAAGTCTAATTGGACACCCGAGTTGCACGAGCGATATTTCGCTTGGTTCAAACGTGGTTTTGCATTCTCTGGCGGACGTAGTTATATCGGTTTTATTGACCGTGCACGTAAATTAGCTTTGAAGAATGTGGCGGAATCTAAGCGCGCTTATTACGATAAATTAGGTGGTGCGGATATGTTGACCAGCAGTGGTAATGATATTGCGGCTATCAATTATCCTAAAGGTCCAGGTAAGCAGTGGAAGTTGGCTGATGCAGTGGCATTAGTTGACGCTCCATTAGTTGACCGCGATTTCCAAAATGGTAAATCCATGTTTGCTGCGACTACTTGCGTTCGTTGTCATGCCATGGGTAGTGATGGCGGTGGAAACGTGGGTCCTGACTTGACTAATTTAGGAACTCGTTTCTCGAAGAAGGATATGTTAGAGTCGATCATTGATCCTAACAAAACAGTTTCAGATCAGTATGCAGCAACTCAAATCATGTTGAGAAATGGTACATCTGTGATTGGACGTGTAACCAATGAAGATAAAATGGCTTATTATGTTTCTCAAAATCCATATGCGCCAGATCAAATTGAAAAAATATTAAAGAAAAATGTTCGTTCAGTTAAGTACTCACCGGTATCAAGTATGTTGCCAGGTTTAATTAACAGCTTAAATGGCGAAGAATTAAAAGATTTAATGGCTTATTTGATGTCAGGCGGAAGCGAAAGCAACGCAATGTTTAAGAAAAAGTAAAATGAATTATGCCGGAATGGACCGATAAAATATCGAATCACAAGCAATTAGGAGGAATTGAAACGTCCGTTTTAGATAACGGTGCAGGTAAAGGAGTCCGAATTGCTTGGATTGATACGGGTTCAGGATTTCGTTATAAAGTGGTGCTTGATCGCGCCATGGATATTGCGGAGGCATTTTTCAACCAGCATAGTCTTGCGTGGATAAGTCACGTAGGAGTTTTAGGGCCTCAGCCAATGTCGAACCAAGGAATTGATTGGCTTCGTACATTTGGTGGAGGCCTTTTGGTTACTTGTGGTTTAGATCATGTAGGTGGGCCTGATGAAGATGCGCATGGCACTCGTGGTGTGCATGGATTAATCAGTAACATACCCGCAGAAATCATTTCCATTCAGCAACCTGATGTATCTGCAGGTATTTTAGATATGTCGATTACCGGAATTATACGCCAACATAAAATTTTTGGACCGTGTTTGACATTAAAGCGAACTATATCGGGTCGTTTGGGACAAGCAGGTTTAACGATCAAAGATGAGGTGATGAATGAGGGTAATACGCCAGCTCCTTTGATGCTTTTATACCATTTTAATTTCGGATGGCCTTTGGTCGACGAAGGAACGGACATCATTTGGAGAGGAAAATATCGCGTGGCTTCTGACCCTAAACTTTTAGGGATCGCTGATATCAAAAAATGCCCTGATCCTTTATCCGTTCATGATGGACCGGGTGAATCGGTGGTATTTATAGAGCCAGAGGCAAACTCAGATCATCTAGTGTATTGTGGTTTATGGAATGAAAAAAAGCAATTGGGTGTTCAGATTTCTTTTGATAAAAGGGAATTACCTTGGTTGACCAACTGGCAACATTTTGCCAAAAATGAATATGTGACAGGAATTGAACCTGGAACAAATCCGCCGATTGGCCAGAAAGCAGCAAGAGAATCAAATACATTGACTTTCTTAGCTCCTGGTGAAAAAAAATCGATTGAAGTGAATTTATCCGTGTTGGGACCCGAAGTAGGCCCATACACAACTTATACTAATTTTATCAATTTAATTAACGAATAATGAGCAAGAATGCAGCTAAAGCGCTAGAGCAAGGAAAAGGTATTTTACGATTAGCCCCAACATGGGTTCCGAGGTCTTTTTGCGTGCCTGGTAGACGAATAAAATTACATCCAGATGATTACTATGTTTTGGGTGGTGTACGTGGTGGAATCGATGAGCGTTGGTTATCGTCAACGACTCCTGCTAAAAATGGTCCATTGACTGGAGAAAATGAAGGCTTAAGTGCAGTTGTTTATTCCGAAGGTGGAAAAGAAGAGCAGATTCTATTGATTGATGTTATCGAAGCATTAAAAGGTGAAATTATCGGAGATCGTTTGTGGAATGAATATAAGTCTTGGCCTATGTATTCCAAGTTTTTTGATAACATGGGTCCTTTGCCGCATCACATTCATCACAATGATGAGCATGCTGCTAAGATAGGCCAGTTGGGAAAACCAGAAGCCTATTATTTCCCACCTCAATTAAACAACCATGGAGGTGATTTCCCATATACGTTTTTTGGAATCGCACCGGGAACGACTAAAGAGCAAATAAAAGAGTGTTTGATGAACTTCACGAAAGGGGATAATAAAATCACCATGTATTCTCAAGCATTTCCATTAATACCAGGTACTGGCTGGGATGTTCCTCCGGGAATGTTGCATGCTCCAGGAAGTATGTGTACGTATGAGCCTCAAAAAGCTTCTGACGTATTTGCGATGTATCAATCCTTAGTCAATGAAGCTGTAATTCCTGAAGAGTTATTGTGGAATGGTACACCAAAAGAAGAAATTGGTAATTATGACCAATTGATGGAAGTGATTGATTGGGATTTAAATACCAATCCTAATTTATTGGAAACTCGTTTTATGCAACCTATTCCAGTTTCAGATGAGGCGGAAATGGAAGCAAAAGGATATTCTGAAAAGTGGATTTGCTACCGTTCTGATGCTTTTTCTGCTAAAGAATTAACGGTTTTCCCAGGACAAACAGTAACGATTACGGATGCTGCCGCCTATGGTTTAATCATGATGCAAGGTCATGGTAAAATGGGCGTTTGGAATATAGAAACACCTTCATTAATTCGTTATGGACAATTGACCAACGATGAGTTTTTTGTGACTGAAAAAGCAGCAAAAGAGGGCGTTCAAATTACCAATCATTCTACGACGGATCCTATTGTGATGTTGAAGCACTTTGGTCCATCAAACCCAGATTTAAAATTTTAAACTCATAATTTTTTCAAAATGAATAATTATCCAAAATTACACAATGCCACATGGCCTGGTATTGTAGGAAAAGGTCCAGATTCCGAGCCGGTTATTTCGTTGGACAACATGTTAGCCATGACCGCAGCTGCTGAGGTGAATGGTGTAAAATTTGATGGAGTAGA
>SXXW01000013.1 GCA_005791165.1 Cytophagaceae bacterium
ACCAGCTGAGCTAAGGAGGCTTAAATTGGTTTGCAAAAGTAACCGAATTAGGTTAAAATGCCAAACCTAGCTTGAAAAAAATTACTCTTTTTTCAATTTTTCTATTTCCGCTTCTGCCTGTAAAATCTTTTTCTCCACTTCAGCTCTTAACTTATCTGAGTTTTTTGACTTAGCAAAAAATTCTAAGTTATTGGTTAACACCGCAATATCATTTTCTAAAGCCTGTATTTTTTTACGAGCATCAGGAGCAGCCGATTTTCTTTCTTCCTTGCTGTGATTGCTCTCTGCCGACAATGATTTCAATTCAAATCCCCATGCCGCTAATTTTTCAGCCGGTTGAGTTCTCGCAAAATCAATTAACGAGTTCCAAGAATTCCTGAATTTCTCTTGAATATCCTTAACATCTTTCCTGGGCACATAACCGATAGAATCCCATTCTGCTTTGATGTTACCTAAATTGGCCAACGATTCAGCATCTTTTAACATAGCTTGCATAGTAGATAAAATACTATTTTTAGCTGTTAAATTAGCTTCAAACTCCTCATCCTGAGGTCCTTTGTTTTTCTCTCTTTTTAAATTAAAATATGCATCACAGGCAGCCTTGAATTTAGCATAAATTTGATCTTTTTGCTTTTCAGGTACATGACCTATTTCTTTCCAACGCTTTTGAAGCCCAATCACCATATTGGTAATTTCAGGTGTTTCGGTGCCTGTTTCAACAATGCCATTAACTTGGTCTACTAACAATTGCTTAGCCGCCAAATTCGCTTTTCTCTCTGCATCAATCTTACTGAAAAATTCACCCTTGTGTTTAAAGAATGTTTTTAAGTCAGACCAAAAAAGATGACTTACCTCTTTTCCACCCTCACGCGGCAGCCCACCTTTCAATTTCCCCCACTGCTCTTGTAAAGCTAAAACAGCTTTGGACGTTTGGTTCCACTCAGATATACTGATTGATGTAAAAGACGCATACGTATGCATCAAATCGGATAATTCTTTTTTGACCGCTAGGTTTTCTTGGTATATGCCTTTTTGAGCCTCATTGACTTGTCTTTTTTGCTCAAACAATACATCAAGTGATTTCTTCACGCGCAACCACATAGCTTCATTGGCATCCCGATGCGCTGGCCCAATGTGCTTATACTCTTCAAATAACTCCTCCGCCTCTTTTAATATTTTTTGCAAAGCTCCACCCGCCTGAATGGCTTCGGCCAATTTTTCAAGTTTAGCCGCAATGACTTCTTTCGCCTGTAAATTCTTTTTGCGATCTAATTCCAATAATTCAAAAAAGATGCTCCGATTGCTATAAAAACGGTCTACTAATGCGTGGTAACTTTGCCAAAGCGTTTGGTTCATATTACCCTGAACACTTCCTAAGCTCTTCCACTCATCCTGTAATTTTTTAAATGCCTTAAAACTTGCATTTACATGCGCTGGGTCAGAATTATCATCCGCATCGGCTAAAACTCTAAGCTCATTGATTAATCGGGTCTTTCCTTCTAATGCCTTCTCCCTCATTTTTTCCATTTGTTGGAAAAAAGTCTGACGCTCCCCACGAATAAATTGAATACAAGAATCTATTTTTTGATTTATTTCATCTCCTTTAAACGAAAATCCTTCTTCAGATTGTTCATTGGATTCCTTGAAACTAGCCAAGGCCTCATTCTTCTCCGCAAATTTTATTTTTTCAAAAGCAATTTTCGCTTCTTTCGTTATTTCATCAATTTTCTTGAATGTGCTCGAGGCTGCTTGCGCTTGAATAATGGCTTTAGCCGATTCGAAAAATGCCAACAAACTTTCTTTTGAAAGGTTGGTATAATCTAATACGGGATAAACAATCGCTTTATCTTCAACGGTATTTTCTTGCTTAGGCAATTGGATATCTAACATTTCTGAAGTAGAGTTTACTTCAGGTTCAGAAATTTCGCCAACAACCTCTGGAATTGCACTTTCCACATTTTCTTCTGAAACCAATGCTACTGGTGTTTCAATAGCAATTGCCTCGGGTTCTTCAGCAGCAATGGTTTCGTCAACAACTTCTTGAGGGGCTTCTTCAACAACAACAGTTTCTTCAACAGCAACGGTCTCTTCAACAATTTCTTGTGTGGGTTCCTCCACAGCAGCGATCTCGTCAACTATTATTTCTTCGGATTCCAATGAAGGAACATCTTCTTGTTCAATGACTTCTTCTACCGCAGTTTCGGATTCAGTTTCAATGCCCTCCGGTGCTGATTCTATTTCAGCCGTCGGCGTGTCTGTTTCCGGCTCTGTAGCCATGGATTCTTTTAAAACTTCAGGGTTTTCCGCCTCTGAAGCTTTTTGTGTTTCATCATTTTCTTCCGTCATCATAATCGTCGTTGTTTGCGTTTTTACTAAAGTAATTTTTCAAAAATACGCTCCATCGATACAGCATGACCAATTTTCTCTTTTAGGTCTGCTATAGAAATGCGCTCCTGGCTCATTGTGTTTCGATCACGGATCGTTACCGTTTGATCTTCCATCGTTTGATAATCAACGACCACACAATAAGGGGTACCAATTAAATCTTGACGAGTATAACGCTTGCCTATGGCGCCGCCCTCATCATACGTGGTATTAAAGGCAAATTTAATCTGATTAACTATTTTTTGTGCTTTTTCAGCAAGTCCATCTTTTTTAACCAATGGCAACACCGCTACTTTGACGGGGGCTATGGCCGGATGGAAATTCAAATATACACGTTGTTTTTCTTGTTCTCCTTCCCCCACCGTTTCTTCGGTGTAAGCATTACAAAGTATCGCTAAAAATAAACGATCTGCACCTACGGACGTCTCTACGACATAAGGGATGTAATTTTCGTTGATTTCAGGATCAAAATATTGCTGTTTCTTCTTCGAAAGTTCTTGGTGACTCTTCAAATCGAAATCAGTTCTTGAATGGATACCCTCCATTTCTTTGAATCCAAATGGGAATTTGTATTCAATGTCGACCGCCGCGTTAGCGTAATGGGCCAACTTATCATGGTCGTGGAATTTTAATGAGTCAGCGGGCAAACCGATTGCCTGATGAAATTTCATACGTGTCTCTTTCCAAGTCGCGTACCAATCCATTTCAGTGCCTGGACGAACAAAAAATTGCATTTCCATTTGCTCAAATTCACGCATTCTAAAGATAAAATTACGTGCAACAATCTCATTACGGAATGCTTTTCCTATTTGAGCAATCCCAAATGGGATCTTCATACGGCCCGTTTTTTGTACATTTAGGAAGTTGACAAATATCCCTTGAGCCGTCTCAGGCCTTAAATAAATCAAGCTTGCATCCTCAGAAACTGCACCCACTTGGGTTGAAAACATTAAGTTAAACTGTCTGACTTCAGTCCAATTTGATGTATTAGAAACGGGACAAGTGATTTTTTGATCTATAATGAGCTGGCGCACCCCCTCCAAATCACCCGCATCCAAACATTTTGCCATACTTTGCATCAAAGCTTTTGCCTCATCTGCCTTACCTTGATCCTCCAAAAGCGCCGATCTTTCTTCTAATAAAGTATCTGCACGATATCTTTTTTTGGAATCTTTGTTATCGATCATGGGATCGTTGAACGAATCCACATGGCCAGAAGCTTTCCAAGTTAATGGATGCATAAAGATGGAAGCATCAATCCCCACCACGTTATCTTGTAACATGGTCATCGCTTTCCACCAAACAGTTTTTAAATTATTCTTTAATTCAACACCGTTTTGGCCATAATCGTATACCGCTTGAAGTCCATCATAGATCTCTGAGGACGGGAAAACAAATCCATATTCTTTGGCATGCGAAATAATATCTTTTAAAGCTGAGGCTGTGTCGGTCTTTTTATTTTCCATTCAATCAATCAAATTAGTTCGCAATTTACCGAAAAGAATGAAAGTTTGAGGCTTAGAATAGATTTTTCTTAATTTTGTAACAAATAAAGTTCATGAAAAAAATTCTTTGCATTCGATTTTCATCCATTGGAGATATAATCTTAACGACTCCAATCGTGCGTGCATTGAAATCTACTTACCCTGAAGCTGAAATTCACATCGTAACGAAGTCGCAAAATGTCCAATTGTGGGACGATAATCCGCATGTTTTTGCGGTACATGCTTATGAAGGAAGCATCTGGAAATTAGCTAATAAACTACGAAAAATCGGCTTTGACACTATTGTAGACCTTCATAAAAATCTTCGTTCACACCTATTGTGTGCGCTATTATTTAAATGGCCTTTTCAAATTGATAAGTTCACGGTTGAACGAAAATTACTAGTTAAAAAGAAAATCAATAACATACCTAAGAAACATTTAGTGGATCGAAATTTTGATTCATTAAAATCGGTAGGCATAGTGAATGACCAAAAGGGACTCGATTTTTTCATCCCCCAAAATCAAGAACTTAATCCTGCCGATATTGGTGTTAAGGGGAAATACATCGTTTATGCTATTGGCGCCCAGCACATAACTAAGGTGCTTTCTTATCCTAAAATGATTGAATTGTGTGATCATGTAAATGCTCAAATTGTTTTAATAGGGGACGAATGGGACGCTCACTATGGCTACCGATTGTCTACCTTGTTTCCTGAAAAAGTAATTGATTATTGCAATAAAACGTCCATAGCGCAATCGGCAAGCTTGATGCGTCAAGCAGAGTTTGTCATCACCCATGATTCATCGATGATGCACATTGCCGCAGCTTTGAAAAAGAAAATATTTGTTATTTGGGGGAGTACCCATATTGATTTTGGTATGTATCCCTATCAAACTGAATTTATATCCATTTCAAATGAGGAGTTGGCTTGTCGGCCTTGCACAACTCAGGGCACCAATTTTTGCCCTCTTGATCACTTTGATTGTATGAATAAAATATCTTTGGAACCTATTTTTAGCGCCGCTGCATCTGTATGAAAAATGTATCATTTGCCTTAATCCAATTGTCTTGCGACGAAGATCAGTCAAAAAATGCTGTAAAAACATTTTCAGCAATTCGTGAGGCGGCATCCAAGGGAGCCCAAGTTATTTGCCTGCAAGAATTATTTCAGTCGGTTTACTTTTGTTACGAAGAAAATCCTTCCTTTTTTGATTTAGCGGAAGCGATCCCCGGTCCATTAACGAATCAATTAGGAGATTTAGCAAAAGAGTTAGGGGTGGTGATCGTCGCATCCATGTTTGAAAAAAGAGCAGCGGGTATTTTTCACAATACCACAGCAGTGATTGATGCCGACGGAAGTTATCTGGGCAAATATCGAAAAATGCACATTCCAGATGATCCTGGCTATTACGAGAAATATTATTTTACACCGGGGGACTTAGGCTATTTAGTGTTTGACACGCATTTTGCCAAAATCGGCGTGCTGATTTGTTGGGATCAGTGGTATCCTGAAGCGGCCCGCTTAACCGCATTGAAAGGTGCTGAAGTTTTAGTTTATCCTACGGCGATTGGTTGGGATTTAGAGGAAAAAAACAACGAAATAAACCGAGAACAATATCAGGCTTGGCAGACGATTCAGCGCTCACATAGTGTAGCTAATGGTATTCCTGTGATATCGGTAAACCGAGTGGGAGTGGAGCATGGCCAGCAATTTTGGGGTGGAAGTTTTGTTTCCAACGCTTTTGGTCGGGTTATTTTTCAAGCATCTCACGATCAAGAGGAAGTGGCCATTGTCGCTATTGACGTAGAATCTAGTGAATATTACCGTAAAACATGGCCATTTTTCAGGGATCGCCGAATTGATTCTTATGGAGATATAACTAAGCGGTTCAACGATTAATTACTCAATCAGATCTCCAAAAAACATTAGGTAAGGAGCACCTGGCCCAGAGTCGATATCTTTAAATCTATGGTAATTACCTGAAATCAGGTTTAATAAGGTCTTTTTTAATCTTTTCCAACGAGCCTGGGGAAGGTTTGCTCTTCGATTATAATATTCGATTTTGGTATCCAAAGGCTCAAAGGATTGATTTGGAAATTTTTCTGCAATGGCTATCTTTAATTGAGTCAGATAATCTAATCTCTTTTCATAGGGGCCTACTTTTTCTGAATGAGGTCTTTTCATCCTTTCCCAAAGGGTAGGAGGTGTTCCTTGGAATCCTAAGACACCCACTTGCTGTTCAGAATGTTGGCGATATTGTACGTAGGAAGCCGGTATAAATGAAATTTTATTTTCTAAAGAAGCGGCAATTCCCATCCATGCATCATGTAAAAAATAGCTTGGCATATTGGAAGGGAAAGGAGCTATTTTATTAAAAAATGATTTCCGTAAGCACATCGTGCAACCAGTCACCCTATTTCCATCGAGCAATATTTCTAGCGATTTTCCCGCTTTCCACTCATTTTGTTGCTGTTCTCTAAATCGAAAGGTAGACCATAGTTTTTTGCCTGATATTTGGCCAAATTCATCCACCAACACCGCATCGGTAAACGCAACGTCGATTTCCGGTCTTTGATTTAAATACGTGACAATTCGTTCGATTTTTTGACTATCCCAAAAATCATCTTGGTCTGCTGGAAAAATATAATCTCCTGTACAAGTAGAAATCGCTTTTTCGAAATTGCGATAAGTCCCTAAGCGAGTTGCATTTTGATGGATTTGCATGGGCAATCGATCCTTGTATTGCAATAAGATGTCCATGGTTTTGTCCGTTGAACCTTCGTCAAAGACAATAACTTCATCTATTTGCATGGTTTGGTCGACCAAACTTGCCAATTGAGTTCTTAGGAATTTCTCCCCATTTAAGGTGCAAAGTGCTACTGATATCCTCAAAACAATCTCTTTTTAATGGGCTTCAAGCCAGTTGGCCCCTACGCCAATTCCCGTTTCCATCACCACGCCCAAATCTAATGCATGACACATGATGTCATTTATTTTGTCACGAAGGTAATTAATTTCAGGAATATGTGCATCAAAAACCAATTCGTCATGCACAGTTAAAATCATTTTTGATTTTAATTTTTCTTTTTCTAAGAAATTCTGAATCTGTATCATGGCGACTTTGATCATATCTGCGGCCGAACCTTGGATAGGAGCATTGATTGCATTTCGCTCAGCAAATCCTCTTTCATTCATATTGGCAGACATGATGTCACGCAAATACCTTCGTCTACCCAAGACCGTTTCAACATATCCTAATTCCTGTGCCGTGTGAACGCAGGTGTCCATATACGTTTTTACTTTAGGGAATTCGATGAAATATTGGTCGATAATTTCTTTCGCTTCCGTTCTCGAAATAGCTAGCTGGCCCGCTAAACCAAAAGCCGATACCCCATAAATAATTCCAAAATTGACCGTCTTAGCTTTTCTACGCATATCGGAATTTACCTCTTCCAGCGGAACATGGAAAACTTTAGCCGCGGTAGCTTTATGTACATCTAAGCCGTTGTTAAATGCTTCCAGCATCGAATCATCTTGCGAAAAAGCAGCCATAATTCGTAATTCTATCTGCGAATAATCTGCTGATAAAATCTGGTATTCCTCATTTCTTGGAATAAATGCTTTTCTGATTTCACGTCCCCTCACCGTTCTGATAGGAATATTTTGCAAGTTGGGATCCTTAGAAGATAACCTTCCAGTGGCCGTTACCGCCTGCATAAATGACGTATGAATCCGACCTGTTTTGCTTGAAATTAATTCGGGTAGGGCATCTACGTAGGTCGACTTTAATTTTTGAAGTTCACGGAAATCTAAAATGAGGGAAGCGATGGCATGCTCAGATTCCATTTTAGAAAGAATTTCTTCGCCGGTCATATATTGACCCGTTTTCGTTTTTTTCGCTTTAGGATCTAGCTTTAATTTTTCAAATAAGATCTCCCCCAATTGCTTTGGTGATGCGATGTTAAATTCTTGTCCCGCTGCCTCATAAATTTTTTGTTGGACTACCTTGGAATCTACCTCCAACACTTTAGACATCTCTTTCAAAAATGGAATATCTAAATTAACGCCCTCTCTTTCAATCGATGATAAAACACGAGATAAGGGCATTTCAACCTCCTGCAAAAGCGTTATGGCCTTAGGGTTTGACAATAGTTTTTGGTCTAAAATGGGTTTTAATTGGAGGGTAATGTCGGCATCCTCAGCGGCATATTCTTTAACAGCCATGACATCGGCATCTCTCATATTTCCCTGCTTGACCCCTTTTTTGCCTATTAAACTTTCGATCGACATCGGTTCGTAGTTTAAATAGGACATGGCCATTGCGTCCATATTATGACGTTTTTCGGGCTCGATTAGGTAATGGGCCAACATCGTATCGTAGATATCCCCTTTGATTTCGAGGCCATAGTTGGCCAACACACTCATATCATATTTAATATTTTGGGCAATCTTTTGAATGGCTTCATTGGCAAAAATTTCCTTGAATAGGTCAACTTGCTTTTGGCATTCTTCTTTCTTCTCAGGAAAGGGTACATAAAATGCTTCAGCCTTTCGGTAGGCAAATGACATTCCGACAAGCTCCGCTTCCACAACGGATAAGCTAGTGGTTTCCGTATCGAAACAAAATGAACTTTGTCGGGCTAAAAAACCGATCAGCGATTTGATGGCTGCTTCCCCTTGAATTAAATGATATTGATGTTTTGTGTTTTGTAAGTTGTTGAAACTGAAATTCGTGGGCTCGCTAACGCTCTCGTCTATACTTTTACCAACTTCATTCGTTTGTGGTGCAGCAGATACGGCAAACATATCCATCTGGTTTGTATCTTTCTTAGGTGCCATTTTAGGTTCTGGAGTGGCCGCTGGGCTTTCCTCTCCTAAAATTCTTTTCCTTAATGTTCTAAACTCTAACTCGTCTAATAGGGGTTCTAAAAGGGCACGATTGGGAGGAGTGGCAATTAATTTCTCCTCTTCATATTCGATCGGAACTTCACATAAGATACGTGCAAGGTGTTTTGATAAGATTCCTTGTTCCCTGAAATTGATTAAATTCTCTTGTAACTTTCCTTTTAAAAGATCAGTATTTTCTAACAAATTCTCCAAAGACTCATATTCTTCCAATAGTTTTTGAGCTGTTTTTTCTCCAATTCCCGGAATTCCTGGAATATTATCCACTGCATCTCCCATGAGGCCAAGCATGTCAATGACTTGGTCTACATTTTTTATATTCCAACGTGCGCAAACTTCTTTGGGACCTAAAACTTCAACTCCCTTTCCCATGAAAGCGGGTTTATACATTTTTATACGTTCTTCTACCAATTGACCATAATCTTTATCAGGGGTCATCATGTAAACGACCATTTCCGGATTTTCTTTGACTGCTTTTTTGGCAATAGTCCCGATCACATCATCCGCTTCATAGCCATCTAAAATCAAAATGGGAATATCTAAAGCTTCCACAAAGCGCTTTACATAGGGAATCGCAATCGTGATGTCTTCAGGTTGTTTCTCGCGCTGTGCTTTGTATGGGGTATATTCGATGTGTCGAAAAGTAGGAGCGGGGGTATCAAAAGCTACGCCTAAATAATCAGGTTTTTCTTTTTGAATGACTTCTAAAATGGTATTAGCAAAGCCAAAAACGGCACTGGTATTGATTCCTTTTGACGAAATTCTGGGTGTTTTAGCGAATGCAAAATGTGCTCGATAAATGAGTGCCATTGCATCAAATAGGAATAATTTTTTCATAGAATTTAACTAAATTTGTTGGGCTTTACCTTGAGTAAAGATATGAAAAAAATGATCGAATATGAACTTAGCTGAACTCAGAATCAATTATCTAAAAGGAGAATTATTGGAATCTTCGGTGGATAAAAATCCTTTTGAACAATTTAAAAAATGGTTTTCTGAGGCGAAAGATAGTCAGGTGCCTGAACCCAATGCCATGCATGTGAGCACCATAGGAGAAAATGGGATGCCCAATGGACGAATTGTATTATTGAAAAATGTTGGTGAAGGATTTTCATTTTATACGAATTATCAATCAAGTAAGGGTGAGTCATTGAATAAACATCCTCAAGCATGCATTACTTTTTTTTGGGCCGAATTAGAACGCCAAATTCGAATCGAGGGGATAACTAGAAAAGTGGATTCAGCCACGGCTGAAATATATTTTAAAAATAGACCTCGTGCCTCACAAATAGGTGCATGGGTTTCAGAACAAAGTTCTCGCATTGAATCACGTGACATTTTAGAATTGGCATTCAAGGAATTAGAGGCTAAGTATGAAGGTCAAGAAATACCCAAGCCACCGCATTGGGGAGGTTTTGAATTGATTCCCTCTTATTTTGAATTTTGGCAAGGACGTACTTCTCGACTGCATGATCGAGTGATCTATGAATTAAGCGATGAAAAAATTTGGAAAATTGGCCGACTAGCGCCTTAATGTCAACTAAATAAATTCGTTACCTGCATCGGCTTTTGGCTTTGGAAGCCTTCGCCATATTTTACCCCTATTTTATGCCCCATTTCTTGGGCTCTCGCTTGAATGAAAGATAGGAAATCAGGACTTGAAATATAGGAATTGGGTTCTATAGAGTTTGGATCAAAAAACTGACTTTTAAATGCTCGGATCGATTGTTCTTTCGTTTCCCAATGGTCTGTGATGTCGATTACAAAATTAGGCTCTAAATATCGGTCTTGAATATAATGATAAACATGTTTGGGACGCCAAGCAGCTTGCTCCGATTTCGAATGGGAATCTGTCGTGTGAATCATTCGAAGTCCTGATAAAAAACAGGCGTCAATAGCTAATTTAGCTCCTTTTCCATGGTCAGGGTGTCTGTCTTCGAGAGCATTGGCTAGCACAATTTCGGGTCTGTATCTTCTGATTACTTCCATTAAGATTAATTGGCTTGCCTGGTCATTTTGGAAAAAACCATCTGCTAATCCTAAATTTTCTCTGGCATGCAATCCTAAGATTTTTGTCGCATCATTCGACTCTTGTAAACGGATTTCAGGAGTACCCCTTGTCCCCATTTCGCCTCTGGTAAAATCGACAATGCCAACCTTTTTTCCTTGAGCAATATAGGAAAGAATCGTTCCTGAGCAACTTAATTCCGCATCATCAGGATGCGCGGCCATCACCAAAATATCAAGTTTTATAGCCATATTAATGAATTCTTAAACGTCTACCGGCCCGTATCGTTGACGACAATCGCAAACCATTCAATCGGGCTAATTTAGAAACTGACATTCCTGCTCTTTGAGCTATCGAATACAACGAATCTCCATTACGAACTCTAGTCCAAGCTTTCCGTCTTGTTCTAATTTTTTCCCCGGCAGTTCCGTATTCGTTTTTAAGCGATAAAGCTCGGGTATTAAATGTTTGAGCCGTAATCAGTAAATGATCAGAAAGAGGCTCACCCGTACCAAAATTAAATACTTGGTTGGGGTTAAATGGATTTCCTTCAAAACGAGTCTCAAAATGTAAATGTGATCCTGTGCTTCTACCTGTATTTCCACCTAAACCAATTTCCTCTCCAGCTTTGACAAACGTTCCTGGTTCTAAAGATTGCTTGGAAAGGTGCCCATAAAGAGTTTCTAGACCGTTATAATGTCTGACAACCATGAACTTTCCATATCCACCCCAGTCGACACTCGCCATCCGCACAATTCCATCAAAGGCTGAATAAACAGGATATCCTGTTTCTAAATCTAAATCTACTCCCGCGTGCAATCGACCCCAGCGAGGCCCAAATGGGCTTGTTTGTTTGACTGAGGCTAAAGGAGCAGACCAATTCTTGCCTGTTGCCAAATTATACAATTCTAAATCGATGGGTTCATCGAAATCCTTGGCATTGATGTCATAAGGATCTATACTTTGTGTGTCCCAAATCGAATAATAAGAAGCTACGGAAACAAAATCTTCACTTCCTTCCGGTGCATTTTCTTCTTCTATTTCCACTACCAAGGCTTCTCCTTCGTCGATCGACGTCGTGTCAAAATTACTGATGGTTGGATTAATGACTTTTAATGGCTCATATTTTCGCTCTTGCATTTCAGAACCTCCTAACGCCGTAGATCCAGATTCAGATTCTGTTCTAAACTGTAAAGGAGGTAATTCGTCTAAATCACTCTTTTTACTCTGTTCTTGATAGAGCTGCGCCTGACTTTTATATTCAATTTTGGTATTCTTTTTAAATAACTTTCTCTCCTGTGCTTTTGATAAAAAGCAAGGAAATAAAAAGATCACCCCTAAAAATAACGTTTTAAAATTCATCAAAATAATTAATGTAAATGATTGGAGGCCAACCACCTTTCCGCGTCTAATGCTGCCATACAACCCGTTCCAGCTGCCGTAACAGCTTGTCGGTAAGTTGAATCTTGTACATCTCCACAAGCAAATACGCCTTCTATATTGGTTCGCGTACTTCCTTTTTCTGTGATTAAATATTCTTGTTCATCCATGGATAACACACCTTTAAAAATAGACGTGTTGGGTTGATGACCAATCGCAACAAAAAATCCCGTTAAGGCTATTTCTTCCTTAGCTCCACTGACCCTATTTTTCAAACGAATACCGGTTACGCCTGTCGAATCCCCTAGGATTTCTTCGGTCTCTGAGTTCCAATGAATTTCAATTTTGGGATTATTTTTGACACGATCTTGCATGATTAAAGAAGCCCTCATTTCATCTCTGCGCACAATCATGTGAACTTTGGTACATAAATTAGCCAAATAACTTGCTTCTTCAGCAGCTGTATCGCCCGCTCCCACAACGGCTACGATTTGATTTCGATAAAAGAATCCATCACAAACAGCGCAGGCTGAAACTCCTAAGCCATTATACGTCGTTTCTCCTTCTAAGCCAAGCCACTTAGCTGAAGCTCCCGTGGCTATAATGATGGAATCTGCTTCAATTTCATCGCCATTGTCAATCCAAACTTTTTTCGGTTGTGATGTGAAATCTACTTTTTCCGCTAATCCGTGACGAACATCTGTTCCAAATCGCTTGGCTTGATTTTCTAAATCAATCATCATCGTGGGACCATCCACACCTGTTGGATATCCCGGAAAATTATCTACTTCCGTGGTTGTGGTCAACTGTCCTCCTGGTTGGCCCCCCATGTATATCACAGGATGCAAACCCGCACGGGAAGCGTAAATAGCAGCTGTATATCCTGCAGGACCCGAACCTATAATTAAACACTTGATTTTTTCTGACATAAACTTTGAAATTGAGGCAAATAAATAGCTTGCAAAATTCGGCAAAACTGAGCAGAATCCCAAACGATGTTTTATTATCAATAATTATTACTTTTGTTTAAACCTCTTTCTAACGTATGAAAAAGAACAATATTACTTCAAACCTAACTTTCTGGGTTCTCCTTTCCATCGTTATTGGTATTATTGTGGGTCATTTTCGACCTGACATTGCGCTATACCCTGTATTTGAAAAGAAAATTAATTATTCATTGCTTGGAACCGAAATTAGTTTTGGGCCATCCTTAAGTGAAATGTTTAGTGGAATTTTTATCAGTTTAGTTAAACTGTTTATCCATCCCATTATTTTCTTGACCATCAGTTTGGGAATTGTCAATATGGGTAATTTGAAAAAAGTAGGCCGAGTAGGTGGAAAGGCCTTATTGTATTTTGAAGTGATTACAACTTTGGCCTTAGTGATAGGTTTGGCCGTTTCTAAATTTCTCAAACCAGGAATCGGGGTTATTCGGGATGATGTGGCCGGTGGAGATATTTCAAAGTATACTCAAAAAGCCGCGGATTTTAGTTGGCTCATGTTCTTAAAGGAAAATTTTACTATCCAAGTATTGATTTTCTCTTTGATTTTTGGTGTCCTTTTAACGTGGATTACTCGAAAGGCAAAAATGATTTCTGGCATGCACCAAGCCTCAGATTGGGTTTTCAAGGGTTTACATATTATTATGTATTTAGCTCCATTGGGTGCAATGGGTGGGATGGCCTTTACGATTGGAAAGTTTGGCATTCATTCCTTATTGCCCCTCGCTAAATTGATGATTTCAGTGTATATGACGATGGGAATATTTGTTTTCATCGTTTTAGGCTTTGTGATGCGTAGTTGTGGTGAACGAATTTGGAGCTTTTTGAAATTCATTAAGGAAGAATTATTAATTGTCTTAGGTACTTCTTCTTCTGAAGCAGCTTTGCCGTCTCTGATGAAAAAATTAGAGAAAATGGGCTGTTCCAAATCGGTCGTAGGCCTTGTGGTTCCAGCTGGATATTCTTTCAATTTAGATGGAACTAGCATTTATTTATCCATGGCGACCTTGTTTTTAGCTCAGGTATACGGCATTGATTTATCCTATGGGCAATTATTGACGATCATAGGAGTTTTAATGGTGACTAGCAAGGGAGCCGCCGGAGTGACGGGCAGTGGATTTGTGGTGTTGGCTTCGACGTTGACCGCACTCCAAGTGATACCTTTGGAGGGTTTAGCGCTTTTGTTGGGCGTAGACCGATTTATGTCCGAAGCCCGCGCCATTACCAATTTTATTGGCAACGGAGTAGCCACTGTTTGGATTGCCAAGCATGAAAAAGAATTTATTGCGCCGGCAGCCGAAATTAAGGATTAGGTTTCATCCAATCTTCCCGCAATTTGATTTGTTTTCTTGAAGGTAGAATAAGTTCATTAATGGATTTTCTACTCGTTTGAATTGTCAACTGAAACGGAGCGACTAATTTAATGGTTTCAAATCCTCCCTTGTCATTAGCGCGTGCTATTTCTAAAGTAAGCAAATCACCCGTTTTTATATTTGATAAAACTTGTTGGGTGTTTTTGACAAAATTAGGTAGGTCGACGGGCAATTGGTTTACGGAGACTAGTTCGTCTTTTGCTTTTAAATGAAGCTCATTTCCAAAGGCATTAATTCCTAATTCGCTACCTATAAATGCCCTCTTCGTTTCTGAATTTATATTAAGTGTCTGATAATCAAATCCTAAGGTCTTAACCGTATCTTTTTTATTGGGATCAATTTCATAACCAATACTATTGAGCCAATCATTTAACGGAATTTTTTTATTTCCTGCTACGTAGTTATTGAAGTATTCTTTTAGGCTGGGAATCTTGGTTACTTCAATTAGTTGATCAAATAATTCATCATCTTTAAAGGATTTGTTGGGACCATATATTTTAGCTAAATCTTGCATCATTTGTTGGGTTCCATAGGCTCCATTGGACTCTTTTCTCAACAATAAATCTAATCCAAAACCTAATAAAGCTCCTTTTTGGTATACATTGCTATACTGATCTTTATAGGTATCTAATACCTTCTTGCTCATCTCGGTAAAAGGGATCTTATCGTCAAATTGCATTTGCATCGTCTCCCATTTCTCTTGGATCGTTTGCATGAATTGTGGTAATTTGATGAGTCCATATTTCAATTGCATGTGATGGGCAGCATACTCAGTAAGGCCTTCATATAACCATAAATGTTTGGACATTTTGGGTTGGTTAAAATCAAAATTTCCAATTTCCTCCGAATGAATATTTAATGGGGTTACAATGTGGAAGAATTCATGGGCACAAATGTCTAAAATCGTCTGGCCTAAACCTGTAATATCCCCCTCAGGTAAATAGTAAAAAGAGGATTTAGCATGTTCTAGCGCGCCATAACTGCCATTTTTCAGGTTATCAGATAGTATAATCAGAAACGCATAACGCTGAATCGGTAAGTTGCCTCCTAAATAGTTTTTTTGAGCCTCTAAAAGCGGCTTAATTTTTTGTGCTATTTCCTCTGAGATTAAGGTTTTATTGGGGGTAAATAAGGAGATAACGATTTCTACATTACCAATTTTAAGGAGGGTTGTATCAGCTTTTGCATACATGAAGGGGGAATCTACGATCTCATAGTATGAATTTGCCTTGAAAATATCTTGTGTAGGAGTGCTTTTGATGTCGCTTTTCAACGAGGAAGTTCCCACCATAAACGTGGGTTTATTGATTTCTAACTCGATTTTATTTTTTTCAAATCCTTTGAAATAGCCTAAAAACCCATGCGTATTTAAGGCAAACAAAGTGTCTTTTTGGAAGGAAGTTCCCGCCGGTTCGAATACATATTCTCCGTCAATTTCCGGACTATCCCAAGTGTCATCAACTTGGTAAGTAATGCGAGTTAATTTAACGGCATTTTTTATTTGGTATTGATTTACATTCTTTTTGACGACCGATAAACTTTTTCCTTGTGCATCAAATGCTTGAAAATCACTGATAAATCTTCCAAAATCATAATTAGCATACGTACCAGGAACGATTTTAGGAAAGGAAAAGTCAATTTGGTTTTCCTTGAATTTGGGTGTTTTTACATGGACACTTAATTTATCCTGGTTTAGTTTATTCAAATCAATGGAATAAACAATGGTGTTTTGTCCAGATAAGTAAACGCTGATAAGTAGGAACGATGCGATGAATAAATATCGAACGTTTTTAATTTTTGTAATTGATCGCATCTTTTGGGTCTATTTTTTTGATAAATAAAGTAGGTATGGTTATGGTAAGGGCTACTAAAAGACATGTTCCTACGTTGACATATATCCAAGTAGGTGTATCCCAAAGTATCGGTACAGAGTTCATGTAGTAATTTTCTGGATCTAAAGGAATCAGTTTATAGGTATATTGAATGTAGCAAAAAATGATGGCAATTAAATTACCGATCAATAATCCCCTAAGCAAAATAAAAAATCCGTTCCACCAAAAAATGGTTCTTATTTGTTTTTGCGAGCTGCCTAACGCTTTTAACAAACCGACCATGGGAATTCTTTCCATGATTAATACCCAGAGCGTGGCGATGAGGTTAAAGCAGGCGACTACAAGCAGGAGAGAAATAAAGATGACAATGTTGCGGTCCAACATATTCATCCAGTCAAAGAGGGATGGGTACAGTTCTTCAATGGTCTCTAATTTCCATTCGGTGGGCAAATTCTTTTCTAAATAATAGGCCGATTGGTTCAAATCCACTCCTTTTTTAAGAACAATTTCATAGCTCCCCAGAGAATCTGAACTCCAGCCATTCATTTTCTGCACCCAATTACGATCCGCTAGGATAAATATTTTGTCTAATTCTTCTAATCCAGTTTCATAAATTCCGGTTACTTTAACCTTTCTAGGTCGCTCTGGTTGGCTCAAAAAGTATAAAATTAGACTTTGGTTTATGCTGGTTTTTAATTGATTAGCTAGAATCTGGCTTATGATAACATCTTGAGAATTTTTTAAATAGGGGAGACCTTTAATTAGATTGTTTTTTATTTGAGCATGTGGCATATCCTGGCCAATTCCTTTGATGACAATTCCGGCGAGTCCTGATTTGCCAACAAGGATACCCGGTTTTTGAATGTGGGATTGGATATGATTGATGTAGGGTAGCTGAGCGGTGGATTTTTCCCAAACGGTGTTTTTTATAATCGGATTTTCTGAAATCGAGTGGTTGCCACTCAATTTACTTACGCGTATATCTCCTGAAAAACTAGTTAATTTTTCTTGAATGGCTGATTTGAACCCAAATAAAATGGAGAAAGCAATCAGAATAATGCTTATTCCTAATGATATCGTTCCTACGCCAACCCACGTGACAGTCTTAGAAAATGAAGTTTCTTGCGTATTTCTAATCCGACGAGCCACGAATAAAGGAAAATTCATTTTTAATTCACAAGTTTATAATGCTAAAAAAATATCAGATATTTGACCTGATAATTTAACACGCAAAGAAAATGCTATTGCTTCGATTCTACAAGCTAATCTTATTATTGTTCATTTTTTATTCATTGCCCGCACAGCAGGTGGGTAATCCTATGCCAGGAGCCTATTCCACTAGATCTTATGTGCATTTATTGAAGAATAAAAAGGTGGCCCTCGTTGTCAACCACACTTCCGTTATTTTAAAGACACATTTGGCGGATAGCTTATTGGCTTCCGGAGTTCAAGTCACTAAAATAATGGCTCCTGAGCACGGATTTAGAGGAAGTGCAGATGCGGGCGCGCATGTGGACGACAGTGTCGATCAAAAAACTGGATTGCCCATTATTTCTTTATACGGAACACATAAAAAGCCAACCCAGGATGACTTGAAAAATGTGGATATCGTTGTTTTTGATATTCAGGATGTAGGCGTTCGGTTTTATACATATAGTTCTACGCTTCATTATGTGATGGAGGCTTGTGCTGAAAATAAGGTTCCATTGCTCATTTTAGATCGCGCAAATCCTAATGGACACTATGTCGATGGACCCGTTTTAGATCGTCAATTTGCCTCTTTTGTAGGCCTAAATCCCATTCCAATTGTTCATGGTTGTACCCTGGGAGAGTTAGCAAAAATGATCAATGGCGAGGGTTGGTTAGCGAATCAATTGGTTTGTGATTTGAAAGTTATTCCTGTTCAGAATTACTCACATGACGCTTTTGTACACATTACGATTTCCCCTTCTCCTAATTTGCCGAATGACCAATCCATTGGTTTATATCCTTCGCTATGTTTATTTGAAGCGACGCCTGTCAGTATAGGCAGAGGAACTAATACGCAATTCCAGGTGGCTGGACTTCCGATGGAAGGTGCGGGTGATTATCATTTTACCCCTGTGCCTATGGCGGGAGCGATGGATCCTCCTCAAAAAGGTAAACTTTGTTTTGGGTTTAATTTGACAACAATACCGGTGCGCCAATTAGGTTTCAGTTTGAAATACTTGTTTTATTTTTTCAACAAAATGGGTAAAAATGAAAGCTTCTTTTCAAGCCCATCTTTTTTCGATAAACTGGCCGGTACGGATACTTTACGCAAGCAAATGCTCGCTGGGCAAACGGAAGCTCAAATTCGTGCTTCTTGGGAACCCGCTCTGAAAGCCTATTCTCAAATGCGTTTACGTTATTTATTATACCAATAGATTTTTCTAAGAGAATAATCGGTTTTTGACCGAAATTTCCGACCTTTGCTGTTTATTTTTTATCAATTCGTATGGCGGAAAAGATTATTATCCTTGACTTTGGTTCTCAAGTAACACAGTTAATTGCTCGGCGAGTACGAGAAATTAAAGTGTATTGCGAGATACACCCTTATAACAAAATCCCAGTTTTAGACGATTCCGTGAAAGGGATTATTTTATCAGGTAGCCCTTGTTCGGTTCGTGATGCGGATTCGCCAAGCATTAATTTGACTTTATTTGGTGATCGGCCTGTGTTGGGTATCTGTTATGGAGCTCAATTATTAGCTCATTTGGGAGGAGGATCTGTGCAGGCATCTGCGCATCGGGAATATGGAAGAGCGCATATGGATTCGAAAAAACCAAGTGCCTTATTGGATGGATTATCATCAAAAAGCCAAGTTTGGATGTCTCATGGGGATACCATCATGGATTTGCCAAAGGAATATGAGGTGATTGGAAGTACCGAAACGGTACGTGTCGCAGCATTTTCACATACATCCAAACCGATTTTTGGAATACAATTTCATCCTGAGGTTACACATTCCACAGAGGGAAGTGAACTGATTAAGAATTTTGTGGTTGGCATTTCTGGTTGTTCACAAACATGGACTTCGGATTCCTTTGCTGAAACTACGATTGCCGCTTTAAAGGAGAAATTGGGACATGATAAAGTTGTTTTAGGTTTATCTGGCGGAGTGGATAGTTCGGTGGCGGCTGTTTTATTGCACCGGGCGATTGGTAAGAATCTGTATTGTATTTTTGTCGACAATGGATTATTGCGTAAAAATGAATTTGAACAGGTATTGGAATCGTACCATACCTTGGGATTAAATGTGAAGGGGGTTGATGCCAAAAAGCTTTTTTATGATGCGTTGGCTGGACTTTCTGATCCTGAAGAAAAACGTAAAGCAATAGGTAAAACGTTTATTGACGTTTTCGATCAAGAATCTCATTTGATCGAAGGTGTTTCATGGTTAGGCCAAGGAACTATTTATCCAGATGTCATTGAAAGTGTTAGTATAAATGGTCCTTCTGCGACGATAAAATCGCATCATAATGTGGGTGGATTACCTGATTTTATGAAGTTAAAGGTGGTAGAACCTTTGAATACTTTATTTAAAGATGAAGTTCGATTAGTCGGCAAGACTTTAGGCGTACCTCAAGAAATTTTAGGTCGCCATCCTTTCCCTGGACCAGGATTGGCCATTCGAATTTTAGGCGATATTACTCCTGAAAAAGTGGATATTTTACAAAAAGTGGATGCAATTTTTATTAATGGCTTGAAGCAAGATGGTCTTTATGACCAAGTCTGGCAGGCCGGAGCCATATTATTACCTGTCCAATCGGTCGGCGTGATGGGCGACGAACGTACCTATGAGCAGGTTGTGGCCTTGCGCGCAGTGACAAGTTTGGATGGAATGACGGCAGATTGGTGCCATTTGCCCTATGAATTTTTAGGTCGGATTTCCAATGAAATCATTAATCAAGTCAAAGGAGTTAACCGAGTGGTGTATGATATATCGTCTAAACCACCGGCTACGATTGAGTGGGAGTAGTTTTTTTAGGTAAAAGGTAATAAGTAATAAGTAATAAGTAATAAAGTGTTGATGCCTGATTAACGTTGACCGTTATTGTGATTTTGAAACCTTAGATTAAATATTCATTTATAGGTTTCAGTTATTTTTTATTTACCTAATTTTACCCTTATTAGACGTATTTAATTTACTTTTTAAAAACTCAGG
>SXXW01000014.1 GCA_005791165.1 Cytophagaceae bacterium
CCTGAGTTTTTAAAAAGTAAATTAAATACGTCTAATAAGGGTAAAATTAGGTAAATAAAAAATAACTGAAACCTATAAATGAATATTTAATCTAAGGTTTCAAAATCACAATAACGGTCAACGTTAATCAGGCATCAACACGTCTCTACTTATCACCTAATACTTATTACCTATATTGTTGATCCCGCCACTCGACAACTTACTCACATAATCCTTATTTATTTTTTTGGCTTCCGAAAAATTAGGCAATGTTGCCATGGAAGGTTGGCTATATTTTTTTCAAATAAAAAGCCTGAAGCCTTGAACTCCTTCACCGCCTGTTGCTCACCCATTTTATGAATGGTCTTAATGGGAACATTTGGATCTTCGGCCCTGAACTCTACTAAAACCAGCTTACCACCTGGCTTGAGCGCTTCCAACATGGATAAAGTCATCTCGTAAGGAAAGGAAAATTCATGATAGACATCCACCAATAACATTACATCAATGCTATTTGCTGGTAGGGAAACTTTCTGTTCTGTACTCAATACCGGAATAATATTCTTGTGACCTTCAAGCTTAATTCTATTTTTCAAATAAGCAATCATTTCTGGCTCCACATCCACGGCATACACTTTTCCGTTCCCCACCATTTTTGATAACAAGGCGCTATGGTATCCACTACCAGCACCAATATCCGCTATGGCTGTGCCTGGTTGTACGGCGAGGTTTTTCAATAACTGCGTCGTATTTTCTTCCATCTCCCTTTCTTTTCGTTCAAGCCATTCAATGCCAAAATGGCTCATCACATGTGCAATTTGTCGCCCCATATACCATTTATTGATGCCGTTAGGATCTCCAGGCTTCACTGTGTAGCGCTCTTGTGCGACGAGGGTAGCGGAATTAAGTAACGCAATAAACAACAGAATCAAATGCAAGGATTTTTTCATGGTTGATTGTTTGTTTTTTAATACGGTTCAAAAGTTGATTTTATTGATAAGTAAGTTCGTAAAAGTATGAATTCTTTGGAGGCTCTAAAAAATTTGACAAAAATATTGGGCTTTTTATACGATTCCAAATACAATAGACGCGGGGTATCGCGTCTCTACTTTTACCTGATACCTAATGAATTTTATTTTTAGATTAGTTGGGTAACCACCAAGACGGAACAGTCGGCACAGCGTCCTCTATTTTTTTTACACAATCATCTAAAAGTGAAGGTATTTCAAACACATTTAAATGTGCATTTAATTGGCTCAAATCCTTTACGCCCGGTATAACCACATCTATAAAATCACTTTGCAAACAAAAAGCTAAGGCATTGCTTGTCAACCCCCCAGGCATATCGCATAAGAAAGCTAGTTTATTGGCCGATTCCATAAACCACTGAACATCTCGATCAGGAATCTTAGATCGATAGCCGCCACCAAACATAGAAGGATCTTTTAAAAATACCTTATCGGTTAAAAATCCTGAGGCCAGTGGCACTCGGCCTATCACATGATATTTTTTTCTACTTGGATGATTTCCCAAAACCGTTGCAGATCTTCGATCCAATGCATTAAATATAACCTCAACCACAGTTCCAAACTCAGCATTCATAACGGATTTAGCCCCATACACACTTTTGGAACTAACTCCATATTCCTTAATCTTCCCTGCACGAACCAATTCATCCAAAGGTGTACGATCATAATTGACCCAATCAAAATTTTCAGGAGGACTATGAAACAATAAAATGTCTAGGTAATCGCAAGATAATCGGGCTAGGCACGCGTCAACAGCCCTAAATAAATGCTCAGGGGAAAAATCTTGAACCATTGTTCCATCATCTAGCACCCGATTTCCAAACTTGGTGCAAATCATGATTTTACTTCTATCCCAATCAGCCTCTTTTGTATGTTTACGAATAGCCTGGCCAATATATAACTCGGCTTGGCCCTGACCATAGGAGTCAGCGGTGTCTATAAACTGAATACCCGATGTAAAAGCTGTTTGAAGAATTCCGACAGCGGTATGCTCATCCATGGAATCCCAGCCAAAGGGTGTTCCATTAATCAGATTAACACCACCTAATTGCCAGGTACCTAAACCTAGCTTGTGAGATAAATTAGACCAATTCAAATTCAGGATCCAAAATAATTTTACCTTTTATCAAGCAACGCTCACCTTTCTGAGTAGCAAAATAGGCATTACGACCGTGTAAAATTCGATCATCGTGAAAAAAGACAGCATCGCCTTTCTCTAATTGAACAGGCATCACTAATCCTGCTTGTATAATTCTAGACTCTAAAAAAGCGTGGAAATCTTCACACAAAGCCAAAGCCTCAGGCGTATTTTTTTCTCTATCGATGCAATAGTAATTCCAATTAGCTAAATATCCCTTATCATCTTGATCCAAGATTTTACGGACTTTTTTATTGCCCGCTTTATCAAAATGAACAATCGTCGTCAACAAACGATTCAATAAATCATTTTCTCCATCTGACTTCATGCAAGCCACTAAATCGGGTAAATCAAAGAAAGTTGTCGCGCCACCAAAGGCCGCTCTAGACTCACAAAAAAAGAATTGCAACGATTTCTCGTCCCCTAATTCAACATAAGAATCATCTGTATGCAAAGGCTGGCGCGTATTGCTACTGCGGTAACGATCCTGTAAATCAGGATCATACGAAATATCGATCCAACGGTTGTCTTTGCGTTCTCCGGTTAAAATATCCTCGTCCTCGTTGAAAATTTCACCAATCGAATCAGATAAATTGGTGTAAAATTCCTGTATTGGAATCGATAAATTATACCCTGAAAGATGAATAACTTTATATTGACTAATGGCATTCTTGAGATTTGAAATGGTCTCATTAGCCGTTGTGAATTCGATTCTTTTGAAATATTCCATATAAATATTTTATTGTAAGCTCAAACATGAATTACAACCCAAAAGTAATAAATTAAAATGTAAAACAATTTGTAAAAAATTCAAGAATTGATAAAAATCATCTATTCAAAATACTTAAATTGGTCCACCTATTCAAACCTATGAAAAATATCATCTACCTAGCCGCCGCGCTAATCTCTTTGCAAACCATGGCACAGAAACCTTTTGTAGCTAATTACGACGAAAGTAAAATTAGTCCTTATACCCTTCCTGAAGCACTCAAAACACCTAATGGTCAAATTGTAAAAGATAAAAATGGGTGGACAAAACAAAAACAATATTGGCTTGATCAATACTCAAATGTGATGTTTGGGAAAATGCCTAAGAAAAAAATAAGTCAAAGTTTCCAATTGATTTCAAAAAAAGAAATCATGAATGGAAAGGCCATACAATATAATTGGAAGGTTACTTTAGCCGGTAAATATAGTTTCGATGTATTAGGAGTTCTGCCTAAATCAACTAAAAAAGTTCCTGTTTTCCTTGGACTCAATTTTTGTGGGAATCAAACAACTAGCCTAGATACCGACATATCTGTATTCACAAAATACACTGTTTGTGATGAAAAGGGAGTCATCAAATACCAAGCCAGTGCTCCTGTGAAAAGAGGTGCTTGGGCATCCAGGTGGCAATTTGAAAAAGTCGTCGAAGCAGGATATGGAAGTATCACAGTAGCCTGTGGCGATTTTGAAGAGGATTTACCGGAAGGATACAAAAATGGTGTAAGAACTTTGTTGGCGACCGAATTAGGACTTACTTCAGAAGAATGGTCGGCCAATGGCGCTTGGGCTTGGGGGCTACATAGAACCGTGGATTTCCTAGAAAAACTACCTGAAATCGATAGCAAACAAATCATCTTACACGGACATTCGCGCTTAGGGAAAGCGGCTCTTTGGGCAGGCGCAACGGACACACGCTTTGCTGCGATTATATCCAACGAATCTGGAGAAGGCGGAGCGGCCATTACGCGTAGAAATTATGGAGAAACGCTTTGGCGAATTACAAACAATTTCCCGCATTGGTTTTTGGATTCCTATAAAAACTATGCCTATAAAGAAAATGAGCTACCTTTTGATTCACATATCTTACTTTCATTGTTAGCCCCAAGACCTATTTATGTGGCTAGTGCCGTGGGAGACCAATGGTCAGATCCGAAAGGTGAGTTTATGGGAGCCCAATTAACTGAGCCTGTTTACGCTTTGTTTGGTAAAAAAGGAATTGCAGGATTAGAATTCCCAGCTTTAAATAGTCCGGTAGGTAGACATATCAGATACCATATTAGAGAAGGAAATCACGACATTAATGCCTACGATTGGGATCAGTATTTGAATTTTGCAAAGCAAGAAGTTAAATAGGATTCCCCAGAAAAAAGAAGTTGGGATATCCCTCGCGGGTACTTCATAAAAAAAATTATGTGCACCACTCGCGAGTACCTCCTGAAAAAGGGCTAACGAAATTAGTTTATCCGCATGTCAACCTTCCTAGGTTTACCCAATGTGCGGCACAACCCTACCTATTTTACAAAAAGCTCAAAAGGAATCAGCTTATTTGATTCCTTTAACGGTTTCTTCTGAACTAGCTCAAGGGCCAACCGCAAAGCCTCGGAACCTTGTTGGCCCGCATTCTGAATAATTGTTGCGTCTAAATTTCCTTGGGTCACCGACTTCTTTGCATCTTTAATGCCGTCAACACTTACGACATAAACACTTTGTTTTTTCTTGGCATCCATTAAAGCCTGAACAGCACCTAAACCCATTTCATCATTCTGAGCAAAAACCGCTTGAATTTGATCGCCATACGATTGAATCCAGTTTTCCATTAAAGCCATCGATTTAGCGCGATCCCACTCCCCTGTTTGAGAAGCTAATAACTTCAAACCTGGGTATTTAGCCAAAACTGTTTTAGCCCCACGCTCCCGATCTAATTGGGCTGCTTGGCCCATATAGCCTTGAATCATTAATATATTACCCTTGCCACCTAATTTTTTGGCAATTAACTCCATCGCCATATTCGCAGATTCAGCATCATCGGAACCAACGAAAGCATCAGGTTTAGATTTGGTAGATGAATTTACGTTGACAATCGGGATACCCGCTTTTTTAGCTTTATCGACCGCCGGTGAACTAGCTTCAAACTCGCAAGGGTTTAAAATGATCGCGTCCACTTGTTGGCTTATGAAGCTCTCCACCTGTTCCACCTGCTTTAAAGAAGACCTTTCGGCATCTACAATGATTAATTCAACTTGGCTTGTGGCCGCCGATTTCTCTAATGCATCAGCCACTTGTTGGATAAACTCATTTTGCATACTCAACATCGAAACCCCAATGATTATTTTATCCGATTTCTTTTCCCCACAGGAGAAGCCTACAAACAAAATGCATGCGAATAACAAATACTTCAATTTCATATATTCATTTTTAATTTTTGATACAACCCGTCTAAAACGACCGCTAAGATAATAATTCCTCCCATAATCACTTGCTGCCAATACGCAGAAACATTAATTAAATCTAAGCCATTATTAATGACGCCAATAAACAATACACCCAACATTGTGCCAGTAATAGTCCCTTTTCCCCCTCGAGTACTTGTGCCGCCAATAATCACCGCGGCAATAGCGTCCAATTCAAAACCCAAACCTGCATTGGGTTGGCCTGTATTGATTCGAGCAGTCAACAAAATACCCGCCAATGCCGCAAATAAACCACTAATCATGTAGACATAAAGTTTGATGCGATTCACTCGAACTCCAGCCACATAGGAAGCCATTTCATTTCCACCAATAGCCTTAACATATCGCCCAAAAACAGTCTTAGTTAATAATAAATGACATGTTCCATAGGATAAAACTAAAAAAAGGATAGGAATAGGAATTCCAAAAAGATCCCCGTTTCCAAGAAAATTTAGGGATTCATTCAAGTCAGAAATGGGCCGCCCTTTACTTAAAATCAATGCCATTCCTCTGCCGATTGTCATCGTACCTAAGGTGACAATGAATGGAGGCACTTTGGTCAGCACGACAATGATTCCATTAAGTGCTCCTAAGGCGAGACCTGCCACTAATGTCCCCATTACAGCTATCCATAAACTATACTCATTATTCTGAGACAATAGCGCTACGACCACACCGCATACGGCCACCAGCGATCCCAATGACAAATCAATTCCCCCTGCGATGATGACAAATGTGACACCAAAAGCTAAAATAGCATTCACAGACACTTGGTTTAAAATAACGGACAAATTTGTCGTCGTCAAAAAACGGGAAGTCATAGAACTAAATAAGACACAAACTAAAATGAGTGCTAAAAAAATTCCACCCGTAGGAGACTTGGTAAAAAATGCTTTTAATTCTTTCATATTCTAATGCAATGCATATTCGAGTATTTTCTCGGGACTAGATTCCTCACGCGTCATTTCCGCCATCTGCTTTCCTTTGGAAATAACAATGACCCGATCACTCATAGCTAGTAATTCGGGTAAATCAGAAGAGATCAATAAAATAGCCTTTCCTTGCTTTTTCAAAGCTAATATAAGCGTATAAATTTCAAATTTTGACATCACGTCGATTCCGCGTGTCGGTTCATCTAAGATTAAAACCTCTGGCTTATTTAATAAGATTCGTCCAAACAAAACTTTTTGCTGATTTCCTCCACTCAAATTTTGAATCCTTTGACCTTCCTTGGCAGAGTGAATTGATAATTGGGCTTGCATGTCGATCGAATCTGCAGATTCCCTCGTTTGATCCACAAAGAAAAATTTGCGATACGTATCCAACAACCCTAAACTCATATTTTCAGTAATATTCATTTCCGGAATAATACCCATCTCCTTTCGATCTTCCCCTAAATACCCCAATCCAGCTCGCAAAGCCTCACTCGGATTTTCTGGATTATATGCCTGTCCCTTCAAAGACATTTGGCCTGATGTTTTCTTTTTTACCCCAAAAAGTACTTGTCCTATGTCGCTACGACCCGCACCCACTAAACCAGACAAACCGAGTACCTCCCCTGCACAAAGTGTAAAATTCACATGTTCAAAATGTGGCACACATGATAAATCATTTACACTTAAAATGACCTGACCGACCTCTGATAAAGCTTTCGGATAAAAATCTTTCATCTCCCGACCCACCATTTTCTGGACCAATGACATGGGATTAAGCTCTTCTTTTGAAAAGGTCCCCACCATTTCACCATCCCTTAAAACCGAAATTTTATCTGAGAACCCGAAAACTTCATCCATTTTATGTGAAGTAAAAACGATCGAAATTCCCTCAGACTTTAGCCTAAAAATAAGTTGCTTAAAAAATGTTATCTCCTTTTCGGTTAACGAAGATGTGGGTTCATCCATTAAAATCAATCGTGCCTTCTGTGACACCGAACGCATAATCTCGATGATTTGTTGGTGCGCAATGCTCAAATCCTTCACAAAAGCCCCAACCGGAATATCCAACTCATACTCCTGAAACAAATCAGATGTCGCCTCATTGATTTCCCTCAAACCCATTCGTTTTCCTGCTATACTTTCTCGGCCTAAAAAGATATTTTCAGCCACGGTCAATTCGGGAATCAGCATGAGTTCTTGATGAATCATCGCTATCCCCTTTCTTAAAATTTCACGAATGGGATAGCCTGACAGCGATTCATTTAAAAAAATAATCTCTCCCTGTGAAGGAGAGATTATCCCTAATATACATTTAAAAAGCGATGACTTACCTGCTCCATTTTCACCTACGAGCGCATGAATTTCCCCTTGATTCAAGCTTAAATTCACTGACTTTAAAATAGGCGTTCCTGAAAATTCTAAGGAAATACCCTTAACTTTTAACAGGCAATCTTGCATAGCCATTCGTTTAAATTAACATGGCCATTGGACATTTGTGTCTTTCCAAGCTTTTTGATTTGCTGAATCAATCACCGACTCACACACTTTTTGCGTTTGTAATGCCTCCATAAAGGTAGGTGAACATTTTGTTCCATCGCCTAACGCTTTAAAGAAATCAGCTGCTTGATGCACAAAACTATGCTCATAACCAATAATCAAACCCGGTACCCACCATTTGTCCATGTAAGGCTGATCGCCATCCGTGACTAAAATAGACTTCCAACCACGGGTGATGGATGCATCTGAATGGTCATACATTTCTAACCGGTTCAAATCATGTAGATCCCAACGCAAAGAAGCATGTTCCCCATTGATTTCAAAAGTATAAAGTGCCTTGTGACCACGTGCATAACGAGTAGATTCAAAAAGGCCTAAAGAACCATTGTCAAAATGGCAATGAAATATACAAGCATCATCGATGCCCACTTTTTTCACTTGGCCCGTGCCAGAATGCACCCTTTCCTTAATGAAAGTTTCAGTCATTGCACTCACATCGGTAATACCCCCATTTAACCACATGGCGGTATCAATACAATGTGCCAATAAATCACCAGTTACACCTGAACCAGCCGCTTCCACGTCTAAACGCCAAGTACCTGCTCCTCCTTGAGGCAAATCTGGTGATATGGTCCAATCCTGTAGGAAGTTGGCCCGATAATGAAAAATCTTGCCCAACTTACCCGAATCGATAATTTGCTTTGCCAACGTAACCGCTGGTAAACGTCTATAGTTATACCAAACCGTGTTAGCAACCCCAGCTTTTTCAATGGCAGTAACCATTTGCTCACCTTCAGCCAAAGTACGAGACAATGGCTTTTCACATAAAATCATTTTTCCTGCTGCAGCTGCGGCAATCGCGATTTCAGCATGTGTGTCGTTTGGTGTACAAATATCCACCGCATCGATGTCATCACGCGCAATCATTTTGCGCCAATCCGTTTCATAAGAAGCATATCCCCACTGAGCCGCAAACGCTTTCACACTTGCCTCATTCCGCGAGCAAACTGCCTGTAAAACAGGAGTACAAACTAAATCAGGGAAAAAATTCTGTAAACGATTATAACCATTTGAGTGGGTTCTTCCCATGAAACCCGTTCCTATTAATCCTATTCTTATCTTTTTCATCTTTAATTTAATTAAGACCAACCATGCGCATTGCGCACTTGAATCATTGCAGCTAAAATATCATTCCAAGTTTTTTGTTGCTCCATCACTGAATTTGAGAACATGCAACCATCCCAACAAATATGCTTAAACGCTTTTGTTAATTCACCATTCGCATCTCTCAACCAAAATCCAGCATCTTCAGCGATGTTCAACTTTCCATTAGGGTCAGTCGCTTGACAGTGGCGACCTGTCTTATCGTGACTTCCTGTTCCATGAACAGTACCATCATTTTGAGCTACGTGAAAATCAATCGTCCATGGACGAAGCGCCGCAGTCAATTCTTTTAACGAAGCCTTCAATACCTCACGATCATCCCACTGATAATCGACAGGTAAAATACGATCCTCAGGACAGTTATATCCCATCGTATACAATAACGTATGCGACATATCGGCTTGGAAACCAATGTTTGGACGGTCAACAGCCTCTAATGTTTGAATCATGTTTCTCCAAGAATGCATGCCACCCCAACAAATCTCTCCTTCAGCAGCTAGCCTTTCACCAAAATCAGCTGCTACGTCGCAGGCTCTTTGGAATGTGTCAACGATCAATTTTGAATTACCTTTTGGATCCTTCGCCCAATCCGCTACTCCCGCAGCAGAATCAATACGAACGATGCCATTCGGACGAATACCTATTTTGCGTAATTCAGCACCAATTTCACAAGAGCGACGCACCATGTCCACAAAAGTATCCCGTGCATCTTGATCACCCACTGCATTACCTGCCCAAATAGGTGCTACTAAACTTCCGATTTCTAATCCGTGTACAGCTACTTTATCAGCTAAAGCTTTCGCTCCTTCTTTACCGCTTTCAATATCAAAATGTGGAGGTAATAAACCAATATCTACTCCATCAAATTTTACACCATTCACCTCAGCAGCTGCGGTCATGGCTAACATGTTGTCCAACGAAATAACCGGCTCGGAATCTGGACCTTTTCCTACAATACCAGGCCATGTGGCATTGTGTAATTTTGGATAATTA
>SXXW01000015.1 GCA_005791165.1 Cytophagaceae bacterium
CTTATAAAAAATATAAGGCTACCTTTAGATAAATCATTGTACTTTATATATTTGCATGTTTGGGATGTTTTGTTTAAGCGAAGCCCGGATTTTCACCGGGCCGAGCGCCTAAATCTTTTAGGATTGTTACAACTTGTGGAGTCGGAGGGATTCGAACCCTCGTCCAAACCTAGAGTAAAATTGCCTTCTACACGTTTAGATTTGATTAATTTTCGATGCTAAATAGGTTCAAATCAGACCTTACCTAACACTTATTTACTGGGTACTAATCATTAATTAGTAAAATCTTAATGATCGACTCTGCATGTCGACGCCCAGAAGTCCTCCTCGGCAGAGTTTGGAAGAGGCCGGACGATGGCAAATTGTCTAATCTATCAGATTAGGCAGCCATGGCATACTGTGTATTGCCAGCTATAATTCGAAGGTTTTTTTAACAGGAAATGCCTACAACTCCCGACGTGCTTACAACCAGACTGCTAAAGCTGTCAAAACCGGTCGACCCCATAAAAGGTGGACAAAGATACGAAATATTTACAAGGGAAGTGATGTCGTTGTTTTAATTTCATCCATCACAAATAATGAACTAATATGGGCCACAGAGGGTAGAACAGCTAGTTTTCCTTGATAAAAACGGTTATAACTCTCCACATCTTCACTAATCACATTCAAATAGTAATCAAAGTTTCCTGAAACCAAATGACATGATATTACCTCAGGAAACTCTTTGATAGATTGCTCAAATTCAGAGAAATTACTCCTATTTTGCTTCTCTAAGGTTACTTGGCAATGCACCATTAATCCCAAATTCAACTTTTTACGATTCAAGATTCCTACATATCCTTTGATGTAATTATCCATTTCTAATCGCTTTATTCGGTCATGTGTTGGACTCAACGATAAATTAACCTGTTCAGCGATATCTTTAAGGGTATGTTGGCTATTATTCTGTAAAATTTTCAAAATTTTAATATCCAAAGCATCTAAAGCGGATTTAATGGCCATAATCTTTTCTGTTTTTTGAAATAAATAATCCTAATATTAGTAATATTTTCTGATAATTATGATAAATTTCAGTTTATTTACTTATTAAATGAATTAACACAAAATATTTTATTGTTTACTATATATTTGCAATCTATTATTCTTCATCATTGGAAAAGGCCAGCGAATCTAGTTCGTTGGCTTTTCTATTTTACCCTGAAATTATGAATATTGGCATCCCTAAGGAAATAAAAAATCAAGAGTTCCGTGTTGGCCTAAGCCCGGCAGGAGTTCATGCGTTACAAAAAGATGGTCATCAAATTTGGATAGAAACGAATGCGGGTTTAGGTTCTGGATTCACAAATGAAATGTATCTTCATGAAGGTGCCCATATATTGCACACCGCGGCAGAAGTTTATGCTGCTGCAGATCTAATTGTAAAAGTTAAAGAGCCTCTTGCCGCTGAATATGATTTAATCAA
Source organism: Cytophagaceae bacterium (assembly GCA_005791165.1). Taxonomy (GTDB): domain Bacteria; phylum Bacteroidota; class Bacteroidia; order Cytophagales; family Spirosomataceae; genus Aquirufa. The sequence goes on from SXXW01000015.1 coordinate 1,463, forward strand.
AAAGGGTCAAATCATTTTCACCTATTTCCATTTTGCCGCTTCACGTGAATTAATTGAGGCAATGCTTAGGTCAAAGTCCATTTGCTTTGCTTATGAATCTGTGGAGTTAGCTGATCGAACATTACCCCTTTTAATTCCAATGTCGGAGGTGGCTGGTCGTATGGCGGTCCAAGTGGGTGCCTATTATTTAGGAAAGCCACAGGGTGGAAAGGGAAAGATGTTGGGCGGTGTACCAGGAGTCCAGCCAGCCCATGTTTTAATTTTAGGAGGGGGAGTTGTGGGCACGCAAGCGGCAAAAATGGCTGCTGGTTTAGGAGCCAATGTAACCATAATGGATACTAATTTATCCCGTTTACGGTATTTAGATGAGATTTTACCAGCGAATGTTCACACACAATTTGCTACTTCTTATGCCATTCAGAGTCATTTTCCTCATGTGGATTTATTGATTGGAGCTGTTTTGTTGCATGGATCAAAAGCACCCCAATTAATTAAAAAGGAAGATTTAAGGAAAATGGAATTAGGGACCGTTTTGGTGGATGTGGCGGTGGACCAAGGAGGTTGTATCGAAACGTGTAAGCCTACCACACACGAAAATCCTGTGTATAAAATCGACGGGATCTTACATTATTGTGTGGCGAATATGCCGGGTGCTGTGCCACAAACGTCTACTTTAGCCTTAACTCAGGCCACTTTGCCTTATATTCAATTGCTAGCTAATTTAGGTTGGCAAGATGCCAGCACGTCGAATGAAGCATTAAATAAAGGATTGACGATCTACGATGGAAAATTATTCCATCCTGGTTTGGCCGCTTCGTTTAATTTATAATTCCCAAAATTTCAACCCTTTGATTTTCAAGAGTTCTAATTGTTGCAAGCTGAGATGAATAGGTCTATTGCCAAAACAAAGATTTAGTCAAAAAATCGCTCATGGAAATTGACCAAAAACAGCTCATGGGTTGATCGGGTAATCGCCGTATATAGCCATCGAATATATTCCGCGTCGATTTGTTCCTCTTTTAAATATCCTTGATCTACAAAAACAGCGCCCCACTGACCACCTTGAGATTTATGGCACGTTAATGCATATGCGAATTTTACTTGCAATGCGTTTAAATAGGGATCTTTTTTGATCGCTTCAGTTCGCTCTTTCTTTTTGGTGATATGGGCATAATCATTGCAAACGGAATCATACAATTTCTTATTGCCATCTTTTCCTAGAGCGGATTCCGAGGAATGTAAGGTGTCTAATAAAATTTTTGCCTCAACTTCAGGATGTTCCTCATAATCACAAAGCCTTAAAGACACTTGTAAAAATCGAAAACCGTGCATGTCTTCTTCCTTTTTGATTTTCATCACTTCCACAAAATCACCATTCGCTAAAAATCCAGCGTGGGAGTCTTCGTCTAACCAATGGTAATTATTACGCACAATCATGAGTAAATCACCACTCGAAATTTCATCTTCTTGATATAAAATGGTTCGCCTGACAAATTGATTGTACATCACAGCGCTTTTATTGGATCGCGTTAAAAGAATTGTATTTTCTTTGCCAAATTTCCGAAATGCATAGTGCATGCCATCTTCCATTTTTTCACCGGTCATTCGAAAGAAATCTTTGAAAGAAGCTGTATTGAACTTTATTTGAGTTGATTTTTCGTTTAATAGTAGGCGTAGTGCTGTGGCATTATATAGAATCCCAGATTGCGAATCTTGGCGCATCACATCGATTAATTCATGCTCCATAACCTCCATGTGAAATTCTTGGCTAATATAGTCTTTGGATAAGGCTGGAGAAAGCGATTTACCCACGGGAGGAAGTTGGGCCGTGTCACCCACAAAAATGAGTTTATTCCCATTATGACCATTCTCAGGATTGGTAAATACATATTCAATTAAATCGGTCAATAGACTATTGAAACCAAACTCGGCTTCATCTGTAATCATAGAGGCCTCATCCACAATAAATACTGTGTTCGTGGCATAATTATTCATACGTTGGAAAATAAGTGACCCTGAACTCGGATTACTTACTTGGCGATAGATTTTTTTGTGTATAGTACTGGCTTTTTTCTTTGAATAATTGGCCATCACCTTCGCCGCCCTACCCGTAGGAGCAATTAATTGAGTCTTATATTCGAATGAACCTAGCACTTTGATTAAGGTCGATATAACCGTTGTCTTTCCAGTTCCTGCATACCCTTTAATAATAAAAGTTAAGGGAGCCCATTCATCTTGATTCAAGATAAATCCACTTAATTTTTCAAATAGTTGGACTTGGGAGGGTGTGGGCTCAAAAGGAAATTTTTGATGCAATAAAAAAGAAGGACTTTTGCTTGAGCTCATTTTGTTGGATTAAACGAATTTACAAAATAGCAGCTGAAACCGAAAGTGATTTAGCTAAACTCAATTCCCTAAAAACGTTAATCAAGCAAATATGGGAGTAGCTAGATAATTCATCTAAAAAAATATCAGTTTCCTGAATTTTATTTTCGTCAATTAATCGAGCGCGTGTGGTGCCCCAATGCAAGGGATTTTTAGGCGTATACCATATTCCCTTTTTCAAAAAAGCGAGATTGGCTATGGTACAATCTTGAATTTTTCCATCTAACTCAAATATCACTTCGTCTACCTCTTTGTTTTCTATTAGGGTATGTTCAAAATAAGATCGGTCTGCCCATTTAAAACCGTAGTCGAATTCGCCGGTATTTATGATCTTAAAAGAGGCTATTTTTTTCTCTTGATAGGGTATAAATTCAATGGACTTTATTTGCTCTTCGTAAATAACGCGTAGTCTGTAAATGCCGCTGGAGGGAATATTTTGTTTGGATAGTGCCTCACTTAAGTCAAATGGAAGTTGATCTGGATAAATGGATTCAAAGGTTTCGTTAACCCTTTTTTGGTGGTAAGGCAAATTTTTCAATAGGCCATTTTCAATACATATTGTTTCTAAAAATGAAAACATATTAAAAGGGTAAATATACTTTTTGAATTAATTCTTGATATTCTTTTTTGGCGTCCGAGAAAACCGTAATTCCCCCACCACTTTTATAGGTCATTTTGTTTTCCGATGTTTCAATATACCTAATCATGACTCCAGAATCAAATAAATGTCCGTCGAACAGTCCCATGATTCCAGTGTAAAAACCTCTTGGATAGTCTTCCACTTCGTTTATGATCTTTAATGTAGAGGTTTTGGGAGCGCCAGAGATTGATCCAGCGGGCAATAATTGAGTTAATACTTTCCCAAAATGCCCTTTAAATTCATCTAATAATTCTCCGGAGATTAAGGATGACATTTGCCATAAATCACCTTCATGGGTTTTTACTTGATCGATAAACTTATATTTTTCCACTTGGATGGGGAAGGCTACTTGGCTTAAGTCGTTTCGAATAAGGTCTACAATGGTCGCATGTTCTGCCTGTTCTTTAACATCATTAATTAAATTTTCAGGGCTTGAATGATTCGCCACGGCCAAAGTCCCCTTCATTGGGAATGATTTTATTTTATTCTCCTCAATCTTAATAAAGCATTCGGGTGAAAATACAGTAAAGAACTCAGGAACTAATAGTTTATATCGTGCTTGAGCAATCAAATAAATTTCCTCAATACTCAAATTGGTCTCAATTTGAGTAGGCGCGGTTAGATTGATTAAAAAAGAATCACCCCGTTGGATGGCTCTTTGTACTTGATTGAATTTATCAAGATAACTTGCTTCTGAAATGGGGGTTTTATTGAAAATAGGTTTGCTTTCAGACTTTGCTGCAATTTTATTTGATCCTATTTCGTACTTTATCCCTAATGTTTGGGCTTCGCTGGGAGTTCCAATCCAACCCGATTCAGCTTTATAATCCACGAAAAATAGGAATGGATTATTGCTTTTTCCCATTTCATCCATGGTAGAGCAAACCTGCTCAAATGACATCCATGGGATCGCTGAATTCATGTTTATAAATACGTTAACGCTAATTTTAAAGCAGCCTTAATTCCGCTCGGGTTTTGCCCACCTGCTGTAGCTAAAAATGCTTGGCCTCCGCCTCCGCCTTGAACTTCTTTGGCTAGTTCGCGAATAATAGTACCTGCATTTAATGATTTCTTTTCTGTCAATTCTTTAGAAATAGCAAGAACTAAACTGGCTTTTCCGTCAATTTCAGCCGCTAAGAAGCAAAAAGTAGAATTGCTCTCCGACTGTAATTCAAAGGCTAAGTTTTTCAGCGCATCCGCCGTAGGAATTTCAACTTGCTGAATGATATAATCAATACCATCCTTATTTTGAATTTGGGACTTTAAAGATTGCCTTACATCGCCGACTTCCTTATTCTGATAGGCAGAGATGGATTTTTGAAGACTTGTGTTTTGTTCGATCAATTGGCCAACGGCCTTAACTAAGTCTTTTGGAGACTTAAGTAATTGGTCTATTTCATCTAAAATTTGTTCTTGTGTACTGAGTAATTCGTATGCTTTTTTGGAAGTAATCGCTTCTATTCGGCGAACTCCTGTGGCCACTGAACTTTCTGAAATAATCTTAAATAAACCGATTTCGCCTGTTGACGGTACATGCGTACCTCCACAAAGTTCCACTGAAAAGTTTTTATCAAAGGTGATCACACGGACAAAATCCCCATATTTTTCACCAAATAACGCCATAGCTCCCTTATCTTTTGCTTGGGCAATAGGTACATTTCTTTCTTCTAGCAGTGGGATATTTTCAGCAATTTTTGCATTGACGATGGATTCAATTTGCTTGATTTCCTCATCACTTACCTTTTGAAAATGCGAAAAATCGAATCTTAAAATTTCCTCATTTACCAAACTTCCTTTTTGGCCCACATGCTTCCCTAAAATGCCCTGAAGAGCAGCTTGCAATAAGTGCGTTGAACTATGATTTTGAGTAATAACTCTACGTCGGCTGACATCTATTTCGGCAGATAATTCTTCATTGATAACCTGCTCGATACCCGAATCAGTGACCAAATGAACAATTAAATCATTCTCTTTTTTGGTATCTAGGACTTGAATTTTCTTCCCGGAAGAAAAATGCAAATAGCCTGAATCACCTACTTGTCCCCCTGATTCTGCATAAAAAGGAGTGGTTTCCAGGACTACTTTATATTGTAAACCTGATTTATTTTGAGTTTTTTGATACTTTATAATTCGTGTATCGACTTTTGTTTCATCGTAGCCAACAAACGATACCTCATCTCCATCATGGACAAATACCCAATCTTCTGCGCTTGCACCCGCATCTTTCCTAGATCTCAATTTCTGTGCTTGGAGTGCTTGATTATATCCAGCTTCATCTATGTCCATACCATTTTCTCGGGCAATTAGCGCGGTTAAATCGATCGGAAACCCATACGTGTCATTTAATTCAAAGACTTCTTCTCCACTGAGTACTTTAATTTTATTGGATTGAGCTTTTTCCATCAGATTATCTAATCGAATTAGGCCTGAAGACAAGGTTCTTAAAAAAGATAATTCTTCCTCATAAATCACTTTGGCTACAAAAGCTTCTTGGGCAATTAATTCGTCAAAAACTCCTTTAAATTGTTGGGCTAACGAAGGAATTAATAAGTGCAAAAAGGGTTCTTTGAAATTCAAATAGGTGTAACCATACCTTACTGCCCGACGTAAAATACGCCTAATGACGTAACCAGCCTTCGTATTGGAGGGTAGTTGGCCATCCGCAATACAAAATGCAATCGCCCTAATGTGATCCGCAATGACGCGCATTGCAATGTCTGGCCATTTGGACTCCCCATATTTTTGACCAAATTTCTCTGCAAGTATTTCTATGGTGCCTTGAAAAACATCTGTATCGTAATTCGATTGCTTACCTTGAATCGCCATACATAAGCGTTCAAAACCCATACCTGTGTCCACATGCTTAGACGGGAGAGGTACGAGTGAACCGTCAGCCATTCTTTCGAATTGCATAAAAACGTTATTCCAGATCTCAACTACCTGAGGATGATCGGCATTCACTAATGTTTTTCCTGAAATTGTATCTACATCTGCTTGATCTCTTAAATCAATATGTATCTCAGAACAAGGTCCGCAGGGCCCTGTTTCTCCCATTTCCCAGAAATTATCTTTTTTATTTCCAAAGATAATTCGGTCTTCTCCCACGATATTTTTCCAAAGATCAAATGCCTCCTGATCGAAAGGCACGCCATCTTTCTTATCTCCTTCAAAAACAGATACGTAAATTCGATCTTTGGGTAATTTAAAAACCTCTGTTAATAGCTCCCATGACCAGGTTAATGCTTCTTTTTTGAAATAATCACCGAAGGACCAATTGCCCAGCATTTCAAACATGGTATGGTGATAGGTGTCAAAACCTACATCTTCAAGGTCATTATGCTTTCCTGAAACCCGAAGACATTTTTGCGTATCGGCAATTCTTTTGGACGGAGGTGTTCCATTTCCAAGGAAAAAATCCTTGAATTGAGCCATTCCGGAATTATTAAATAACAGAGTAGGATCGTTCTTTGCAATTAATGGAGCCGATGGGACAATTAAATGTCCTTTTGAAGCGAAAAAATCTAGAAATTGTTGGCGGATCTCAGATGAGGTCATTGCTTTTATTTTGTAAATTAATGGGTATTTTACTTGTACCTGTTTACTTTTGTTTACAGGAATTGCAAAATTAGTTTTTTTTATTCGAATTAATGAATTCCCTGTTGCAAGCTTTCTTTATTTTACGCTATGGAATACGAAAAACTTTATTATTCTATTTCTGAAGTTGCAGACCGATTTAATCTTAACACGTCTAAATTAAGATATTGGGAATCTCAATTTCCACATCTTTTACCAAAGCGCAAATCCACAGGCGCTAGAAAGTATTCAGCTGTGGATATTCAAAAAATTGAAGTGCTGTATGATTTAATTGAGGTAAAAGGAATGACGTTAGAAGGGGCTAAGTTAGCATTAAATAGCAAAGGAAATCCAATAAATCCCAATCAAGTTGTAATTAATCAGCTTACTGATATTCGTAATTTTTTAAAGTCTTTTTCCGATCAATTGGAATAAAAAGAGTGTAGATTGAGGCATAATTTACTAAATATGCCTACCACTGAAGAAGAGAAAATTTACCAAATAGCCTTATCTATTATTCCACAAATAGGCGTCATTAACTCAAGAAGGCTCATGTCCTACATGGGAACGGCGAGAGATATTTTCAAATCGACCCGATCTCAATTATTAAAAATTCCTCACATAGGTCCTGTTTTGGCTGCCGCCGTTAATCAATCGGGATTAGTTGCACAGGCAGAATCTAATTGGTTAGACTGCCAACGAGAACACACCCAAATATTATTTTACACTGACCTCGATTTTCCCAATCGCTTAAAGCAGATTTTTGATTCGCCCATTTTGTTGTATTGGAAAGGAAATCAAGATTTAAATGCTGAGAAAATCTTAGCGGTTGTGGGTACTCGAAAAGCCACTGAATATGGAAAAAGAGTAACCTCCGATTTAGTCAAAGATTCGGTAGGCCAAGGAATTACCTTTGTGAGTGGCTTAGCTTATGGGATTGATATTGCTTTACATAAGGCATGCCTGAATGCTAAGATTAATACAGTAGCTGTTTTAGCGGGTGGATTTAATTGGATTTATCCGAACTCACATCAGAAATATGTCAACGAGATAATTGAAACGGGCGGTATTTTGTCAGAATATCCTTTGCGTCAAAAGCCGGATGCCCGTTTTTTCCCCTTGCGTAATCGAATCATTGCCGGAATGTCCGATGCCACCTTGGTAGTTGAAGCTGCCGAAAAAGGAGGAGCATTAATTACCGCAGATTATGCAAATAACTACAATAGGGAGGTATTTGCGGTTCCAGGGAATCTTGATAAATTATTTTCTGAGGGCTGCAATCTGTTAATTCAAAAGCATAAAGCCAATATTTACACGGATTGGAATCACTTGTGCGCGCACTTGAATTGGGAATTATCTGGAGATATCATACATCGGAATAAAAACTTGCAATGGAATCGATATACAGTTGAGGAATCAGAAGTGCTTTCACTGATTCATAAAAAAGGGGAAATTCCTCTAGATGAAATTGCTTGGCAACTTCAAAAAAATATGGGCCAATTGGCCACTATTTTATTAAACTTAGAATTTCAGGGGGTATTAAAAGCACTTCCTGGACATCGCTACGTAATCAAATAAATTATTTTCTCCATTCACTGGGATTCAATCTCCAGTCTTGTAAAGTAACTAATTGGGAATCTGAAATGTAGTTAAGCTTTACGGCTTCATCGATCAGAACATCGTAATTACTTAATGCGTAGAAAGGGATATTGGCGTTCTTGAAATTCTGAACGGAAATATCAAAACCATAGGTAAAAATGGCAGCCATGCCTAAAACCTTTGCTCCAGCATTTACAAGGCCTTCAGCAGCTTTTAGAGAACTTCCTCCTGTGGAGATTAAATCTTCGATTAAAACGACTTTTTGACCAGGCTGAATCGATCCTTCAATTTGGTTTCCCATGCCATGTTTTTTAGGCTCTGGTCTTACATAACAAAAGGGTAGGTCTAGATAATCGGCCACTAATGCGCCTTGAGCGATACCGGCAGTAGCAACTCCGGCGATGATATCGACATCAGAAAAGTATGCTTTAATTACGGCTGATAGGCTATTTTTGATATAAGTTCTAGCTTCTGGGAATGAAAGAGAAATACGATTATCGCAATATATAGGTGAATACCAGCCTGAAGCCCAAGTAAATGGTTCATCGGGCCTAAGTTGGATCGCTTTGATCTGTAATAAATGCTGGGCTACCTCTTGTTGAATACTTAAATTCTCCATAAATATTTTTCTATTTTTCTTTCCTACAAAAATACTTTTTTCAGTTCATCTTTCATTATTTAATTATAATTTTGATAAAATTAATTGAGATAGTACGCATGATAATTTTCATTGACGATCGCCCCATTCGAATAACTAGTCTTTCTAAAAAAAATGATCTGCCTTTGAAAGAAGATTTTGATTTAATTATCGACGCAAGATTAAAGCCAATTAAGATTAAAGAGTTTAAAGGACACACTTGTTTGCTTAATGTTTCCTTGGTCCAAATGGGAAAAATCATCGAAGATTTACACCAATTTAAATTGGATTTTCACTCGTTGTATATTTTAGTAGATAACAAAAAAGCGTTCAAACAAAAAATAATCAGCTTATATTCGCTGATTGAAGCCTCTGGAGGGGTTGTGATTAACGAGGAAAATAAATTATTGTGGATTTATCGATTAGGGAAATGGGATCTGCCCAAAGGGAAATTGGAGAAAAATGAATCCTTTAAAGTTGCGGCTATTCGAGAAGTGGAGGAGGAATGCAATGTGCAGGCCAAATTAGAATTCAAATTATGTACGACTTACCACACCTATACACACAAGAACCAACGTGTTTTGAAAAGAACTAAATGGTACATTATGCATACGAATCAGAAGCACAAATTGATTCCCCAAAAAGAAGAAAATATAGAAAAAGTGGAATGGCTAAGCCAATCTGAAATGAATAAAATAGCTCTTTCTGACACGTATAGCTCAATCAGGTACGTGATTCAGCGTTTTTCTACTCTTCAAATACCATTTAAATCATAAGGTAAATAATCATCTATCTTACTTCCATACCGATGTAAATCCCTAATAATCGTGGACGAAATAGGAGCTAAATGGGGAGATGTAATTAGAAATACTGTTTCTAATTCGGGATTGATATGTCGATTTACCTGAGAAATAGAGTTTTCATATTCAAAGTCAGTCGTATTTCTTAACCCTCTAATGATGAATTTGGCGCCCACTTCCTTGGCCACGTTAGCGGTAAGATCCTGATAGGTGACTACTCTAACGGGTTTACCCTTAAATGTTTGTTCAATATAGGCTTTCATTTTATCCAATGAAAAGTAACGGGCTTTGTTCGAATTTTGACCAATTCCAATAACTATTTCGTCAAATAAAGGCAAGGCACGCAAAACAATATCCTGATGACCTTTCGTGAAAGGATCAAAGGATCCGGGAAAAAAAGCAATTTTATTATTTGCCATAATTAAATGAGGATGTTGTATTGTGCTAATGATTGAATCGCGGCATCACTTTCAGCCCCGGAACTATGAATATTAACTGTTTCGCGACTTAACAAAACGTCAAATGAATCTCTGATGGAATGTAAATAAAAGGCTAATTCTAGGGTTGATTGATGAATAAATACATTGGCCAACTGTAATTTCCCCTGATAAAACAGCGACATGAACGCATATTTTCCCCGTAAATACAGATGTAGTTGGGTAGTGTTTTTGCTTTTTGCTTGCTTGTTTTCAGCGAGTAATTCGCCTAAAATATGTTGGTAATGTATCTTGGCTAACGGAAAAAGGGATGAGGCAAAATCTTTCCATTCACTCGAAATCAAAAATGCAAGATTTGATTCAATCCAATGGACAGGTTGTTCGTGTAACTCTTTACCCTGCAGCGCATCTTCACCCAATGCTTTTTCTAAAAAACCTATCCGATATAGTTGTGTGTCATATTCTTGAGGAATCAATAGGAAATCAGAATGGAGAATTTCAATGGTTAATACGTTGACGAGATGTCTTTCTATTTTTAATTTAGACCATAAGGCTGATTCCTTTTTTTTAATCTTATCCCATGAGATTAATTCAATCTCTTGACTGGCTTCGCTTTTCAAATGAACCCCGAGCTCACTAAACTGTAAAAAAACATGTGAATTGTCAACAATCATCTAAGGTTCTTTTGAAATTCCCTATTATGGGAATTGTCTATAAGGTCGAAATAACAAAAAAAATATGGGAAAGGAATGAAAATTAAGATTTTTTTCTAGGTTCAAAATGAGTAATTTTGCGCCTTATTTAATTCAATGTTATGTTACAAGCATCAAATGTATCCCTTAGGTTTGGGAAGAGAGTATTGTTCGAAGAGGTAAATATTAAATTTACCGAAGGAAATTGTTATGGCCTAATTGGCGCAAATGGAGCTGGTAAATCTACTTTCTTGAAAATTCTTTCAGGGGAAATTGATTCTCAAACGGGAAGCATTTCGATGAACCCTGGGGAGAGAATGTCAATTTTAAAGCAAAATCATTTTGAATATGAGGAAACGCCTGTTCTTCAGACGGTAGTCATGGGGAATAAGCGATTATATGACATTATGCTTGAGAAGGATGCTATCTATTTAAAAGAGGATTTTTCTGAAGCGGATGGAAATAAAGCGGCTGATTTAGAAGCTGAATTTGCCGAACTAAATGGTTGGGAAGCTGAATCAGAGGCTGCAACGCTTTTAAGTGGTCTAGGAATCAAAGAAGACTTACATCATTTACTTTTGAAGGATGTGAATGGTTCAGATAAGGTAAAGGTGCTTTTAGCCCAAGCATTATTTGGGAATCCAGATATTTTGCTTCTGGATGAGCCGACCAACAACCTCGACATTGATTCGATTTTATGGTTGGAAGGTTATTTGATGAATTTCAAGAACACGGTTATTGTTGTATCACACGATCGACATTTTTTAGATAATGTGTGTACGCATATAGCAGATTTAGATTTTGGTAAAATTCAATTATACGGAGGAACCTATACGTTTTGGTATGAGTCATCTCAGTTAGCATTACGCCAAAGAACGGATCAAAACAAAAAAACGGACGAGAAACGTAAGGAATTAGAAGAATTTATCCGCCGCTTTTCAGCGAATGTAGCCAAATCAAAGCAGGCAACTTCCAGACAAAAAATGTTGGATAAACTTCAAGTTGACGACATAAAGCCATCTTCTCGTAAATATCCATTTATTAATTTTAAGCCTGAGCGTGAAGCTGGAGACCAGTTATTAAGTGTAGAAAAATTATCTGCCACGACGGATGATGGAACTCCTCTATTCACGAATCTTTCTTTTACGATCAATAAGGGAGATAAAGTAGCTTTTTTAGCGAAAGACTCTTTGGCCATGACAGCTCTGTTTGATATATTATCAGGTAATACAAAACCTAAATCAGGCGAATTCAAATGGGGAGTAACCACGACGCAAACGTATTTGCCGAATGACAATGCTTCTTTTTTTGAAGATGCTTCGATGAATTTAGTGGATTGGCTTCGACAATATTCCGTTGAAAAGGACGAAAGCTTTATTCGAGGATTTTTAGGCCGAATGCTTTTTTCAGGGGATGAAGCTTTAAAAAAATCAAATGTAATTTCGGGAGGCGAAAAGCAACGTTGCATGTTTTCGCGTATGATGTTATCTGGAGCTAATGTATTAATCTTTGACGAACCTACGAATCACTTGGATTTGGAATCGATTACTGCGCTTAACAATGGAATGATTGAATTTACAGGAACTATTTTGTTTACTTGCCATGACCACGAATTGACAAATACAGTCGCTAATCGGGTTATTGAATTAGGTAGTAAATCCCATTTAGATAAGTTGATGACGTACGATGAATATATTACGGATGCTCCGACAAAAGCTCAGCGAGCTGCATTATAAAATTCATTTTACCATACATCATAAAAAAAGCCTATAAAATAAATTATAGGCTTTTTTTATAATCATGCTTGACTTATAAAATAAATCGAGTAGACAAGAAATTCGATTGTTGGTTTTCAACAATTTGATTGACTAAATCCTTGTTTAATTGGTTTGCTTTTGTAGCTACAACGGTCCTAATCGAAAACGATCTAAGCGCTGCTGTTACGGACAATGTTCCTTCTGCTGAATCTTTTCTTCCTGTAAAAGGGAATGAATCGGGTCCTCTTTGGCATTGAGAATTGATGTTTACTCTTGACACTTGGTTTACTGTTTCATCAATTAATTCAGAGATTTGATTTACATCTGTTCCAAATATAGCTACTTGTTGGCCATGAGATGACTCATGAATGTATTCAATCGGCGTACTTAAATCCTCAAATGGAACCACAGGAACCACGGGTCCAAATTGCTCTTCATGCCAAACTTTCATCTTCGAACTCACAGGATAAAGTAGGGCAGGGAAGAATATTGACTTAAAGTTTTCACCTCCGTGTGGATTTAAAATAGATGCTCCATGCATTTTGGCATCTTCTATTAATTCTTTCAGATAGGCAGGTTTGTTGGGTTCTGGCAAAGGAGTAATTTGAACTCCTGGATCCCACATCATGCCTACTTTAAGGCTTTCGATTTTTTCTGCTAAGCCTTTGTTAAATGCATCGGCTAATGATTTGTGAACAAAAATGATTTTTATAGCTGTACATCTTTGACCATTAAAAGAAAGTGAACCTAGTAAGCACTCATTAATCGCCACGTCCAATTGAGCACTTTCGGTTACAATAGCGGCATTTTTGGCATCTAGGCCTAGAATCGCACGCAGTCTGTTAACTTTTGGATGCATTTTCTTTAACTTATCAGCTACTTTTGAAGAACCGATTAAGGTTAAGACATCGATTTTTCCTGACTCCATTAGTTGAGGAATGATGGCATTACCTCTGCCATAAAGTGTATTAATCACACCAGGAGGGAATGAGTCTTTAAATGCTTCCAATAAAGGATAATGCAATAAAGTACCATGCTTTGGTGGTTTGAATAATACGATATTTCCCATGATTAAAGCAGGGATTAAGGTAGTAAAGGTTTCATTTAATGGATAATTAAATGGTCCCATACATAGAACAACCCCTAAAGGCGATCTTCTTACTTGGCCTATAATTCCTTCTTCAATTAAAAAAGTAGATGAAGTTCTATCGATATCTTTTAAGGCACCAATGGTGTCATATATGTATTGAACCGTTCTGTCAAATTCTTTTTGAGAGTCAGTCAGTGACTTTCCAATTTCCCACATGAGTAGCTTAACCACTTCGCTACGCTTTTGTATCATTTTTTGTGTAAACTTTTCTACACATTCAATTCGCTTTGAAACGGTCATGGAAGGCCATTCTCCTCGGCCGTTGGAATATGCTTTCACTCCTGCATATAAAACTTCCATGGCATCTGATGCGTCCGTAATAGGATAAGACCCAATTCTTTTTTGCTCCAAACCTTTGTCAGTTTTAATATAAATTGGAGACCAAACATCTTGCGATTTTCCTGTCCAAGCTCTCATTTCACCGTTGACCAAATATTCTTTTTGTTCTAATGGTTCAGTTAAATCAAATTCTGCTGGGATTTGACCCTGATTTGGAAATAATTGTTCTAATTCAATTGCCTTCATTATCTTTTAAAATTTATGGATGCAAATTTCTAGTTTTTATCTAATGGTTGGGAATCACGTTTAGAAATATTGGCTTAGTTTTATCTTTTGTAGAAATTATTATATTTAAATTAAGTTGAGGGATCCTCTTTAATGGGGTATTTACGTCTGATTTTATTGACGATAAATTTATTTTGTTCGGTAAAGCTTAAGGGGTGGATTTGATTGAGCGCATTTTCCCAGGCATGAAATAAGTTTGAATCTGAATTTTCAAAGAGATTCCGGTCGATTTTTTTTGAAATTAAATATTCTTTAAATGTCATTTTTGAACCAATTATGTCGGTAATATACTAAAAGCAAGGATGAAATGATGGCAAATATACCAGAAAGCAAAAATGGTATTTGAATTTGAGAGGCTAATCCTTTATAAAACGCTCCGGCTAATAATGCACCCATCCCGATTCCTGCTTCTAAGGCGATGTACATGGTTGCCATAGCCCTGCCAATGTGCGAGGGCGATGCCAGATCTGTTGTCCATGCGGTTAACGTTGGAGAATTAAATCCCCATGAAATGCCAAAGAATATTCCTGATAAAATAACAGTCATTGAACTTAATGGTAGCACCATCAAAAACATGGAAGCAATTAAAAAGAAGGATGAAATTAATAATACGGGAATTCGGCCATATTGGTCAGATGATTTAGAAAAAAACACACGAACTCCAATAGACGACAAGGTGAATATGGTAAAATATAGGCCTTTATTATGCCATCCAATCATTTTAGAAATATCCGGTACTAAAGTGACGATTACACCGTAGGAAAATGAAACCAAAATCATGATACAAAAAACGGGTATTATTTTAGGTTCAAAAACATCTTTCCAACCTATTTTAAAGAGTGAAATAGACATTGGCTTTTTCCTTGACTTAGGCAATGTTTCCTTCATTCTTGTTAAAATTAAAATGGATAACAAGGCAAATAGAGATGATATCCAAAACATTTCTCGCAAACCTAATTCTTTTGCTAAAAAACTTCCTATCACAGGACCTATCGACATTCCAGTGGCAGTGAAAATACCTAAACCACCCTGTGCTTCACCTCGTTTCGATTCAGGAATGATGTCGGCAACATAAGCCGAGGTGGCGGTTGGTTTTGTGCCTGTCGACATCCCATGAAAAAATCGAAGAATTAAAAAACCCTGAACCGAATGAATTAAAGGATATAATCCGCCGCAAATGAAACATACAATGGAGCCAAAAGCCATGACAGGAATTCGACCGATATGATCTGTTAGTTTTCCTGAAAACGGCCTGCTTAATCCTGCGGTTACCGTAAATAAGGCAATAATATATCCAATATATTCTCTTCCGCCTAGGCTAGCTAAATAATCGGGTAGCTCAGGGATAATCATAGAGAAACTGGCACAGAACAAGAAATTACTTAGACATAGTAGCCAAAATGCTAGTGTATAAATACTTTCTTCCTTTTGCATCAATTTAATCTTCTAATAGTTCAGTTACCTCTTTTTTATTCAAACTCATCAAAAAAGCTGGAAGCAAAATTAAATTACAAATCATAGCCATGAGAAGCGTAATTGATACTAAGACTCCTAAAGCCTGCGTTCCTTTGAATGTGGAAGCGGTAAAAATAAAAAATCCAAAAAATAAAATCATGGCCGTATAAAACATGGAAACTCCCGTTTTTTGTATGGTGATTTGGATGGATTTTTTAATATCAAAAGCGTTTTTGGCAAATTCTTCCTTGTAGCGTGTTAGGAAATAAATCGTTCCATCACTTGATATTCCAAAGGCAATTGAAAAAATCAAAATGGTACTAGGTTTAAGCGCAATACCAAAATGACCCATTAATCCGGCTGTTATAAGCAAGGGAATGAGGCTAGGCAATGTGGAGATGATGACCATTTTCCAACTCCTAAATAACAAGGCCATTAAAACACAAATCAGGAATATGGCTGAAAGTGTACTTTCAATTAAATTCACCTGCAAATATTCCGTTTGAAAAGCATAGATAACAGAATTACCTGTGATTTTGGCAATGAATATGTTGGGATCTTCTTCTTTTTTAAATTCGCCTGTTTCTGTATCCGTTAAATAGATACTGTCAATTCTAGGTTTTATTTCGTCAAACAATGCTCTTGTCCTTGTCGTGCCAGCATCTTGCATTTGAAAACTAATCCGAGTAAATCTTTTCTTGGCATCGATAAACCCACTAAACAAATTATCCTTTCCTTGTAAACTGCTTTGAAAAGAGGTCAATTTATTTAATTCGTTGATACTTGGCAAAACAAAATATTTGGGATCACCTCCTCTATATACTTGATATAAGTATTTTGTAGCCGTTAAAATTGAAAGTCCTTGCGTAAATTCTGGGTATTCGGCAATCACCTTTTCTGTACGCTTTATTTTAGTTAAAATTTCTGGACTTAATGCGCGACCATCTTCACGTGCGTCAATGGATATTTCAAAAGGCATGACCCCTTTAAAATGTTTTTCTATAAATTTCAAATCCGTGTATATGGCATTATCTTGGGGCAAATCGTCCACGATATAGCCTACTGCTTTTATTTTAGTTAATCCGTAAATAGAAAATGCTAAGATTAACCCGACAAATAGATAAATGGATTTTCTATGATTGAATACCCAAGTTTCTACGCGCAATAAAAATTTGCTCACTTTGGGAGATTCAAAATGTGCCAAATCTTTAGCCTCTGGAGGAGATAAAAAACTAAAGAATATCGGAATTAATAAAACTGAAATCGCAAATGTAAACATGACATTGATCGCAGCAACGATTCCAAATTCAACCAATAAGCCCGATCCAGTAAATGCGAATACTCCAAAACCAATGGATGTAGTCAAATTTGCCAAAAATAATGTTCTACCTATTTTAGATGTACTTTCAATCAATGACTCCTCTTTGTTTTGAGTACGTAAAAAGGTTTCATGGTATTTGTTTAATAAAAATATGACATTAGGGACTCCTATGACAACAATTAATGGAGGAATGAGGCCCGAAAGTAGCGTAATTTTAAAGTTAAATAAAACGATGGTAGCGAGTGACGCTACAATACCCACTAGAATAACAATCAACGCAAAGAAAACAACCTTAATAGATCTGAAAAAATAAAATAAGATGGCCGAAGTAACCAGAATAGCGAGGATTAAAAAGATAGCCAGCTCATTAGTTACTTGGGACGTGTATTCCGTTCGAATGAATGGCATACCCGAGTAATGAACGGAATGGCCCATTTTTGTAGAATACTGATCACCTAAACTTTTTATATGTTTGACCAGCTGAATTCTATTTTTATTGTTAATCGTTTTCTGATCTAATGTGATTAGCATTAGATGCACTTTGAAATCTTTCGTAAAAATAAAATCAGTAAATAAGGGTAAGCGGGATAACTTATATTGTAAGCTATCTAATCTAGTTTTTGTTGTGGGCACGGTTGTGTCCCAAATAGGCCTAGTCGAAAATTTATTTGATACGGAATCAATATATACTTCAGGCAAATTGGTAATCGATAATACATTTTTGATTCCTGGTTGGCCTTTGATTTCTTTGGTTAACGAATGCCAAGCATCAAATTCATTGGGTGAAAATATCTGGTCATTTTCGAGTCCAATGACCATGACATTGCCATCTTCGCCATATTTGCTTTTAAAGTTTTCATAGAGTTGGAATCGCTCGTCTGATTTGGGGAGTATTTTTGCTAGTTCGTAGCTAAGTTGTATTTGGCTGGCTTTAAATCCTAGTGCGCAGGTTAGCACAACTAATATTCCTAAAATCTGAAATTTAAATTTTAATATGTTTTCAGCAATTCGTAACCAAAAGTTTTTCATAGATTTATTAGGCAGATTTCATTAGGCTTTCCGCGAGGTTTAAGTCCTCAGAGGTTGTTATTTTTAAGTTGGCATAATCTCCGTCCACTAAATGAATGGTTTCACCCGTTGACTCTACCACACTGGCATCATCTGTAAATTCCATATTATAGGATTGATTGAATGCTTTTCTTAAGGACTTTAAGCTAAATATTTGAGGTGTTTGAATGATTCGAATTTCATCTCTTTTGACCGCGACATATTTCTGCGAAACGCTATCCCATTTTCTGATGGAGTCCTTGGTCGGTACGGATAATATGGCATTTCCATGCAATTCGGCATACTCAAAAGCAGAAGAAATTAACTCGGGCTTAATTAATGGGCGAACACCATCATGAATAGCTATTAAACAATCTTCCGTTTCTGTGATGGCTGCTAAGCCATTTTGGCTTGAATGAAATCGGGTTTCACCTCCGTCAACTAAAATATGGGGTGTTGTTGCATTTATTTCCGGAAATTCAGAACATAATTTTGCCCAAAAATCCATTTGATTCTTGGGCAAAACAACATACAATATGATACTTGAATCTGCTTTTTTGAATTGATTTAATGTGTGAAATAAGATAGGTTTCCCTTGAAGCAGTAAAAATTGTTTAGGTATTGTACTATTCATACGATGACCAGTCCCACCAGCAACAATGATTGCGATTTTTTTCACACAAAATAATTAGATGATTAACATTACATCCCCATAACTAAAAAAGCGATATTTTTCTTTAATAGCTTGCTTATAAGCTTCTTGTACCAACTCATAACTTCCAAATGCCGATGCCATCATATATAAAATGGATTCTGGTAAATGGAAATTAGTTAATAATGCAGTTGGTATTTTGAACTCGTAGGGAGGAAAAATAAATTTGTCGGTCCAGCTATTAATAGGCTTTAAATGTCCACTGGCAGAAACGGAGGATTCCAAAGCTTTCATCACGGTAGTTCCGATGGCCAAAACATGTTTTTTATTATCCAATGCCTCGTTGACAAATCCACAAGTCGCTTCATTAATAATAAAATGCTCTGAATCGGTTTTATGTTTGGTCAAATCCTCTACATCAACTTGCCTGAATGTTCCTAAACCCACATGAAGTGTAATAGGGGAGAATTGAACCCCATTTAACTCCATTTTTTTCATGACAATTTTGGAAAAATGAAGCCCGGCTGTGGGTGCAGCGACTGCGCCTACATGCTCTGCGTAAATCGTTTGAAAACGCTCTCTATCTTCCTCCGTAGCGGCTCTTTTTAATCTAATTTCATCAGGCAGTGGTGTTTCGCCCAACTCGTGGATCGCTTGCATTAAAGCATCATGGTCGCCATCATACAAAAAACGAATTGTACGACCCCTTGACGTGGTATTGTCAATCACTTCGGCAACTAAATCAGAATCACCAAAATATAATTTATTTCCTACTCTAATTTTTCTTGCTGGATCTACTAAAACATCCCAAAGTCTATGCTCCCGATTTAATTCCCGTAAAAGAAATACTTCAATTTGTGCTCCCGTCTTTTCCTTATTTCCGTATAAACGCGCTGGGAAAACTTTGGTATTATTGGTTACTAACACATCACCATCTCCAAAATAATCGATGATGTCTGTGAATTTTTTATGTTCAATGGTTTTTTCTTTTCGGTTAATGACCATCATACGAGCATCTTCTCGATTTTCTGTAGGATTTAAGGCAATTAAACTTTGGGGTAAATCAAATCTGAATTCAGATAATTTCATTCGGATGGGTTTTGAATTAAAGTTTTGTAAATTTTAAACTCAAAATAGAGTTTAAATGACATTAAATTAATGATTATTTTCGCTGAGAAAATTATCAATTTGCAAATATACACTTTTCAAAGGGGGCTTGTCAAGGTAAATTTTTCAAAACCTTTATATAATCCTTTTGTTCTGCTTTAAATGAACTATATGTTATGAAAAAAGTTTCACTTTTTTGGTTTAGAAGAGATTTGCGAATAGAAGATAATCATGGATTATTTCAAGCTTTATCAGGTCCATTTCCCGTTTTGCCAATTTTCATTTTTGATAAAGCTATATTATCCCGCTTGCCTTCTAAAAAGGATGGTCGGGTTGAGTTTATTCACAAGGCTTTAGAATCGCTTAAATCGTTGATTGGCCAACAAGGCGGAGATATTTCAATTTTTCACGATCATCCACTACATGTTTTCGAGAAATTAACCATTGAATATGACGTGCAAGCCATTTATTTGAACCATGATCATGAAAAATATGCACTTCAAAGGGATGAAGAAATTAAGCAATTTGCTAGCTCAAAAAATATCAGCTTCCATACGTTTAAGGACCATGTGATTTTTGAGAAGAATGAAGTGTTGAGTGGACAAGGTACACCTTATACCGTTTTTACGCCATATGCTAATAAATGGAAGGATCGTTTGAAAAATGAACCTCTGATTGTTTATCCATCCAAAAGCTTGACAAATTATGTGGATGAAAAAGCTGATTTTCCTAGTTTAGAATCGATCGGTTTTGCTCCTTCAGGATTATCCTTTCCAGAAAAAATTGTTACAGATCAATTAATCAAAGAATATCAAGCCTCTCGTGATTTTCCTGCTGTAAATGGTACCTCAAAGCTTTCCGTTCATTTACGTTTTGGAACTATTTCAATTCGATCTTTAGTATTACAGGCAAATGGGACTTCTGAAACTTGGTTAAATGAGTTAATATGGCGTGATTTTTACAGCAATATTTTATTTCATTTTCCACACATAAGTAACGGATTAGCCTTTCGAAAGGAATATGATCATATCCAATGGAGAAATAATGAAGTTGAATTTGAGGCCTGGAAACAAGGAAAAACGGGATATCCCATGGTGGATGCCGGAATGCGAGAATTAAACCAAACGGGTTTTATGCACAATAGGGTACGCATGGTGGTGGCCAGTTTTTTAGTTAAACATTTATTGATTGATTGGCGCTGGGGTGAAACATATTTTGCAGAGAAGTTGCTTGATTTTGATTTTTCGGCCAATAATGGCGGTTGGCAATGGGCAGCCGGTTCTGGTTGTGATGCGGCACCCTATTTTAGGGTATTTAATCCAAGCCTGCAAGCACAAAAATTTGATCCTAAATTAATTTACATCAAAAAATGGGTTCCTGAATTACAGGAACTAAGCTACGTAACTCCTATTGTTAATCATGAGTTTGCTAGAAAACGAGTGCTTGAGGTGTATAAGAAAGCTTTGGGTAAATAAATTGTTAATAAACGGACTTTCCTTGGACCAAATACTTTTCTAAGTCAATACTGAGGAATCCTATTTTTAGATTGACTTCCATTTTAAAGGGTATTTGGTATTTATCTTGGCTAATCCATAATCTAATGGCATCTTCGTCCTTAAACATATTGTTTTTAGGTAAAACCAAGGAAGTTCGGATACATTTCTTAGAGCCAAATTTTCCGTCCACATTCTCAAAACCTTTGACAATAAATAATATGTCATAAATGGTTCCGTCAAATAGAATTTTTGTACTTAACGACTGACCCACTTTCATTTGGGTTAAATTTTTATCTCTTAAAAAGAAATAACCGCTAATGATATCCATCATTCCTTTTGAAATAGGAAGAGTTTTGTTTACTGGCGTGTTTTGGGGGGAATGAATTTTTGCCAAACCTTGATTCTGTTCAAAAATAACCGTTTCGTTTTTTTTATATCGCCCTTCTATTTTTTTCATTTCTGTTTTTAATGGCAGACGTGTTTCAATGGCTAGGTTGGCTGACCAATAATCAACGACAGGACTAAATACATTTAATATACCTATTGTGTTACCTTCTATTTCTATTTTTCTGGTGGGCATGGATTGTAAATAAGTCACATTAGGAGAGCTTTTTATGGTTGCTTTTGCCGCATTAATGAACCCTAAGTGAATTCGATAGTCCAATAATTCTGTTTGATCTAAAAACGATAAATCCTGAGCACATGTGCTTTTTGCTATGATCAGCAAACTGATGAAAAATAAGTTAAATTTTGTTGAAATAATGGTTTTTAACACGTTTAAAGGGTATTTAAAAATTGAATTAATTTATCCAATTAGTTTATCTTAAAAATTGATTAATTATTAATGCGTATTTCCTATTTTTGTTAAAGCGAATTGAAAGATACAATTTCAAAAAAGAACATTCAAAATTATCAATAAATAAACATGGCAAAACAATCAGGCGATGCACAAGGCCTAGCTTCTGAAAAATTAAAAGCACTTCAAACTACATTAGAAAAATTAGATAAGGCTTATGGCAAGGGTACTGTTATGCGTTTATCTGATAGTAAGGTGATGGATGTACCTGTTATTTCAACGGGTTCATTAGGATTAGACTTAGCTTTAGGGATTGGTGGAATTCCTCGCGGTCGTGTTGTAGAAGTTTATGGTCCTGAATCTTCGGGAAAAACTACTTTGACGCTACATTGTATTGCGGAAGCTCAAAAAGCTGGGGGTTTAGCGGCTTTTATCGATGCGGAACATGCATTTGATCGTGCCTATGCTGAAAAACTGGGTATTGATACTGAAAACTTATTGATTTCTCAGCCAGATAACGGCGAACAAGCTTTAGAAATTGCTGAACATTTAATTAGTTCAGGTGCCATCGACATTATTGTGATCGACTCGGTGGCTGCTCTCGTTCCTAAAGCAGAGATTGAAGGAGAAATGGGGGATTCTAAGATGGGACTTCAAGCTCGCTTAATGTCACAAGCTCTTCGTAAATTAACAGGCACAATTAACAAAACGGGTTGTTGCTGTATTTTTATTAATCAGTTACGCGATAAGATCGGTGTAATGTTTGGAAGTCCAGAAACAACCACGGGTGGAAATGCACTTAAGTTTTATGCTTCAGTACGATTAGACATTCGTAGAGCAGGTCAAATTAAAGAAAGTGCGGATTCCATTACAGGTAACCGAACTAGAGTGAAAGTTGTCAAGAACAAATTGGCGCCTCCATTTAAAGTGGTTGAGTTCGATATCATGTATGGGGAAGGTATTTCTAAAGCCGGTGAAGTATTAGATTTAGGTGTTGACCTCAATGTAATCGATAAATCAGGTTCTTGGTTCTCGTATAATGGCAATAGATTAGGACAAGGTCGTGATGCTGTTAAGGATTTGATTAAAGATAATCCTGAATTAATGGATGAACTAGAAATGAAAATTAAAGAAAAAATTAAGGGCAATGAAAATGTCTTGTTAGACAAAGATGTAGCTCCAGAAGTTGAATAGAATTATTTATATAGATGTTTGATTATAAAAAAGGAGTCAATTTTTGACTCCTTTTTTATTTTAATTCGCACTTAAGTTAAATCGGTTGAAAAGCTTTCTTACTGTTTTCTCCACCGATTTGTCAGTTTCCATAGCCTCAGAGATGGATTGAACGGCGTGAATTACTGTGCTATGATCCCTGCCGCCAAAATGATATCCAATTGATTTTAAAGGCAGATTAGTTAATTCTTTAAGCATGTACATGGCTACTTGTCTTGGGAAGACATTTTCTTTTTTCCGACATTTTCCTTGTAATGTTTGTAGGTCTACATCAAAATGTAGAGTTACTACATCTAAAATATTGTCAACACTTAATTCTTTTTCTTGATCATTTACGATACTCTTTAGTGTTGTTTTGGCTAACTCAATATCGATTTCTTTTCGTGTTAATGATGCTTGGGCCATTAATGATATGATGACTCCCTCTAGTTCTCTTACGTTTGTCTGAATGGAGTTAGCTAAATATTCTAAAACATCAATATTGATTTGTATCCCATCGTCTTGAAGCTTTTTCTGAATAATAGCAATACGTGTTTCAAAATCGGGTTGTTGTAAGTCTGCCGTTAATCCCCATTTAAACCGACTAAGTAAACGATCTTCCATTCCTGCCAAATCTCTTGGTGCTCTGTCAGAAGAAAGGATTATTTGCTTTCCTGATTGATGTAAATGATTGAAAATATTAAAGAAAGTTTCCTGGGTTTTTTCTTTTCCAGAAAGAAATTGAACATCATCTATTATGAGTACGTCAACTTGCAAGTAAAAATTGGTAAAGGTTTCTATGGAATTATTTCTAATCGCATTTACAAATTGATTTGTAAATTTTTCAGTTGATACATATAGAACAAATTTTTCTGGGAATTGATCTTTAATTTGGTTACCTATAGCCTGTATTAAATGTGTTTTTCCCAATCCCACACCACCATAAATCATTAATGGATTAAATGATGTAAGACCAGGCTTATTAGATACAGCCATACCGGCCGCTCTTCCTAGGCGATTACAGTCTCCTTCAATAAATTTATCAAAAGTATATTTTGGTATCAAATATGAATCAAGTTCTAAAGAATCTAAATCCTTAAACTGAAACGGATTTTTAGAAAGAGTAGGTTGATTATTTGAATACTTATCATTAAACGTATTCTGAGAATTTTGATTAGAATTATTAGTCGGTAAATTAAAAGTGATAGGAGGATTCTTACGATCACCCTTGTCTATAACAACGGAGTATTCTAACATCCCATTTTTACCAATTACCAGATCAATCGCTTTTCTGAAAATAGAAACATAATTTTCTTCAAGCCACTCATAAAAAAATTGTGATGGAACTTCAAGTGTTAATGTATTATTTGAGAATTTCAATGGGACAATGGGAGTGAACCATGTATTGAAATTATGCTCTGATATATCTTCTTTGATAATCACTAAGCACTTATTCCACAATTCGTTTACTCCTATTTGCATTTTTATTCTAATAATTAATAAAATTGGTCACTAATGTCTTAAATGAAAAAATCCCTATGAGACATTATTTCATGTAAATTTTTATAAAATGATTCGTTAGGCTTTGACTAAAAAAATGTAAAATTATTTTTAGCGGGAGGACAAAAATAGTAAAATTCGGGGTTCTTACAAATTTGAAAAACAAATAAATCTATGTTTTTTTTGTAAAAAAAATGAATAAAAATTTGGAAATAAAAATTGTTCAATTTTTATAGCGTTTATTCGTATTTTGACTTGAAAAAGTTAAATAAAAAAAAATATATTTTTTTTGAATAAAAAACGTATTTATTTCTAACGCTTTTATTTAAATTAACTATAAATTATTGATTTATAGTTAGTTATAAAAAAAATACTAAATTTATGTGCTAATTTACGACCACCAAACTTTTTGGTAAAATATTTATTTTAACCTTTGAATCTTCTGAAATTAATGATTCGCCATCTATGTGATAACATAATCCCTTTTTTATCGAAAACTCAAATTTATCGTGTGATTTTATAGCTACTTTTGAGTGTGTTTGAATGGTTTTTAAAAATAGTCTGATTCCAAGTTGGGCTTTTTCAATAAAATGCAGTGGACTTATCTTAACAACTTCAAACAGAGCATCTTGAATATTTGATAACGGTGATATATATGCGTTATTCCCAAATTGGTTTGCGTTTGCAATGCTAAGGGAAAAAACATATTCCTTGGTGTTATTTATTTCAACTTGTATAGGAACATAACTTAGGGACGACCTTAGGGTAGATTTTATATAGTTTATAAAACCTCTATGTTGGGTCTTTGAAAATTCTTCCGCCACGTAAGCGTCAAATCCAATTCCTGCGGTACAGAAAAATGGTTTTTCATTCCACATTAAACTATCTATTGCATTGTTATTTCCATGTAAAGCTTTGTTTAACGCAGCTTTGAAGTCCATAGGGATATTCAGGTGTCTAGCAAGGCCATTTCCTGATCCTATTGGAATGATTCCTATGGGTATTTTAGTATGAATAAGCTCTGATGCTACTTCATTAATGGTACCATCTCCTCCAACAACAATTATTTTAGAAGCTTGTTGGCTTATCGCCAATTTAGCTAATTCGCCTCCATGACCAGGAAATTCAGTAAAATGTAGACTTGAATTTTCAATTTTATTCAATATTTGAATCAATTGAGCTTTGCTTGACGTACTTTTGCTACCTGATTTTATATTTATAATAAAGTAAATCATACGTTATTTTTCAGGCCGTAAAGTTAACATTAAAATTATATGATATGTATCAAATAGGAGATTCACATGAAATTGATTTTTCATTTACTCAGGATGAAGTAAATGAATTTTGTAAAATATCGGGTGATTTCAATCCTTTGCATTGGGATGAAGTCTATGCTTCAACAACACAGTTTAAAAAACCCATTATTCATGGAGCTTTAATTGCTAGTATCTTTTCTAGAGTTATGGGGATGGAATTTCCTGGTGAGGGAAGCGTTTATTTAAAACAAATTACTGAGTTTAAAAGACCTTTGTTTGTAGGAGTGACCTACGCAGCAAAATTTCAAATAGAATCCATTAATAAAGAAAAGCATATCGCTGAAGTTAAAACGCAAGTGTATGATCGTGAACGTGGGAAATTGATGGTTGACGGCATGGCAACCGCCTTACATTTGGAAAAATTTTAGCAAAAAAAAAGCCTGAAAATTCTTTCAGGCTTTTTTTCACTTTGATAAATTACTTAGAAGCGTTCTTTTGGTTTTGAACCTCAGTACGAATTTCTTGAGATAAAGTTTTTAATTGTTGAAGACCACCTCTAACGCGTGTTCCTGCTGCTTGATTTCCTTTATCATAGAATTTTTCGAAATCCGATTCTAATGATAATACTAGATCCTTCACTTGTGCAAATCTGCTCATAATAATAATTTTTAGGTTGTAAAATATTTAGATTGTCTTTATAGCCTTATGGGAGGCTTTTATAATACGAAATTTAGACAAATTTTTAATTCTCACAAATTTTTCTAACTAAAAATCACAAAAAAAAGTTAAAAAAGTTAAAAATCTTTGATTTTAGTCTCTATTTCTTATTTATTTAGAATAAAAGCCCTCTTTAAGTTGCTTTTGAACTTTAGCAAAACACTCTGTCGTATAACGTATATCCTCAAGCGTATGTGAGGAAGTTGGTATGATCCTTAACATAATCTGTCCTTTAGGAACTACTGGATAAACAACTATACTACAAAAAATTCCCATGTTTTCTCTAAGGTCACGAACTAGTTTAGTTACTGCTTCAATATCGTAATCACCATGTAAAAATACGGGAGTTACTGGAGATTGAGTTTCGCCAATATCGAATCCCTTTTCTCTTAAGCCTTCTTGAAGTGCCTTTACATTAGCCCATAATTTTTCTCTTAATTCAGGATGCTTTTTTATTAATTCAAGTCGCTTCATGCCTCCGATAACAAAAGGCATTGGTAATGCTTTTGCATAGGTTTGAGACCTCATATTATATTTTAAATACATAATGATATCTTTTGGTGCTGCTACAAATGCTCCTATTGCTGCCATCGACTTCGCGAAAGTTGAAAAATATAGGTCAATTCCATCGGTACAATTTAAAAATTCACCAACTCCACGACCATTTTCTCCCATCGTTCCAAATCCATGTGCATCATCTACCAGTAACCTGAAATCAAAATCCTTTTTCATTTCGACAATTTTGTCTAGTGCGCCTACTTTCCCTGACATCCCGAAAACTCCTTCTGTAATTACAAGTATTCCTCCCCCCGTTTCCTCTGTTCGCTTTTTGGCACGCTCTAAATTCTTTCTTAATGAATCCATGTCATTATGATTAAATTTATAGTAGGCACCCATTTTTGCTTTATGCAAACGAATTCCATCGATTAAGCACGCATGTGATTCTGCATCATAAACAATGATATCACGATGATCAACCATACATTCTACTAGTGACATGACACCTTGATAGCCATAATTAAGTAGGAAGCAGTCTTCCTTACCAACAAATTCAGCTAATTGTCTCTCAAATTCCTCATGTTGATCCGTATTACCCGACATCATTCTAGCCCCCATAGGGTACGCTAGGCCATATTTAGCTGCGGCATCTGCATCTGCTTTTCTTACCTCAGGATGATTTGCTAGTCCTAAATAATTATTTAAAGACCAATTTAACATCTCCTTTCCCATGAAAGTCATTCTTGGACCTAATTCACCTGTTAATTTTGGGAAAGAAAAATAATGATGTGAATAATGTGCATGAGCGCCTATTGGCCCCATATTTTTTACTACTTTCTCGAAAATATCCACTTTATTGATTCGTTTTAATTAATTAATCTTGTAATAATCACAAAGTTAAATTTATTTTTTAAACCCTCTTATATTTAATACACTCATTAGTCATTTTTCTGTTAATTTCGTCAAATTATTTACGAGATTGCGATATGAAAATTAAATTATTTTTCCTTTTTTATGCCTTAATTACTTCCAATGTACTTTATTCTCAAAGTATTATTAAGCCATTGGTCGAATCTAAAAAGGGAATGGTTGTTTCTACTCATCCTTTAGCTTCAGAAATCGGCCTGTCGATTTTAAAAAAGGGAGGAAATGCGATTGACGCTGCCATTGCCGTAAATTTTGCATTAGCGGTTTGTCATCCATCTGCTGGAAATATTGGTGGAGGAGGTTTTTTAATCTATCGCCATGCCAAAGGAAAAGTTTTTGCTTTAGATTATAGGGAAAAGGCTCCTTTGGCAAGCTCAAAAGATATGTACTTAGATGCATCTGGCAATGTAATCCCTGAAAAAAGTTCTATTGGAGTATTTTCTGTAGGAGTTCCTGGAACTGTGGCGGGGATGGAAGAAATGCATCGTAAATTTGGTTCATTGCCTTGGAAAGAACTGATTCAGCCTGCTATAGACATCGCAAGGAATGGCCATGCACTTACCTTTAGAGAGGCTAGAGGCCTAAATTCGAATAAGTCAGATTTTATCAACGAAAATAAAGGAGATTCTTATTTGATTAATCCGAATCATTTGGATTGGAAAAAGGGTGATATCTTAGTTCAGGAAGATTTAGCCAATACTTTAGAAAGAATTTTGCAGGATAAATCAAAAGGATTTTATCATGGGAAAACAGCAGAGCTCATCATTAGTGAAATGAAACGTCTAAATGGTATTATTACTCAAAAAGACCTAGACAGATACAAGCCTATTTGGCGTAAACCTATTGTTCAATCCTATAAAAATTATGAAATTATTGGTATGCCGCCTCCATCCAGTGGAGGGATAGCTTTGGCACAATTAATGGGTATGGTGAAAAAATATCCATTAAGTCATTGGGGGGCTAGCTCTGACTCTACGGTCCAATTAATGATAGAAGCTGAAAGAAGAGTATTTGCCGACCGCGCAAAATGGTTAGGGGATCCAGATTTTATTAAAGTTCCAATTAAGCCTTTACTGGATACTAATTACATTAAATATAGAATTAGTTCGATTGATTTTACTAAGGCAACTTTAAGTTCAGATGTTTCCGCCGGTCAGTTCCCAGGTTATGAAAGTCCAGAAACGACCCATTTTTCAATTGTTGACGCTGAAGGCAACGCGGTGTCAATAACAACTACTTTGAATAATTCATATGGTAGCAAAGTTTTTGTTGGTGGAGCAGGATTTCTATTAAACGATGAAATGGATGACTTTTCAGCGAAAGCGGGAGTTCCCAATATTTATGGTTTAGTTGGATCCAAAGCTAATGAAATTCAGCCCATGAAAAGAATGCTTTCAAGTATGACGCCAAGCATCATTACCGAAAATGGACAATTGAAAATGGTCGTTGGTACCCCAGGGGGGTCTACGATCATAACAAGTGTTTTTCAGGTGGTACTTAATGTATTGGAATTTGGAATGAATATGCAACAAGCCGTGGAATATCCTCGATTTCATCAGCAATGGAAACCTGAACAAACTAAGATTGAGCCTAATCGACTATCTACTGCTCAATTGGAGCGTTTGAAGCAGAAGGGTTATGAATTTTCTAATTCGGCATCTATAGGGCTCATTGACGCTATTTTAGTGACGCCATCTGGTAAATTACAAGGCGGTGCCGATTCGCGTGGCGATGACACAGCCTTGGGTCATGATTAATTTATTGAAATAAAGTAGCTACAAAATAAGCCGCTGCCGCCGCCGCCGCCCCTATGGAGGCGACCTTCAAAGATCCAATCCATGGATTTTGATCCGTCACCTTACTTTTGAAATATCCAAAAACCAACAAGGCAATTAATGTTATTTCGGCTGAATATAAGAGACCCGACTTGGGATCATCTACATAAAAATAGGGTAAAAGTGGGACAAATCCCCCCACAATGTATGAAATGCCTATCGTAAGTGCAGAGTTTCTAGCTCTATTAGGATTAGGTTTTTCCAAGCCCAATTCAAAGCGCATCATAAAATCAACCCATTTGTCTTTATCTTTTGAAATAGCTTCCACGACAATTTCCTGAGCCTCTGGTGTCAAGCCATATCCTTCAAATACTTCTCTTATTTCTTCTTTTTCCCGCTCAGGAACACGTTCCACTTCTTCATACTCACGCTTTAATTCAGATTCATAATGTTCTTGCTCTGTCTGACCAGCTAGATATCCACCCAATCCCATCGCGATTGAACCAGCAACAATTTCTGCAATTCCTGCCGTTGTCACAATGGACGATGAGGCTACTGTACCCGAAAGCCCTGCGGCCAAAGCAAAAGGAACTGTTAAACCATCTGACATTCCAATAACAATATCAGTGATAAAATCAGAGCTCTTTAAATGCTTTTCGTGTAAATGGTGATCAGGTCCGTTCATGTCAATTGTTTATCTGATGCCATGCATCATTTTTTTAAGAGGTCCAGAAGCTAAGATATACAATAATATAGATGCAATTCCTGCCATGATGACAAAAAGCATAAAGAAATCATATAGGTTTTTTATTTCCATGCCTAAAAAGCTTGGAAATAGACCTGTTGCGATCGCATTTACCGGTGGCAATAAAGCTCCTAAAGTTCCTGCAAGAGCATATCCTGCCGCATTGGCTAAAAACCAAACTCCCATTAACAATGAGGAAAATCGTTTAGGGGCTAGCTTCGCAACTAAAGATAAACCAATGGGTGAAAGGCATAATTCACCCATCGTATGGAATAGGTACATAATAAATAACCATACCACGCCCAGTTTTTGTGAGCCTAAATCTTTTACTTGAATCGCAATAATGAAATATCCTAAAGCCAATAACATAAGTCCAATGGCCTGCTTGGCGGGAGAATTAGGTTCAATGCCTCTTTTCTGCATCCAAATCCAAAACCAGCTAAATGGAAAGGCTAAAAGAATGATGAAAAATGAATTGGCGTTCTGAACGGAGCTAGGTGGTAATTCAATCCCAAAGAAATTTAAATCAGTTTGTTGGTCCGCAATAAATGTCAATGATGAACCGGCCTGCTCGTATGCTGACCAAAAGAAAATGACAAAAAATGAAATGATGTACATGACATAAATTCTTTGACGTTCAACGCTCGTCAAAGTTTTATCTGTCATAATCAAAAATGCTAAACTAATTCCAGCGGAATAAATGACTGGATAAACCCAATCTTTGATAGGATTTGGTATTTCTGTTAGAAACAAATAATGGAATAGATAGACTAATGACGTAAAAATTAAAAGGGTAAGGCCAATCGATTTTGTTGTAAAATCTGCTTTTTCTGCCTCTTGGTCTGCTTCTTGTACTTTATTGAAATCAGGTGCTAGGCCAACAGGACTCCCATCCGGCTTCAGTAAATATTTATTTTTCAAAAAATAAAAAGTAATTGTGCCAATCATCATTGCGCCACCAGCAGCTAAAAAGCCCCATTTAAAAGCATCAAGATTTCTGACTCCATCTACTTTTACATCTCCTAACAACGGACAAATCATCATTCCCAATAATGCCCCTGTATTAATACCCATATAAAAGATAGTAAATGCAGCATCTAGACGGCTATCGCCTTTGGCATATAATTGACCTACCATAGATGAAATATTAGGTTTGAAAAATCCATTACCCAGGATTAAAAACAATAAACCTGACCACATGAAAATATTAGCGGTTTCAACTCCCTCAAGAAACGTACTCGCTGATCCAAAAAGTAATAGTTGGCCAATAGCCATCGTGATCCCACCCAAAAGAATACAATTCCTATTTCCTAAATATCGATCTGATACATATCCACCCAACATGGTAGTTAGGTAACTTAACCCTAAAAATCCCCCATAAATGATGGATGCTTCGTTTTGCTTATAGGCTAGTGCATTTACTAAAAATAAAGAAAGTAAGGCACGCATTCCATAAAAATTGAAGCGCTCCCACATTTCCGTGCTATATAGTACATAAAGCCCTTTAGGATGCGAAGAAGTATTTTGATTCATAGTTGATTGGTCAATTTTAATGACAATATAGGTAGATAATTTAGTTTTTATATTTTTTCAATCCCAAATTTAATTTTAAATATTGATTTTATTGGGCTGGATTTTAATCAAAGATGTGAAACCTTTTTTGTAATATTGTTGATTAGATTAGTCAAAAGAAAAATTTAGATTTTTATGGGTAAAATCATAGCAATTGCAAATCAAAAGGGTGGGGTAGGTAAAACAACTACTGCAATTAATTTAGCAGCTAGTCTAGCCGCCTTAGATTTAAAAACATTGCTAATTGATGCTGATCCCCAGGCAAATTCAACTTCTGGTTTAGGTTTTAATCCCAAAGAGATTTCACAAAGTATTTATGAATGCATGGTTGGGATTTCGTTGGTTAAAGACAGTATATTGCCCACAGAAGTTCCGTTTTTGGATATCATTCCTTCGCATATTGATTTAGTAGGAGCTGAAATTGAAATGATTAATTTGACAAACCGGGAGGGTAAAATGAAAGAAGCCTTAAAGGAAATTAAAGACGATTATGATTTTATTATCATGGACTGTTCACCTTCTCTTGGATTAATTACGATCAATAGTTTAACAGCGGCTGATTCGGTGATTATTCCCGTTCAATGTGAATATTATGCTTTGGAGGGTTTAGGAAAGCTTTTGAATACAATTAAGATTATACAAAGTCGTTTAAATACCCAATTGCTTATCGAGGGAATTTTATTGACCATGTATGATTTGAGGTTGCGTTTATCGAATCAAGTGGTTAATGAGGTAAATTCTCATTTTAAAAATATGGTTTTTGAGACGATTATACCTAGAAATATTCGTTTGTCGGAGTCTCCGAGTTATGGAATACCAGCTATTTTGCATGATGCAGAAAGTAAAGGAGCTATCAGTTATTTAAATCTCGCTAAAGAAATTGTGCGAAAAAATGGTCTTTTGTTGGAGATATAATTTTTTAATGTAATGAGTAAACAAGAGTCAAATTTGAAGAAGAGAATTGGATTGGGTAGGGGATTAGGGGCATTATTGGAAGATTCTGATAAGCTACAAGCGAAAGGTTTACATGCCTCTGATTATGCAGGAAGTCTTGATTCCGTGAATTTGATGGAAGAAATTGCATTAGATTGCATTGAGACAAATCCATTTCAACCTCGTGAACATTTTGAAGTAGAGGCATTAAATGATCTAGCTGAGTCCATTAGAGTTCAAGGAATTATTCAGCCGATTACGGTTAGAAAAATTGCTCCACGCAAATTCCAATTAATTTCTGGGGAAAGAAGATTTCAGGCTTCAAAATTAGCTGGTTTGACTCGAATTCCTGCCTATGTGCGTATGGCGGATGACCAACAAATGATTGAGTTGGCCTTAATTGAAAATATTCAACGAGAAAATTTAAATGCCATTGAGATTGCTCTTTCCTATAAAAGATTAATGGAAGAGTGTCATTTAAAGCAGGAAGATTTGGGTGCTCGAGTAGGTAAAAATAGATCTACGGTAACTAATTATATTCGTTTACTTAAATTACCGGCACATATTCAAATTGCGATTCGTGATAATAAAATATCCATGGGGCATGCTCGTTCGTTAATTTCCTTAGAAAATACAGAGATTCAAAATGCCCTATTCTTAAAAACGATTTCAGAAGAATGGTCGGTTAGGAAATTGGAGGATGCTGTTAGGCAATCTTCTCATCCAGAAGTCAACCCAGTTGATAGGTCAGAGGTTAAAGTGGATCAATTGCGTTCATGGCAAGCTAATTTATCTACCTTGTTTAAATTACCTGTCAGTTTAAAAATGAATGACGATGGTAAGGGTGAATTGAAGGTGTCATTTAAGTCTAAAGAGGAACTTGAAAAGTTGATTTCTTTTGTTCAAAAATAGCCTAATGAGGTTTAAATTACATTTTCATGCATTTGTCTTAAGCATATTTTTTTCGATAAATATGCAGGGAAACGTAGTGGATACGACCAGTACTAAAACTGATTCAACGTCCATAAGTTTAATCCCCAAAAGTAAAATTATTCCTAGAGTGAGTACATTGCACTCATTAATGATCCCTGGTTGGGGACAAATTAATAATCGTCAGTATTGGAAATTGCCATTGGTTGCAGGTGCATTTGTCACATTAGGTTTAATTGCCAATTACAATCATCAGCGTTACATGAAGTATAGGGATTATTATTATATTGTTTCACCTCATTCCGAAGATCCTTCTTATGTTCCTCCTTCTACGGTCGCGGTTCCTTATGAAGATGGGGTGATAAGAGATTTGGATGTAAATCAATTAAAGCGTTTGAATGATGGGTTTAGAAGAAATAGAGATTATACATTTATAGGGCTTGCTGTAGCGTGGGCATTTAATGTGATTGATGCTAATGTAAGTGCTCATTTAAAGACTTTTGATGTATCTGATGATATAAGTTTAAAGATTAAACCTAATTTTGAATTTGATCCTATTTCAAAAGGAATGTTTTCTAGTGTATCTTTGACTTTTAATTTTAAAAATCGATTGCGATGAGGATAGTTTTAATTGGTTATGGAAAAATGGGAAAGGAGATTGAGCGCATAGCGATAGACCGTGGGCATCAAATAGTTTCCAAAATAGATATTGAAAATCCGGACGATTTAATTTCTTTAACGAATAAAGATGTAGACGTTGCTATTGAATTTTCAAATCCTATTTCTGTATTTTCCAATATCATGAAGTGTATTGAGAAACAAATTCCTATCGTTTGTGGTACCACAGGTTGGTTAGAGAAAAAATCTGAAGTTGAAAAAGCGACTCAATCATTTGATTCAACTTTTTTTTACGCTTCTAATTATTCAATAGGTGTTAATTTATTTTTCAAATTAAATAAGCAATTGGCAAAATTAATGCAACCGCATGCTGGATATGATATTTATACGAATGAAATCCATCATGTAGAGAAAAAAGACTCGCCAAGTGGGACCGCCATCACGATTGCAGAAGGAATCATGAGTCAATATTCAAATAAGAAAAAATGGGTTAATAATGAAATTCCGGGTGCAGATGAAATTGCTATTTGGTCGCAGAGGGAATCCACTAAACCTGGTACGCATACGGTAAAATACATTTCTAAGGTGGATCAAATTGAAGTTACTCATGAGGCATTTAGCCGCGAGGGTTTTGCATTGGGTGCTGTGATTGCTGCAGAATGGATTTTAGGCAAAAAGGGTGTATTAGGTATGGATGACATGTTAAATTAATGGGGATGTTGAAATTGGATCAATTGAAATCGGATTTAAAGGAAAATGGAGTTATTGTTATTCCAGGTTTTTTCGAGCGCAAATTAATTGAGGATATTCAATTAGCAGCCAAGAATATTTTCCAAATTCAATTTGATCATTTAGGTATAAAGGGAGATTATTTATCTCAAATGACTCAGTTGTTTCAAAATCATTTAGACACTTTTATTAGTTGCGGCAAGTTGATTCAAACAGGATTAGTTGAATTATATCAATTATCCGTGAATCCGGATTTGATTGAATTAGTGAAAAATTTGGGTTTATCGATGCCTTTGATGTGTACTCGTCCCATGTTATTTTTCAATCATCCTAACCTTGCCATGTCGGAGCATTTCTATAAAACTCCCTTGCATCAAGATTGGGTTTCTATGTTGGCTTCACAGGATTCGATTGTTGTTTGGTTTCCTTTAATTGATTTGGAAATTGGACATGGCCCTGTCATTTTTTACCCGGGTTCTCATAAATTGGGACCACTGACGGATAAATTAGAAAATGGTTTTGCTGAGGTGCCCTTTGACCGAAGTGCATATCCTAAATTACAACCTGAAGTGAATATGGGGGATATTGTCATTTTTTCAACCTTGCTAGTTCACGAATCGGGTGTTATCACCAATAATCAAATAAGGTGGTCTTCTCATTTACGGTACACCAATATGGAAGATGTTGATTTTGTAGAAAGAGGTTTTCCTTCGCCCTACATAAATAAACCATCACAAGAGTTAATAGATAAGTATTTACACAAAAAATAATTTTATGAATTCCAAAGACGCAAAAAAACCTACGCAAAAATCAGCCTTTAGAGAGTGGTTGGATTCTGTTTTATTTGCAGTAGTCGCGGCTACCCTGATTCGCTTTTTTCTTTTTGAAGCATATACGATTCCTACTCCATCCATGGAAAGTTCGTTGATGGTCGGTGATTTTTTGTTTGTTAGTAAAATGCATTATGGGGTTCGGACGCCAAAAACTCCTTTACAATTACCTTTAACGCATCAAAAAATATGGTTCACAAATATACCGTCTTATTTACGGTGGTTGAATTTGCCAACTTTCCGTTTGCCTGGCTTCACAGAAGTTAAAAAAGGAGATGCCGTTGTTTTTAATGCACCAAATTGGGAAGATGATGGAGATGCTCCTTTAGATCTGCGTACTTTTTATGTAAAAAGGTGTGTAGGTACACCTGGTGATATTATTGAAGTTCGGAACCAACAGGTATTTGTCAATAATAAGGCCTTGGAAAATCCAGAAAGAATGCAACATCCTGTGTTTATGAAGACCAAGGAAACATTAGAAGAAAGTTTTTTCGATCAGTTCGGCATTCGCAATTCTCCTAATGCAAGTTTTGATTCAGCAGATTGGTTGCCTTTGGCTGACTCAGTTAACCAATTGGTTGGATACAAATTGAATACATCTGCAAGTAAGATTTCAGAAATTTCTAAATCTTCATTTTCTAAATCTTTTGATTATGATTCATTTAAAGATGTAAAAGGACAGGCATTTGAAGCTATTTTCCCTCATGATACCACGCAGTTCAAATGGAATAGAGATTGGTTTGGGCCATTACAAATTCCGGCAAAAGGCTGGACTGTCAATTTAGATGCCAAAAATGTCAAATTATACCAAGAAACTATTCAGAAGTACGAAGGAAACGAAGGTATAACGATCGACGGAGATAAAATTTCACAAAATGGAAAAGTATTAATTAGCTATACTTTTAAACAAGATTACTATTTTATGATGGGGGATAACCGCCATAATTCAGCTGATTCACGGTTTTGGGGATTTGTACCTGCCGATCATATCGTAGGAAAAGCTGTATTTGTTTGGATGTCATTAGATCCTAATAAAGGTCTTTTTTCCGGTAAAATTCGCTGGAATCGCATCTTCCGTTTTGTCAATTAGATAACTCTTAATACAAATCCTTTTAAGTAATTACTTTCTGGGTGAAATAAGTTGATCGGATGGTCTGGAGCCTGTGTCATTTGATGAATGACTTGGATTTCCCTACCAGTCTCTATCCCTGCTGAGACCAACATATTATAAAATAAGTCTCTCGTAATTACTTGTGAGCACGAATATGTGAAAATTAGACCGTTTTTCTTGATTTTTTTAATGGCCAAATAATTGATTTTTTGATACCCTTGGAGTGCCTTATGTTTACTGCTAATCGATTTAGCAAAGGCTGGTGGATCCAAAATAATGATATCAAATTCTTCTTCACAATTCTTTAAATAGGGTAGTGTTTCGCCTACAATAGATTCATGTTTCTTATTTGGGAATTCATTTAAAGTCAAATTGATGTTGACTAAATCAATGGCTTTAGCTGAAGTGTCTAGTGATACTACCTTTTTGGCACCTTCCTTAAGTGCATACATGGAAAATCCGCCTGAATAGCAAAATGTATTTAAGATGGTCTTGCCTTTTGAATACTGTGATAGTAATTGCCTATTATCCCGTTGGTCAATGAAGAAACCTGTTTTTTGCCCAGTAACCCAATTGACCGAAAATTTTATTCCATTTTCTACAATTTCATAAGGTGTATCCGCTTTTCCTTCTAAATAATCATTGTTGCAGTTTTTAGCATACTCAGGTGGCAATGTTTCTTTGCTCTTATCATAAATAGCTTTAATCTTTTTTCCAAAAACGTGCTTTAAAGCATTCACGACTTCCATTCGATCTAAATGCATTCCAATGGTATGCGCCTGAAATACAAAAACTCCGTTATAATGGTCGATCACTAATCCAGGGCATCCGTCACCTTCACCATGTATTAGTCGGTATGCATTAGTTTCTCCTAATGGAAGCTTTTCCCTTAAATCAGAAGCATTTTGAATTTTTTGTATCCAGAATTCTTCTTTTGAAGTGATCTCTTGGAAAGAAACAATTTTGACAGAAATACTTCCATGATGAAAATGACCTGTTCCTAAGAACTCATCTCTTGAACTGATTACCTTGACCCAATCTCCATCTTTCAAATGATCACTTTGTTTTAAGATAGCTCCTGAGAAAATCCAAGGATGAAATCTCTTCACTGGAGAATCTTTTCCTGGTTTTAGCTGTACAAATTTCATGTCTTCCATCCTGTAAAATTGCAAAATTTTATTTAAAAAAGGGTTGACCCGCTTCAATCCAAGCAGAATACCAAATGTCGCCTACATGTTTATAAGCACTTTGAAACCGATCTTCTATTTGATGGTCAAGTACTTGATGATATTTTTTACTGTATTCTAGGCTATAATTCTTTTGTAGTGCGTTTCCTTTTTTTTCAAACGTATATTTCTTTGACTGCTTAAATGTGGTATTTAATTTGGCTTCTTTGTCGATTAAAATCTTCACTTGAGCGTGTGATTCTAAAACCCAATCCCAGGCCGATTTAGTTACATTGGAGATAAATGTGGCTGGACCAACCCACTCCTCTAAAGCCTCATTTAATAGTTCTGGAATACGAGATTCCCAAAAAGCATGCAATCCTGTTTGTCCCGTTTTTTGTCCGTCATAATTAGACGTCGTATGCAATGGAACATGTAAATCTCCAATGTAGTGGCCCATTTCTGCGGATAATTTAATAATCTTGATGGTGTCTCGACGAGTAAACGCATATTTTAATTGTTGGTATAAAATGGGAATATGCCAAGGAACGATTCCGTGTTTTACTAAACTATCTTGATGCATATTTTTTGTTATAACATCCCAACTTGTATAGCTAATATCATCAATTTTATATCGATCTAAATCTATATAATGCCTTGATGCCTCATTGTCCATGATGTATCTTCGTTGGTCTGGCAAAACCGATAGATCTTCAATTTCCTTTTGATGCCTTTTATAAAATTTTATCATTTCCATGGGCAAGGTATATATGGCTAGCGTGTTTATTTTTTTATGCGCAAAAAATCCCCAAGGTTTGGTTAATTCGCTTGAATATCCTCTTGAATGAAGTGTTAGGACTAAAATAATAAGTAGCTGATAGCTTTTTTTGTTCAGGATGTTGTGTTTTAAAATCATTTTGTTTAATTTTGCATTTCAATTTTATTAGAATAAGAAGATTATTTAAACAATGGCAAATCATAAATCAGCATTAAAGCGTATTAGAGCAAATGAATCAAAGCGTTTGCGCAACCGTTATCAACACAAGTCAACTCGTACGATGATTAAAAATCTTCGTTTGACAACAGATAAATCTATTGTGGTTGATTTGTACAAAAAGGTTTCTTCTGCTCTAGATAAATTAGCTAAGAAAAATATTATTCATAAGAATAAAGCAGCAAATCAAAAATCTAAATTAGCTAAGTTGGCGAATAAATTAGCCGCATAGTTTTAGATTATCAGCATATTGATAAACCCCACAATCGCGGGGTTTTCTTGTTTATATGGATTACCTTCAGGAAAAATGTTCAGATGAATTATGTACTTAATGGAGGTAAAATCAAAGAAATTCGATTGGAGGAGAGGCCACGTGAGTTGATGGCGATCAAGGGGAAGGATACTTTGCGGATAGAAGAAATACTTTCCTTATTGATAGGCTCAGGGATTCCTAATAAATCAGCTTTAGATCTTTCAAAAGATATATTGAACTCCATTCAAGGGGATTTAAATAAGTTAGGCCGTTTTAATCAATTTGACTTCATGAAGTTCAAAGGGATTGGAAAGGCTAAGTCAGCCGTTTTAGTGGCTGCATTAGAGCTAGGTCGACGGCGAATGGTTTTTGAAACGACACATCGGATTGACACCATTCTAGCTTCAAAAGACGCTTACAACTTGTTAAGGCCCCACTTAAGTGATTTAGCGCACGAAGAATTTTGGATTATTCATTTAAATCGAGCCTCTCGATTAATTAAATTAGAAAAATTTAGTGTGGGTGGTGTGGCAGGTACTTCAGTCGATTTGAAACTATTGTTTAAATCTGCTTTAGAGCAAACCTCCTCAGCCATTATTTTGGCTCACAATCATCCTTCAGGCCAACTACAACCAAGTCAGGCCGATAAGCATTTAACTAAAAAAATAATTGAAGCTGCAGGACTATTTGAAATACAAATTTCCGATCACTTGATTGTGGCTTCAGATACCTATTTCAGTTTTGCCGATGAAGGAATACTTTAATTTTTATTTACCTCTTTCCTTGTAAATATTTTGAAGTTTAACTCCTACTACGATAGCTACTGCAAATAAAATGATAAAAAAGGCGGCTCCTGAATATCCCATGTGTTGTTAAATTTTATTCAAAATTATGAAATTAATTATAGTAATCCTTTTGTGCTGGGCAAAGAATTTAAATTATTTATATCTCTTTTGACAGCTAATTGGATCGATTTGGCAAATGCCTTAAAAATCGATTCAATTTTATGATGCTCGTTTTCTCCTTCAGCCTTAATATTTAAATTGCATTTGGCTGCATCCGAAAAAGATTTAAAGAAGTGACTGAACATTTCTGTTGGCATCTCACCGATCTTCTCTCTTTTAAATTCAGCTTCCCAAACGAGCCAGTTTCGACCAGAGAAATCTAAGGCCACTTGGGCTAAACAATCATCCATAGGTAATAAAAATCCATATCGGGCTATACCTTTCTTTTGACCTAGGGCCAACAAAAATGCTTCACCTAATGCAATCCCGGTATCTTCAATGGTGTGATGTTCGTCTATATGTAAATCCCCTTGAACTTGTATAGTGAGATCAAGGTTACCGTGCTTTGCGATTTGATCTAACATATGATCAAAAAAGGCTAAACCAGTTTGATTATTAGCATTACCCTTTCCATCGAGGTTCAACTGGATGGAAATTTTGGTTTCATTCGTATTTCTAGTATGAATGATTATACGTTCGGGTAATTTAAAATAGGAATAAATATCATTCCAATCAATGGTTTGCAGCGCTGTGATTGGTTTTAATTCAGTAGGTATCTCTAAATCGCTGATTAAAAACGCTTTAGCACCCAAATTTTTAGCTAATTGAATATCAGTGATTCGGTCACCTATGACATATGAATTACTTAAATCATAATCAGCCGTCAGATATTCTCCTAATAAACCTAGACCCGGTTTTCTTGTAGGAAGATTATCTTGAGGAAAAGATTTATCAATTAAAATATTTGAAAATACAATTCCTTCTGAAGCTAAGATTTCTAGCATTTTATTTTGGGCTGGCCAAAACGTATCTTCAGGAAATGAGGAAGTACCTAGTCCATCTTGGTTGGTAACCATAACTAATTCAAAGTCGAATTCTTCGTTTATCTTCTTTAAATTAGATATGACATGAGGCAAAAAGGACAATTTATCTAAACTGTCAACTTGCTGGTCTGGTTGAGGCTCAATTATTAAAGTGCCATCCCGGTCTATGAATAATACTTTCTTCATGATACAAAGGTAATGAATGTAAAGTTTACAGAGAATAAAAGAAAAAAATATGCAAAAAATAATTCTTATATATGCTCCAGTACTTGTAATTTTGTATTTGAAATAAAAACTATGGGGGAATTATTTGGTGTTATTCAAGAAGATTTGCGCGGCAATGTGATTCGCAGAATCTCTTTATTTACTGGTGAGTCAGAACCCAAAGTAGAAGAGTTGATCCCTGTTTGGGAGGCAATTATATTAGGTGGATTGCTAAAACTTATTCGTAACCGAATTCGATTCAATGCACTTTATAATTTTATTTTACAAAAGCCTATCCCGCGTGTCGCTATAGAGGAATTGCAGGCTGGAAATGCAACTAAATTGCAATTAGAAGAAATTAGTCATTACGGTGAAGGATTAATTGGAATTCTTATTCCAGATAAAAAGAGTGCGATTGCGATGTTGATTTCTAAGGAACTAGGGTGCAAAAGTTCATCGTTTTTGAAAGGTTTAAGTGTAGTTTTTGGTTTATATGGTTTTAAATTAAAAGAAGAAGATTACGATTCATTACGAGATTGGAAATCGTTTGCTGAGTTTTTTAGTATTAAAAAAGGTGATTTTAGTGCTTTGTGTCCATCCAATTTACGATTTGCAATTTCTGATATTTTATTACTTTCAGATGTATTAAAATTAGATCCAGAGGCTTTAGTCTATTTAACTGAAGACCCTGAAAGAGATGAGGTCAAGTCAAAATATACTCTTTTTGACAAAAAAAATCTTTTGTATATTATTATTACCATCTTATTGAGCTTATTTACCGTTTGGTATACCTTGTTAAAGCCAAAGGTAGATCCAGAAATTACCTCGGATTTGGAAGAGGTAATTCCAATAGACAGTTTAAATAAATTAAATGATAGTTTGACGAAAGCGGTTTTAGATTCTAATCGAATTAAGAATGATTCGCTTTTTACATTAAATTGGCCAGATGGGACTCAATATGTAGTACCTAAGAAATCTATCTTGGTTGATTTACACGGTTATTTGATTGATTCCACACAATCTTCTCCCTTAGAATTAACTTGTCAAGAACTTGTTTTTGATGAGAATACTGATTTATTATTGA
Source organism: Cytophagaceae bacterium (assembly GCA_005791165.1). Taxonomy (GTDB): domain Bacteria; phylum Bacteroidota; class Bacteroidia; order Cytophagales; family Spirosomataceae; genus Aquirufa. The sequence goes on from SXXW01000015.1 coordinate 44,453, forward strand.
AGCCTACAGATTATTTATTTAAGCAACTTTCGATTCAAATGAATAAATCAAAAAATGTGGATGTTCAGATTTCTGCCATATCGAATAAGGATGACAAATCGTCCTTTAAACGTGGTTTTGCCATAAAAAATCGATTAGTGGGCGAAGGGCTTTCATTCAAAAAAATTAGCGTACAAGCTAGTGTAGAAAGTGCAAGTAGTCAGGCTAATTCTCAAGTCAAATTTATATTTACTAAACGTAATTTATTGAAATAATACAATATATTAGGTTTATTTAGATTAATAAGATACTTTTGTAATAAATAAGTACAAATACATCCGCACAAACTCTTTTACATTTAATGTAAATCCCTTTCTTTTTTTTAGGGCTATTGGCAAGAGTTAAATTACGGATGTGTTCGGGCATCGTAATTAAAATATAAAAAATGAGTGAAAAAATTCGCTTTGATTCGCTTCCTTTATCGGAAGGAATCCAAGCAGCAGTTAAAGAAATGGGCTTTGAATATGCTTCTCCCATCCAATCAGAAGCAATTCCATATGTAATGGAGGGTAGAGATGTTATCGGTCAGGCGCAAACAGGCACTGGAAAAACTGCAGCATTCGGAATACCAATGATTGAACATATTGTTCCATTTGAGAAATTTGTTCAAGCGATCATTTTATGTCCTACCCGTGAATTAGCGGTTCAGGTTTCAGAAGAAATGAGAAAGTTGTCAAAATTCACAAAAGGTGTTTGGGTTACCACTGTTTATGGGGGTGATTCGATAGATCGACAAATCAAATCCTTGAAAGCTGGTGCAAACATTGTCGTAGGTACTCCTGGACGTGTGATTGATTTAATTGAGCGCCGTGCGTTAAAATTGAATCAGACCTCTATGGTTGTTTTGGATGAGGCGGATGAAATGCTCGACATGGGTTTCCGTGAGGACATTGAAAGTATTTTAGAAGAAATACCGAATGAGCGTCAAACAGTTTTATTTTCAGCTACGATGTCTAAGCCTATTTTGGCTTTGACAAATCGTTTTTTAACGGATCCTAAATTAGTTAAGGTAGTTAAAAATGAGATTACGAACGTTAATATTGAGCAATTATATTTTGATGTTAAAGGGAGAGCTAAAATGGAGGTTACTACCCGTTTGATCGATTTTTATGCATTAAAATTAGTTTTGATATTCTGTAATCAGAAAAAGCGTGTAGACGAGGTAGTAGAAGAGTTAGCTTTGAGAGGTTATGCAGCTGAAGGTTTGCACGGCGATTTGAGGCAAAGTCAGCGTACTCAAGTGATGAATCGTTTTCGTTCAGGAAATGTTAGTTTTTTAGTTGCAACAGATGTTGCAGCTCGTGGCTTGGATGTGGAAAATGTGGATGCCGTAATTAATTATGACATTCCATTGGACGAAGAATATTACGTACACCGTATCGGTAGAACGGGTCGTGCGGGTAAATTTGGTAAAGCTTTTACCTTGGTAGTGGGTTCTGAACGTAATCGTTTACGTGAAATTATGAACTATACCAAAGTGAAAATAGATAAGGGAGTTATTCCAACATTCTCTGATGTGGTTGGGATTAAAAAAGGCATGTTTATTGAACGTGTCGCTAGCACGATTGGAGAAGGAGATTTAGATTTATTTGCTGACGCGTTACCTAACTTGCAACATGCTGGATTTACCGTAGATCAGATTGTAAGTGCTCTAGTTAAATTGAGCATGGGAGTTCAGAAAAATGAGTTTGGTGATGAAAATTTAGAGGGAGAGCTTGAACGTCAATCACGCAAATATGGCCGTGATGAGCGCGGGGGTGGAGGAGGATTTAGGGATCGTAATGATCGTGGTGGAGACCGTGATGGACGAAGAGGTGCTGGTCGCTTTGATCGAGATTCTCGCGGTGGTGGAGATCGTGGCGGACGTTTTGATCGCGGAAATGATCGTGATCGTTCATCAGCTCCGAGAGGTCCTCGCATGGACCGAGAAGGAAAACCTTATCGTTCAGATGAGAATATGGTCCGCATGTTTGTTAACATTGGATTTGATGAAAAAATATCACCTTCTAATATTGTAGGTGCCTTTGCGGGTGAGTCTGGAATTCCAGGTAATGTATTAGGTCAAATACAAATTGAGAACAAGCACACCTATGTAGATGTTCCTAAAGAGTATGCCAATGTTGTTTTGGAAAAAATGGCAGGTGCTCAAATTAAGGGCAAAAGGGTATTAGTTGAGATAGCTAAGCCTGCATAGGCTCAGAAATTTTAATTTAAAGGGGTGACGGAATCGTCACCCCTTTTTTTATACCAAAAACTTAGTATAAATTTGAAGATTAAAGCTTTATGTATTAGTTTTTATGATGAGCAAAGGAAATATGTATTGGTTGTTAACTTTATCGCTGATTATCAGTGGTATTTTGGTTTCGACCTATATTTCATCTTCTTCAAATGCGAAAATCTCCTATGCGCAGGAAGTAAAACCCATTTTGAACAAGCATTGTATCGCTTGTCATGGAGGAGTAAAAAAGCAAGGCAAGTTTAGTTTGTTATTTCAAGAGGAAGCCTATGCTGCTACAGCTTCAGGCAAACCCAGTATTGTTCCATTTCATCCTGAAAAGAGCGATTTTATAAGCCGATTGCATTCCAAAGATCCAGAAGAGAAAATGCCCTATAAAAAGGATCCATTGACTTCCAAAGAAATCAATATATTGACCCAATGGGTGAAAGAAGGAGCTAAGTGGGAGGATCATTGGGCTTATTTACCTGTCAAAAAACCGTCCATTCCGTCCAGCGAAGGATTACTTTCAAAATTAATGTTTTGGACTAAGCGCTTTGTTAAAAACCCGGTTGACAATTTTGTATTGGAAGAGTTAAATAATCAAGGGTTGACTCACTCCAAACAAGCAGAAAAGGAGATTTTGGTACGCCGACTATCCCTTGATTTAACAGGTTTACCACCTACTGAATCTATGGTTAATGAATTTAGCTCAATTACTTCAGATGAAGATTATGCGAAATTTGTTGATAAATTAATGAATTTGCCATCATTTGGAGAGAAATGGGCATCTGTATGGTTAGACCTTGCTCGCTATTCAGATAGTCGGGGATACCAAAAAGATAACGGTAGAACCATCTGGCCATATCGAGATTGGGTTATTTCTTCTTTTAATAAAAATATTTCTTTCCGTGAATTTGTCAAAAAACAATTAGCCGGAGATTTGCTAGAAAATCCCCAAGACGACGATTACATTGCCACAGGATTTCATCGCAATACGATGAATAATGACGAAACGGGAACTGTGGATGAAGAATTTAGAGTAGCAGCTGTTATAGATCGTGTAAATACGACTTGGGATGCGTTGCATGGTACTTCATTTTCTTGCGTTCAATGCCATAGTCATCCATATGACCCTATCAGACATGATGAATATTATAAATTCATGGCTTTTCTAAATAACACTAGGGATGAAGATACTGGGGATGAAGCTCCTAATATTCGTCAGTTTAAACAAAATGATCTTCAGAAATTAACTGAGTTTCAAGCTAAAATTTCCTCATTGCCTTCAGAGCAACAAACGTATTTAAATCGATTTGTTAAGTTTTTAGAACCTAGATTTCATGCCCATTATGCTGATAATTTTACCGAGGGAGCCTTATTGGGTGGTACACAAATAGGCTTAAGACACAAGGGGAGTTGTCGACTACCCAATTTAAAAACAGACGGAGTAAAACAATTACTTGTGCAATATTCTTCCAAAAATCCTGGCGGAGTATTACAAATTAGGTCTGGTAGTATTAATGGAAAAATTGTTTTGAAGGTAAAATTAGACACGACTTCAAAAGGTAAATTATTGACACTGAAATGGCCTGTGTCAACAGGCAGACAAGACTATTACTTGGAAGCTTTTAATGGGCAGTTGGCAGGAAAGGCAGACGATGTGTTTAAAATAGTTTGGTTTGCATTGCTTCCGGAGCTGAATTTAGATAAAAACAATTTTGATGAATTTTTATCCTTGATCAACACTAAGACCGATAATTTCCCTATTTATTTAGAAATGCCAAAGGATTATAGTCGGAATACTTATGTTTTTAAACGGGGTAATTGGCTTGTACATGGAGATTCAGTCCAGCCAGATGTGCCTGCATTTATGCATAAATTTAAAGCTGAATGGCCCCGGAATCGGCTTGGTCTGGCTAATTGGGTCGTGGATCCTGCGAATCCTTTATTTGCTAGAAATGTGGCCAACCGTTTTTGGGAACAATTATTTGGAATGGGTATTGTTGAAACATTAGAAGATTTTGGTTCGCAAGGCGCAAAACCTTCCCATCAAAAATTATTGGATTATTTGGCCTACCAGTTTATTTTCAAATATGATATGAAGCCAAAAGCTTTAATCAAAGAAATCGTTTGTTCTTCCACTTACCAACAAGACTCAAAAGCAAGTAAATCTATTATTGCTACAGATCCCTACAATAAGTATTTATCTCGTGGACCTCGTTTTAGATTATCTGCTGAACAAGTTAGGGATCAAGCCTTGTCAGTTGCTGGGTTATTAAATCCTAAAATGTTTGGCAAACCTGTTATGCCATTCCAACCTGAGGGCGTATGGCAAGCGGTAAACAGTAGCTTAAAATGGAAACAAAGTGAGGGTAATGAGCAGTATAGACGAGCCATTTATATATTTACCAGGCGCACGGGTCCTTATCCTTCTCAGTTTACCTTTGACTCTCCGTCACGGGAAGTTTGTTTAGTTCGAAGAGTCCGAACAAATACCCCATTACAAGCGCTTGTACTTCTTAATGACCCTGTTTTTGTGGAAGCGGCACATAAAATTGCTTTAGATATGGTTAGGATGAAAACTAACAAACCTGAAGAGAAAATTGCCGCGATGTATAAGAAAATGTTTGTTCATCCGATTAGGACCAAAGATTTAACTACTTTAGTAAATCTATTTAACCAGGGACAGTCAATGAAAACTATAAATAAAATTCAAGGCTATGAATGGGCGGCAAGTGCCATGTTGAATTTGGATGAATTTGTGACTAAAATGTAAATAATGAGTCAGGAGCTAGAAAATCGAGCATTGAGTTATTTAACGCGTAGACATTTTCTACGTCAATGTTCTACGGGTATGGGTATGATGGCTTTGGGTTCTATGTTAGGATCTTGCGAGAATACGCCTTTAGGCCAAGAAGAATCTTTGGCAAAATTGGCTCATATTCTGCCTAAGGCCAAGCGGGTGATTTATATTCATAAAGCAGGTTCTCCATCTCAATTAGAACTTTTTGATTATAAGCCTGAATTAGTCAAATGGCATGGAAAAGACTGTCCGGAGGAACTGCTAAAAGGGAAAACCTTTGCCTTTATTCGTGGTGTTCCTAAAATGTTGGGACCTCAAGGTAAATTCAATCAATTTGGTCAATCGGGTGCTTGGGTATCAGATTATTTGCCTTATTTTCAAAATGTGGTTGATGAGGTTTGCTTTTTAAAGGCCATGCATACGGATCAATTTAATCATGCACCTGCGCAGCTGTTTATGCAAACAGGAAGTGCACGTTTAGGAAGGCCAGGAATGGGTGCTTGGGCTGTTTATGGCCTTGGCTCTGAAAATGCTAATTTACCTGGTTTCATCGTACTGACCTCAGGAAATAAATACCCAGAAGGAGGGAAGAGTATTTGGGGAAGTGGTTTTTTGCCTTCTATTTACCAAGGAGTACATTGTAGGTCTACAGGTGAGCCGGTTTTGTATGTTGAAAACCCAAGCCAAGTTTCTAGGGAAGATAGGCGTAGCACTATTGACGCCATTAATGAAATTAATCAAAGAGAATACGAGGAATATCAGGATCCTGAAATATTAACTCGAATCTCTCAATATGAGATGGCTTTTAAAATGCAAGCTTCCGTACCTGAGGTTATGGATATTCGTGATGAGCCAGAATATATTCATAATTTATATGGCACGACGATCGGTACACCTTCTTTTGCCAATAATTGTCTCCTAGCCCGAAAATTAGCAGAGAATGGAGTTCGATTTATTCAATTATATGATTGGGGTTGGGATACGCATGGTTCAAGTGCTTCAGAGGCTTTGGAAATAGGTCTTAGGACTAAGTGTAAAGAAACGGACCAAGGAATGAGTGCTCTATTATTTGATTTGAAACAAAGGGGCTTATTGGATGAAACGTTAGTTGTCTGGAGTGGTGAATTTGGACGTACACCCATGCAAGAGAATCGAGATAATAAACCTGCTCCTTTTTTAGGCCGCGACCATCATCCTGATGCGTTTACGATTTGGATGGCGGGTGCAGGGGTGAAAAAAGGTTTTACTTATGGAGCAACTGATGAAATAGGTTATTCAGGAGTAGAAGGAAAGGCTCATATTCATGACCTTCAAGCTACCATTTTGCATATTTTAGGTTTGGATCATGAAAAATTGACCTATCCTTTTCAAGGTCGATCTTTTAGGTTAACCGATGTGGCGGGTAAAGTAATTACGCCTATTTTGGCCTAAGATTTTTTAAATACAAAATGTTGCTTAGGGGCTATAGGATTGAAAAACAATAGGCCTATTTCATATAATTCAATAGAAAATACAATTTTCTGATTTTCGATTAATTGATTCCAGTGAGCTAAATTGATTTGCTTTCGAATATTTTCAATGAGTAAAACATCATCAAAATTCATGTCAAGAATTTTGGAGTCAAATTGACTAATGTCTATTATTTGTACGTTGAACTTAATGTTTTCTACTGAGTTGCCTTGGTAATTCGACAATTCATTCTTTACCAAAGCGCTTAATTCCCCGCTTTGGTGTAAGCATGGATTAATGATTTGGGTGTATAATTCATAGACAAATGGGGAATGTAATCCATGCGCATTTCTTGCTCTTAAGTTAAATAAGAATTGATTCATTTAATTTAACGCGAAGTTAGGGATTAGTTCAAAAGGTGGAATTTGTACCTTGAAGGTAGAATTGTTTGCTAAATTCAAAAATATGTAATAGCCTTCCATTTTACCAATGGCCGATATCAAAGGACAACCAGAAGTATAGGTAAAGCTGTCACCAGGTTCAATAATGGGTTGTTGGCCTACGACTCCCAAACCATTGACCACCTCATTAATTCCTGATCCATCTTTTATTTCCCAATACCGACTAACGAGTTGGCCTGTTTGATCGGATAAATTTTGGATCGTAATTTGATATGTAAAGAAGTATTTATAGGGCAATTGCAATTCATAATCTTGCATGTATGTGGTTTCTACAGAGATTATATATTTATTTGTGTTTGATTCTTTCATACGATATAATTGATGAGCAATTTAAGACTAAATTTAGATGAATGGTTAGTGGAGGACTGGAAAAATATTGTTTTAGAAGCAGGATGGGGTACACATCTTAAGGAAATCGGGATTTTATTAAAAGAAGAATACCCTAAAAAGAATATATATCCCTCTTTTGAAAACATTTTCAATGCTTACAATGCTTGCTCATTTCAAGATACTCGGGTGGTTATTTTAGGGCAAGATCCTTATCATCAAATAAATCAGGCGAATGGCCTTTGTTTCTCAGTTCCATCAGGTGTTTCATTTCCGCCTTCTCTCAAAAATATAAATAAGGAATTGCAGGCTGATTTAGGTGTTTCGTTGGCTTCAGGGGATTTGATGCATTGGGCTAGCCAAGGAGTTTTGTTGATTAATTCTATTTTAACCGTCGAAGATTCATTACCCGGGAGTCATGCCAATATCGGTTGGCTTTCATTTACAAAGCTTATTCTGAATGAATTAAATCATCGAAAGTGTGGATTAGTCTTTATGCTATGGGGTAATTATGCGCAAAAATTAGGGAAAGATCTAGATCCAACTAGGCATCACATCATTAAAACTTCTCATCCATCACCACTATCGGCCAATAGGGGTGGTTGGTTCGGAACAAGACCTTTTTCTAAAGCAAATTCCTATTTAGATCCACCTATTTTATGGGCTTAAATTCTCTTAAGTTGGCTTGGAAAATAAACAAATTGATTAGGGAATTCTTGTTGGAAATAAATAGAAATTAAGCTTTCAATTTCATCTCCGTGTTGCTCTTCAAAATCAGGAATTAAGCATTGTATCGAATACCCTTTTGAATCAGGTTCTTGATGTGACAAAATTTCATAGGTAAATACTTGGTCTATAAACGCCAAGTCTACTAATTGCGGGATTACAATATCTTGAATGGCGCTTATTGCTTTTGCATTTATTTCATGCTCTACAAAGATTGAAACATTGTATTGAATCATGATTTATACGTTTTTTGTGCTAAAGAATCGTACATTATTTCAACCGTATGCTTTCCTGTTTTTTCGATTCCGTCTTTTAATTGATGCCGACAAGATGTTCCGTTAGAAGCAATAATGACCGAGTTCTTTGCGGCTAAAACTTTTGGAAATAATACTAAATTCGCAATTTGCTGCGATATTTTATAGTGTTTTCGCTCATAGCCAAAAGATCCAGCCATACCGCAACAACCCGTGGCCAACAGTTCTACTTCCTGATTTTCCGGAAAGCTTAATACGTGTCTGGTAGAGACCAACCCTGCGATGGATTTCTGATGACAGTGTCCATGCAAGATGATTTTGTTACTATCCAGAGTAAAGTCCGATTTCTGAATTTTATTATTTTTGATTTGTTGGGATAAAAATTCGTCTACCAACAAGCAATTTTCGGCTAGTTTATTTGCTGGGCTTCTTAATTCAGGACTCACTAAATCAGGAATTTCATCCCTAAATGTTAAAATGGCACTTGGTTCAATTCCGATGAAAGGTTCATTCGAGTTTATAATCTCTGACAGTATTTCAATGTTTTTTTCGGCTATTTTTTTCGCTTCGATTAACATTCCCTTGGACAAATAACTTCTGCCACTAATGACACCATGAGGTATCTTCACTCCAAATCCTAGTTCGTTTAACAGCAGCACTGTTTTTTTGCCTAAGTCAACTTCATTGTAATTGGTAAATTCATCTGCAAATAAATAAACGGAACCATTTTTGAATTGATCCTGAGGATATTTTTTAGCATACTTTTTGAACCAATCTTCCAAAGAATAGAAATAAACCTTAGGTAAACTTCTTTCCCACGAAAATCCTAAAACGGTTTTTATGATTACGCTAGACAATGGAAATTCAATAAAGAAATTGTACAAGGGGGCAAATTTTCTAGCCAAATTTTGTAACACTGGAAAATGCCCAATGAGCTTTGTGCGCCAAGGAATGCCGTCTTTTAAGTATTTCTGCTGAAGCGTTTCTGCTTTTAATTTTGTTATATCTACTCCAGATGGGCATTCGGTTTGGCAACCCTTACAGGAAAGACACAGATCTAGGATTTCGTTTAATTCAGGATTGCTGAAAGGGTTTTCGCCTGGCTCTGACAATATTTGCCGAAGCATATTTGCTCTAGCCCGTGTACTATCTTTTTCATCTAGAGTAGCCATGAAACTTGGACACATGGTTCCTCCTGTTAAAGCTGTTTTTTTACAATCGCCTGATCCTGAGCATTTTTCGGCTAGTCTGAGCGGATTTTCGAAATCTCCATAATTGAAAAAATTCTTAATTTTATATCCATCCGAATTTGAAATCCTGAACGCTTCATCCATGGGTGGACTGTTCACAATTTTACCTGGATTTAGAATTTGGGAAGGGTCAAAAATATGCTTAATTTCTTTAAAAAGATCGAGCAATTCTTTGCCCATCATTTTCTCTATAAATTCACCTCTCAAGCGACCATCTCCATGTTCCCCACTTAATGAACCTTGATATTTTTTTAAAATGTCAACTGTTTCGCTGAGAATTGTTCGGAATAGTATTTTTCCTTCTGGTGAGTTTATATCTAAAAATGGCTCGATGTGTAATTCTCCTGCTCCGGCATGTGCATAATAGGCTGCGTCAACTTTGTGTTTAGCTAACAATGCTTGTATTTCTGCTATGTAGTTAGGTAGATCTACCGGTGAAACTGCACAATCTTCAATTAAATTTACGGGTTGTTTCTTGCTTATTGCATTTCTGATTAATCCTAAACCGGCTTTTCGTATACCCCATCCTTTATCAATAGTATTTTTATCTAGCACAGGGTAGGCGTAGCCTATTTTAGAATCTTTTAAACTCTTTATACACGCTTCTACTTGCTTATTTAGGTCTTTAGTTGAGCTAGACCTAAACTCCACCATTAGGATAGCAGCAGGTTTTCCTTCAATAAAATCCCGATCTTTTTGAAAATTGGGATGATTTTCGGTAAATGAAAGGATGTAATCGTCTACTAATTCCGAGGCCGTTGGATTGTGTGTGAGAGCTACAATATTTGCTTGTAAAGATTCTTGTATGGAATGGCAATGAATACAAATGAGCGCAACTTCTACAGCCGGTAAATCTAATAAATTCAATTTCATTGAATGAACGATGGCAAGCGTTCCCTCAGATCCGGCAATTAGTGCAGATAAATTAAACGGTTGGCCCGTTGGATTGAAGGGTTGCATGTCGATTAAAGCATCTAATGCATAACCACTATTCCGTCTTTTTATTTCTGCCTTTGGAAAGCGAGTTTTTATTTGATTTTGAAGCTCCGGATTGTTTAGTATTCGATGTATTTCTTTGTAAATATTCCCTTCTAAGTTATTTAAAGAGGTTTTTTTATAAAATTCATCATTGCTAAGTGGATGCGTATGTATTTCAGAGCCGTCTGATAAAATAGCTCTTGTTTCTAATAAATGGTCTCTCACATTCCCCCAAACGATGGAATGGAGACCACAGGAATTATTCCCAACCATACCACCTAAAAGTGCTCGATTTGCTGTAGATGTTTCTGGGCCAAAAAACAGCCCGGATGTCTCAATTTGTTTATTTAAGTCATCCCTTATGATTCCGGGTTCTACCCAAACCGATTTCTCTTTTTTGTTTAAGAGTAAAATTCTGCTCAAACTGGAAGCGACTTCCATGACGATCCCATCGCCCACGACTTGACCTGCTAAAGATGTTCCTGCCCCCCTGGGAATGATTGAAGATTTATGTTTTTTGGCAAAAAGTACCAGACGTTTGATGTCTTTATAATTAGCAGGAATAGCTACAGCACTGGGTTTTACTTGATATACAGAGGCGTCCGTGGAATATATTTTACGTGCAATCTCTGAATTTTGAGATTGGTCTAAATATAATTTTCCTTCAAAATGAATGCTTAAGTTTTCTAATTCTGAATGACTCCAAATCATAACGTTATTCGACAAGGTTCAAAATTACAAAATCCAATCTTACCTTCATAGAACCATTTAGAGTTTATATTTTCTATTCATCAACTATTCTTACAAGGTTTCACTAATAATTGTAATTTTGGGTTGAATCCATTAAATATGAAATTTTTAATTCAAGTTTGGGAGAGTTTATTGTTTGCTTATCAGGCATTAAGATCCAATATTTTAAGGACTACATTGTCTCTTTTGGGAGTTAGTGTTGGTATTTTCGCTATCGTAGCTGTTTTTACGGCAGTGGATTCGCTTAACAAAAACATTCGATCAGAAATTGACTCATTTTCAGGTGCTGGTGTTTTTTACTTAGGGAAATGGCCATGGATAATGGAAAATAATTATCCTTGGTGGAAGTATTTTAATCGGCCCGATATGAAATATTCTGAATTCAAATATCTTAAAGAGAATTTGAAATCGGCACAGGCTGTTGCCATCATTGATAATGGAAATACAAAAACTGCGTCAAAAGGGAGTAATAGTATGGATGTTAGCATGACTGGTGCTAGTTATGATTATAATCAAATTGCGAATATTCCGATTGCCTCCGGTCGTTATTTTTTGCCTATCGAATCTGAAAATGGAATGAATGTTTGTATTATTGGTTCATTGGTGGCTGAAAATTTGCAATTAGGTTCAACTGCCGTGGGAGAGGTGATCAAGCTGAATGGAATTAAGTTTACGGTTATTGGTGTTATTGAAAAAAAGGGAACAGACATTTTGAGTTTTGGTGGTACCCCTGATGAAAAAGTATTTATACCTTATTCGACCTATTCATCTATATTTCAAAAAGATCGTCCTTCTCCGGACATAGCCTTAAAAGCTTTTGACTCAGATTTAGGCCAAGTAAATATGGAAGGGGATGTAATCGGTTTAATGAGGGGATTGCGATCGATAAAACCTAAAGATGAACTAAGTTTTTCAGTGAACCGACTTGATGGATTAAATCAATTTTTTGATGGAATATTTGCCGCATTAAATATTGCTGGATCACTTATTGCAGGATTTTCATTGCTGGTTGGAGGATTTGGAATTGCGAATATTATGTTTGTATCGGTTAAAGAAAGAACCAATATTATTGGTATTCAGAAATCTTTAGGTGCTAAAAATTATTTTATATTGTTCCAATTTTTGTTTGAAGCTGTGTTTTTAAGCTTGATAGGTGGATTAGTCGGCATAGGACTGGTCGTATTAATCACTTATATACCGCAGGATGCACTTCCACTCCAATTAACATTTGCAAATATTAGTAAGGGATTGCTTATTTCTAGTTTTATTGGGGTTTTATCAGGAATAATACCTGCTTGGGTTGCAGCAAAAATGGATCCTGTTATTGCAATTAGATCAAAATAAAATCAGATATGAATCAATAAAGAAGCCTGCCATGTAGATGGCAGGCTTCTTTTATATCTAAAAATACGACCTTTTATATCGAAAGTGTTTCTAATACTGCATTCATATTTCGTACAGCATCAGCTGATTTATTGAATGTAGCTTGTTCCTCATCGGTCAATTTGTAATCAACTATTTTTTCCCAACCATTCTTGCCTAGAATGACAGGAACACCTAAGCATATATCTTTTTGGTTATATTCTCCATCTAAAGGTACGCAACATGCCATGATCTTTTTTTCATCTCGCACAATGGCTTCCACTAAAGCAGCTCCTGCAGCACCTGGCGCATACCACGCAGATGTACCTAAAAGTCCTGTTAAAGTTGCACCGCCTACCATCGTATCTGCCACAACTTTATCCAAAGTTTCAGCATCTAAAAATTGGCTCACCGGAACCCCATTATACGTTGCTAAACGTTTTAATGGAATCATGGTGGTGTCACCATGACCACCTATAACGGTACCTGAAATATCGTTGATGGAAACATCCATAGCTTTAGCCAAATAACATTTAAATCTAGCTGAATCTAATGTTCCTCCCATTCCTATAATACGATGCTTATCTAAACCAGCGATAGATTTTGTTAAATAAGTCATGGTATCCATCGGATTAGAAATAATCACGATAATCGGATTTTTTGAATATTTAAGTATGTTTTCAACTACGCTTTTAACAATACCTGCATTGACACCAATTAATTCCTCACGCGTCATGCCAGGTTTACGTGGCAAACCTGATGTGATAACAACAACATCAGAATTAGCTGTCTTGGTATAATCATTTGTTGAACCAATGAGGCTAGTATCAAAACCTAATAAACTGGCTGTTTGATACATATCTAACGTTTTTCCTTCTGCGATACCTTCCTTGATATCTAATAAAACTAATTCATCAGCTAATTCTTTTCTTGCGATATTGTCAGCGCACGTGGCTCCAACAGCACCAGCTCCTACTACGGTAATTTTCATTTTTAAAAAATTTAATATTGATTGATTCAAAAAATTTTCCAAAATTACGACAAAAGAGCTAATAATTAAATGATTTTTTCGTTAACCTGATTAATAAGGATAAGACAACTAAAATTTTAAAATGATTTTAGTATATTTAAAAGTTAAAATCTAATTTATGACCCGTAATATGAGTTTTATTGACCGAATTCTAGACTCTAAATATTTTAAAGAGGCGTTGCAAAAGGGGGAGGAAATTATTCAAAAAGACCAATTGGGTTTATTGAATTTAATTAAGCGCGCACTTCAAAAAGTTACTGAAACTGCTTCTAATAGTAATTTGACAGTGGTTAAACTCCTTAATCATTACGTTGTTTTGTTTAGTCAATTGGTCAAAGCTTATATCCAAGGAACTTACAGGAAACTTCCTGCTATTGCATTGGCCAAAATAGCGGCAGTTTTAATCTATTTTATATCCCCATTTGATTTCATACCTGATGTGTTACCTATAATTGGTTTTACAGATGATCTAGCATTGGTTCTTTGGGTTGGAAAATCAATTAAGAATGAATTAGATGAATTTGAAAAACAATTGTAATCTTTTGATTTTTAAATTGAGGATTTTTAGAAAGGATTGAATATATTTACACAATTAAAATTTAGAAAATATGAACACAGCAAGTATATTATTGTTTTTAAATGGTTTAGGTGGTGGTGAATTGTTGCTTATAGGATTAGCCATATTATTGTTTTTTGGTGGTAAGAAATTACCTGAACTTATGAGAGGATTGGGGAAAGGGATTCGTGAATTTCAAGATGCCAAAAATGAAGTTAAAGATCAGATCAATAAAGAATTAGACGAAACTAAAAAATAGTTTTATTTTAATCTTTTTAAAAAATGCATAGTTGGATCTTCCAACTATGCTTTTGTGTTTAATTGAACCCCCATTTTTAATGGAAAATTTCCCTCAGCCTTATTCAGAAATAAGAAATAATTTATTTCAAGGTACTTTGACTTGTGTTGATTTAGTTAATCAATATTTGAGTCAAATTACTGCATTGAATGGCCAATTAAATGTTTTTTTAGAAGTTTATACGGAAGAAGCTCTTGCTTCAGCTAGAATAATTGATCTAAAAATTAAAGAAGGGAAGGCTGGTAAATTAGCGGGTATGGTGGTAGGCCTTAAAGATTTACTTTGTTATCAAGATCACGGAGCTCAAGCTGGCAGTCAAATTTTAAATGGATTTAAGTCGACTTTTTCAGCTACGGCAGTCCAAAGAATTATCAAGGAAGATGCTATAATTATTGGTAGACAAAATTGTGATGAGTTTGGGATGGGATCAACCAATGAGAATTCATCGTTTGGTCCTGTCTTAAATTATACGAATCAAAATTATGTTTCTGGTGGTAGCTCAGGGGGGTCTGCAGTGGCCGTCCAAGCAAGAATGTGTCATCTTTCCTTAGGAACCGATACGGGAGGTTCGATACGAATGCCAGCATCTTTTTGTGGGATTTCTGGTCTTAAGCCTACCTATGGTCGGGTTTCTCGTTGGGGATTAATTGCTTACGCATCTTCTTTCGATTCAATCGGTCCCATGTGTCATTACCCATCTGACCTTAAATTAGTTATGGATGTTATTGAGGGTCCAGATGAATTTGATAGTACAGTTAGTCGCCTGGATACGATTGAATTTATACCCAGAAAACGCTTGGCTTACATTAAAGAGATTGTTGAGCACCCAAGCTTACAAACCGAAATTAAAGATCAGTTTTTTCTTAAAGTCGAACAATTAAAACAAAAAGGTTTCGTTGTGGAATCTGTTGATTTTGCCTATATAGATCAAATGCTACCCACTTATTATGTTTTAACCACAGCAGAAGCTAGTTCAAACCTTTCTAGATTTGATGGGGTTAAATTTGGCCAAAGGACTCAAAGTCCTCGTGATTTAATGGAACTGTATAAAAAAACACGGAATGAAGGTTTTGGTGAGGAAGTTAAACGTAGAATTATGCTGGGCACCTTTGTTTTGAGCGCTAATTATTATGATGCTTATTATACAAAAGCGCAAAAAGTTAGAAGATTAATTAAAGAGCGTACTGATGCGATTTTGAAAGACTATGATTTTATCATTTCGCCAACGACCTCTTCCACGGCATATCGGTTAGGTGAAAAAACATTAGATCCACTGCAGATGTATTTAGGTGATTTATTTACTGTGCAGGCTAATGTGACTGGATTGCCTGCTATTACTGTTCCGGCTGGACAGGACTTACATGGTCTTTCGATTGGATTTCAAGCGATGGGACCTGCCTATTCAGAAGATGAATTAGTTGATTTTACTTCATATTTATAAGATAATTTTTTGAAAATAAAGGTTACATATTTAATCTATTTTTGCCTCCTTTCAACCTCTTTGTTTGGGCAGGTAAGGAGTGGTTTTTTGCCAAATATTGATCGCAAGTTCATTGACTCTTTAGCTCGCAGTGAACAAGGAGTGCCCACTTCATTGATGATTGACCCTTCTTTAATTCAGAATCGATTAAAGTCAATTCAAAATGTAATACCCCTAATTTACAATCATTATTCACATCAGTATGTTGAATATTTTGCTTTTAAGAAAGCGGCATTTACTCAACATATGTTGGAAAAGCGAGATCTGTATTTTCCCATTTATGAAAAATATCTAAAGCAATATGGATTGCCTGATGAGTTAAAGTATTTGTCATTAATAGAATCAGGTCTTGAAACTAAAGCTTTATCCTTAAAAGGTGCTGGTGGTTTGTGGCAATTTATGCCCTATACTGCTCGAGGCGATTTTGGTCTTCGAGTTGATTCGTATGTGGATGAAAGATTTGATCCTGAACGTGCCACGGAGGCCGCATGTAAATATATGCGCCAACTGTATCGGATTTTTGGAGATTGGCACATGGCCCTAGCCGCTTATAACACTGGTCCAGGGAATGTTAAGCGGGCGATAAGGCGTTGTGGGGCAACTGATTTTTGGGGTATTTACAATTGCCTGCCTAAAGAAACGCGAAATTATGTTCCTCAATATATTGCGATTTCCTATATGATGAACTTTCATTGGGATCATGCTATTCAACCTCAAGAATGGGCTTTTCATATGCCATCTGATACATTACATTTGAAAGGTTTTGTTAATTTAAAAGTATTATCAACCCTAGCAGGATTCTCATTAGATACCTTCAGAGTTTTAAATCCACATATTTTAGGGAATTCTATTCCATCAGATGTAGAAAAAATTATTGTTCGAATCCCTAAAGATAAATTTGCTTTTTTTAAGGAAAATCGGTCAAAAATTCTTGATTCAGCTAGTTATTTTGGGACGCGTAAAGTTTTAGGGATTTCTGTAGGATCAATTGACTCGACTGCCGGGCTTCGAATGTTGAAAAATTTAAAGAAGAAGTATGTGGTGAGGAGAGGGGAGACTATTTACACGATCGCTCGGAATTTAGATGTTTCAGTACTCGAATTAAAACGGATTAATCGATTGCGCTCTAACCGGATAAAAAGAGGGAAAGTGATTTATTATTTTGTTAAAGAATGGGTTGATATTGTAGAGTCCATAGCTTCCACAAAGATTGAAACTGATAATAGAGAACCAGTTGTTTTGATAACAAAATCTAAAAAAAGAACTATTTATCATCGAGTAAGGCCTGGAGATACATTATCTCAAATTGCTGACCGTTATAATGTCAGCACAATAGCAAAAATTAAAAAATTAAATAGACTTCGTTCTTCGGTATTAAAACCTGGAATGAGATTAAGAATTTCATAAAATGATCGCATACTTAAAAGGAAAATTGGCTTATAAAGACAGAGCGCATGTCATTATTGACGTTCAAGGTGTCGGCTATGATGTAAAAATTTCATTGCAAACCTACGATTCACTTTCGGATGGAGATGAAAATTGTAAACTTTTTACCCATTTACAGATCAAAGAAGATGCACATACCCTTGTGGGTTTTTACGAAATGGATGAAAAATTATTATTTCTTGATTTAATTAGTGTTTCAGGGGTTGGCGTTACAACGGCCTTGGTCATGTTATCTTCCTTTTCGAGCGGTGAAATAAGAGGGGCCATCATGAATGAAAATATCGCTTTGATTCAATCGATCAAGGGTATTGGGTCTAAGACGGCACAACGTGTCATTCTAGAATTAAAAGACAAGTGTAAAAAGGATACATTATTTGTGGAAGCTGGTAAATCTTCTCCAGATAAGTCATATGGTGTTAAACAAGAGGCTTTAGGCGCTTTAGTAACACTAGGAATTCCTCGAGTAGCTGCTGAGAAAAATTTAGACCAACTATTAAAATCTAATCCAGATGCTACGATTGAACAACTTATTAAACTAGCCCTTCGTTAATTTATTATTTATCATTTGTGCAAAGAGACGGCAATATCGCTATAAATATCATTTTAAAAGGCCTTTTTTTCTTGGCCTTTGCGGTTTTACCTTACATTTCTTTTGCTCAAAATACAGACTCTACTTCATCCGTTTTAAAGAGTGGACGTAGGCCTCGATTCCAATTAAAACCTTTTGATTTTTATCAAGCAAATAAGCAATTTTCAAAATCGCCTTTTTCTATTTTCTCGTTAAAAGGAAGTCGGAATCAAATCGATTTTAGCCAAAATCAATTAATCTCTTCGCAACAATTGGGGGATATTTCAATCTCTCCATCCCAAGCTTTTAGTTTGAGTGATTATAGTCATCTACAAAATAAAGCTTTGAATAATTCCTATTGGAATGATTATTCAAAGAGCCTTGATGGTAACAATTCAGTTCAATCTAGAGGTCTTTTTCCTAAAATAGAATTACCGCCAGCGATTGATCGCATCTTTGGTGGGACAGAAATTTCATTTAAACCGAATGGTAGTTTATTGTTAGATATTGGCTATATGGGTCAATTCGTTGATAATCCTGCAGTGCCGGTCCAACTTCGTTACATAGGAAATTTGTTTTTTAACGAGCAAGCTCAAATTAATTTTCAAGGTAAAATAGGTGACAAACTTAATCTTAATGCCAATTTTGATACAAAAGCTAGTTTTAATTTTCAAAACCAACTTAAATTAAATTGGAAAACACAAGAAGAAGATATTCTTCAAAATATAGAAGCGGGAAATACATCTTGGACACTCAATTCTCAATTAATCCCGGGTGTTCAGAATTTATTTGGTCTGAAAACATTAATGCGCTTTGGTAACTTGGATGTAACAGTTGTGGCAGCTCAACAACGTTCAAAGCAAGATTGTATCACGATGAAAGGAGGCTCACAGGGTCGTTCTTTTGAAATACGAGCAGACCAATACGATGAAAATAGGCATTTTTTCTTGTCCACTTATTTTAAAGATAATTACGAAAGATCACTAAAAAATTTGCCTGTTATTACTAGTGGAATTACCATCACCAGGATTGAAGTGTATGTCACGAATAGAACCCAAAGCACAGAAACACTTAGGAATTTAGTTGGATTGGCTGATTTAGGCGAATCTAACCCATACAGTAAAACTAAATCCGCGCTCCAACCTATTATTCCGAATCAATCAGCCGACAATAAAAATAATGGTCTCTATGATAAGTTGGTGAATGATCCTCAAATACGTCGCTCTGATCAGTCTTCTTATCAATTAGAATCTGTTTATAATCTTCAAAGAGGTACGGATTTTGACATCCTTAAGGGGGCAAAAAGGTTGAATGATCGAGAATTTAAATTCAACCCCTCACTTGGTTATATTTCACTGATTTCACCATTACGTAATGACGAAGTATTAGCCGTTTCCTATGAATACACATTTAATGGCCGTAAATATAAGGTTGGCGAATTAACTGAAGATTACCAAGCCCGACAAGATAATGAGGTTTTGATCTTGAAAATGCTCAAATCATCTACGCTACGTAATCATTTGGATCATCCGATGTGGGATTTAATGATGAAAAACATATACTCATTAAATACCAATTCATTATCTAAACAAAATTTTCAATTACGTATTGTTTACAAGGATGATGCTACAGGGATTGATAATTCAAACTTAATTGAAGGGGAGAAATTAAAAGATATTCCATTGGTTAAAGTTTTGGGATTAGATAAACTTAATTTTTCTGGAGATGCCCAACCTGATGGTAATTTTGACTTTATCGAAGACATAACGGTTGATTCAAAAAATGGTAGAATTATATTTCCTATTTTAGAGCCATTCGGTAAGAACCTAAAGGCAAAGTTCACGTCCTCTGAATCAAATCTGGTTGACAAGTATGTTTTTCAAAAATTATATACAAATACGCAGACGGATGCCGCTCAGATTGCAAGTAAAAATAAATTCTTTATCAAAGGTTCTTTTCAATCAGGTGTAGGGGGAGGAGATATCTCTTTACCATTTGGGGTAGAAGCAAAGTCAGTTACCGTTACCGCAGGTGGTCAATCTTTGAGCCAAGGGACAGACTTTATCGTGGATGGACAGTCCGGTCGTGTCAAAATCATCAATGAAGGAGTATTTAATTCAGGCCGTGAAATTAAAATTTGTTACGAAAAGCCAGATCTGTTCTCGAATCAAATTAGAACGATGTTGGGTACTAGATTAGACTATAATTTAGGTCAAGATATTCATTTGGGAGCCACCTTTCAGAATATGAGTGAAACCCCACCTGCCTTTTTTAGGCGGGTAGCTATTGGTAATGAACCCGTTAATAATACTTTATTAGGTTTTGATGCAAGTATATTGAAAAAATCGAATGCCTTAACCCGCATGATTGATGCGTTGCCGATAGTATCAACCAAAGAAACTTCCGTGATCGATTTTCAGGGAGAATTTGCTAAGTTGATCCCTAATGTAAATGACCGAGTGCAAGGGAATGCATTTATCGATGATTTTGAATCAGCTCGAGTGGTTTATAATTTAAGCTCTCAACCTATTTATTGGCGCCCTGGTGCGACTCCCAAAGACTTTATTTCAGGAAATCCAAGAGACCTTAATTCAAATTTTAGGCGTGCGAAGATTTCTGCATATAACGTTGATGCAAGTATTTATGGACAAGGTGGTTTTGCTTTAGAGGTACCTGGACTTGATCCAACTCAGATTAATTTATTTGCATACGAACGTGTGGTGACACCAAAAGGTTTATTTCCTAATAAAGACTTTGCCAACAACATCACGAATTTGCCACTTGGTATTTTAGATGTTGCATACTTTCCATCTGAGCGGGGTATTTATAATTTCAATCCAAATTTAAATGCACAGGGTTTATTGCCTAATCCTAAGTCTAATTTTGGTGCGATTACTCGTGCTATTTCTTCCGATACAGATTTTGATAATGCAAACGTAGAGCAAATTGAATTTTGGTTAATGGATCCTTTTGTCACTGGAGACCAAGGTAAAGTGCGTGATGGTATTTTCAACAAAAATAACCAAACTGGAGGCAAGCTAATATTTCATTTAGGTGATGTCTCTGAGGATTTTATTCCAGATGGGTTTTCTAATTTTGAAAATGGAATTCCTGCAGGGGAAAAAATTACCTCGGGGAATACTCAGAATGTTGAAAAGACCTTGTGGGGATTAGCACCTAAACGTCAATTTGTGATCAATGCATTTGATAATCAAGGGGGTAGGGCCCAACAAGATATTGGTTTAGATGGCATGATAAATAGGTCAACTGAATCTACCGCTGTAACAGAGGAAACATATTTTAAAGAATATTTAACTCAAATATCTGCCAAAGTAAATGATCAAAATGCGATTTCTGCCATAAAAAGTGATCCAGCAGGGGATGACTTTGTCCATTATTTAAGTGATAAATTTAATAAAACCGGTAGTATCATTGAACGGTATAAAAACTTTATGGGTTTGGAGAATAACTCGCCAACAACCGATAATCCAACTAATTCGACGATTACTGAAGCAAGTAGTATGATGCCTGACCGTGAAGATTTAAATAACGACAATACGGTCAATGAAGTTGAGTCCTATTTTCAATATCAAATTGATCTTAAACCTGGGCAAATGCAAGTAGGTCAGGGTTTTGTGGTTGACAAAGTAAACGAAGGGGGTGTCGATTGGTATTTATTTAGAGTTCCAATAAAGGATAAGCGTAATTATACCACACCGGCAGGTGAAATGTCGAGTTTTAAATCCATTCGTTTTTTCAGAATGTTATTAAGTGATTTTCAAGATCCAGTCGTATTGCGATTTGCTCAATTGCAGCTTTCAGGGTATTCTTATCGGAAGTTTATAGGAAATTTAGATATTAAAAATGGCCAAGATTTGCCAGAACCTTATGATGCTAAATTTAGAGTTTCAAGTGTCAATGTAGAAGAAAATGGTCCGGCCACTAAGGGCACAAATGCCATTCCATATGTAGTCCCTCCTGGTTTTGTGCGTGACCAAGATATTACCACGATCAATAATGCTCGGTTAAATGAGCAGTCGATGAGTTTATGTGTTGACAACTTAAGACCTGGTGATGCTAGGGCAGTTTTCAAAAACACGATGTTTGATTTCATTAATTACAAACGACTTAGGATGTTTGTTTCCATGCAAAGTGCGGATCAGATTTCAGGTCATGTTTCTGCCTTTTTACGCATAGGGACAGATTTAACGGATAACTATTATGAAGTAGAGAATACAGGTTTAATTCAAACACAGAAAGGTCAAAGTTTAGATTCTGAAATTTGGCCTATGGAGAATGAATTTGATATAGAATTTGAATTATTAAAGCAGGTGAAAATAGAACGTGACCGACAAAATAAAAGTTTGAATGACAGATTTTTTATGTTGATGACGAGCTCTACTGGTAAGGTTTATCGGATCACGGTAATGGGAAGACCCGATCAAAGTGCGACGATGACCACAATGATTGGAGTTCGGAATACGACAAAAGATGGGCAAAATAAGTCATTTTGTATTTGGGTAAATGAATTAAGAGGATATGGATTTGATCAGACCTCGGGCGAAGCAGCCATAGGAAAATTGGGGGTTAGGTTGGCCGACATAGGCCAAGTGGTATTCAATGGTAGTTTTAAAAATTATGGGTTTGGAGGTGTTCAGTCAAAAATATCAGAACGATCACGAGATAATTTATACGAAATAGGGATAACGGCTAATTTGAATTTAGATAAATTCTTACCTCTACAATGGGGATTTCAAATTCCATTTTATATTTCATATGACAAACGAAATATCGCACCACAATTTGATCCATTGGATCCCGATATTTTCCTGACCAACTCATTAGGAAAGTTTAGCTCAGAATCAAAAAAACAAGACTATTTAAAGCTTGTTCAGGATAACACAGAAAGGCAAGGTTTTAATTTTTCTAACGTTAGAAAATTAAGAAGTGCTTTAGCGAAACATGCCTATTTATGGGATTTTTCAAATTTTTCTTTTTCGTATGCTTATTCTGAAATGATTCGATCTAGTACTTTAATTGACTCCTATACTCAATTAAGTCAGCGTGGAAGTATTTTGTATGCATATACGTCGAATAGCAATTTTTGGGAGCCTTTTGCAAAAATGAATTCTGATTCGCCATGGCTTTTGATGGTTAAGGATATGAATATCAATTTAGTGCCAAGTTCTTTAACGGTAAGAGCTGAAATGGACCGTAGCTTTATCAGGACTCAATTAAGAAACGGAGAATTATCTACTTTAGGTGTGGCACCTCAGTTTGAAAAATATTGGTATTTTAATAGGCAATACGCGTTGAATTGGAATTTAACGAAGAGTATTATTCTGAATTACAATACATTGGTTAATTCAATTATTGATGAACCTTTTGGTGATTTAGATACTCAGGCTAAACGCGACTCTGTAATGTTTAATATTAAAAGTTTGGGTCGGGCTAAGAATTTTGACCAACAAGCTGGTATGATTTGGCGATTACCTTTGCAAAAATTGCCTTTGACAGATTGGATGAATGCAGATTATTCTCATCGCATTGGATATAATTATTTTGCTAATTCGTTTGATATTCGAGATTCTTTGGATTTGCCATTTGGTAACATTATCAAAAATACACGAGAGCGCTCGATTAATGGGAAAGTAGATTTTGTTGCGCTTTATAACCGTATTAAGGCACTTAGATGGGCAAACAATGGTAATCCTATTGGTAAAAATGTAGCTAGAAACCCAGGTGATGACGATGACATTTTAATATCTCCTAAAAATGCGCTTCGGTCTTTGACTCGCCTATTATTGACCTTGCGAGGAATTCAAGTTAACTATTCGATCGATGAGTCCACAACTTTGCCAGGATTTTTGCCTAATCCTGGTTTATTTGGAATGAATAGCCAATCAACAGCTCCAGGTTTTGATTTTATTTCGGGTAGTCAAAACGATCAAATACGATTTACCGCAGGTCAAAATGGTTGGCTTTCTAAAAGTATTGTTCAGAATATTCCATTTACACAAACTAAGCAAGAGAAGTTCTCCTACATAACTCAATTAGAGCCCAATAAAGATTTAAGAATTCAAGTCGAAGGAAATTACAATAAAGGAGATAATTACCAAGAATTTTTTAGGCCTAAAATTGTTAATGGGGCATTTGTATCTGAAAGCCCTATACGTTCAGGTAATTATTCCATGTCATTTTTATCGTTTTTGACGGCATTTGATGACCCTGAAAGCATTTTCGAGAAATTCAGGACTAATAGATCAATTTTACTTAATCGATTAACACGAGCTAAACTAGCAGAGGGTGGTGATTATAATATTAATTCTCAAGACGTGTTGATCCCTTCATTTTTTGCGGCATACTCCGGTGTGTCGGCCAATGATGTGAAGTATTCTCCTTTTTATAATATACCGTTGCCCAATTGGAAAGTGGATTATAATGGTTTGAATTTAATTCCTTGGATTATAAAGAAATTTTCTTCCTTCACTATTTCGCATATGTATTCTAGTACGTATAGCGTAGGGAATTTTGTTTCAGCTTTGGAATATGGTCAATTTGAAAATGACTATACCAACCTTACGCTCAATAGCTTACTTTATCCTTTATCGTCAAGATTTGACCCTAAAACGAATACGCTGATTCCGGTTTACGTCATGAGCACTATCTCATTTTCAGAGCGTTTTTCTCCTTTAATTGGTTTTAATGCGATTACTAAAAGTAGAGTTTCCCTTCGCTTTGAATATAATCAAGATAGGAATGTTGGTTTAAACCTGTCAAATAATCAGGTAGCTGAATTGTCGAATAAAGATTTGACATTTGCTATTGGTTTTACTAAGTCTAATATGTTAATTCCTTTTAAAATTAATGGACGCAATGTCCGTTTGCCTAATGATTTAAGGTTTAACTGCAATTTAACAATACGAGACACTCGTACTCTTCAAAGGAAACTAGATGCTGAAACGATCGTAACTCAAGGTTTTTATAATTTCCAATTTAGGCCACAAATTAGTTATGCGGTTAGTGATAAATTGTCTGTTACCGCATATTTCGATAAAATGTTTAATAATCCTTTGGTTTCTAATTCATTTTATCGCTCAACGGTAGCTGGTGGTTTTCAAATCCGTTACAGCTTAAATGAATAAATTCAATTATTGAATAAAATTATTTGCAATAAATCATGAATTTCGTGACCTTTGCATGCTAAAACATTACATATGAATTTTCCAGTAGCCTTAAAGTACACACAAGAACACGAATGGATTAAAATCGAGGGAGATATAGCCGTGGTAGGAATTACTGATTTTGCCCAAGGGGAATTGGGGGACATCGTGTTTGTTGAAGTAGAGTCAGTAGGAAAAAACATAGCTAAGGATGGCGTATTTGGAACTGTGGAAGCTGTTAAGACGGTGTCGGATTTGTTCTTGCCTGTAACGGGTGAGGTAATTGAATTTAATACATCTTTAAATAATAACCCTGAACTAATTAACTCGGATCCATATGGAGAGGGTTGGGTGATAAAAATGAAACCAAGTGATTTAGGAGATATAAGCCATTTAATGGATGTTGAAACCTACAAATCCTTTATTGCACATTAATTTTTAACCCTGTTGATCAGGGTTTTTTTTTACCACAGAAATCGCATGAGAATTTTATTTAAATCGGTTTTAATACAAGATAGTCTTTCTGACTTCTACAATCAGGTTGTTGATTTACTCATTGAAAATGGTCAATGGATTCAAATTGGAAATAATTTGATGGAAAAGGCTGACATGGTCATTGACCAACCTGATCTAGCTTGGGCTCCTTCCATTGTTGATTTACGCGTTCATAATACCTTGCCAGGTGGAGAGTTTAAAGAAGATTGGGCAAGTTTGTCAGCAGCAGCTAAGAAAGGTGGGGTACTAGATTTATTGCTATTGCCTACAGGTGATCCGGTTCCCCAGCAAACACAAGCACTTGAGTTTGTCAGAAATATGTCTCAAATACATGGTGTGAACTTTATCCCCATGGCACCATTGACGATTGATAATCAAGGAGAAAGTTTCACTGATTTATTTGATTTGTTTTCTTCTGGAACTCATTGGTTTGCTCATGGGAAATCAAGTATTCAGAACGTGGATTTAATGAGTAAGTGTTTGCAGTATTTACAATCGCTGCCTTCAACCATGGTGTCCAGACCGGATACTGCCGCATTATCTCTCTATGGTCAAATTAACGAAGGCTTACAAAGTACTTTATTGGGCCTTAAAGGTATCCCCGATTTATCTGAAACGTTAAGTGTAAAACGCGATTTAGACTTGCTTACCTATACTTTATCAAATTCTTTTGGCCACACCCATGATAAGTTTAAACTTCATTTTTCTTGTCTTTCTTGCAGCGAATCTGTGGAATTAATTCGGGCAGCTAAGAGAAAGGGACTACCTGTTACGTGTGATGTGGCTGTTCACCAATTGATATTCACGGAAGATTCGATGAGTGATTTTGATACGATGAAAAAAGTTTTTCCACCATTTCGGACGGAGAAAGATATTAATTCCTTATGGAAAGGTGTTCAAGATGGTACTATAGACGCTATTGTGTCAGATCATACACCTCATGAAAGTGAAGTAAAGGAAGTTGAGTTTGATCATGCAGCTTTTGGAGCAATAGGCTTGGAAACCTTGTTTATTGCCTGTTATGAAGGGGCTATCCAACGGAAAATATCATCTATTGATAAATTGTTTTCTTCAAATCCAGCAAATTTAGTCGGCCTTAAATTGCCTACGGTTGGAAAAGGAAGCGATGTAAAGGGTATTTTGTTTCAAAAGGTTCCTTCTTATACTTATTCAGCAGATCAGATTGTCGGTAAATCTAAAAATTCGGCTTTTCTTGGATATACTTTTAGCCATAAAATTTTAATGGTGCTGAATCAAAAAGAGATTTTGTACAATAATCAATAAATGAAAAATCTGATCAAGTATTGGCCCCAATTATTGGCTACAAGTCTATTTGCCATTTGTTTAATTATCCTTTATTGCATTATTTTTTACTATTTGGGGGTTTTACCTCTAGGAGGTAAAAAAGCCCCTAGTTTTGTCTTAGTATTAATTCTTCAGTATTTATTGGTCAAAAAAGTTTTTAAATCAGATGCTGCTCATTTTTTAAATATTTTTCTGTTTCAATATATCTATATTCTTTTGATAGCTATTTTCAGTTCAATAATATTGTATTTTTTCTATTTATCCGAAATAGGCCTTGGAGTTCTAAATGAATATATACAATTGAGCATCAGTGAATTACAAATGTTTAAATCGGTGATTATTGAGCAGGAAGGAATTGAATACTATAAGATGTTATTAAATGGCATTAATGGTATAGATGCTGGAAGTATCGCTAAAGATGATTTTACTCAAAAAATTGTGTTGGCATTTTTGCCAAATCTACTCATGTCTTTATATTTTAAAAAGAATTAATCATGGAAAAACAGGAAGATTTAAAAGTTTCCAACTCCGTATTAGCATTAAAATGGGGTGTCATCGGTGGTATAAGTAGTTTTGTATTGACACTAGCAACTAAATATTCAGGGTTGGAGGAAGACTTCAGCGAGACATTAGGATGGGTTTCTTTTTTGGCCACGCTAATAATTAACACGTCAATACTTTATTTAGCCTTAAAAGATGTGAGATCAAACCAAGATGATCTTTTAAGTTATGGACAAGGTTTAGGTAATTCTCTCTTAATTGGTGCTATTTGGGGTGTTATTAGTGGGGGTTTTAATTATATCTATTTGAACTTTATTGACCAAGGTGTCCTTCAAAAACAAATGGATATGGCAAGGGAAAAATTGGAAAGCCAGGGTTTATCTGAAAGTCAAATTGAAGATGCTGAAAAAATTACTAAAATGATGCTGGGTCCTGGCATCCAATTTATGATTATTGTTTTCGTATCTATTTTGTTTACTTTCTTGCTTGGATTAATCGTTTCCGCAATTTTAAGAAAAGAAAAATCAATTTTTGAATATTAATATGTGGCCGATTATTCAAAAAGAATTCAATGTATTTTTTACCTCGTTCATCGGAATTGGACTGATGTTTTCTTTTTATTTATTGATGGGATTATACACGTGGTTTTTCCAAGGCAATGTGCTTGATTTTGGGTTTGCTGAATTAAGTGTTTTTTTTGATTTAAGTCCATGGTTTTTTTTATTTTTTACACCTGCCATTTGCATGAGATTATTTTCTGAAGAATTTGAATTAGGAACTTTTAATCTTTTACGGTCATTGCCTATTTCCATCAATAGAATCATATTCGCCAAAATTCTAAGCCAAATATTTCTCTTGGCCATTATTTTAATACCAACAATTGTATTTATTTATAGCATTGGCACTTTAAGTTCGCCTGCCTTTAATATTGATTTTGGGATCATATTTAGCTCTTATTTGAGTTTACTTTTGCTGATTATCATTTTTGTTTGTTTAAGTGCTTTAGCTTCATCTTTAGCAACCAAACAAGCATTATCATTTGTGTTGGGTGTATTTTTTAATTTCGTTTTTTGGCAAGGACCTCAAGAGATTAGTAAAATTTTTAATTTTGATTTTACCTTTCAAAGTTTAAATTATCATTTTCAAAATATCAGTAGGGGAGTACTTGATTTTTCAAGTATAGGTTTTTACTTAGGACTTATCTTGGTGATTATTGGGATTATTATTTTGCGCTTCCATTGGAATTATTTGAAGTCGAGAATTTGAATACGCTCTTGGCAGAATTTTATCTCAGACTCTTCATTGGATGCAATAATGATTAATTTATCTTTTTCAGCTTCTAGTTTACGTTGAAACCATTCTTTGGACTTACTGTCTAAATTAGTTGTCGGTTCATCTAAAAACAAAAATGGCCTTGGCGCAGAAAATGCAAGAGTTAGTTTTGTTTTTTGCTTCATCCCAGAGGAAAAATCTTTAATTAGTTTATTGGGATTTGGCGTTAATTCAGAAAATTTTTCAAAAGTATTGATGTTAAATTCTGAAGGTAAATTCTGTATACTAACTAAAAAAGAGATTAATTCGCTGACGGTAAACTCTTCTATTATTTCACTATATGGTGCTGCAAAGGAAATTTGTTTAAATGCCTGATCAATCTCTATTTTTTTTCCTTGGTTATCGAAGTAGGTTACTTTGCCTCTTGTGGGCAATGAAAATTGACTTAATAACTGTAGTAAAGTAGATTTACCAGAACCATTGGGTCCTACAATGGCATATTTTTGATGATCCTGAAATTCGAAATTGAAATTTTTAATGACATATTCTTGGCGGAATTTCTTTTCTAAGTTTTCAGCAAGAATTTTCATAGGAGTGAGCTTAGCCTTTCATGATTCCTCTTTCTGAATTGCGAATGAAATCTATGATTTCATCTCTTTCAGGAGACTTTCTGATCGATTTTTCAATTTGTTCTAATGCGTCATGGGTATTTAACCCCTTATTGTACAGGAATCGATATACTTCTTGGATTTCATTAATGAGGTCATCAGTAAACCCCCGCCTCTTTAAACCGATTGAATTAACGCCCGCATAAGTAAGAGGTTCTCTCCCTGATTTTGTAAAGGGTGGTACATCTTTTCGAACAAGGGAACCCCCTGAAATCATCACGTGTCTACCTATTTGTCCAAATTGATGAACCGCTGATGAACCTCCAATAATGGCAAAGTCCCCTACATTCACATGTCCAGCTAGTTGAACAGCGTTTGCAATGATACATTGGTTTCCTATTACGCAATCATGAGCTATATGAACATAAGCCATGATTAAACAATTGGGCCCAATCACTGTTTTTTGTCTATCATTGGTTCCTCGGTTAACCGTTACACATTCTCTTATGGTGGTATTATCGCCAATTTCAGCTGTGGTTATTTCTCCTCCAAATTTTAAGTCTTGAGGGATCGCAGATATTACAGCTCCTGGGAATATTTTAACATTTTTCCCAATTCTCGCCCCGGGAAATATGGTTACATTTGAACCAATCCAACTACCCTCTCCGATTTGCACATCATCGTGTATTACGGTAAAAGGATCAACTTGTACATTAGATCTAATGATGGCATTTGGGTTAATAGAAGTTAATGGATAA
>SXXW01000016.1 GCA_005791165.1 Cytophagaceae bacterium
GTCAAATTAATTTATGAGCCTTTAAATAGGTATGAAACTAATTTAATTAATACACTTGGCGATGGAGTTCAGTTTTTAAAGGCTCGTCAAATAGAGCATGTGGGATTATTGGCCGATTTATTTCACATGAATATTGAGGAGGCGGATATGGCTGCGAGCATTAAGGCATCGGGTGATTTTGTTATTCACGTACATTTTGCGGATAGCAATAGGCGTCCGGTGGGAAATGGGCATTCGGATTTTAGGGAGGTGGCGAAGGTATTAAAAGAAATAAATTACCCGGGTTTTGTTTCTGCGGAGGCATTTGCTTGGCCTAATCCAGAGGCGGCGGCGACCCAAACGATACAGTCATTTAATCAGTATTTTAATCAATAATGTATGCAACGATTTTGTTTAGCTTTAGATCTCGTAGATGATCCCGAATTAATTAAAGAATATGAGCACTATCATGCCAAAGGCAATGCTTGGCCTGAGGTAACCCAACATGATATCGATGCGGGCGTTTTAAATATCGAAATATTTAGAACTGGCAATCGGATGTTCATGATTTTGGAAACGGTAGACGAGTTTACTTTTGAAAAGAAAGCGGTCTTTGATGCGACTAATCCTAAAATTGCCGCATGGGAAGAGTTGATGTGGAAATTCCAAAAGCCCTTGCCGTGGGCAAAAAATGGAGAGAAGTGGATTTTAATGGATCGTATTTTTAAATCATAAATTTTATGCATCTGATGAAGGTATTTACATTAGGATTTTGCTTGATTTTTAGTTTGAGTGTTTGTGCTCAAAAATTACTACCGTCCGAGTTCATTTTTACCAAGGCACCATTTGCCTCAAGCCATGCCTCTACGATTGTGGAAACGCCAAAAGGATTAGTTTCTGCGTTTTTTGCAGGCAGTGATGAAGGCAATAAAGATGTGGGTATTTGGTTAAGTAGAAATATTCAAGGTCGCTGGATTCCCCCAGTCCAAGTGGCGGATGGGGTTCAAAATAAAAAAGTCCAGTATCCTTGTTGGAACCCAGTCCTATTCCAAATGCCTCAAGGCGAATTGATATTATTTTATAAAGTGGGTCCCAAACCATCCCAATGGTGGGGGATGTTGAAGCGTTCAAAAGACGCAGGGCTAACATGGTCTGCGGCCGAGAAATTACCCAATGGAATCCTGGGGCCGGTGAAAAATAAACCTCTTTTATTAGCTGATGGTACTCTTTTATGTCCAAGTAGTTCGGAGGATTCTGGAAATAAATTGCATTTTGAAATGACGAAAGATGGTGGTAGGACTTGGAAAAAAACGAAAGCTTTAAATGATGGCAAAACGTTTTCAGCCATTCAGCCCAGTGTGATTTTTCTACGGGATGGCCGCATGAAATTACTGTGTAGAAGCAATACGGGTTTTATTATGGAGGGCTATTCGTCTGACCAAGGAAATACTTGGACTCCTTTGCAAAAGACGAATTTAAAAAATCCTAACTCAGGTAGTGACGCTATAACGTTAAAAAGTGGATTACATGTTTTAGTGCATAATCCTCTCGGAAATAGGCCAAAAGAAACCGAAGGGGAGCGTGAGATTTTAGCGGTTTCCACGTCAAAAGACGGGCAGCGTTGGACTAAGGTGGGCGAATTAGAAAACACGCCCTTAAAAGAATTCTCATATCCAGCCATTATTCAAACGCGCGATGGCCGCATTCACATCTCATACACTTGGAAACGTGAAAAAATTAAACATGCCGTTTTGAAATTTTAAAACCTTTTTGTTTTTAGCGAGGTCGTATTTGACATTTATGTTAACTAAATGTAAAGGGATTTTTATAATAGTGTTACTATTATAGAATAAAGTCCTTTATATTTGCGTTCAAAATTCTTTCATTAACAATCAAAATTCAATTTATGAAGAAAAAATTACGGTTATTGATTATTCTTTGGATTGCGGCATTGAGTCCATTGTACGCTCAGGAAAGACAGGTTACTGGAAAAGTAACCAATGATGCCGGAGAGGCGTTAGTTGGCGTAACTATTTCCATCAAAGGTACAAGTCGAGGTACAAATTCTGATGCGAATGGTTCGTTTAAAATTAATGCAGGGCCTACAAGCTCATTAATTTTTACCTATGTAGGGTATGTAAATCAAGAGATTTTAGTAGGTAGTAAGTCGGTGATCAATGTTCAATTGTTGACGGCCAATGAAACCTTAGATGAGGTGGTAATCACTACCTTTGGAACAGCTAAAAAGTCTTCTTTTACAGGTTCTTCGGCTAAAATTGGCGCGGAGAAATTAGCAGTTAGGCCTATTACCAATATAGGTCAGGCTTTAGAAGGTATTGCGCCAGGAGTTTCGACTACCTCGACATCGGGCCAACCGGGTTCTTCGCCTGACGTGCGTATACGTGGTTTTGGTTCTATTTCTTCATCCAATGCACCTTTGTATGTAGTGGATGGAGTACCGTTTTCTGCGAGTATCGCTAATTTAAATAATGATGATATTGAGACCATCACGGTTTTGAAGGATGCAGCTTCTACAGCTCTTTATGGTGCTCGTGCTGCCAACGGAGTTGTGATGGTGACCACTAAAAAAGGGACTAAGGGAAAGAACTCAATCAATGTTAAATACACCAAAGGTTTTAATACACGTGCTCTTCCTGAGTACGACCGTGTAGGACCAGCAAATTATTACCCATTAATGTGGGAATCAAACCGAAATAACTTAGCCTATCGTGCGGCAAACCCTGTTGCGCTAGCAACAGCGAACGCAACAGCATCTGCTGGTTTGGGAGCGATTGTTGGTACCGGCTATAACGTATATGATGTACCGTTCGCTTCGTTAGTGGGAACTGATGGAAAACTAAATCCAGCGGCCAAATTAATTTATAGTGCAGATGATTTGAATTGGGAGAAGGCCATTATGCGCCAAGGAGTTCGTGACGAGGTGAGTGCCAATTTCTCTGGATCTAATGGTAAGTCTGATTATTTCTTCTCAGTTTCTTATTTGAACGATAAGGGATATCAGAACAAGTCCGACTATGATCGTTTTACTGCTCGTTTAAATGTAAATAATCAAATGAATTCTTGGTTGAAAGTAGGAGCAAATATGACGACTACGATGACCACTTCAAATCAGTCAACGGCTGATGGCGGATCTTCATTTGTCAATCCTTTCTTCTTTACTCGGGGTATGGCACCTATTTATCCGGTCTATGCTTACGATCCTAAATCGCCTGGTAGTTTTTTGAAGTTGGAAAATGGAAAAACAAGATATGACTATGGTAATTTAAATGCTTTAGGATTGTCTAATCGACCACAATATGGGGGTCGTCACGTAGTGGCTGAAACAGAATTGAATGAGAACTTCTTCAGAAGAAATCTTTTTGGCGGTCGTAGTTTTGCTGAAATCACTTTCTTGAAGGATTTCAAATTCACAAATACGATTGGTTTAGATATCACGAATGCGAACTCTGTTGTTTTTGGAAATCCAGAAATCGGGGATGGAGCACCAGCAGGTCGCGCATCTAATCTTTTTGAAAACATTACCAATTACAACTTATCCCAATTATTGAACTATAGCCATTCATTTGGTAAGCACAATGTGGATGCTTTAGTGGGACATGAGAACTATAATTTGGTGAGCAATAGTTTGGATGGTTCTAGAAGCCAACAAATATTAGATGGAAATTATGAGTTGATCAATTTTACGACCACCACGAATTTAACTTCTCAGTATGATTTACGCCGAGTGGAAGGATTTTTCTCTCGTGTGAATTATGACTATGATTCAAAATATTTTGTATCGTTTTCAGCGCGTCGAGATGGATCCTCTAAATTCTATCAGGATAAGCGCTGGGGTACTTTTTACTCAGCATCAGCCGCGTGGCGTTTAGACCAAGAAGCTTTCATGAAGGAGTTGACCTTTATCGATAACATGAAATTACGAGGTTCATATGGTCAAACGGGTAATGATGGTGGTATTAGCAATTATGCATGGCAACCCTTATATGCATTAGGTTGGAATAACGCGACAGAGCCAGGTATTTTACAATCAAGTTTAGGTAGTAGAACGTTAGAATGGGAAACAAATACTTCTTTTGATGTGGCCTTGGAATTTGGATTATTCAAAAACCGCATCAATGGTTCGATTGAATATTTTGATCGCCAATCGACCAATTTGATTTTTGCGGTTCCTTTGCCATTATCGGTTGGTATACAAACGGAAACAAGAAATATTGGTTCCATGTATAACCGAGGATTTGAAATTCAGTTAAGTGGTGATGTACTAAGAACGAAAGACTTCGTTTGGAACATTGACTTAAATGCAACCAAATTGGAAAATAAAATCACAAAGATGCCAGCTCAAAGTAAGGAGATCATCGATGGAACAAAGAAGTTAAGAGAAGGAAGTTCTTTGTATGATTATTGGTTGCGTGAGTACAAAGGAGTAAATCCTGAAAATGGCGTAGCAGAGTATCGCGCAATTTCATTTGTAGCTTCTAATTCAAGAATTACTCCTACGGGGGACACTTTGACGAACAACATTGCAAATGCACGTTTTTGGTATAATGGAACATCTATTCCTGATTTAACTGGATCAGTTACTAATTCGATCCGTTACAAAGGGTTTACTTTGTCGGCTTTAATGGTATACCAATTAGGTGGTAAAATTTACGATGGAGCTTATGCAGGTTTAATGGGAGCTGGATATCACAATGCAAAGCATGTGGACATCTTGAATCGTTGGGTTAATCCAGGAGATAAAACTAATGTGC
This sequence comes from Cytophagaceae bacterium, assembly GCA_005791165.1. GTDB lineage: Bacteria > Bacteroidota > Bacteroidia > Cytophagales > Spirosomataceae > Aquirufa. The sequence goes on from SXXW01000016.1 coordinate 4,752, forward strand.
CTAGAATGGATAATGGTCGGACGGCTGATTTTGATGCCGCTTCAGATCGTTGGTTGATTGATGGAAGTTATATGAACGTTCGTTCAGTAACCTTATCATACAATTTGCCTAAAACTATGTCTCGCAAATTAAAAATGGATAATGCCCAAGTGTATTTAAGTGGTGAAAATTTCATTATGCTTTCTAAAAGAAGTGGAATGAATGTTCAGCAAAACTTTGGTGGAACAACTAGTAATGTCTATTCCCCAGCTAAATCATTGGTTATAGGTCTTTCATTCTCTTTATAAATTTCGGAATCATGAAAAATAAAATTTTAATTCTTTTAGCGTTTGTTTTCAGCATGATCTCTTTTTCATGCGAGACGGATTATTTGGATGCTAGCCCTACGGCAAGTATCGATGCGGGTGCTGCATATTCAACTACAAAAAATGCTTCTGCGGCGATTAATGGTATCTATCGCTCATTTGTGGTACGTTACTTAAGTTCACAAGGTCATTCTGGACATCCAGCGATGATGATTATTTTAGATCATTTAGGGGAAGATATGGTTCTTGGTACCACAGCTTCTTCTTGGCATGTGGGAGAAACTCGTTGGACCGCACACCGCTCTGATGTCAATGTATTATCTCAATTTCCTTATGAAATGTATTATCGGTTTATTGGTAATGCCAACATTGGAATAGCCAATATCGATAAGGCCGTTGGTCCTCAATCAGAGAAAAATACTTTGAAAGGAGAGGCTTTGGCCTTGCGTGCTTTTAGTTATTTCAACTTAGTTCAGTTGTATGGCAAGCGCTATGATGCCGCCGCAAAACCGAATACACAATTAGGCTTGCCTTTAGTTTTAGAACCGACGACCGAAGGAAAAGCTAGAAATACGGTTGAAGAGGTTTACACACAAATCAACAAGGATTTGGATGCGGCTGCTGCTTTATTGACCTCTTCTCGGGTAAATAAATCACACATTAATCTAAATGTTGTGAAAGGTTTGCAAGCTCGCGTGGCTTTGGTTCAGCAAAACTGGGCTAATGCAGCTAAATATGCGGCTGAGGCGCGTACAGGTTATATGCCTATGACCGCTGCTCAGTACGGAGATGGATTTCAAGATATTGCAAATCCAGAATGGATGTGGGGTTTTGATCACTTAGAGGACCAAACAGAGTATTTTGGTGGGTACCATTCGTATATTTCTTGTAACTATAACTCAACGGTTATTCGTACGTATCCAAAGGCGATCAATAGTTTGTTGTATAATCAAATTTCGCCAACGGACGTTCGTGCCAATATGTGGGTAAGAACTCCAACGGCAGCTAATTCGATTGTTCCTCCAGGTGGAGTGCGTGTACCATTTATTAATCAAAAATTCCGTTTACCTGGCGTTCCATCTACGTCTGCTATGGGGGATGTGCCTTACATGCGCGCAGCTGAAATGTATTTAATCGAAGCAGAGGCAAAAGTTCGTTTAGGCGATAATGCAGGTGCGGCCAGTGTACTAAATACACTTATTAGGACTAGAGATGCTAATTATGTAACATCGACTAAAACGGGTACTGCATTATTAGGTGAAATTTTACTTCATCGCCGGATTGAATTGTGGGGTGAGGGCCACAGATTCTTAGATTTGAAGCGTATGAATGCACCTTTAAATCGGAATGGAGCTAATCATATTGCATCTGTCGTTTTATTGTATGACGTGGCACCGGGTGATGTTCGATGGGAATTCCTAATTCCTCGTCGTGAGATCAATTCCAATACGGCCATTGTTCAAAATCCATTGTAAGCTGTTAATTTTAATAGGAAAGGTGGCTAATTTATTAGCCACCTTTTTTATATTGAAGCATCCTTAAATCAATCCAAATGAAAACATCATTACGCATAATTTCATTATTCCTATTTGTTTTGTCAGTGGCCACTGCTCAAGATGCCATCGAATATCAGAAACCTCCTCAAGCAATCGCCGATTTACTATTGGCAAAACCCACTCCCAGCATCAGAATTGACAGTAAAGCGGAATGGATGCTATTGAGCGAGAGGAATTCCTATCCGACGGTGGAAGAGTTAGGCCAACCGGAAAATCGAATCGCGGGATTGCGCTTAAATCCCAATAATTTTTCTCAGAGTCGCCAACTATTTATCAATAGTCTTTCCTTGAAAAATTTAAAAACGAATCAAAGTTTTTCTATAACAGGACTACCTAAAAATCCGTTGATATCTAGTATTTCATGGAGCCCCTCAGAGAAAAAAATAGCCTTTCTTCAAACTGAGTCCGATCGTGTTGATTTATATGTGATCGAATTATCTACTAAGAAAGCTTCCAAAATCAATCAAAAACCTTTGAATAATATCATGGGGAATGCGTATTTATGGGTGGATGACCAAACGATAATTTATAAATCCATTATCCATGCAGCGAGCGGCGCACCTAAAAAACCGATTACTCCTAAGGGACCCACGATCCAACAAAACATTGGAAAAGCAGCACCAAGACCTACTTATCAAGACTTAATTAAATCGCCTTTTGATGAGCAGTTGTTTGAGTATTATGCGCAGGCCCAACTCATTTTATCTAAAAATGGGCAGGAAAAAGGATTAGGCAAGTCAGACATGTTCAGTGGCCTTTCTTTATCTCCCGATAAAAATTATGTCCTTACTCGGACGATGAAAAAACCTTTCTCCTATGTGGTGACTGCGTATGGATTTCCGACGACCGTTGGCATCATGGACCTATCAGGAAAAATGGTCAAAGTATTAGCCGATCTTCCATCAACTGAAAATGTTCCTTCTGGATATGATAATACACAAAATGTTCCTAGGGACTTTGAATGGAGGGATGATGAAGCTTCCACCGTTGTTTGGGCTATGCCATTAGACAGTGGTTTGATCAAGAAATCGGTTGAGTTTCATGATGCGGTTTATAGTCTTTCTGCTCCGTTTACTGGCGAGGCTAAAGAGTTGTTTAAGACGAAGTCAAGATTTGCAGGAACGACATGGGGCGATGCGAATTTAGCACTCATCACTGAAGTATCTCGTGTAAAACAAAGTTCCCGAGTGAGTCGATACAATTCAGCAACTAAAAGTGTTGAGCTTTTGTACGAACGGAACTTCACAGATGCATATAATAGTCCAGGAATGCCTGTCTATCGGAAGAATAATTTTGGCCGATCGGTTATTCAGACAACGGATAATGGAAGCAAAATACTCATGAATAATCCAGTGGGTTCATCGGCCAAAGGGGATTTGCCTTTTTTGTCAAAGTTTGATTTGGCTTCGAAAAAAAATGAAATCATTTGGCGCTCCTCAGAAGGAAGTTTTGAGCAAGTGGAAGACGTGATTGATGCAGATAAATTAATTATTTTAACGCGGAAAGAATCACAAAAAGAAGTTCCTAATTATTACATTAAGCATTTGATCACCAAGCAAGCGGACCAATTAATTACCAATTTTGTTAACCCATATCCAGGTTTGGCCGGTATTTCAAAAGAAAAAATAAAATATAAGCGCGCGGATGGCGTCGATTTAACAGGTGATTTGTATTTACCCAAAGGCTATAATAAAGAAAAAGATGGTCCATTGCCCGTATTGATTTGGGCTTATCCGCGTGAATTTAATTCGGCTGCTGATGCGGCGCAAATTAGAGGAAGTAAAGATCGTTTTACAACATTAAGTTGGGCTTCCCCCATCTATTACGTCACTCAGGGTTTTGCCATTTTAGATAATGCCGAAATGCCTATCGTGGCCACTGGGGGTGACAAAAAACCCAACGATAATTTTGTCGAGCAATTAAAGTTGAATGCGGAGGCAGCGATTAATTATTTGTCGGAATTGGGAGTCGGTGACCGCAAGCGCATGGCGGTTGGTGGCCATAGTTATGGAGCATTTATGACGGCTAATTTATTGGCGCATACTGACTTGTTCAAAGCGGGTATTGCTCGAAGCGGAGCTTATAATCGAAGTTTGACCCCCTTTGGTTTTCAAAATGAAGACCGTACGTATTGGCAAGCACCTAAATTGTATTTTGAAATGAGTCCGTTCAGTTATGCCGATAAAATCAAGGAGCCCATTTTATTAATTCATGGGGAAGCGGATGATAATACGGGTACATATCCGATCAACAGTGAGCGTTTATATGCTGCCATTAAGGGCAATGGAGGAACTACGCGTTTCGTTTTTTTACCCTATGAAGCGCATAGTTACCGAGGCAAAGAAAATTTATTGCACATGCTGTGGGAACAAAATAATTGGCTGCAAAAGTTTGTGAAATAAGAGTATTGAGTTTTCAATCTTCTCGATCCAGAGTATTTTGGAGTCGAGAAGATTGATTTTTTACCCTATATCCAATACGATTTTCAGATTGGCTTTCAACTGTGAAATTTGGGTTTTAGACAGCGAGCCAATTTTCTTCATCATTCTATTGTTGTCAATCGCCCGGATTTGGTCTACGAGAATATCACTTAATTGATCTAATATTCCTTGGTTCAAATGCACTCTTAAAATAGTGGCACCCAAATTGATTTGTGAAGTAATGGGGCAAATTAACGTAGAGGGATGTACGACATTCATCAAATTTGTTTGAACGACAACCACTGGCCTTGTTTTACCAGGTTCGGTTCCCCGACTAGGACTTAAATTGGCCAGCCAAATTTCGTATTGATTAATCTTCATCTCTAAATAACTCAAACTCTTTCAATATTTCCAAAGAATTCTCGCTAACCAGGTTTGACTCTTGACTTAGTTGATTTTTTAATATGCGCCTCTTCTGATAGATATTATATAAATTCACCGCTTCATTAATGTATCTATTTCTAGCTATTTTTAAATGAAGAGTGATTTCTTCTGCCTCTGCATAAATAGGATCGTCAAGTTTTAAGGACAGTATTTTCATCTCATTTTTTTACAAAAGTATACATTAAAAGTATATACTTTTACTTTTGAGTAATTTTCTTTAATTTAATTATTTAATCGGATTTTCATGAAGGTATTTTTTAAACGATTTTTATTTTTCACTGTATTGTTTTTGGCTTTTTATGTCAAAATGGCTGCTCAGCAAGTGTATTTCACGACGGGCTTTAAAGTCAGCGAGCTAAGTTCTGATCATGCGACCGTTTGGACTCGATTGTGTGAAAAGGAAAACCCCAATCCCGTTGTTCATCAACGGCTTAATCAGGTTTTTAGACATCCCATTAATTTTGACGAAAACATGCCCATTGCCAAAATGGACGGCGGGGTTCTTGGAACTTCAGGTTGGGTTCGAATTATCCTAAAATCAGGCCCCTCAGAAATTTCAAGTGGCTGGTTGGCAGCCAGTCAAGAGAGGGATTTTACTGTTTTCTATTCCTTTAAGGAGTTGAAACCTAATACCCGTTATGAAGTTAGGCTGGAGGGGAAGTCGACTGAAAAAGGGTTGGTTCAGCAAGTAAAAGGGAATTTCACGACGGCTCCAGGTATGTACGATAAAAAGGAATTGAACCTGACAACCTCTACCTGTCAGTATTTTTGGAGCCATGATGATTCATTAAAAGGATTCCATACCTATAACAGTATGGCTCTTTTGAAACCGGATCTTTTTGTCCAAACAGGGGATTATGTATATTATGATAAGCCGGGACCTATGGCGAATACGCCTGAAAAAGCGCGGCATAAATGGCATGCGATGGATGCTTGGCCTTCCTTAAAATCATTTTTTCAGTTTACGCCTGTGTTTATGCTGAAGGACGACCATGATTTATTGGCCGATGATGTGCATCCAGGGTCGACTAATTTTGGCCAACTGACCATTTCGGATGGCTTAAAAATTTGGCATGAAAATGTACCATTAGCGGATAAGCCCTATCGGACTTTGCGCTGGGGGAAAGATGTTCAGTTATGGTTTTTAGAGGGGCGGGAATATCGAAGCAATAACGATATGCCAGATGGGGCAGCAAAAACTATTTGGGGAAATGAGCAAAAAAATTGGCTCATTAATACGCTGCAAAACTCAGACGCGACTTATAAAATCATTTTTTCTCCTACACCGATTGTTGGCCCCGACCGGGGAGCTAAGGCTGACAACCATTCAAATCTTGCTTTTAAATCAGAAGGGGATTGGGCGAGGAGCTTGTTGACTGACCAAAAGGCCATCGTTGTTAATGGGGATCGGCATTGGCAATATGTTTCTAAGGATGCGACGACGGGATTAATGGAGTTTGGTTCAGGGCCGGTAAGTGACTTTCATGCGCAGGGTTGGCCACCAAATGAGAAAAGACCTGAGCATCAGTTCCTTCGTGTAGCAGGTGGTTTTCTTGGTATTAAAATGGTTTATGAACAGCAAAAACCCATTTTATACATGACTCATTATGACGTAATGGGAAAGAAGTTGCACGAAGAAAGAATCAAAAATTAAGCATGCATTATCCATTTTTATTGGTTAATTTCAAAAAATATATCTCTTTTGAGCGATCTTTAAAACCTAAATTAAACCTATCATTGCTATGAAAAATGTACTCATTGTTGCCATTCTGTTTTTGAGTTTCCAACAAACATCTCTGGCCAAAGAACCCAAATTAAAAAAGATTTTTACAGGTAAAAACCTGGATGGTTGGAAATTACCAGAAGATCTAACTTGTTGGCGTGCCGAAAAAGGCATCCTCTACGTTCGCAACAACGCGGCTAGAAAGGGAAGTAATTTGTGGACGGAGAAGACGTATACCAATTTCATTTTTCAAGCAGATTATCTCTTAGGGGATGGGGTGGTTGACTCGGGTGTTTGGTTGCGTTCAGAAAATGACCAAATACAAATAGGCATATCGGGTTCATTAAAGCGAGACTTAACGGGTTCACCTTATATTCCAAAACTTAGATATCCAGTCGAAGCGAAGGGCGCTTTGGCGTTAATCAAGCCAACGGATTGGAACACGATGAAAATTAAAATGGAGGGTAAAACCTATACCGTTTGGTTAAATGGCGTGGAGGTGATGACGTATACTTCTGAAACAATTCCAGCTTCAGGACCTGTGGGACTTCAATTGCATCCTGGAAATACCATGTCAATTCAATACCGCAACATCCGCTTGGCTGAGTTGCCTTAACGATTAAAAATCTTTTTCGCCGTAATCTGTTTTGGTTGATTTTACTTTTTGGCCACGGTCATTAATTCTAAATCCAAGGCTTTGCTGAAAGACGCGATCCCATTTTCGATAGTCTGTGCTACTATGAAAATCTCGGGTTTGAGTTTGTATCGTTTGGATGTTGGTGTTGAAAATATTTTGTGCTTGGAAGGTCAAACTGCCTTTGTTTTGCCAAAGCGTATACTTTAAACTGGCATTGGACAGCAACAATTCAGAGTCAATTCCTTGTGTAGTTACTGATCTCGATAGGTAGTTAAAATCCCATGCAAACCGAAGTCTTGGTAAAATATCGATGACCGTATTTCCATTGAAATTATAATTAAAACTATTTTGAGTGGTCTCAATCCCATTGAATTTTCCCTGTACATCAAACTGATATAAATTTCCAGATAGGTAAATTTTCCAATTTTTTGTCGCCTTGATTTCGGTTGTAAACTCCATTCCGGTGGATTGGGAATTACCAGCGTTTGTATAGGTCCTTCCTAAAATTGTTCTGGAGTAAATTTCGTTGACTCTAAAAACTTTATCTTTTAGGATATTCACATAGGCTGTCGCTGTGAAAGATATGTTAGTATATGACTTACTTAATCCCGTTTCAAATACATCCGCTATTTCAGGTAACAAATTAGGATCTCCGTTTTCAATGGTCTCTGCATGTCGGTGGTTTTTAAAAGGGGACATTAATTTAGTGGTGGGCCTGTCAATTCTACGGCTATAGGCCAGGCGAAGCGAATGGGATTCTGATAATTTCCATTGTCCTTGGAACGATGGAAAAAGATAAATTTGGTCTAAAGCATAGATTTTGTTAGGCTCCGCAAGGTGGGTAAGTTGGCGACTTAACATTTCGGATCGAAGTCCAAAGCCGTAGGTGAACAAATTTTTCACTCCACCCCATTGGATATAAGGAGCGTGAATTTTTTGTGTTAAATTCATTTGATCACTGAAATTAGGATCCGAATTCCATTGCTGGTTTGCCGGATTTAATCGCTCAAATAAAAAGTTTCCATCATGCTGAATTTGACGGATATGATAGCCAATTTCTAATTTTCTATTGTTTGATAATGGTAGAGAATAGTCAATTTGAAATCTTAAGGCTGTCAGTGGACTCGTTTCGGTAGACCGTTCCCAAAGCAACAATTTGTTTGTCCCTTCATAGGTATCGAAATTATTTAACGGCCCTCCTAATTCTGAATATTCATACAGAGCCAAAGTCGTTAATTTACTTTTGTTTGTATATGTGTGTGTATAGTCAGCAGTGAATGTTTGAAATTTCCCGGAACGAACAAATAAGTTTTGATTGTAAAATTCTTTTAAGGGGGATTTAAATTGATTTGAAAATAGTGACGGCGAACTTCCTGTCTGAATAAAATCTTGGTAATGTAAATTAGCCATTCGATCTGTTTGTTTTTCGCCTATGTAGGCAGACCAATTGATTAAATCGGTGGATTTGGGGTAAAAGCTTCCTCCTGTTCGTAATGAATATTGAAAATCCTTGTAGTCTCTTATTCCTTTTGAGGGCATATAAGTTAACGTGTCTTTGAAGATAGTTCTTATTTCTCCTACGCGAAATCCCTCAATATCAAATCGCCGATAATCAGCCGCCGCAAAAATATTCCATTTTTTTTCTGCGTAGGTCCACATCAAATCACCACCCCATCGAAGAGGATTTGTACCTCCATTCATCAAATTTCCTGACCAGGAAGTTCCTATTCTACTGTCTTTTTTAGTGACGATATTAATCATTCCAGCCTTTCCATCAGCATCATATTTAGCGGAGGGGGTGGTTAATACTTCAATACTCTCAATTAAGTTGGCCGGAATTTGTGCTAAAATATCAGCCGGAGTTCGACTTGAGGGTTTGCCATCGACTAATAAAACAAATCCCGAACTACCTCTCAAAGAGATATTTCCTTCAATATTAACCGTGACAGAGGGTAATCGCTGAATCAATTCAAGGCCAGTTCCATTGGCCGCATTCTGAAATTGACGTGCATTAAAAACCTGTTTGTCTATTTGTGTGGTATTAGAAGCTCGTTCTCCTTGGACAAATACCTCATTCAAAAGTGTATTTTCAGGTTTTAAACGAATGTTAAATAAAGTGCTTGAAGCGATTATGGTTTCTTTAACTGAACGATAATTTAGCGCTTGAACATAGAGATAAGCAATATTTCCCGGTATTTTTTTAAAGCTAAATTTCCCCAGCGTGTCGCTTAAGGTGCCTTGGAAAACGGTGGAATCATTTTTCCAAAGACTTACATTTGCAAATTGAATTGCTTTGCCCGATTTTTCATCCTGGACAGTTCCTGAAATGGACTGGCCATTGAGGTTAAATAAATGCAAGAGTATGATGGAAGTAAATAGGTAAGTTTTCACTTGACAAAAATAGCTATTATATTGGTAGATATTAATAAAACTTTGGTTACTAATTCATTAAAATATGCAGGGAAATAAATGGAATTTCATTTTCGCTTTCATTTTGTATGGCCTAGCCCAACAAGTGATTTTGGGTCAAAGACCTGCTCAGGGACCTATCTCGATGGATAAATTCAATCCAGTTAATCTGGGTTATTCATTGGTTTGGGAAGATGAATTTAATGGAAGCCAATTGGACACCTTAAAGTGGAACCCCCGCGGTTTAGGCAAGCGTGCCTTAGGTTATGTGTCGACGGAAGCGATCCAAGTCAAAGATGGGCTTTTGAATTTATATGCCTTAAAAAGAAATGATTCAATTCTGATTAGTGCGGTTGGGACACAAGGAAAATTTATGCCGCAATATGGCTACTTTGAATGTAAAGCAAAGCTTCAAAATTCTCCTGGCGTTTGGGGCGCTTTTTGGTTACAATCTCCCCAGTTGGCCGGTGGAACTGACCCAAAAATATATGGAGCTGAGGTGGATATCATGGAGTTTTTTAAAAAATTAGGGACTGATATTGTGTCTCACAATGTGCATTGGGGACCATATGGGGCGGGCCAACAAACCACCCGGGGGATGCAAAGTTATCTCAAGGGAGTTAGTTCAGGTTTTCACACATTTGGATTATTATGGACTCCAGAAACCTATTCTTTTTACATCGATGGACTTAAGTTTTATGAAGTTTTCGCTGGGGTTTCTCAAATTCCCGAATACCTGATTTTAAGTATGGAGATTCCAAGCGTCTTGGCCGACATAAGTAAAACTATTTTTCCGGATGTTTTTTCGGTGGATTATGTGAAGGTGTATCAGAAAAAATAATTTGGTTCTGGAGAGAATTGAATCGGCATGAATCCTTTATCAAAGATTTTATATCTTTGAATTTAGGAACTATTCATTTGAAACCAGGAAACGGTAAGCTTACATTAATGAGCCAAAATTTGTTCAAGCCAAATGAACTTGATATTAAATTAGTGACGCTAAGGCGTATAAATTAACCTAAATGCTATGAAAAATTTACTCACTTTATTTTTGTCCTTTAGCACATTTGTTTCATTTAGCCAGAAGCCCAACATCATTTTTATATTTTCTGATGACCATACTACTCAGGCCATTAGCGCCTATGGAAGTAAAATCGCCAAAACGCCTAACATCGACCGTATTGCAAAGGCAGGTGCCATTTTGTACAATAACGTAGTAACTAATTCCATTTGTGGGCCTAGTCGGGCTACCTTATTAACCGGAAAATTCAGCCACATGAATGGCTATAAGGTGAATGAAAAAGTGTTTAATATAGACCAAGCGGTTTTTCCTGAGGCCTTGCAAAAAAATGGATATCAAACTGCTTGGGTCGGAAAAATGCATTTAGGTGCCCTTCCGCATGGCTTTGATTTTTTAAATGTGTTACCTGGCCAAGGATTTTATTACAATCCCGATTTCATTAATAAGAACAATGAAAAGATACAATACGAAGGCTATGTGTCGAATTTGATTACTAAATTTTCAAAGGAGTGGCTGGAGCAAAGAGATAAATCTAAGCCCTTTTTCATGGTGGTTGGTCATAAAGCTACTCATCGCGAATGGTTTCCGGATATACAGGATTTAGGTTCTTATGATGATGTGACTTTCCCAATTCCGGATAATTTTTACGATACCTATGAAGGAAGGCCTGCCGCTCGTGATCAAGATATGACCGTCGATAAAACGATGGTATTGGGCTCAGATTTGAAGGTAAATGCCAATTTTAATAACCCAACTTACAAGCGTTTTACGCCTGCTCAAAAAGCTGCTTTTTATGAATACTATCAAAATAAAGTTACCAAGGAATTTGAGGAGAAGCATTTGACAGGAAAAGCATTGGTGGAGTGGAAATACCAAAGGTATATGAAGGATTATTTGTCAACGGCCCGTTCTTTGGATCGTAATATTGGAGAGCTTTTGGATTATTTAGACAAAACTGGTTTGTCTAAAAACACCGTAGTTATTTATGCCTCTGATCAGGGTTTTTACATGGGGGAGCATGGTTGGTTCGATAAGCGATTTATCTATGAAGAGTCCCTGAAAACTCCTTTTGTGATTAAGTATCCTGGAAAAATTAAGCCAGGAACTAAGGTCCAACAAGTCGTTTCGAATGTCGATTGGGCGCCTACCGTTTTAGATATTGCAGGGGTAAAGCCAACCGAAGGAATGCAGGGGAAATCTTTTTATTCGCTGCTCGAAAACCCAAAAAAATCATGGGATAATAAATCCTATTACCATTATTATGAATACCCTCAGCCTCATCGTGTGGCTCCGCATTTTGGATTGCGTACTGACCAATATACCTTGGCTAAATTTTATGGACCTCAAGATTCTTGGGAATTATATGACATCAAAAAGGATCCTAAAAACATGAAGAATTTGTATGGCGATAAAGCTTACGCTGGAGTTATCAAGAAATTGAAGTCGGAACTCAAGGCAAAAATGATTGAATACAAGGATACCGAGGCCTTAGAATTGTTTAATAAAGACGCTAAATAAAGATGAAAAGTAGACTATTAATGATTTTGTTGAACTGCTTTTTCTTGGGAATGGCAGCTGATGCAGCCCCAAAACCAAGTTTAGTTCGACTAGAAAAAAATGGTACCTTGAGGCTTAGTGCTGAGAAGGGAAAGGCGATAGGCCCAGAAATAAAGTACATGCCTGAATGGCGGGCATATGGCTGGTTTACCGCTGCAGACCGAGTAGAATGGCAGGTTCAAGTGCCAGAAGCGGGTATATATGAGGTAAGCATCGAGTATTCAGTGGATAATTTAGAAGCGGGAAAGCAATTTATCTTGTTTAGTTCCTCGGCTAATTTGAAAGGAATTGTGGCTCGGAGCGGTTCTTGGGAAACGTATAAATTAGTGAAAGTAGGAACGATTAAATTGAATAAGGGAATACAAAAAATAACTTTTAAGTCTCAAACTAAATTTGCCAAAGGAGCTATTTTGGATTTAAGGGAGGTCCGATTAAGTCAAGTAAATAAAAATTAAATAGCCTCGATATAAATAAAACTTTGAGCATTCCATTTTTTTTACTTCCTTTCCACTTCAATTGTTTTTTAATTTTAAATAGATACTACGATGGCCAAAGGGATGAATTCGAAAAAATCCGAAAAAAAGGAGGCAACAAAAACGCCTAAGGAAAAGAAAGAGGAAAAAAGAGACAAAAAAAATAAGTCGAATTACCAATAAGCCCTTCGTGGGCTTATTTTTTTACAGTTCTAAAAACATTAAAAAACATGCCCGCTCGAAAATTCTTAACGATAGCTCTGATGATTGGAATGCTACTCGGATACGGTTGGCAGTCCATCGCAACTTCGATTATTCTAAGGTGTATTTATTTAATGGTCAAAAAAATGGTATTTTTTTCCCAGTGGATGCTAGAAAAAGCAAAGAAAATAATTGGTTTTAATTAACTCTGAAGCTATAAGGGATCGTATAAGAGCTCAAAATCCCGTCGCTGGTTTTCACAGACCAATAATATACATTGCCTGATTTTACCGTTACCAAAAGATTAGAACTGGATGTAACGTTCGGTGCGACTTGCCTATTTAAAACCTTAGCTTGATCAGTGTCTATGTAAATTTCATAACTTAATACCTTGCTGTCGGCATCTGAACCTGACCAAATAAGATTAACTTTTCCTGCATTGGGTGTTACACTTGCGCCACTGGCAGGGGCAATAATCAAGGCTGGGAATGGTGCTATGGTAGAAGTTCCATCTCCGGCAAGGTAAAATTTCCAAACTTCACTGCTAGCCGTTTCTTTGGATTTATTGGATTTCGAAATGACTTGCCAACGGTACGGCGTGCCTTTTAAAAGGGTTACTGTTGCTTTATTTTCACTATTGACTGATTTTGTGGTGCTGGTTAATGTGTTAAGGTTGGTGATCACCAAATCATACACATCCGTATCCTTTGCCGTAGACCAAGCAAATGAAACATCAGACGTTACACTGGAAATATTACTCCCTTCATAGCAAATTGTGTTATTGGCCGGCAAGGTAAGCGACGCGGCCGTCGGCGGGGGCACAACTACTACTGCCGGCGTGATCGTTTCGCTACCTTTTGAGCAGGCAAATATCAATAAGCTGATCCATAAAATTCCTAGATATTTCATAGCTTAATTATTTTTAGTGTATGATCCACGGTTTCTCCTTGAACTCGAATTAAATAAATACCCGCGAAAAAGGTACTTAAATCTAAGCCGACTAACCTTGAGGATGGAACAGGGTAGTTTTGATTTGAGACATTCAAGCCCGCTGCATTAACGATGGAGATGTCTACCTTTTGATCTATTCCATGCACATGAACTTGAACAGGTCCGGTCGTTGGATTTGGAAACGCATTGACTGACTCTGAAACAAAAAACTCCTTGACATAAATGCCTTGACAATTTAAATCAGTGCTCACTTGGAGTTTCACTAAACCAGCAGGTAGGGCGGTGGTCCATTTGGACTCCGTCACTTTAAAGCTAGCTTCATTTATTTGCACGAGGTAATTACTAGAGCCGCCTAGTTGGATGCTCATGGATTTATTTTCTGCGTCGATGGTCGATTGAACAACCAAAGGTGCTGGTTCAGTAATTTTTATATCAAAGGCTTGTTGGAAATTCTTGACGTTATCCACCGTAAAGACCATGTTATATTCACCTAAAACCAAACCATTTAACACGCTATTAGCCACTCCTTTGGGCATAATAATCTGTTTTTCGTATTTATTAGGTCCTTTAACGGTTAATGAATAGGAATAATTGGTATTCAGAACGGATACTTTTAAAGAACCATTATTAGCACCTACGCACGTAGAAGCCACCACTTCTACCTTAAAATTATTAGCAGGCAAAGTGAAAATTTCACATCCATTGACATCTACTAAAGTGCCTAATGGAGTGTCGTTACATTTATCGACTATATCGGGTACACCATCTTCGTCGGAATCGATGTATGCCGACTGGATAATTGGAATTTGGGTAAAGTCTTTAAATAAAATATCTTTTGTGAACGATTTTGAGCCTCCCATCCATTGGTTCATGACAGACGCATAAACCTGGCGGAAATCATATTGCATGTCCATCTCGTAAGAGTAGTTGGTTTTATCTGGAATGATCGGATTCTTACCAACGACCTTAGGATCTACTTTATTGCCAAACAAAATAACAGGCGAAACGGTACCATGATCAGTTCCATTTGTTCCATTGGAATGAACCGTTCTCCCAAATTCCGACACACACATACCTAACACACGATCCGATTTGCCCATTTGGTCTAAACTTTTCATAAATGCAGTTACCGCCTCATCTATTTCTTTCAAAATAGTTGCATGCATTCCGGTCGTTTTATCTCCAGGTTCTACCTGTGCACTATGAGTATCAAAACCGCCAATCTGAACTTTATATATTCTAGTTTGCAAACCTCCTGAAATAAGTCGGCTGACGATTTTCAACTGGTCCGCCAAATTACTTCTCGGAAACGCATATTCAGTTCCTTTTTTAAATTGCTCTTTTAGCACCTTTCCATATGCATTGGATTGCTTGGCCATGAGCTGCAAATATTTCAATTTCTCGCCGATGGGTGTCGAAGGGTAATTATTGTCAAACTCATTAATGATTTCATAAAATGATTCTGGGTTTGATGCTACTACACTGGTAAATGATTTTTTTCCCGTAAACATCAACGAAGAATTCCAACCAATTTCCATGGACAATGGATGGGGAAATAATTCAGTAGGGTAGGCTTCCGGAAAATTCGGGTGCTTGGCTTCTAGGTATCGGGCGGCCCAACCGCTATTCTCGAATTTTTGAGAATCTGAGGCTGAATCCCAAATGTCCATCGATCGAAAATGCGAATAACTAGGTTCAGGATAGGCGACAGCCTGCACAATTTTCAAACGGTTTTCCTTGTGCAAAGATTGAAACCCTTTTAATGATGGATGAAGACCTAATTCAGTACCTTCCAATGGCAATATTTTGTTGTCCGGCAACATGACAGTTGATCGAATGCTATTCAATTTGGACAACATGTTCAAGGGAACAACAGTATTTAACCCATCATTACCTCCATTTAAAACAATGATGACCAAAATATTTCCTTCAGCAATCGTTTGGGCTAATTCAGATTGAGACCCGAGTCCTAAGGATTCAAAGGGCATAGAAGAAAACAATGCTGGCAAGGCTGCAGCATGTGTCATTTGATGTATAAATTTTCTTCTATCCATATTAAAATAATTGGATTTCTCCCATTTGGAATAATGCACCAAACAAATTTTCTAATCGGTTACTTAAAATTGATCTAGTCTCTTCAGTCTGTTTACTCATATGCGACTGATATAATTGCGTATAATAAGAAGGGGCATTTCCTCCCAAAACACTTGCTTTAATACGCGCTTTGGCCTTAGCTGAAATAGGAGCACTCATGATCCTTTCTACTGTTTCGTCGATGACTAGATCGATGTTATCAGGAGATTTCAAACTGCTGACAAACTTAATTTTGTCTATTTGATTGTGTACATTTCCTTTAACTTCACCGGATCCAACCCACGCGCCCCATTTGGCAATACTATTTGCAGAATTGGATCTTTTGGCTATGGTGTCTGAATTGATCCAAAATAAATCAAAGACAGGTTCTTGGTAATAGGCAGGCCAACCGGATACGCTGGGAGGATCTGTATAGTTCAAACCTATGTTGCCCATTTCCCATTGCAAACTTTTATATTTGTAAAAATTAGCTGTAAGCGGGTCTGAGAATCGCTTAGGTATATCACCTCCTGTTGTAGTATTGGATAAATTCATGTCAAATTCCTTGTAAAATCCGAATATAAATTCAAGAGGCGATTTAATCATGGAATTATAAAACGAGTTGTCGTAAAAATGAGCACTTCCTAAAAGTGCACGAAGTGGAACTTTTAGTTCGTAATTATTTTTACGAAGTAGGTCAGCCATAGGCACTATGACATTTTTTTCTACGGTATCGTTAATCATAGGATAGCAGAAAAATTGGTATAGCCTCCTGGACAAATACAAGGCGCATTCGTTCGTGCTAAAAAGCATATCAATGGCTTCATCTAATTCTTTTTTACCATCTTGACCTTTTCGACCTTTTATAACACGATTGCCATAAAAAGCTGAGAATTTTTTGTCTTCGGTATCATGATTCCAATCATTGAAAATATTGGTGATAGGTCCAGTCATTTTGTTTTTACTGTCATTGTTGAATTGCCAGCCTACTAATAATCGAGCCATTTCACTAACATCCTCCTCAGTAAATTGAGATTTAGGTCCTTTTCCTACGGTAAATAATTCTTGTAATTCCCGGGCATAATTTTCATCGGGGTTTCTCTTTTGACTGTGCTGAAGGTTGAGGTAGTCCAACATTAATGGGTCCAATGTAATTTTGTGAATCGTGGTTTTGTAAGACTCAAAGGAAGTATTAAAGAGAGTTATGTAATGTTGATACAACATTTTGACACTTCCTTTTCCAGCTGCTAATAGGTTATGCAAGAAGAATACCATGCGCCAATGGACTGAAGTACTTTGTAGGATCATGTTCCTAAAAAGCCATGCGTCATGCGATTGATGCCTCGGCCATGGTGATCCATTAGGTTCTGGAGCAAAAGCATATTCTTTCCCAGGTTCTATATATACGTGACCTTGTTTTTCGGTTTCTTCCTTCGTGATTTCATAATCATAGTCATTGACCGGAACGCTCGGCTGTTTTTCGGGCGTAAAGATTAAGTCTAAGGATTTTTGTAGAGAAAGGTTATTGAGGTCCAATAAATGCCTACTTCCATAACCTGTTAAAACACGATTTAACAGATGTTTTTTTTGCGCGGTTCCCCAAGTTCCAGTATATGCTTCAAGGCCTGTATTGACAACAGTTCTTGACGCTCGGGCCTGCTCGATTTTAGAAAAATCAACGTTTTCTTCACGAAACTGGGCTACTAGATCTACTTTTTTTGTATTTTGCATCAGAAATATCAGTTTTCAAATATAAAATATTTATTTTAAAATAATGTTATAACTGATTTAACGGTCATTATTTTAATCCATGAAAAGAAGAGAATTTGCTAGAAAGACATGCCCAGCTTTGGTGCTTTCCATTGTCGGCACTGCTCTTTTGGAATCGTGTTATAACGCAAAAGAGGAAACAGCGGTGATCGTTCCTCAGGAGGAGAAAGATTATTTGGATCGAATTAAGTCGATCGGTACTGCGGGATTTTTACTGGTTCAAAATAAGGTGTATTTCAACCTGAAACATACGAGTTATTCGAAGTTATTGACAGCTACAAATTTTGTGAATGATTTAGATAATGGGGTGCTGTTACTGAGGCAGAGTGATACAAGTTTATTGGCCTTTGACAACTGCTGTCCACATTTGGGAACTAAAAATCAATGGAGCTTTCAGAGCAATAAATTTAGGTGTGCAAATCATGGCAATAGCTTTGGGATTGAGTCGGGTCAAACGGCTAAATGTAGCTCAAATAGTCAATATGGTAATTTACGTTCATTTAAAACCTTGCTCTATAAGGATTTATTGACCGTAGATTTTAGTTGATATGTGTCTAAACTTACCTACATAAGCCTCCCCAATCGCCTTTTATATTATTCCCCTAGATCCACTTTTTTGATAAACGAAATAACCCCATTCATATAGGTTTTTTGATCATCCCACATCGCCAAATGGCTTCCGTTTGGACAATACAAATATTCACCATGTTGAACCATTTTACTTTGTTCTTCCATGGCTTTTGGGTCCATGGTGTCATATTTGGCACCGATCATCAACGTAGGTATGGCGATTTCCTTCAGTCGATTTTTAATATCCCAATTGGCAAGCAGTCCAGAAATCCCAAATTCACTAGGTCCCTGCATTTGCGTATAGATGGCAGTGTTCCCATGTTTAAATGATCTGTTTAAGGCGTCTGGCCAGTTGGTAAGCCGACAAATATGCTCATGGTAAAAATTAGGGATCAAAAGCTCCATGTACCTTGGGTTAGCGAAATCTTTTTTTGATTCGATGGCTCTTATTTCAGCGAGTATTTTGGGATCCATTTGTTTGGCCAAAACTTCTTGGGCATATTTTCCATATTCAGGTGCACTCGCGACCATGTTGGATACGAGCAGCGCTTTCATGTTTTTTTGATATTTCAGGGCGTATTCCATGCCTAAGATTCCGCCCCATGAATTCCCTACGATATAAAAATTGGATTGGTCAGCACCTATCGCTTTTCGGACCTGTTCCACCTCTTCCACAAAGCGCTCGGTCTTCCAGAGTGTGGTATCATTGGGTTGATCGCTATAATAGGAACCAAGTTGGTCATATTCGTAAAATTCAAATCCTTCTCTTTGGAAAAATGTCTCAAAACATTCCATGTATTCATGCGTCATGGCGGGGCCACCGTGTAGGAGTAGGATCTTGATTTTGGGGTTATTGCCAAAACGTTTGGTCCAAACATTGAAAGTACCTTTGGGCGTTTTGATGGGAATTAATTTAACTCCGGCGGCCTCCAAAGTATCTGGATAGCTGAAATAATGAGAGACAGTTTCTGACGTTTGGGTACAAGAAACAAAAGCTAAAAGAGATGCTAAGATGAGGGCTAAATGTTTCATAGAGTGTAAGTTTTTTAGTTTTTAAAAATTTATATTTTTAAAAAAAATAAATTTTTAATTCGTCACCATCCCTGGCTCTAATAATGCCCTTGGGCGATTGCTTTCACCTGGTTTAGGAATGGGTCCCGATTGAATCGTTTTTTGAGCATCATTTTTTAAATTCAAAAAGGACTTTTCCTGTATCCGATTCACAAATTCAAATGGATCATTTTTTCTGATGTATAATTCAGATCCCTTTTCTCCCTTTCCCCAATCGGTATACCTCCAGTCTTTATGTATCAGGGTTTGTCCCATGACGTCCGATTTTGTTTTAGGGTCATAGTGAAAAACAAGACTTTTGGCATAAGCCGATGAATTGTTCTTGCCCTGCATGTAGGGAAGCAATGATTTGCCATCCAATTTCGAATGATCTTTTTCTCCTGTTAAAGAAAGCAGGGTGGGGTATAAATCCAACAATTCGACCGGTTGGTCTAGCACTTTACCTTTCGGAATTCCAGCCCCAGCCATGATAAATGGAACTCTCGTGGAGGCATCAAAGGCACTTAATTTGGCCCATAAACCTTCATGATCGCCTAAATGAAAGCCATTGTCACCCACTAAAACCACCACGGTGTTTTCCCATAATTTTTCCTGATCTAACACTTCCATGAGCTCTCCTACATGCGCATCTGTAAAGGAAATACAGGCGTAATACCCTTGAATAGCAGCTGCTCTCGAATCCGGTTGGGCAAATCCCGACAATTCAGTTTGCATCGCTACAGCCGGTATATTGATCATTTTTGGATCTTCACGAATTTGAATTTTGTCGACTCGATATAAATCAAAATATTTCTTAGGTGCGGTCCAAGGTAAATGTGGCTTATGGAATCCTACAGCTAAAAAGAAGGGTTGGTCTTTCTTGGCGGCCAACAAATCTTTGATGGTTTTCGTATTTAATCCATCCCTTGTTTTGCTCCCATCAGTCGTTAAGACATAGGCTTTTGGTCTTCCATCTCCTCCTCCATATCGAGTATCAATCGCCGCTTTTTCTTCAGCATCTATACTCGCTTCATCCGAGTAGTAATTCCAGGATAATTCATCGCTCATTTTTGCATTATGAAAAACTTTTCCTGCTCCCGCCGTAAAATATCCTTGGTTCTTGAAATATTGTGGCAATAAAACCGCATCCGGCAACGCCTTTCTTGCAGGTACATTCAAGACATAAACGCCTGTATTTTCAGGTCGTTTTCCACTCAAAAAAGAAACTCGACTAGGGTTGCACAGAGGGTATTGACAATAGGCTCGATCAAACATGACACCCATAGAAGCTAATCGGTCTATGTTCGGTGTTTTGACTTGTTTATTTCCGTAGCAACCTAAACTCGTGTTGAGGTCATCGACCACGATCAACAAAACATTGGTCTTTTTAGCCTTATTTTGGGCAGGTGAAAGAAAGGGCATTGCAAATAAGAGCAGCGCAAAAAAGTAAGTATTTGACTTCATTATATATTTTTTTAATTCCACTGAATGGCATAATATTGGCAAGGTTTATTGCCTACGTTGGTGATGTTATGTAATACCTTGGATCCTAAACGAATGACATCTCCCGGTTTTGCTAATTCTTTTTTATCACCAATCCTTTCTTCCGCATTTCCGTCAATCATCAAGATGATTTCTTCATTCACATGCGTGTGCGGATCGTGACTTTGTTGGCCCACATTCAAAGTCGTCACATGAATATCAAAACGATTCAACATGGCAGTAGCTCTGTCAAAAAACTGTCGGCCACCACCTTTAGCCGTCGCTTTAAATACGGCGCTTTCCCAAGGAACGATAAAGGATCCGCCCGCTTTTAATCCCCTTTCTTCATTGATGGGTGATTTTGCTAAATAGCTCATTTCATAAAGTTCTGCCAAAACCCCTTCAGTGTTTTCGAAAATAATTTGGTCCTTAGGCATGACAGTGACCATACTGCCGACTTGCAAAACCTGCTCTTTACCGCCTAAGCTAATCTTTAAGTTTCCATTTTTTAGAATGAAAAAATGTTCACGATCTGCCGATGCCTTTACGGTATATCTCTTCTTTTCCTGAATCCGAATCACATTCATTTCTTGTAATTTCAAAGCATCTCCTTCGCCTTTGAAAACAGAAGATTTAGAACCGAATTTCGTTTTGATCATTCGCTCGTCGATGGAATAAACCTTGGATTCCAATAATGGAATTTGGCCAAATAATGGCTTGGAAATGAGTAAGCAGAATAAGAGAAGATATTTCATGGGATAGGTTTTATGCAAAAGACAAATGTGGGGAAATTATACCCAAAATGTTTATTTAATGTGATATACTAGGGTGACAATGGACTGCTTGGCAACTTGGATTTTCTCCGAGTTTACGGGTTGGTATGCTAAATTCATTGTTTCTGAGGTAACATAGGAATCTATTTTTTTATGCTTTTTCAGCTTAGGTAAATCCACCTCAAAAGCCCCTCCCTGATTCACTAAGACCAATACTACTTTGTTTTTATCTTGAAACCCTGAGATTTTGCAATTTTTTTGATCTACATTCACCTCTATTCTTTGCATGTTGGGCCTAATGAATCTCGAGTAATTGCCTAAGGTCCAAAGCAATTTTGAATCAAATAAATCGGCGTCGTATTTATTTGCTTCTTTTTCTCCCTTTTGATCCTGATTGAATATATAAATCAAACCATCTTTAAAGTCATTTGCGCTAACGGAAAGCCACCAACTCCATGAGGCAGCGTGGGCATTGACCAAATCGGAATGTATGACATTAGCCACATAAAGGGCCGTTTTCATGCCTAAATCTACCCCTCCACCTTTAATTTCTCCCGCATTTTCACCCAAAATACAATATTCCGATTGCCAGTATCCTACCTTGTATTGCTCGGCCTCCGTATGTAGATCATTGCGTTTTTTGATCAATAAGGATTCAGGTGAGGTGGTGAAATAACTATGGCCACAGACTAATTTTTCAACGGACTTCAAATTACCCAAATAGTGCGGGCTTGTGGGACTAAAAAAAGTTTCTATCTGATTGTCTTGTTGGACATTTTTTCGATTCGAATTTTTCTGATACAAATAATCAATCTGACCCGCTTCTGGAATGACGATGCTTGTTTTAAGGCCTTTGCTTTCAAATTGACCTGCTAATTTTCGAACGGCCCATGCCAAATCTGCGTTGTTAATGGGCGTTCCTTCTTGGGATGCCTTGCCATTTTTTCCAGGACCCCAGTCCCATTGTGGTTCGTTGAACGGGCTTAGGTAGTTGAACCTAAAGTGTGCCGAAACCTTAAGAAGATAATCAGTCCATTCGTTTATTTTGTCTGGATTGAAATTCCATTCCCCTAATTTTCCAGATCCAATGGCCAATCCATTTTTGGTCATCTGTACTGGGGAAGAATTTAAAAACCCTAACGTATAGGGTACTCCGTATTTTTTTGCGGCTTGTAGAAAAAATTGTTGGCCTTCTTGCTTTTTCCAATCCCAAACATCTTGCGAATAAAAGCTTTCTGCCCGCCGCCATTCATTGGTGATTTTGCTCTCAATTCCTTGTTCCGTACTTCCAGCCCCAATATTAAATCGCCACATGGAAAGACCGATGCCTTTTGGATTCCCTTGTGCGTCTTTCTCTTGGCTAAAAAGCCATTCGGCGATTTTATTTTTTTTCTCTTGTGGGAAGTATTTTCCGACCATCGCGATGGACCAACAATCCGACGCGCCAAAGCTGTGCATCGTTTGAAATGTTTTTTGTGGATCTAAGGTGATTTTTTGTGAAGGCGATGTGAATGGATTAAAAAATAACAATCCGATTAAAAGCCAAAACTTACCACCGTACCTATGTTTAATCAAATTTTTGTTGGCCTGCCTTGGCATTTTTTCTTGTAAGTTCATAAGCGTCTTTAAAAACACATTTAAATTTGGTTTGAAAAAATCATTTTGCCTATATTTTTTTATAAATTTAAAAATCAGAAAAAAATAAAATAATCATAACGAAGCCATGTCTATACAAAATCAAAAATTTGAAACTTTACAAATCCATGCGGGCCAAGAAGTAGACCCAACGACCGGGGCAAGAGCGGTTCCTATTTACCAAACCACTTCCTATGTGTTTAATAATTCAGAGCATGGGGCCAATTTATTTGCGCTAAAGGAATTTGGTAATATTTATACTCGGATTATGAATCCGACCTCCGATGTTTTTGAGAAACGAATGGCAGCCTTAGAAGGTGGAGTAGCGGCTTTAGCTGTTTCTTCTGGCCAAGCGGCTCAGTTCATTGCCTTGAATAATATTTTACAAGCGGGAGATAACTTTGTGAGTTCATCGTATTTATATGGGGGAACCTACAATCAATTTAAAGTAGCTTTCAAGCGTTTGGGAATCGAAGTTCGATTTGCTGAGGGTGATGATGCGGCGAGCATGGAGTCTTTGATCGATGAAAATACCAAAGCCATTTATACCGAAACAATCGGTAACCCTAGTTTCAATGTGCCTGATTTTGATAAAATTTCAGCCGTTGCGAAAAAACATGATTTGCCTTTAATCGTTGATAATACGTTTGGTGCAGGTGGGTATTTGTTTAGGCCCTTAGAACATGGAGCCAATGTGGTCGTTGAGTCAGCGACCAAATGGATCGGTGGACATGGAACGAGTATTGGCGGCGTGATTGTCGACGGAGGAAATTACAACTGGGGCAATGGCAAGTTTTCGCAGTTTACAGAACCTTCTGAAGGATATCATGGATTAGTGTTTAATTCTGTTTTTGGAATTGGCGGTCCTTTTGGCAACATCCAATTTATCATTCGTGCTCGCGTGGAAGGTCTTCGTGATTTTGGATCTTCTCAGTCTCCGTTCAATTCATTCTTATTGTTGCAAGGAATTGAAACCTTATCGCTACGCGTGCAACGCCATACTGAAAATGCCTTAGCCATAGCTGAGTGGTTAGAAAAACATCCTCAGGTTTCTAAAGTCATGTATCCAGGTTTAGCGAGTAGCCCAAATCATGCGGTAGCTAAAAAATATTTAAAGAGAGGATTTGGTGCTGTTTTATCCTTTGAAATTAAAGGAGGAAAAGAAGCGGCTACTAAATTTGTGGATTCTTTACAGATGATTAGTCATTTGGCCAATGTGGGAGATACCAAAACATTGATTATTCAGCCTTCTGCTACGACGCACCAACAATTAAGCGATGAAGAGCAAATGGCTGCTGGAGTAAAACCAGCTTCTTTGCGTTTGTCTGTGGGCATCGAACATATCGATGACATTAAGGCGGACATGGAGCAGAGTTTTGCGATTGTTAAAGCTTCTTAAATTAAAAATCGGGCTTCAAATTGAGGCCCGATTTTTTTATTTTTTGAGTGTATTGCTTTTGAAAACCTATGATGAAAAAACTTATTCTACTCCTTTGCCTTGTATGGGTCCAATTTTCATTTGTACAACCTAATATCACCTGGGTTGCCATCGGAGATTCCATTACCTATTTAAATGACCATCCCAATGAGACGGGCAACCGAACGACAAAAGGTTACATGACTCGAGTGGTTGAAAAAATGCCTCATATTAGATTTGTAAACCAAGGACATAATGGTTGGACCGTCATTAAAATAGCCACCGAAATTGAAAATTTAGGCATTCAAAAAGCGGATGTGTATTCCATCTTTTTAGGAACGAATGATTGGTGGGGATCAAAGCCCTTGGGTGAGTTTTCTGATTATGAAAATAACACAGGCAATGGAACGGTGCATGGTTCATTTAGAATCATCGTCAATAAACTAAAGTCTTTAAATCCGAATGCTAAAATTATTTTTATTACGCCGATGCAACGTGTAGACTTTGTCTACATTAATAATTTCAAAAACAACGCCTATGGTTCTTACCGTGATAAAAAGGGCCAAAATTTGGAAACTTTTGCCAATGCTGTTAAGGATATAGCCCGGTTTGAACATATGCCTGTGGTCGATTTATACCATGCAAAAAACATGGACCATGCGCATTTGGTTAAGTTTAAGCGCTTAAAAGACCCACTAACCAGCGAGTATAAAAACTTTAAATATCCAGATTTTATCGACGTGCCATTTAATCCTGAAACGGATGAATATCCATATCCGGTGGAGGCATCCGATGTAACATTTGATGGTTTGCATCCATCCGATAAAGGCTATAAAATGATTACGAATTTATTGGTAAAGGAGTTTTCGAAATTGTAAACTCAGTTAAAAATTAAGGTGTGCGTAGGTATTTAAAATCTTGTTTGCCATGATAAACCAAATTAAGACTATTTTTTGTTCTTTATTCTTGATTTGCATGTGTGCTTGTTCACCCATACAGCAAAAATCCACGGAAGAAAAAAGTCGTTTTATCCTCTCTGATTTGGATTTACCCGGGTATGAAAAGGACTTGGATCATAAAGGATTCATGCTGGCGATTGATGATCACTTTGATGAGTCAATGACCCGCGGAGAGGTTATCTATAAGAACTATTGCTTAAGTTGCCACGGAACGCCCATTGAACCAGGAACCATTCCTTCGGCTAGGAAATTTTGGGCAGAGCCTTTTAAATATGGCCATGATTCCTATGCTATATATCAAACGATTACCAAAGGGTTTGGATCTATGCCTCCCCAAATGCATTTAACGCCCGTTGAAAAATACGATGTCATTCATTACATCCAACAAAATTTCATTGCTAAAAATCCATCGCTTACACTGGCGAAATGGGATGAGAAATACCTAAGTAGTTTGCCAAAAGGTGAGTCAAAAGGACCATTACCTAAAGTCTATAAGCCATGGGCTGAAATGGATTATGGCAATTTTTTAATCAATACGTATGAGTTGGTCGGTTTGGGAGCAGCTCCCCGACAAAGATCTGGTGGTTCGGTATCACCACTTCCTGATGAAAACTTTGGCCATGCAAACTTTGCCTATAAGGGAATTGCGATACGTTTGGATCCTGGCAAAGGGGGTGTGGCTGCTGGAAAAGCTTGGATGATGTTTGATCATGACGTGCTCCGAGTAGCGGGTGCGTGGACAGGAGAGGGATTTATCGATTGGGAAGCCATATTATTTAATGGCAAACACAATATTTCACCAAGAACGGTAGGGGATCTTCATTTTTCAAATCCGATGGGGCCCGGTTGGGCTAACCCGCTCACGGGATCTTTTGAGGATTTTCGCTTTATGGCTCGTGATAAAAGACGTTTTGGTCCGCTGCCCAAAGAATGGGCACATTATAAGGGAATATATCAAAACGGTGACCAGGAAATTATTCGTTATACCGTTGGCAATTCAAATGTATTGGAGATGTTTGGCATGGAAATGATGCAGAATAGCCCTGTATTTACCCGGACTTTAAATATAACTAAATCCCCAAATCCATTAAAAATGCGCGTGGCTCCTAAAGGCACCTCGGTTGCCATAAAAGGAACAGGGGCTATTTTAGCCGAAGAGGATGGTTTTATTGTCATGAACCTATCTGCTCATGCAGACGTAAAAGTTAAATTATTTATGGCTAAGTCCTCCGTGAATGGCCTTGTTTCTTGGGCTCAAACAAGCCAAGATCCCCTTTCATTAGATGGGTTAACTCGGGGAGGCAAGACTCGGTATTCTGAAAAAATCACGACCGATATTATAGCAGGAACGGATGAGGGGGCATTCCAAGTAGATGTTTTGAATCCGCCTTTTAATCCTATTTGGCGCAACCAATTAAGGTTAAGTGGGATTGATTTCTTTCAAGATAAAAACAAGGGTGTGGTTTGTTCGAGTGATGGTGATATTTGGAAGGTGGATGGTTTTACTAATAACTCGGGTAAACTCGTATGGCAACGAATTGCTTCTGGGTTATTTCAGCCGCTCGGAATTAAAGTAATCGACGAAGTGATTTATGTGACTTGTCGGGACCAATTGGTTAGGTTAAACGATTTTAATGGCGATGGGGAAACTGATTTTTATGAGAGTTTCAACAATGACCATCAGGTGACAGACCATTTCCATGAATTTGCGATGGGGCTACAAACGGATAAGGAAGGAAATTTCTATTACGCCAAAAGCGCTCGGCATGCTAGGGAGGCATTAGTACCCCAACATGGAACTTTAATTAAAGTAAGTAAAGACGGTAAGCAAACGGAGATTACGGCTACGGGATTTAGAGCGGCCAATGGAGTTTGTATAAATCCAGATGGCAGTTTTATTGTCACGGACCAAGAGGGACATTGGAATCCGATGAACCGTATCAATTGGGTTAAAAAAGGTGGATTTTATGGAAATATGTTCAGCTACCATGCGCATCCCGATAGTTCGAATTCAAGTATGGAACAACCGCTTGTTTGGGTGGATCGAGAATTGGATCAATCTCCATCGGAATTATTATGGGTAGATAGTCCTTCATGGGGACCCTTACATGGAAAGCTCTTGAATTTTTCATATGGATATGGAAAGGTTTTTGTAATTCCGTTTGAAAAAGTAAATGGACAGTTGCAAGGGGGAATTGTAGAATTGCCCATGCCAAGATTCTCTACTGGAATTATGCGGGGAAGATTTAATTCGCAAGATGGTCAATTGTACCTTTGTGGTTTATCGGCCTGGGGTTCTACACAATCTCAATTGGGTGGATTGTATCGGATAAAACCGACCAATAAACCGGTCAATGTGCCATTGGAAATTCATGCGACCAACAAAGGGATTCAATTGGTTTTTGCAAACCCATTAAGTTCTACGAGTGCTTCTAATCTGACTAATTATCAAATTAAGATTTGGGATTTGTTGAGATCAAGAAAATATGGATCCAAACATCATAACGAAAAAACCATCCAGGTGGAAAAAGCAGAATTAGCGCCTGATATGAAGTCGATCTTTTTGACCATTCCTGCGATAAAGACAACTTGGGGAATGGAAATAAAATATCAACTCATGGGCCAGAATGGGAAATCGATCGATGGCCTTGTTCAAAATACCATACATCAATTGGCTAACGCCAAATAATACAATTATAAAATCCAAATACATATGAAACGTACACTCACTTTTTTTACGGTCATTTATTCCTTAATGACCTTGTCTTTATTCGGTCAAGGACCTAAAGTTTTAGTCGTCACAGCTCACCCAGATGATGAAACAGGTTTCTCGGTGACCATGTTCAAAATCACCCATGAAATGAAAGGGACTGTGGACATGGCAGTCATGACCGATGGAGGTGGAGGCTTTGCCGATTCACAATTGGGCGCCCTCTATTACAACTTAAACCTAACAGATTCCATCGTAGCCCGCACACATTTGCCGATGCTGAGAAAGCAAGAGATTTTGAATGCCGGTAAAATCATAGGGGTTCGCAATATCTATTTTATGGAGCAACCAGACGATTGGTATACAACGGACCCTAAACCTTATATCTCTGGAAAAAATTGGGACATTCCGTATGTTGAAAGAAGAATGGATCGCTTACTGGCCGATCGCGACTATGATTTCGTTATTACCATGCTTCCACACGCGGGTCAGCATGGGCATCATAAAACGTCCGTTTTAATGGCTTTGAGAGCTATTCAAAGGTTTAAAGGTCCTCATAAGCCCATTGTTATTGCAGGTTCGCCTATGAATGCCGCAAGCAAACCGATGGAATTCAGCATGTTAGAAGGATATCCAGAGACAAAAATTAAAGCAGATGCGCCAACGTTCACACTGAATCGCGCTTTTCGTTTTAAGGAAAACGATAAAGTAAGTTATAAGATAGTCGCTGATTGGGTGATTTCTGAGTATAAATCTCAGGGTGCTATTCAGGAAAATGGAATTCACAAAACGGATATGGAAGTATACCGGTATTATGACCTAAATGATTCGAAGGGGATTTCTAAAGTTCAAAAACTGTTTGATGATTTAGCGAAGATTGGATTTGCGGCACCGGTTAAGTAATTTTCAATTCAAGATAATTGGTTTGTAAATGTTAGTGGATGCGAATAGATGCTAGATTTAATTGATTTGTAGAAACAATATGTAAATGGCTTAGGTTTACACAGTAATTTAGAAGAGAAACTTCATTTAAAAACAAATATTAACTAAATTTAAAAATTAAATTTATACCTCATTTTAGGTGTTCAAAGAAATTAACAAAAATTAAAAATAATCGATATGGCTACGTACGAATGTAAATCTTGTGGAATGGCAGTAAATGCTTCTTGTGCAAAATGTGATCAACCTTTAGAAAATGATATGTTGGTTTTGTCAGATGGGAATCAAGTTCAAATTTCTATTTGCCGCTCATGTGAAGGTAAAATCAAATCACCTCAATGCTGTGGAGCGGATATGAGTTGCACGATGTAATTCGTATTTTTATCACTATTTAATTGTCAAGGAAGGTGAAAACCTTCCTTGATTTTTTATAATCATTTAACAAACTTTTTTTAACATGAAAAAAATCTTGTTTTTGATGCTTTGTTGCCTTCCTGCCCTAGCTCAAACGAAATCAGATCTTCAAGGGACCGCACGTGTTTTTGACCTTGAGTTTACGAGCCAAGAGTTAGATACGCTCTATTCTGATGTCCTTGATAATTTAGCTAATTACAAGGCGATGCATAAATTAAGCTTAAATAATAATGTCCCCTTAAGTCTTTGGCAAAATCCTGCGCTACCAGGAATGAAATTTGACCAAAAACAAAGACCGATTATTTGGCCTAAATCCATGGCAAAATTGCCTGTGAATAAAGCGGATTTGGCTTTTTATTCGATTGACCAATTAGCTTATTTGATCAAGTCGAAACAAATAACTTCACTCGATTTAACGCGCTTTTTTATTGACCGCATTAAGAAGCACGGGGATGCTTTACAATGTGTCGTTAGTTTGCAAGAGGAAATCGCCTTCAAGCAGGCTAGGCAGGCCGACCGCGAAATCGCGGCTGGAAAATACCGCGGTTTACTTCACGGAATTCCTTACGGGTTAAAAGATTTGTTTGCGATCAAAGGGACCAAAACTACTTGGGGTGCCGCGCCTTATAAAGATCAGCGAATCGAGGAGGATGCTTATGTATATCAAAGACTTCGGGTTGCAGGTGCTGTTTTAGTCGCTAAATTTTCTTTGGGGGCTTTGGCGATGGGCGATTATTGGTACGGAGGAAGAACCAAAAATCCATGGAATTTAGCTTATGGTTCGTCGGGTTCATCGGCCGGTTCCGCTTCAGCCACCGTGGCTGGTTTAGTGCCTTTTGCGATTGGCACAGAAACCTGGGGAAGTATTGTTTCGCCTTCTACGACTTGTGGGGCAACGGGTTTGAGGCCGACCTTCGGGAGTGTAAGTAGATCAGGCGCGATGGCTTTAAGTTATAGTTTAGATAAAATTGGCCCCATTTGCCGCTCGGCAAACGATGCAGCCATTGTTTTTAGTTTTATTCATGGGACTGATGGCCAAGATTTAGCCGCGGTCAATCGGCCTTTTAATTATGATGCCAACCGCCCTTTAAAAGGGATGAAAATCGGATATGCTAAAAACTATTTTGATAAAATTAAGGATACAAGTCGAAATGAATGGAAAGTTATTTCTTTGTTGAAAAAGCAGGGGGTCCAACTCATTCCTGTCGATTTTCCAGATTCAACGGCCTATCCTTTTAACATCATGGATGTGGTGATTGGTGCTGAATGTGGAGCTCAGTTTGACGAATTAACCCGAAATAACGTGGATGATTTATTGACCCGACAAACAAAATCGGACTGGCCTAACCAGTTTCGAACTTCCCGATTTGTACCAGCCGTGGAATATATTAATGCTCAAAGACACCGTTATTTATTAATGCAAAAAGTGAATGCCGTGGTGTCTCAATTTGACGCAATTATTTGTCCTTCCCGGGGTGGCGGAAATCAATCGGCCATCACGAATTTAACGGGACATCCTGTAGTTTGCGTACCCAACGGATTTGATTCAAAAACGAAACTTCCCACCGGTATTTCTTTTGTGGGGAAGCTGTACGACGAGGGAACCATTCTGCGTGTGGCTAAGTTTTATCAAGACTTAACTAATTTTGACGAAGCGCATCCACAACAATTTACGCAAGATTAACCAATGAATTAAACTCAAAAAACTCTTCTAAATGAACAATCCATTTAAGATAAAATCCATTGCCTTCTTCCTATTGATAGGATTTTGTAGCCTAAACCCGTTATGTGCCCAAATACCTTCACCCAATTTTATCGTGGGCGATGCGCTACCTAGCGCCCCTGAATTAGCTCCCCGTGGCAAATATGCGGTGGGTGTCCGAACGATGGAGGTGGTGAATAAAAATCAGGTGGATGTGCTTAAATCAAAAGCGGGTGTGGATCCATTATATGACCGATCGCTTACGTTGGAAGTTTGGTACCCCGCTGTGATTCCTGCTGGCCAAAAAGCTTTGGAAACGTATAAATCCACCTTAGGATTATTAAATGACCCTAAGCGACCTTTAATACCTTATACTTATTTAGGGCGTGCGCTGAGAGATGCGCAACCCGATCGCTCAGAAGGTAATTATCCTTTGGTCATCGTATCTCACGGCTATCCTGGTTCTCGTTTATTGCTTAGTTACCTCACTGAAAATTTAGCATCCAAAGGCTACATAGTGGTGTCAATCGGCCATACGGAATCTACATATTCTGACCGGGCAGCTTTTCAAAGCACCTTATTAAATCGATCTAAGGATGTTTTATTTGTATTGAATTCATTAGCTGGTTTTTCTGGCCAAGGTAGTAAGCATTTTTTATCAGGAATCGTGGATGTAGAAAATACAGGAATTGTGGGGTATTCTATGGGCGGATATGGGGTATTAAATGTGGCGGGTGCTGGATATAGTCCAAAAATGGATTCGACTTTTGCCGTACTTTCAGGAGGAAGTCATGCGATACGGGTTCGTATGGCGGGCCAACCAGAATACCTATCTTCTTTGGATGCTCGAATTAAAGCGGTGGTTGCCTTTGCTCCTTGGGGCATGCAAAGAGGAGCGTGGGATAAAGAAGGATTAAAGGGATTAAAGACTCCTACGTTTTTTGTGGCCGGAAGTTTGGATGACGTGTCAGGGTATGAGGATGGAATCAAAGCGATTTATGAGGGGGCGATTAATGCCAATCGATATTTATTGACTTACCAAAACGCACGTCATAATGTCGCGCCCAATCCGCCACCTGCGGAAACGCTGGCTGAAGGAGTTAGTCCAAGTGAATACAATCATTATTCGGAGCCCAGCTGGAATGAATATCGGTTAAATAATAATAACCAACATTTTGTGACCGCATTTTTAGGCATTCATTTGAAGAAATTAGATTACATGAAATATTTAGATGTTCAGAAAAATTCCAATGATAAGCTTTGGACAGGCTTTAAACCAAGGTATTCGACTGGTATGGAGCTTTTACATGCGATGCCAAAATAAGGCTAATGTACGATTTGCTATCAATAAAAAAATCCACCCGTAAAGGTGGATTTTTAAATTTAGAACAAAGGAGATTATTTTGAATAGTCAGAGAATGAATCACTCGCTGTTTTACCTCTCATTTCAATTTTAGGATTGGTGATAGCGAAATCATCTAAGTTTTCAATGCTTCTATTGCCAATAGTAATTCGAATCACATTTTTTCCGGGTAATAGATCTTGAGCAGTTAAGAGAAAACTAAGCTTTGCGTTTTCATTACCGATCGGCGAATTGACAACTAAATCAGTAAGCCCTTTAACCTTAAAGAAAGAAAATTTAGTGGATGTTGCTAACGACGGGAAGTATATGTTGGCATGAATCAATTTCCCATTCACATAAATCTCAGGAAGATCAAATGGGTTAATGTGGTGCACATCCATAGATGCTTGGGCAAAGGCAGCATCAGATTTTGCTTCATAATTAAATGTAAGTACACGAGTCGTCATCGGTTTACGTCCACTATCACCTAAATAAATGGTGTCCGCTGCGGCAGTTAATTTAATGGATGTATATTGAGCAGATAAGTTGATGGTGATACCCATGAGTAACATGGATAAAATAATGAAAGATTTTTTCATGATGATTTTTTAAAAGGTGATTGTTTTGAAAGCGTAAATATATCTGAATTTATAAAGTTTGTAAATTAAATTAAGATTAATTATTGTTCCAAAAACGGATAGGGGGACATGATTTCATTTAAACTGAAGTGGATAAAACAAATTACACCAAATTGGGTTTTGAAAGTTAATATGCTGAAATTGAAAATATATTTCTGAAAACTCGCCATTAAATAAACACTTTTACATCAGTATAACTCATGAAAAACGTTAAAAGATTATTTTGGATTATTTCTTTATTGAGCGCCAACTACCTATCCATCGCTCAAACATCAAAAAGCCTTGTAAAGGATCCAGTCAAACCAGCGGAAGTCGTTGCTGAGAAAAAAGTAGAAAAAAAATCCAAGGATTACGATCAGTTGATTACCAAAGAAGCCAAATCGCAAAAAGGCGTTTTTTCAACGCATAAAGTAGGCGATAAATATTATTTTGAAATACCTAAAAAATACCTGGGTAAGGATATGTTGCTCGTTAGCAGAATTTCTAAAATTCCTAATGGATTAGGTGGTGGTTATTTTAATGCCGGTACTTCTACGAATGAGCAGTTGGTCGTTTGGGAAAAATTCCAAGAGAAAATATTAATCAAAGTTAAATCCTATGCCGCGGTGGCCAATGATTCCTTGCCCATTAGTATTTCGGTGAAGGCAAATAATTATGAGCCCACCTTGTATGCCTTTGATATAGAGACGTATAGCAAGGATTCCTCAAATGTGGTGATCGATGTAACTAAATTTTATACCAGTGACATACCGGCCATGAGTGGTTTGAATGCTTCCTTACGAGAAGCGCACAAAGTGAAAGGCTTAGATCCGAGCCGTAGTTTCATTCATTCCGTGAAGTCATTTCCTTTGAACATTGAAGTGGTTCAGGATTTTACCTATTCGGCGTCTAAACCTTCATCGACAGCCTACACGGAGTCGATCAGTATTCAGATGAATCAATCCATGATTTTATTGCCTGAAAAGCCGATGAAGCCACGTTTATTTGACCAGCGTGTTGGTTGGTTTACCCAAAAACAATACGACTATTCGAGTGAAGAGCTTAAGTCAGATCAAAAAACCTTCATCCGTAAATGGCGATTAGAGCCTAAAGACATGGAGGCCTATAAAAGGGGGGAACTCGTAGAACCCATCAAACAAATTGTCTATTATTTAGATCCGGCTACTCCTGAGAAGTTGAGAAAGCATATCAAAAAGGGAGTGGAAAATTGGCAAAAGCCTTTTGAGCAAGCGGGCTTTAAAAATGCCATTATTTGCAAGGATGCCCCGACAAAAGAACAGGATCCCGATTTTTCACCAGAGGATATTCGCTATTCAGTAATTCGTTATGTGGCCAGTACCACAAGAAATGCGATGGGGCCAAGTGTCAGTGATCCTAGAACGGGAGAAATTATTGAATCTGATATTATTTGGTACCATAATCATTTAAGGTCGTATCGCAATCGTTTTTTAGTGGAGACCGCTGCGTCTAATCCCAAAGCCAGGACGCTTGAAACGAGTGAAGAGGATATTGGTGAAATGATGGAAATGGTTATCTCGCATGAAGTAGGACATGCCTTGGGTTTTCCACATAATATGGGTGCCAGCAGTTCGTATGAGGTGGAAGATTATCGAAATGCGGAGTTTACCAAAACGCAGGGTATTTCGGCGACGATCATGGATTATGCTCGATTTAAT
The DNA here is from genome assembly GCA_005791165.1 of Cytophagaceae bacterium. Taxonomy (GTDB): domain Bacteria; phylum Bacteroidota; class Bacteroidia; order Cytophagales; family Spirosomataceae; genus Aquirufa. The sequence continues at coordinate 39,599 of SXXW01000016.1, forward strand.
TACATAGCTCAACCAGAAGACAAGGGAGTTCGTTACATTCGGAAAATGGGTCCTTACGATGATTATGCGGTGAATTGGGGGTATCGAATATTGCCAAATTCCGTAAAACCTGAAGATGAGGTTACTACATTAAATCAGTGGATTGAAGCCAAAGCAGGAGATTTGAGATTTCGATTTGGAAATCAGGGGACGACTTTTGACCCAAGTTCACAGACAGAGGATATCGGCAATGACCCCGTTAGGGCGGGAAATTATGCCATGAAAAACTTGAAAGTCGTGGCTAAGAATTTGGCGGATTGGACGAGCAAGAAGACCAATAATTACGATGATTTGATTGAGGTAAATGATGAATTATTGACAGCTTGGTTTCGCTATGTTGGACATGTAGTCACTAGCGTTGGCGGTTATTATGAACGGTATTCGAAGCCGAACCAACAGGTTGCTTCCTACATTGTAGTGCCTAAAGCGAAACAACAAATGGCCATGAAATGGTTGTTGGACCATGCATTTTCGGACGTAGCTTGGTTGATCAATAAGGAAGTAGTTACGCATCAAATGATGGGATATAATGAAAAAATCAGAGGTTTACAGGTAACTCATTTAAACGATTTATTGAGTTTTGAAACCTTGGCCCGATTGGATAATAGTTCGCATTCAGAGGCTAATTATTATAAATCAGTGGAATTCTGTAAAGACTTACGGGTAGGTTTGTGGAGCGAGCTTGCGTCTGGAGCGAAGCCTGAGGTATTTAGAAGAAATTTACAAAAGGCATACATTGAGCGGATGAAGTATTTATTGACCGAACAAATGGTGCCTTCGCCGACCAACAGAGAATATTATTCAGTCGCGCAATCGGATGTCCGGTCGACTGTCCGTGGAGAATTAAAGGCATTGTTGGCCTCCATCAACCTGGCCAAAATCAAATTCAAGGATACTGAAACCATTTATCATTTGGAGGATTGCATCGATCGGATTCAAACTATTTTGTATCCTGGAAAGCAGCAGAAATAATTATTTTCAACTGATTTAATTAAAAAAGGGGGGCGAAAATTGAATCATTTCGTCCCTTTTTATTTTCAACCTATTGAATGAAAACAATCTGCATGCTCAATCGTTTTTTTATCATGCGATGGACTCTGGTTTTGTTTATAGGTTTTGTTCTTCTTTCCTGCCAGAAACCTTCAGAGTCTACACTGAAGCCTAAAGACGATTCCACCTCTATATCATGGTTGGCCCTAGGAGATTCCTACACCATAGGTCAGGGAGTCAATACACCAGAACGTTTTCCGGCGCAGACGCTCGATTTGTTGAAATTGAGATCGATTAAAACGGCCCAACTAACCTATGTAGCTACAACGGGTTGGACTTCCGGTCAGCTTGATAAATCGATAAGCCAACAAAATCTAGCTTTTTATGATTTTGTGACGGTGTTGATCGGTGTAAATGATCAGTTTCAAGGGATTGATACGAGCACCTATAGTAAGAATTTTAAATCGATTTTAAATCGGGCCATTCAGGCGACTCGGGGGGAAAGCCAACATGTGTTAGTCCTGTCTATTCCTGATTATAGCTTAAGCCCAGAAGGCAAAAAACTGGATACAACTAAAATCAAAAGAGAAATCGACCTCTTCAATCGTTTAAATAAAAATCTAGCTAAAGACTTCAAATGCCAATACCTAGACATTACTGTATTGGGGAGAGAAGCTAAATCAAATCCCGCATGGGTTGCTAAGGATGGTTTGCATCCCTCAGCGGTGGCCTATAAAAAGTGGGCGGAACAAATTGGTCCACTTATTGTAAGGTAGGGCTCCTCTAAAATTTTTGAATAAAATCCGAATTTAAGTCAAAAAAATCTTTAATTCTGTTTCAACCCTAAGGATCTATCTTAAATGAAATCCATTTAAATTTGACTACATTGTATTTAAATTAATTTGAAATTTGGAAATTTTAGCGCCTGTATTTGGCATATTTACTTCTTTTATTCTGTTGTATTATTTGAGTTCTTTGAACAGATCCAATGTTTTTTTAGCGCTCTTTTTCCTTTGTTGCAACTTGGTCGTCTTCGTCTATTTTGGACTACATTATAGCAAAGTTGAGTTTTGGGAGGGTGTTTGTTTTGTTCATTTCTTGCCGCTCTCCTTTCTCTTAGGTCCATTATTATTTTTCTATGTCAAGTACTCCGTTTCAGAACACAAGGAGTTCCGACGAATAGACGCATTGCATCTACTTCCAGCGGCTTTTGTCGTGATGGTTTGTTGGCCCTTCACGAGTTTGCCCTTTGACGTTAAAACAAAAATGGCTCATGAAATTGTGAACATAACGGAGGATTATCGTTTGAATTTCAATTGGCTGACCTTTGAGCAATTGTTATATGGACGTTCAATTCATTTGATTATATATGCATTTTCTAGTGTCATATATTTCTTTTGGAATAAGAAGATTTTAATAAAAAAATATGGAATGATTCCGTCCAACCACTATGTGATTAAGCGTTGGTTTTTCACCTTGGCATTTTTGCAAGTATTGATTGCCAGCATGAGTTTAGGGCATATGATTACGCTGTATACAAAGCCATTTGCATTTTTGGGTATTTCATCCATTGAACTATTTAGCGAAGAACATTTCTTCAGAATTTGTGGAGGAGGCTTTTTTATACAAAACTTCTTTTTGTTTCTTTTCCCCAAAATTCTCTATGGAAATATTTCTTACAGAGAAGGAATGGAGGATGAAACAAATTTTAGAAAGATAAAATTAAGTCTTTCGAAACCTCTGAAAAGTGTCCTTGGTGAAATCGATTTTAATTCAGTGATTTTGCCTTATCTAGCCGAATCACCTTTTGTAAAAAAAGATTTTACGTTGTCTCAAATGTCATTTGATCTTAAAATTCCTGAACGGGTATTGTCCAATTACTTCAACAAAGAATTGGAAAAAACTTTTGGCGAATGGAAAAATGACTTAAGGATTGAATATGCAAGCCAGTTGATACACGATGGAAACGCCAAGAAACTAACCATAGAAGCGATTTCCAATCTTTCCGGTTTTGTGTCTAGATCTAAATTTATAGACGCTTTCAAAGCCCGTAAGGGAGTGACTCCGTCTGTTTATATAAAAGAAAACAATTTTGACTGAGGCGATTAGCCTCAGTCAAAAGGTTTTATTTAGCGGCAGGTAATAAACCTAATTGTTGCATAAACACCATGTTATCCATGAAGTCTTGCTCCTCCGCGATCTTGCCATCTTTCATTTTAACGATGGTCGTTCCGATTACGTCAACTGATTTTCCAGTAGCAGGAATACCAAAGAATGTTCCGGTATGTTTACCTTTAAATTGCCAGTATTTTACTAATTTATCTCCATCAGCAAAGATTTCCTTAATGATAAATTGGCGCTCAGAAAATCCTGTAACATAGTTATCATAATAGGCTTTGGCGTTAGCTTTCCCTTTAATCTCAGGCACTGTATGGAGAATAGCATCGTCCGTATAAGCGGAATCGAGGATATTAGTTCGACCTTCATTAATGGCCACTTCCCAAACACGAGAATAGTAAGTAATATTCTCTTTGCCTTTGGCGGCATTTTTGTCGTTTTCACTCGTGCAAGCCATAACACTTGCAGCGAATAAAACAGTAAGAATGGATTTTTTGATCATTGTATAATATTTTAAGTTTGCCAAATCTATCAAAACATGGCTATTCAATCAATGTTCAAAACCTGCAAAAATGTTCCCAAAAGCATAAAAAGGAACAAGTTGGAACGACGTTTTGTCATATTCATTTGCCTATTTTTTTAATTTGTTGTTCATTTTAAATATTAATCAAAACATTCTTTCATGAAAAAAATTATTCTTTTAGGTGCATTCATTGCATCTACCCTTACGCTTTCAGCTCAAACAGCTGGAAAGATCTTTTCAGGTCCAAGTGCTGGGAAAGCATTCCAATTAGGTTCTGAAAAATCTAGTCAAGTTGTATTGGATGCTGTTAAGGCTTATAACTCAAATAGTTCTGCAGCTGAGATGGCTTTGTGGACTGAAGAAATGCAGAAAATGGGTGGAGACTTCAACCGTAAATGGCATTCATCTATGAAATCATTAAATGATGTGCCTATATCCATTCTTCCTATTAAAGTGCAGGGTTCTACGGACGAAATTGTGATGTTACAATCTGTTGAGGACCGAGTTGCCAATGACGGGTCTAAGCAAAAAATGAATTTGTTTGAATTGTTTACAGTGAATAAAGCTGGGAAAATCAGTGATTTTCAACAATATTCAACTATCCCTTCTACCAATGAATTTGGTAAAACTTCTGGTGGTAAAATGATTACCGCTAATCCAGCAGATGAAAATAATGGTAGATCATTCCAATTTTCAAACCGTGGAGAAATTGCTGCCATAGAGCAATGGGTGAAGGCTTACAACGCGATGGATGCAGCTGGAGTTTATGAGGAGGTTGCTGACGAAATAAAGACGGTCGATTTTGAAGGGAAAAAAGCTGTGTTAAAAAAGAGTGATTGGCCTACATATTTTGCTATGTTCAAATCATTGGAATGGAAACCGGACATGATCCTTCCTTTTAAAATCACAAATACGGATCCTGTTTCAGGTATTTTGGTTTCTTCAACTGAAAAGCGTGTATTGAAAGACGGAACCGTTTGGGAGAAGCAAATGATCGAATTTTTCACCTTTAATTTAGATGGAAAAATTAGTAAGGCTGAGCAATATGCTCGTCCTATCGTAAAATAAATTTCCTAGTAAAAATTTTAAGCCTAAGCATTGACTTTCTGAGTTTTTGCTTAGGCTTTTTTATTCTTTTTGATTTCCAATATGGAATATCAGTTTTACCAAAATCTTTCATTGGCAGAATTAACAATGGAATCAAATTCACTCTGACTAATGTAAATAGGAATATATGTGCCATTCAACATTTTAATGTTTCTAAAGAAAGACCTTAAGTGGTTACGACTACCTTTATTTAAAAAATCATACACTATTCGAACATCTTGGTTGTTGGTCACTGCCAGGGAGCTATTTAAATCACTAATATCAAGTTCTTCGATTAATGCGCCAACTTGATATGCGGATAAAAGACTGATATTTCCTTGATCTATTAATTTTGTATATAATTCTTGTAAGGCCGAATTCTTGAAAATTCCCCTTGGGTTAACATCAATTGGATCGACTAAATCATATTTCTTGATAATGGTCAACATGGATTCCATATGACTCAATTCACTGTTTGGTACATTTTGAAATACAGTTACCCCGTATTTGTCGAACATCGTTTTATACACATCGTATGCCAATTTTTCTTCCTCCCGAATAAAAAGTATACGTGCCAATTCGGCTTCTTCTAAGGGCTCTTTCGGTAAAAGGGTTACCGATTGTTGAATAGATGCCAAACTTGCCGTCATGCTTACGGTGGCATTCTCAACTGGATTTGCCTTTTGGCAAGCAAATGCAATCATTGCAAATGAGAAAATAATGATTGTTACGACTACTTTTTTCATGATATTTTTTGTTTGTTTAACAAAGGTCAATTTAAAAGTAGGGGCATTATATGACTTACAACACGAATCACTTTTCATGTTTTTAATCAGGTAAAATCTGATTTCCAATATCTATTTAATGTAAGGATGTTTTCAAATGCCTTATTAAATTCAATGGCTTTTGACTTGCAGTAAAATTGTTTTATTTTAACTAAAATAAATGCTAAATTCGAATGCTAAGTTTGCTTTGCGTTCTGAACAATTAAAACCTTTTTGAACGCAAACATGAGTAGCTTAAAAAATGAAAATTTAGATCAATCGTATGAAAAGGAGAGAATTTATGGGCTTTGTTGGTAACACAAGCCTTTGTTTATTGGCCAGCCAATTTTCCTCATTAGCTCAATTTAAATCTAAAGCCGCTGCACAAGAATTCGTTTTTGTGGAGGCGGAACAATTTGCGAATCATGGGGGTTGGGAATTAGACCAACAATCCATGGAGCAAATGGGCTCTCCTTATTTATTAGCTCATGGATTAGGCATACCCGTTAAAGATGCCACCACAGAAATTAAATTTCCTACCGCTGGGACTTACCGAGTATGGGTTCGAACCAGAGATTGGGTTGCCCCATGGAATGCACCTGGTGCGCCCGGAAAGTTCCAGCTGAAAATCAATGGCAAAGCGCTCAAAGAAACGTTCGGGACTAAAAGTGCTACTTGGCACTGGCATGACGGCGGAATGGTGAAAGTAGGCACCCAAGCAAAATTAGCCTTGCACGATTTAACCGGTTTTGAAGGTCGGTGTGAAGCCATATTATTCTGCAAAGATCCCGCATTTAAGCCGAGCAATGACGTAGCGGCATTGACCAAATTCCGTCGCCAATTATTGGGCTTGCCCGAAAATCCAGCAGATGGAGGGCAGTTTGATTTAATTGTTTCAGGAGGAGGTTTAGCTGGAACTTGTGCGGCTATCGCGGCGGCTCGAAATGGGGTTAAAGTGGCCCTAATTCAAGACCGACCAGTACTTGGCGGCAATGGAAGTTCGGAAGTAAGGGTTTGGCCGGAGGGGCATACCAACAAAGATTTGTTCCCACATATAGGGGATATCGTTAATGAAATTCTGCCCCCAATTAAGAAGGGAAATGGGCAAGTGTTTAATGGCGTAGGAGCTCAATATTACGATGATGCGCGTAAAATTCAAGTGGTTAAATCAGAACCTAACATTACACTTTTGCTTAATCACCGAGTGATTAAAGTAGAAACGGATGGCGATGTGATTAAGTCTCTTCTGATTCAAAGCACGCTTACTTCACGTCAATCTCGCTTGACTGGTACTTTGTTTGCCGACTGTACCGGAGATGCTTCTATTGGGTTTAAGGCGGGGGCCGATTATGAATACAAGGTTGAGAATTTAATGGGGAGTACGAATTTATTTAATGTTTTGGATACGACCAATAAAGAAGAGGTGCTGGCCTGTGAATGTAAAGACAAGAGTGCATTAGCTCTTAAATGCGATATTGGAGATTATAATCAACCATTTCCACGTTGCCCTTGGGCCCTGGATTTATCAGATAAACCTTTCCCAGGAAGAAAAGGAGTAAAGACTTTTGGGAAAGAGGGATTGCAGTCGTTTGCCAACATGTGGTATTGGGAAAGTGGGTTTGATAAGGATCAGGTAAATCAAATAGAATTGATTCGAGATCATAATTTTAGGGCGATGTATGGCGCTTGGGATGTGATTAAAAATGTGGATAAAATGTATCCTAAGCACCGTTTGGGTTGGTCTGCTTTTATCGCCGGAAAAAGAGAATCTCGCAGGTTGATGGGGGATATTATTTTAGATGCGGAAGACTTTAAAAAACAAAGGAAATTTGAAGATCCTGCATTTCCTTGCTCTTGGCATGTGGACTTACATTCCCCTAAAAAGGAATTTCAAAGCGGCTTCGAAAACAACGAATTTGTAGCCGATTATACACGCGGCGTTGAATACCAATATGGAGAAGTATATTGGGCACCTTACCGTACATTATACAGCCGTAATATTAAAAATCTGTTCATGGCAGGTCGCTGCATTAGCGTTTCTAAGTCGGGACTCGGTCCCGTGCGCGTGATGAAAACTTGTGGAATGATGGGTGAAATCGTAGGCAAGGCAGCTTCTATTTGCATTAAAAATTCGACGAACCCAAGAGGCGTTTATACCAATCATATAAAAGAATTACACCAATTGATGGAAAAACCAGGAACGGATAGGGCTTAGTTTTCAATTTATTTTATCGCTTAAATTACCCCATTCATCTAAATTTTAATATTTGAAATTAAAATTTTCGATTTTTGAATTCCTAAATTAAAATCTAGAAAATGAAATTGTTTTTATCGGTATTGTTCTTGCTTTTTGGAACTCTTTTTGTTGCAGAAGCCCAATTTAAAATCAAAAATCTTCAAGTGGAATATCAATCTGAGCCTTTAGGTTTAGATGAAGGGCATCCACGTTTTTCATGGCAAATGGAGGCTGTTAAAGCCGCTCGCGGCGAAAAGCAATCTGCCTATCGAATTGTTGTTGAGAATAGTCAGAAAAAAATTGTTTGGGATAGCCAAAAAATTTCCTCAGATATTTCGTTAGCCATTCAGTATGCTGGATCAGCTCTTAAGGCCACGGAAAAATATACTTGGAAAGTTCAGGTATGGAATCAAAATAAATTATCAAATATAGCTTCTTCCAGTTTTGAGACTGGCTTGATGTCTGGTCAAATCAACGCTTGGAATGGAGCTGAGTGGATTGGAGAACATGATTTACCGCTATATTCCCATTATTTATCGATGTATAAAATTGAGTTTGGAGTTCAATTAGACGAATCTTCCAAGTCGACAAAAGCCTCGTTTATTTTTGGTGCGAATGACCCTCGTTTGCAAACAAAAAATCAAAATATCATGGATGTCGAATCAGGCAAAAATGGCTCATATGTAAGTCTTGAATTCGATATTTCTAATGTCTCATTGAGTGATACAGGTTCTGCTTTTTTAAAAGTATACCGGGTAGGTTATGAAAAAAAGGATGATGTGCGTAGGCCATTGGCCCAATTTAAAATTTCGCGAAAAATAGTAAACCTTTCAAATGCTTATCAAAAGCATATAATTTTGGCACAATGTAATTTTGGAGTTTTTGATTTTTATATAGACCAAGTAGATCCTGAACATAAGATTAATGCCGCACCTGCAGGGTCAACTGGCCGAGGAGGATCATCAGGTTTAAACTTAAATCCGGTAGGCCGCGGTAATAATTATATCAGTTTCCCTATGTTGTCACATATTGGATTTAAAGTTGGCCCCCTCCAAAAAGCCAATTTCTCAGATGTGGTCATTAAAAATTTCCGACATCCCTCAAATGCATTATTTTCAGCACAAGAAAACCCATCGTTGTTTACTCAGTCTCAAATTGTTTGGAATGGCAAACAGTTTCAAGTGGATGGTTTACAAAATGGAGTTTTAGCTACCGCAGATCCCAGTCGATTTGCAGCTCCGATGTTAAGAACACAGTTTTCCACGAGCTCAAAGACCATTAAAAAAGCAAGAATTTACGCCACGTCAAGAGGCATTTACGAATTGTATTTGAATGGGTCTCGTGTAGGTAAGGATTATTTTAACCCGGGATTAACACAATACAATAAAACACATCAATATCAGACTTTCGACGTTACTGCATTAGTTAAAAATGGAGAAAATGCTTGGGGCGCTTGGTTAAGCGAAGGCTGGTGGAGTGGAAATATCACTTTTAGTGGGGATAGTTGGAACTTTTTTGGTGATCGACAATCCTTATTAGCCAAATTGCACATTCAATATACAGATGGCACGGAACAAATAATCACCACTAATCCTGATCAATGGACTTATTTTAATGATGGCCCGATTCGTTATGGTAGCTTTTTCCAAGGTGAAGTGTACGATGCTCAAAAAGAAGCCGCGATTGCTGGTTGGTCTACGGCCAATTTCAAACCTACTGCTTGGAAGCCTGCACAAAAAATTCCTTTAGAAGGAACGGCTTTTGTAGGGAATGTTCCTAATGCTCTTAAGTTTGACGGAATGCAATTGGTAAGTCAGTTAGATGATCACGTCCAAGTGCGCGAAATTCTCCAGGCCAAATTATTGACTGAACCTAGAAAGGGTGTTTTTGTATATGATATGGGTCAAAATATGGTGGGTTTCCCAAAGATTTTCATTAAAAATGGAAGAGCAGGCCAACGAATTACCCTTCGATTTGCCGAAGTACTTTACCCAGATTTAGCGGAATATGCCGGTCAAAAAGGTATGATTATGTTGGAAAATATCCGTGCAGCTCTAGCACAGGATATATATATTTTGAAGGGCGGTGACGAGTATATCCAGCCTCGATTTACATTCCATGGGTATCGGTTTTTAGAAATAACAGGAATCGAACAGGCACCTGCATTAGCCCAAGTGGCAGGTTTGGTGCTTTCGTCGATTGATCACATAGGATCTGAATATGTGAGTTCTGACCCTATGGTCAATAAATTATGGCAGAATATCACGTGGTCTATGCGCAGTAATTTTTTATCTATTCCTACGGATACTCCCGCTCGAAATGAACGAATGGGTTGGAGTGGAGATATTAATGTATTTTCTAAAACGGCTACCATGATGGCGCCTGTGAATAATTTTATGCGCCGACATTTACTCGGCATGCGTGATGTTCAAAGAGCAGATGGTCGATTTACAGATGTGGCGCCTATGGGCGGTGGATTTGGTGGAACGCTTTGGGGTAGTGCAGGAATTGTAATTCCATGGGAAACCTATTTGCAATATGGGGACAAATCCATGCTGGCCGAACATTATGATGCAATGAAGCGCTATGTAAGCTTTTTAGATACGAAGGTGGATCCTGCCAATGGCATTTTGAACGAAGGTCCATTGGGCGACTGGCTTAGCCCTGAAAATAATAAAAATGACAACACCCTTTTTTGGATGACTTATCAGACTTATAATCTAAAAATCATGTCCAAAGTAGCTGCATTTTTAGGATTTAAGAACGATGAGACTACATATATGGAGCAATATGAGGCCAGGAAAAAAGTTGTTAATCAAATTTACCTCGATCCAGTTAGCCATAAAAGTGTTAAGTCGGGTGTCCGCGCTGCACGTATGGGTCCTCCAGGAGCAGCGCCAGTACCTGCGGCCACTCCTCCTGTTTCCGATAAGGGCCAAATAGTCGATACTCAAGCCTCATATGCCATTCCTTTGGGTCTGGGAATTTATGATCAAAAAAACATTCCATTTGCTGTCCAAAATTTGGTCGAAACTGTGAAGCGTTCCAACAAAGACGACGAGGGCATAGCGCGTCCTCCTTATTCCTTGATGACTGGATTTATTGGCACCGCATCCATCAGTGAGGCTTTGTCAGTGAATGGCCAACACGATATTGCCTATGGTTTATTGACTCAAAAAACGTATCCATCTTGGTTATATTCTGTGGCGAATGGAGCAAGCTCAATATGGGAGCGATTGAATTCTTATACACTGGAAAATGGGTTTGGTGGAAATAATAGTATGAATTCATTTAACCATTATTCGTTTGGAGCCGTGGCTGCTTGGATGTATACGTGGTCCTTAGGGATTCAACGAGATGAAAATTCCCCTGGTTTTAAACATTTTAATTTACAGCCTACTCCCGATCCTTCAGGGAAAATTAATTCGGCCAAAGGATTTGTTGAAACTGTTTATGGTAAAATTAGTAGTCAATGGAAAAAAGAAGGAAATAAAGTCACGTATGATTTTGTAATTCCGGCTAACACCAGTGCCCATGTAAGGTTGCTTATTCCTCAAGGAGCTAAAATTACGGAAGGAGGGAAGCCAGTAAAGTTCGCTGCTTCAGCCAATGAATTCCAAACAGAGTTGGGCTCAGGATCATATCACTGGGTAGTTGAGTAAGGTTTTTTATAAATTTTTGTAAGTTTTTCCAAGATGAATAACTTAAGAAGTATACCATTTTTAATTGTAGGATTCATTGTTTTTATAGCCTGCAGTCGCCAGTTAACTAGCAATCAAGCTATAATCAATAAAAGCGATGCTTACACGTTAGCTTGGGCCGATGAGTTTAATCAAGAGGGCAAACCTGATAGTACAAATTGGAATTATGAGCGGGGATTTGCTCGCAATGAGGAGTTGCAATGGTATCAAACAGAAAATACAAATTGTAAAAATGGCTTGCTCGTCATCGAAGCAAGGAAAGAGCAAAAGCCAAATCCCCGCTATCAAGAAGGTAGCAGTGATTGGCGCAGGAAACGAAAAATTATCGATTATACTTCATCATGTTTGTTGACCAGAGGAAAAAAATCATGGCAATACGGCAGATTTGAGCTGAGAGCCAGAATCGATATTAGCCCAGGCATGTGGCCTGCTTGGTGGACCTTGGGCGTTAAAAAAGGTTGGCCCGCAAATGGCGAAATCGATATCATGGAGTACTACCGCGGTAAGTTATTGGCCAATATCGCTTGCCTAGGACCAGATCAAAAGCCAGAATGGTTTAGCAATACCTTTCAAGTGGATTCATTAGGGGGAACAAACTGGTCGAAACAATTTCATGTTTGGCGCATGGATTGGACGGAGGAATTCATCGCTTTATATTGTGATAATCAATTGCTTAACAAAGTAACTTTAGATCAAGTCGTCAACAAAAATGGAAGTGGTTTCAATCCGTTCAAACAGCCCCATTACATGTTATTAAATTTAGCCATGGGGGGTATGAACGGCGGAGATCCTTCCCAAACCGAATTTCCTAACCGCATGGAAGTGGATTATGTTCGGGTCTACCAGAAGAAATAAAAGGGTATTTGACCGAAATTAACATTCGCGACAAGGAATCAATTCAGCAGGATTCGGCGGTGCATTAATTTTTAAATATCAAGTTTTTTCCAGATGCATATTGGCAATTGACCAGAGAAATGTTCGTCGACAATCCATCTGATTTTATTTCTGATACTATCGTTTCGATGAATAGATTTTCTAATTTGATTCCATCTACTTTAGAAAAGACTAAGCCTTTGGTGTCCTTGTTGGACGTGCTTTTAATTTTAAGTCCAGCCAATCGTACTTGCTTACAAGCCGTCAAAGCAATGACATTTCCACACGCATTTTGTAAATTAAATCCCTCGATGTTGATACCAGTGCAATTATTCAAGGCAATCAAACCAGGGCTTGCCTGTGAAATCGTTTCTTGCAAATACCCCTTTTGAATTTGCTTGGTGATTTGCTCTAATACAGCCGGTCCCTGTCCCTCAATAACTCCCTTGCCTGAAACTCCAATATTTTGTTGGCCATCGGCAACAATCAAGGCTTTAATTCCATTGGCTCCAACATAATCATAAATGGATGAGGTGCCCACCAACACTACCCCTTCATTTAATTCTATCGTGACATTTGACTTCAATTGGATGCTGCCCGTTAAATATCGACCTACATAAAATTTAAGTTTACCACCGCCTTTTTCACTGATGAAATCAATAGCCTTTTGAATGGAGGGTGTATTTAAGGTTACGCCATCCGATTTTATGCCAAATAGGGATGCATTGTAGTCTTTTGCGCATAAAGCCCCTTGGCTCATGACGATGATTAAAAATATTTTTAAGAATAATTTTTGCATATTTTTTGATGTTATTCGCTCGTCGATTTAGGTCTAATTCGATGAACCTTTGTATTTATTTAATAATCAAGTTACTAGTCTTATACGAGAATACTTGTTGTTTCCCAGCGCTCTCTGGTTCATTCACCATTAAACCGGAAAAAGTGGCATTCTTGACATCGTCTAAGACAACGCTAGGTCTGTAATCCTTTTTAAGAGCTGTGAATGTGACATTATCAAAGGTAATTCCTTCCGCATGGCGTACATAAAACCCCCAAGCTGGAAGTTCCTTAAACTGTGAAAATTCTGGATAGGCATCTCGCATTTCAGGAATGCCATCGAGTTCAGCAGGTGTTAAACCGCGTTTCGCATATAGAGGATTTCCACTTCCAGGGTATACAATTTGAATATTTTTGAGCGTCACATTTTGGATTTTGTTTTCTACCAATCCCACAATGCTGGCCGGTGAGATGTTACGAGGTAGGTCTTCAATGGGTCCTTCAAAATTATACCCTGCATCGGGTTTGCCCAAGGGTACCTCTGCATATACATTTGAGATACTAATGTTTTTCATGTAGGGTTTCTTTCCACTGCTCCAGCGATCTCCAATCCTCAAGTAAATGACATTCCCTGTGTTGATGGAACGCACACCGTCAATCACAATATTTTCAATTTCGCCTCCATCAACGGCCGCGAAAGTTATGGCCGACCGAAATGTATCATAAATGGTCAAGTTGGTTACCTTGAAATTTTTAAATCCTCCACGCGACACGGTGCCAAATTTCAGTCCATTAGCACTAGACCGACCGACACAATTATCCACCACCACATTTTGACACATATGTTGGGCTGAATGCGATTTGAAACAAAGCACATCATCCGCTGCGTCAAAATAAGAATTTTTGATCACCACCCCATCGCAGTCCACCACATCGATTCCGTCATTATTCCAATAGGATTTACTGTCTACGGTGATATGGTCTACATACAAGTTTTTACATTGGTCGTAGGTTTGGTTCCAACTGGCGGGATCTTTCAGCGTGATGTCTATGATTTTGATATTGGTACATTCGCGGAAATAAATATTTTGTGGCCGATTGGTTTCGTTGGGCCGATCATATTTCAACGGGTCAACATAAACACCGCGGTGGATGTAATTTACCATGTTATTTGCTGTAGTAAATCCACGACCGTTGATGATCCCTTTCCCTGTAATGCCAATATTTTCCTGATTGACCGCAAAAATCATGGACATCCAACCGATTTTTTTATCCTTAACGTAATCAAATGGATTGGTAGATCCCAAAATCGTTGCGCCGTAATCTAGTTGGAGCGTCACATTCGATTTCAAATAAATACTTCCAGTCACATAATTTCCAGATTCAAATACAAGCCTTCCACCTCCATGCTCATGGATAAAATCAATGGCTTTTTGAATGGAACATGTATTAAGCGTAAGGCCGTCATTTTTAACGCCAAATTCCGTGGCAATATAATCTTTGGCTGAGAGCTGAAAACCCAAAAGCAAGAAAAAGAATAGCGTAATTTTATTTTTATAGATCATAGGTTGGGTCGGTTATTTCTTGAGCAACACTTCAGAAGACTTATACGTATGTACTTGTTTCTTCTTATTACTTTCAGGTTCGATGTACTTCATTTTAGAAAAAGTGGCTCCTTGCACATCATCTAAGACGATGGCCGGTCGGTATTCCTTTCCTTGCGCAGTTAATGTTACATTTTCAATGGTTAGATTTTTAACATGTCGAACGTAAAATCCCCATGCTGGCAATTCCTTGAATTGAGAATATTCCGGATAAGCAGCTGGCATTTCTGGAATACTATCTAGGTCAGCGGGCTTAATACCTCGATAGGCGTAAGTTGGGTTGCTGTTTCCTGGCACAACTATTTGGATATTGCGGAGGGTTACATTTGAAATGTATTGTCCTGGCAAACCTACGATGCTAGCAGGTGAAATGTTACGTGGAAGGTCTTCAACGGGCCCCTCGTATTCTCTTCCCGCATCTGGTTTTGAATTAGGGATTTCGCAATACATATTCTGAATCGTAATGTTATTCATGGAACCTGTTCTGCCTTTGTTCCAACGAGCACCTATTCTCAAGTAAATAGAGTTTCCTGTATTATAGGCATATAAACTGTCGACAAAAATATTGTCAATCACCCCTCCATCGGGAGTGGCGATGGTAATCGCGGAACGAAATGTATCATATACTTTATTGTTGACAATCTTAAAATTCTTATACCCGCCTGAGGTTACCGTTCCAAATTTTATGCCATTCGCGCTAGATCTAGCTACATTATTTCGAACTTCTACATTTTCGCAAAGCTTTGTGGGGTCATGCGATTTAAAACAGATGGCATCATCACTTGCGTCAATAAATGAATTGCTAAGGACCACATTTTTACAATCGACAATATCGATTCCATCGTTGTTCCAAAAAGCTTTGCTGTCGACCGTGATTTTGTCAATTTTCAAATTCTCACATTGATCAAACACAACGACCCATTCTGCCGCATTTTTAACCATGATGCCTGAAACTTCCACATTTTTACATTCACGAAAGTAAATGCCTTTTGGCCTACGTAGCGCAGGACGGTCGTTGGCTAGTTCATCTTTAAGTATTCCCTTTTGCACTTGATCTAATAGGGTATATGCTAAATCTCGGCCTTGGCCGTCGATCACCCCTTTGCCAGTTAATCCGATATTTTCTGCTTTATAGGCGGATATTAGCGATGAGAAATGAGGGCCATTAATGTTATAATCATATATGTTGGTAGAACCGACAATCGTAGCCCCTTCCTCCAAATGAATGGTTACATTGGATTTTAGTTGGATGGTTCCTGTTAAATACCTTCCCACATAAAATACGAGTCGGCCCCCGCCTTTTTCATGGATAAAATCGATGGCTTTTTGAATCGAGGTGGTATTCATTGTCGTCCCATTGGATTTTATTCCAAACATGGAAGCCTTGTAATCTTCTGCTTGCGCATGAAAGCATATGAAAATAGTCAAAGGAATGACTATTAGTAGATTCTTCATCATAGAATGATAGGTTTTAGAGCGAAGTGCAAAATTGATTCAAACAACAATTTAACTTCATATTTTTCAAATATAAATATTCTTTTAATGCTCTGCAATAATTAAGGTTTGTATAAATTAGCGTATTCAATTTTTGATATGAAAAAAAATACTAAATTAAGGTGGTTACTTCAATCGGCGGGAGGTTTGATTTTAACGGGTGCCGGGTTATCTTTAGCCATTGATGCTGGAATTACGAAAATGCAAGGAGGGGAATGGTTTTGGTATGGAACGGGGGCCCTCGTTGTATTCCAAGCAGGCTTATGTTGCGTGATTGACTCTGTTCGGTTTAAAAATTGATTGGTCTTTTCCGCGAGTAAATTGTTTTTTGTTGGTGCAGAAACCGATTTAAAAATCGGTTGAAATATAAATTTTGATATGAAAAAAAGCAGAAAAATAACGCTTGTTTTTGCAAGCATATTAGGTAGCCTCTTTATTGCGCTATTTTTTTTAATTTCTTGTCGGGTTGATCATACTCCTTATTTTAATTCAACTTATTATCAAAATACATCTTCTAGGTTGGACAGCCTAAAGAAAAAACGTATCCTAATTAACGATTTCGTCGAAGCGGGATTTTCTAAAGTCAACATAACGCCTAGTGTAGGTAATGTTAAGGATAGCGTCGAGGTGGGCCAATTTAAAGAAGCACCCTTAGCAGGTTTTGGTGCACGCAAGGGAAAAAGTGCCACAGGAACTCATGATAGTATTTTTGTAAAAGCGGCGGCGATAAAAGTGGGTACTCAGTTGGTGGTTATTGTAGGAGCTGATATATTAATTATGCCACCTAATATTATTGACGATGTCACATTGTTACTCGCAAAAAAAGGCATTCAGCGGAGCCAAGTGTTTTATTCGGCTTCGCATACGCATTCTAGTATTGGGGCTTGGGGCCCAGGATTCATCGGCGAACAATTTGCTGGTCCAGCAAATCCACGGATTAATCAATGGCTGGTTCGTCAAATTGCTCAAGCCGTGACGCTTGCGATCTCCGATCTTAAACCCGCTCAGATTGGCAACGGTTATTTTAATGCGGCTCCTTATACCCGCAATAGGCTTGTTGGCGAGTCAGGAACCAAAAACAACGATTTTAATTTTATTTCCATTCATCAAAAAGGAGGTCGAAAGGCCGTGATTGGTTCTTTTGGAGCACATGCCACGACCATCGGCGCAGATAACATGCAATTCAGTGCTGATTACCCTGGTTATTGGCAACGAAAAATGGAACGCGGGTCTGTTGACCTAGCGATTTTCTGTGGAGGCTCTGTTGGCAGTCAAAGTCCATCAGGTGAGGGCAATGGCTTTGAAAAGCCTAAAAAAATAGGGGAGTCGCTGGCCGATAGCCTTGAGATTTATTTAGGTAGGGTCGAGCTTAAAGACAAAATTGATTTGTCGGCGATGAGTCTGAAAATGGACTTGCCGGATTATAACATTCGGTTGACGACCAACATGCATTTCTCCACTTGGTTTAGTAAAAAATTAATGCCATTGCCAGAAAATGTATACTTGCAAGTCATTAAAATCGGAAATTTAATTTGGTTTACCACACCATGTGATTTCAGTGGGGAGTTTGCGCGCCAATTAAAAGACGCGTTGGCGACAAAAGGGTTTAATGCCAATGTGACTAGTTTTAACGGAAGTTATGTGGGTTATATTATACCCGGAAAATACTTTTACCTCGATTCGTATGAACCTAAGACGATGGGGTGGTTTGGGCCTAATATGGGGGAATATACCTTTGAGTTAATGAGGCATTTGTCGGAAATCATTACGCAGCCTGTTCGGTAAATTATCTTCAAATATTTAGACATTGATGATAAGACATCCTTAAAATTATGGGGTTTTTATTGAAGTTGAATCTAAATGAGATGAATTAAATATGTTAGTAAATGTCAAGTTATATGTTTACTTTTGAATTTTAAAAGTCAATATATAATTTTACTTTATGAAAAATAAATCTCTGCAGTTTCAGCAATTGAATAATAAAATGTTAGATTTTGGTGTGCTTAAGCAAGTTGCCATTCCACCTACTGGGTGGGTAAAAGCGATACGTACTTCTTTTGGTATGTCTATGCAACAATTAGGTAATAAATTAGATATATCAAAGCAGGCCATTTTGGATATAGAAAAGCGAGAACAAATTGGATCTATCACCATTAAGTCCTTGAAAGAAATAGCTCAGGTGATGGATATGCAATTGGTCTATGGGCTAGTTCCTAATGATGGTTCATTAGATCTTTTAATTGAAAAAAGGGCGACTGAACTCGCTACTAAAATTGTGCTTCGTACCTATCATACCATGAAGCTCGAAGATCAAGGTATAAGTCAACAGCGTATCAAAAATGCTATTAAAGAACGAGCTGAAGAGATTAAAAAGGAGATGCCTAAAATATTATGGGATTAATTTTAGATTACCTCGTTGGCCAAACTCCTTTAAGCGAAGAAGAAATGGATGGTTTACTCATTCCAACGATGACAACTCGTGGCGAGTTGGATGAATTTGAACAAAAAAATATTGAACAAGCTGTTCAATGGACCATGGGCCGTAACTTTAGGCCAGACTTAATATTCGCTGAAGATTTTATTCGTAAGGTGCATCGAAAAATGTATGCTGATGTGTGGACTTGGGCTGGGGATTTTCGTAAAGCCAACAAAAATTTAGGGATTGACAAATTCCAAATACCTACTCAGCTTAAAAATTTACTAGATGATATTATATATTGGCACGAAAACAAAACCTACCTCCCAGATGAAATTGCGTTAAGGTTCAAGCACCGACTTGTTAGTATACATTGCTTTCCAAACGGCAACGGTCGACATAGCCGATTAATGGCTGATATTATTATCGAAAAGATATATAAGCTTGATGTGTTTAGTTGGGGTGCGTCCAAAAATGCCAATACTAATGACACTCGGGCAGCCTATCTAAAAGCAATTAAAACGGCTGATAGAGGTGATTATAGATTATTGCTGAATTTTGCTAGATCTTGAAATCCATTTGAACGATTTTTAGATTCTACCTTGCTAATAAATCGACTTGATTACAATTTTTTTTGCTGCACCCCTTGATCAAAAACTTCTTCGTACTCTAAGACATCTTGTTTGTCATATCGGATCCAAGGGCCGTGTTTCTGTCCGCCTTTAAAATTGCCGACTTGCCATAGTTGGCCTGTTTCACGGTAAAATATCCATTCTCCTTCCATCACTTCATTTACGGATCGTCCTTTCGCTTTTACTTTTCCATTCTTGAAATAATATGTTAATTGGTCTCCCAATTGCTCAAATGTTTTTTGGCCGTTTGAATAGCTTTTGTTTTTCATTATCGTGCAGGGTCAATGGACTTGTTGTTCTACCATTGTTCCCAAATATAGTCATTGATGTGGAGTCAATGAACACAGATAGGTCCACGTAGGCTGATCAATCAAGTGAAATTCGCGAGACTATTTGAATCAAATGGATTTTGCTAAATAAAAATAAAGAACGTTTAGACAGTTAGATAATTTGTCTAAACGTTCTCAACGATTTTTTTACAATTTTGGCTCCCAGCCTTTTTCGTATTCACGTCCCCAAAGCTTCATTCCATCCTTGTCCAAAATACGGCCATTGACTGTGTCTATTTTGAATGACTTGTTTATGCGGTAGGAAATATTAGCATAATGGCACATCATTTGGCTGATAGCACCTTCTTCGATCGGCGAGTTTAATTTGGTTTCTTTTCCACGAATCACGTTGAAAAAGTTTGCTACGTGTGTGTCGGTCATGTCGCCACCGCCGCCTAATGTATTTCCTGCTTCAGAACCTGAGGATTTGCTATCCTTGATTTTTTTTCCTGCTCGGTCGAAGAGCGTATAACCTTCTCGGTTGACAAAAACGCTACCCTCGCTTCCGAAAATAATCGTTCCACGATCGCTTCCGTAGGTTTTATAGCCAGAACGACTCTTGCCATCCCATTGAATAACTTTATTATCAGGGAATTGGAAAGTGGCATCCATGGTGTCGTACATAACCCAACCGTCATTTTTGAAATGTCTTTTGGCCGCTTCTACATACACGTGTTCAGGATATTTAACTTGGAGTGCCCAGCGAGCAACGTCTAATTCATGCGTGGCATTGTTGCCCGTTTCGCCAGTTCCCCAGTGCCATCCATACCAGTGCCAATTGTAATCCCAGGTGTCGGCGGTGTATTCTTGGTGTGGTGCGGGACCCTGCCATAGATTCCAGTCTAATCCTTCTGGAATTGGCGCCTTTTTTTCAATAGGCACTTCACCGCGCTCGTTGGAATAAAAGGCTACTGCCTTGTAAACATCGCCGATAACCCCTTTGTGAATTTCAGAAATGATGTCTTGGGATTCTTTGGCGGAACGCTGTTGGTTCCCCATTTGGACTACCTTGCCATATTTTTTTTGAAATGCTACCAATAATTCGCCTTCGCGTGGATTCTGACTACATGGTTTTTCGATGTACACATGTTTGCCTGCTTGCATCGCCATCCAAGTACCTGGTGCGTGCCAATGATCTGGAGTTGCATTAAAGATGGCATCAACAGTTTTATCATTCCAAACATCGTGAATGTCATTCACTAATTTTGCATTTCCTGTTACTTTTCCTTGCAAATCGCGACCTACCTTTTCGCGTTGCTTTTTCATTACATCGCAGATATAAGCTACATCTACATTGTTGTTTTTGTTTTTTAGTGCAGCATAATACGCACCTACTCGGCGGCCACATCCCATCAATGCGACGTTTAGTCGGTCATTTGCTCCGATGATTCGGGCATAACTCTTGGCACTAAAAGCGGAATTGATGTTTCCTAGGCTGATTCCTGCAGCACCTAAGGCTACTTGTTGAATGAATTTTCTACGATTGTTACTCATATCTTGATTTAAATAGGTTGTTTAATCAAATCTTTGATCTCATAATTTCGAGTTGATCGATTTTTTTTTGAAAAGATAAAAATAAGAAAAATTTTCAAAAAGATGGATTTGTTTATGTGATTTAATTGGCCTTTTTATGCATTATGACGTAAGAATTTATATGATTTTTTTCATCTTTTAGCATGAATGAAATAGTCATAATAAAGCATTTTAACCATAACAAATTTCTTTTCAAAAATTAAATCGAATGCTAGTTTAATGGCCATTTTAGTACAACATGAATGCTTGCATATTGGTCAAATGGCTACTTTGAAAAAGTATACCACAGGTATTCCAATGAAATTAAGAAAGCCCTAGGCATTGCATGAATCTTGTTTGAATATTTAAAATAAACGTATACTTTAGCATTCATAAGCAAAATAAATACTTACTTAAAAAATAATAATCAAAACGATGATTACAAATAAAACGATATGCAGTTTTTGTTTGGTTATTATATTTAGCCTATGAAATTTCATTTCAAATCCTTCCTTGTTTTAAGTATTGCCATATTGATATTCGACAACGAAATTTCAGTGGGTCAATCGCAGGGTAAGGCCCCGAAAATGATGTATGCTGATTCCAGTCGAACGGGTAAGCCATTTTCAAAAAACCCATATGTAATCCGATTTAAAGGAAGGTATTTAATGTACTCTTCCGTTTTGCCCGTGAAGGGAAGTCAATCCAGAGAAATTGAAATTACAGAAAGTTTTGATTTGATTCATTGGAAGAATGTCGGTTTTTTAACGATCCAAGAGCCTTATGAAAAAAATGGAATCAGTGCTCCTTGTGCCTTAGTGATCAAAGATAAAGTCCACATTTTTTACCAGACGTATGGAAATGGAAAAAAAGATGCTATTTGCCACGCCGTATCCGATGATGGAATAAATAATTTTATTCGAAACGTGACTAACCCGATCTTTCGTCCAGATGGCTCGTGGAATTGTGGGAGGGCCATAGATGCGGAAGTGTTTCTGTTCAAAGGCAAATATTACATGTATTATGCTACAAGGGATCCCGATTTCAAAATTCAAATGCTCGGAGTGGCGACAGCCCCTGCAAATACAAATTTCAACCGAGGCGAATGGATGCATCAATCCAAATTAGCCCCAATCCTAAAACCTGAAGAAAAATGGGAAGGTGAGTGCATTGAGGCGGCTTCTATTATCAAACGAAATGGTATTTTGTATATGTTTTATGCAGGATCGTATGATAATTCCCCTCAGCAAATAGGGGTAGCGACTAGTCAAGATGGCTATTCGTGGCAACGTCTTTTCAAAAAACCATTTTTGGAAAATGGCAAACCTGGCGAGTGGAATTACAGTGAGTCAGGCCATCCAGATATACTCGATTTGGGAAGTAAAAGCTATTTGTTTTATCAGGGAAATAAGGATCAAGGAAAAACTTGGTGGATTTCAAATGTGGAAGTTGGCTGGAACAAAAAGGGACCCTTTTTGAAATAGTGAATGAGTTCACTATAGGTGTATAGCGATTCATCTACCCATAAATTTCAATCGGATTTTTCACGCATTTACATGATTTAGTTGGGTATAAATCAGGTGATTATACATTCCTAATTTTGTTTTTCATTTAAGGCAATTGTTTTATTTAAAATGAATTAATTGCTATATTCGATTAACCCATTGCGATAAATCCTATTTCATAACGATCCAAACGATGCTGATGAATACTTGTAAATACCTTTTGATTATACTGGCCTGTGGAGTTTCCTTGAGTAGTATGGCCCAAAAAAATATACACCCCAACGTTATTTTAATTATTACCGATGACCAGGGATATGGCGACTTGGGAATTAATGGGAATTCAATCATCAAGACGCCTGTCATTGATCGATTTGCCAAACAGAGTTTACGATTTAACGATTTCCATGTTTCACCCGTTTGTGCTCCTACTCGGTCAAGTTTAATGACTGGTCGCTACTCATTGCGAACTGGCATACGAGATACCTATAATGGGGGAGCCATTATGGCTCCGAATGAAATAACAATTGCGGAAATTTTGAAGCAGGCAGGTTATACTACTGGATTGTTTGGGAAATGGCATTTGGGGGATAATTTTCCTAGTCGGCCCATGGACCAGGGATTTGATGAGACCTTAATGCACCTTTCAGGAGGGATGGGCCAAGTAGGTGATGTAACGACTTATTTTCAAAAAGATAGTAGTTATTTCAATCCGGTCCTTTGGAAAAATGGCCAAAAGGAGTCTTTTAAGGGGTATTGTTCCGATATTTTCGCAGCGAATGCCATCCAGTTTATTGAAAAAAATAAAAGTAATCCATTCTTCTGTTACCTCTCATTTAATGCGCCTCATACGCCTTTGCAAGTACCTGATTCTTATTATCAGATGTACAAAAACACAGACCCGTCCATTGAATTTGAAAGAAAAAATCCAATGCACCTTAAAATGAGCGAACAGGACAAAGAAGATGCTCGAAAGGTATATGCCATGGTCAGCAACATAGACGATAACATTGGCAAATTGCTTCAGAAAATCAAGGATTTGGGAATTGAAGAAAATACCATTGTGATTTTTATGACGGACAATGGCCCACAGCAATTACGTTTTACGGCGGGCATGCGAGATAAAAAAGGGTCGGTTTATCATGGCGGGACCCGTGTTCCTTTCTTCTTGAAATATCCAGCCTTGACGAAGGAAAGTAAAGTGATTGAAACGATGTCGGCCCACTTTGACGTGCTTCCTACGCTCTCGGAATTGTGTCATGCAGATTTGCCCAAGGATCGTAAAATTGACGGTAAAAGCCTTGTTCCCCTGATCAAAGGCAAAAAGGTTGATTGGTCGGATCGAGCCATGTTTAGTTATTGGACGAGAAAGTATCCTGAACTTTACAACAGCATGGCCATTCAGAAGTCGGGTTACAAATTAGTCGGACAAACCAATTACAACGCTTCCATCGAAGATTTCGAATTGTACAATTTGAAAAATGATCCAGAAGAACTTTACAATGTTGTTAAGGAAAATAAAGGAATTGCATTGAAACTGAAAACAGAATTAGATCGTATTTACCAGGATTTAATTCGATCAAAAAATCTGATGACCCCTCCCAAAATTATTGTTGGATCAAAAAAGGAAAACCCTTTGACTTTGAATAGAAATGATGCGGATGGTTCCCGTGGATTATGGGATCAAGAAGCCATATTTGGAAAATGGAACGTTAATATTCTAAAAGGACGATATGATTTTAAGTTCAAATTCATCAAACCGATGGCTGCCAATGGAGACATGTATTTGGAAACCAATACGATCATCAATCAAATGAAGAATGATCAGATTACGGATGTGATTGAGATGAAAAATATTTCTCTTCCGGAAATAAAGGGCGAATTGATTCCCTACTATTTGATTAAGGGTAAAATGATCTTACCATTTAGTGTTGAGATTGAAAAAGTGGATTAATTATTTTTTAATGGAAAGTATTCCTTTTTAAACTACCCTCTGTGCTAATAAATTAAATAATTATTCAAATTATGTCTACCCCAAAAACCAAATCTTTACTGGCCACCTTAATTATAGGTCTAGTCATATTTAATAGTATCGCTCAATCTCAACCCAAGTCTTCCTACCCTCAATTCAGTGGCATTTACCCACATTTGGCGTATTACAACAATGAAGGAGAATGTGGTACTGGGGCAGTGGTTCCCTGGGCAAATCGACTTTGGGTGGTGACATATGGCCCACATTTACCTTTTGGCTCGTCCGATAAGCTATATGAAATAAGTCCTACTTTAAATAGAATTATTAGACCTGAAAGTATCGGTGGAACTCCAGCGAATCGAATGATTCACCCCGAAAGCAATCAATTGTTTATTGGGCCTTATGCCATTAATTCTCAGGGCAATGTGCGCACGATTCCCTATACGCAGGCACCTGGCCGCTTTACAGGATTAGCGAGATCACTCGATAACCCAACCAATAAGCTACTTCTGGCAACTATGGAGGAGGGTTTTTATGACCTGGATGTCAACAATTTGACGACCAAATTACTCTACGAGGATGGTAATTTAAAAGTGAAAAAGACAAATGATGTGGCCAACAACACGAGTGGATCCTTGCTGCCCGGTGCACATGGAAAAGGACTTTATTCGGGCCAAGGAGTGATGGTGTATTCCAATAATGGTGAATCTGGTGATAAAGCATTAAAGCAGTTTGATATCGAATCGGGTGTATTAGCTGAATGGAATGGGAAAGACTGGAAGGTGATTCGAAGAAATCAATTTGTGGAAGTAACTGGCCCCGGTGGAATTTATGGCAATAAGAACCCCGCGACCGATGCGATTTGGGTAACCGGTTGGGATCATAAATCAGTCATTTTAGGTGTGCGAGATTCAGGGAAATGGTCCTTTTTCAGAATGCCTAAGGCCAGTCATAGCTACGACGGAGCTCACGGTTGGAACACAGAATGGCCACGCATTCGAGATGTGGGTACTCCTGAAAAGCCCGAATATTTGATGACGATGCACGGTATGTTTTGGCATTTCCCAGCATCCTTTACCTCATTCAATACGGCGGGAATTCGTCCTCGGTCAGCCTATTTAAAAGTGATCGGTGACTTCACACGCTGGCAAGATGGATTGGTTTTTGGTTGCGATGATTCAGCCCAAAAAGAATTCCTGAACAAGCGAAAAGCAAAAGGAAATATAGAAGGACCAGGGCAGTCCAATTCGAATTTGTGGTTTACGCCGGTGGAAAAGCCTGACCAATTGGGCCCCAATACGGCACAGGGTGCGGTTTGGCTTTCTGAAAAAATTAATGCCAATATCAGTTCAGAACCTTTCTTGTTTGCAGGTTGGAAAAAGCGGGTGGCTTGGATTCAGAATGCAGGAAACGAGGATGTTACCTTTACTTTTGAGGTGGACATAAAAGGAAATGGTACTTGGAAAAAGCTTCGCACTGTGTTGCTCAGTGCAGGCCAATCGAAAAACATTTCTTTTTTGCCTACTGAAATAGGAGAGTGGATCAAGGTGAAGTCAAATAAGAATACGAGGGCCACCGTAAATTTCAACTACACGGATGACTCTAGATTTGTAGCCAGTTCAGACAAAATATTTAAGGGATTATCAGCTATTGGTGGAGATGAATTATCAGGCGGACTTTTATATGCGCTTGGAGATAAGCGTCGGAAATTAGGAATTTTAGCGAGTGATTTTTCTAAGGGAAAATTCAATGAAGTAGGCTATTATGAATTAGATAGTGCCATGAATTTGACTAGAAGAGAGGATCCGAAAACGGCTGATTTTATTCGATCCAAATTTGAAATTTCCAAAGATGCGATTATAGTTGACGACGCCTCAGTTTTAATCATTGACGATGCGGGAAGAAGATGGCGTTTGCCCAAGGGGAACGAGAACTTCACAAATAAGATTCAATCGGGATCGATGCGCATTGACCGGGAAGTGGCGACCGAGCGGGATTTGATGAATGCGCATGGAACCTTTTATGAACTTCCAGCTGAAAATGCCGATGGTTATGCCAAAATTAGACCTGTAGCTTCTCATTCATTATCGATTCATGATTATGCTTCTTATCGCGGTTTATTAGTTATGACGGGGCTTGATAAAAATTCCGGAACTAATGAACATATCATAGCTTCCTTGGATGGCAAAGCAAAAGTATGGGCGGGCACGATTGATGACCTTTGGAAATTGGGTAAGCCTACAGGCCAAGGCGGACCTTGGAAAAACAGTTCAGTAGTTGCAAACGCAAAATCGGATCCTTATTTAATTGGTTTTTACGATAAAAAAAGCTTGAAAATTTCGCATAAATCTAATCAGACCGTCACCTTTAAAATCGAGATTGAACCGATCGGTCATGGCCCTTGGATGTTATTCAAGGAAGTAAAAGTTAAGCCAAATGAAATATTTGAATATACCTTTGCACCTGATTTTCAAGCCCGCTGGATTCGTTTTTCGGCAAACAAAAATTGTGAGGCGTCGACTTGGTTGACATATAAGTAAATGATTCTTTTTATTTAAAAAGAAAAATAGTTCTTATTTTGATTATTTCTATGGGATAAAATCTAAATTTAGTTTTTAATAAAACGCATCCTATAAATTTTTTTGAGATGAAAACATTTTACATCATTGCGAGCATCGGATTTTTGTTCCTTATGATTCAATCGTATAAATTGTTGAGCAATAATCTAAAAACGGAAAACCAAAAATACAGGCTAGTTCTCAAAGAGGCGCAATTTGAAATACGGTTTTACCCTTCCGCTACATTTGCCAAAATTTATAGTTCAGGGACTGATTATAAGTCCGTATCCAGTAGTGGGTTCAGGAAATTAGCGGGGTATATCTTTGGGGGAAATGACCAAGGGAAAAGTATTTCCATGACGGCGCCCGTAAGAATGGAAATGAGCGACAAAGGTTCTTCCATGAGTTTTGTAATGCCTGAAAAATATAAGGAAGCTGATTTGCCTAAACCCAAAGATGCGGGTGTCCATATTGTGAAATCAAGTCCTCAGTATGTGGCAGTTATTCGTTTTGGGGGATATGCGGATGATGAATCGATCCAAGAGAATCGAGATCTATTATTAAAAATAATTCAAAAAAAAGGCATTAAGGTAACGGGAGATTATACCTTTTTAGGCTATAACGCCCCGTTCCAATTTTGGGGTAGAAAAAATGAAGTGGTCATCCCTATTGACTGGAAAGAGTAATTCGCGCCCACCATTATAGCATTTTCTTTCTTTTATGAATCAAGGATAGATTCCTGATGGATTCATAATATTGAATCATTTTGATATCAAAAATATACTAATTATTCGTTTATTTGTAAATCATTTAAACCTTAATGTATATTTAACATGAAAGATTTACGTTACCCAATAGGTAATTTTGAGTTAAAACCGTTCGATGAAGCAACAAAAAATCAATGGTTAGCTGACTTCAAAAACTTGCCATCGGATCTAGAACATGTTGTTGAAAATTTAAAAAGAGACCAATTAGATACTCCATATCGAGAAGGTGGCTGGACGGTCCAACAAGTGGTACATCATTTGGCGGACAGTCACATGAATTGTTTTATGTACTTTAAATTAACATTAACAGAGGATTTGCCGACCATCAAAGATTATAGTGAAAATGACTGGTCCAATACATCAGATGTTTTAAATACGCCCATATCTCTATCTATTCAACTGCTTTATCCTTTGCATGAAAGGTGGGTTAATTTGTTAACTAGTTTAACAGATGCTGACTGGCAAAGAAAATTTTTCCATCCCACGCATCAAGTAGAAATAACTTTATGGGACTTGTTTGCAGTTTATGCATGGCATGGCAAACACCATGTGGCTCACATTAAAAATTTACGGGAAAGTAATGGATGGTAAAATTCTTTAGGATTATTATTCCAATTGATCTTTTAGCTTATTCCAAAACGAAAAAAAGCTAGGGAATTCACCCACAAGATCTGGAGCCAGTGAGGGATGCCTTTCCCTAATTCCTTGGAAGTGGGCATTGATGGGATGATCTCTAAAAATTCCTTGTAGGGATAAATCTGAATATTCCCCGTAATACACCTGTAGGCCGGGAATATTTTCCCCAAGAGACAGAATGAAATTCAGTGTCTTTGGTGATATCGCGTGCTTTTTGAAGTGGCTCGGTTCTAAGACCAATATCCGATTTCCCTCCTCACCGATGTGAAAGGTAGGGTCTAGTGTATAATGCGTGTAAATGAAAGTGGGTGCGTTTTCTTGTAAGTCGAGGGCTTTTGTTTCAGGAGGGGTAAAAACCAGGTTTATTTTCTCTGATTTTTTCAATACGTCTGGAACTGCATTTATGGGCAAAAGCTCATAGTCAAAATCTAAAAAAGTACCTTTTTGCTTTGTTCCCGAATAGGTGTTGATGTTTGACTGGTTCACAAAATAGGGTTTGTTGCTGAAGGTGCCTGCGCACCATTGCCAACTGAGCGCATTGCTTGCCAAATCGCCGTCCAATAAATGGTAGTAAAGCCAATCGGCAGGTTCACGCCAATGGTATTTTCCCATGTTGCAGATGATGGCGGCCAGGTACATCCGAAGGTGATTGTGCAGGTAGCCCGTCTCCCAGAAATGTGTTAAATGGGAATCAATTGCCTGAATTCCTGTGTTTGCGTTGAGTACTGCTTCAGGAATTCCTTGGTTTTCTACACCCTCTTGCGGGTGGCGAATGTCTTCGAAAATCTGATCCCCTTTCTGAAACCAAGTCCGGGTATAAAACTCCCGCCACGCTAATTCTTGAATGAATTTTTCTGCTTGTTGCATCCCGATTCCACGATTCTTTAATCGCTCCACCACTTGGGGCACGGTAATAAATCCACGGGATAAATAGGGAGAAAGGTAGGAAACCCCTCCGTTTAAAAAGTTCCGGGTTCGCGCATAGTGCTCGGGATCAAAGGCATCGATTCGCTTGTAGACATCGGCGAGCTTGGTCGGGAAGTCCACTATCTTTTACTGATTTTGTTCATGCTGATGCTTCGTTGGAGCGTGCATTTAAATCGGGGATCAGAAAAAATACGCTTTTGTAAATGCTTCGTGTTTCTGCCAGCCATCCGTTTACGCCACATCTGAAAGCTCGATAATTTACTATTGGCCCGCATAAATTCAATCACTTCTTTTTCTTGCAGTCCAAATTGGAATTTTATCGCCTCAAAAGGCGTACGATCTTCCCAAGCCATTTGAATGATTCGATCAATATCTTCGTCGGAGAACTTATTTGCTACGTCTACACTTTTCACTACAATAGATGATTTGATCCCAATTTTTCTCCCATTTCTTACGCCAGGCGAAGGGGCGGTTGCATACTGGACAGGTTTTGGATGGTAAATGTTGTTTTTTTACGCCTTGCATAAACGAGAATTTCCGTTTGATATATTAAACCCTGATACAATTCAAAATGTTTTGTAAAGTGACGAAACACTTTGATTGAAATTCAAATGTTAACCAATGGCGTAAACAAGTCATCAAAATGGCGTTTGTTTTTTGGTAATTTAAGCCCAAATTGCACCATGAATTTTGGAGAACAATTAAAAGAAATCCGTAGCTCGAAAGGTTTAACTCAAATTGAGCTTTCAGAAAAGAGCGGAATCGCACTTAGAACCGTTCAGCGCATGGAGCGCAATGAAGGAAAGCCGAGCCTGTATTCCTTGAATGCAATAGGCGAGGTGCTCGGTGTGAATTTGGCCGTATTGTATGCTCCTGATTTCGAAACCGAAAAACTCAATATTATGGAAAGTGCAGATCAACAATTGTGGTTAGTCGCCAAAAGGCGTGCGAAATTTAAAAGAAGTCTGAGTGCCTATATGCTCGTGATCCCATTTCTTTGGATTATTTGGTATTTAACGATGCCAGAAATTCATCGTTATGAACGGTTTCCTTGGCCCGTTTGGCCTATGTTAGGCTGGGGTTTAGGATTGGGAATTCAATATTTGAACGCCTATGTGTTCGAAGTGGACTCCTTAGAACAAAGAGAATACGATAAGCTTAAGGCTAAGAAATAATTCACCAATACTTTCGATTATAAATTTCAAATTTTTAAAGAAGGATTTTATTTTGTAAAACAAATTTTGATTTAATCTGTTTATCAAAATAAAATTCAATGAAACGATCAAAATTTTTACAATCTGTCTCAGGTAGTTTAGCTGCTGTATGTGTTTCTTGTTTAGCTGCTGCCTGTTCAAAAGATGAGGCACCGTCACCTGTTTCTTCAACACCTCCCAGTACAAGTCCTGCACCGAACCCTGGTTCAAATGCATTTACGGTTAAGTTGGATTCGGAGATTAGAGCCGTGAATGATTTTATTGCTAAAAGCGGCATCATTTTGATTCGAATAGCCACCGGAAACATCGCTTCAAGTTTTTTAGCTGTTTCCTCAGTTTGTCCTCATGCAGGTGCGACCGTTGAATATAACAATACCAAATCGTCGTTTTCATGTGCGGCTCATGGGTCAGTCTTTGGTTCAGATGGATCTTTGGTTTCTGGTCCTGCGACTAAAGGGCTTACGAAATTGCTTGTTGAAATTTCAGGAACTACGCTGACCGTTAAGTAGCGTTTATTGGTCAGGTTTTTAGTCCTTCAAAAAATTAATTTTTAATACATCGGACAGAAACACCGACGGCCCTGCCACCTATATCTGTACCTCCACTTTTTGAATCGAAATAAAGTCCTCGAGCGTTTTTATCCTCCACGGTACTCGTCCAATAATCCCCATTAATTCCACTATCAGTCACTTCCCCGTCGCCATTGCTTCGATATCCAGATAATGGAAGTTTGAGGGCCGATAAAATGGCTCCTTTGGCATCTTTACTAATCCAAGTAGCAATTTCCTCGTCAAATTCATTGGATGTGGGTAACCTAAAACCTACCGGACAAGGATTATTGATTCCCTTGACACCTTGCCATAATTGATCATTTTGGACCTTAATCCAATCATTAGGGCTTTTTGTAGAAAGAATAAATTCTGAATTAACGGGTGAATTTGTAGAGGACATTTTTTTCGTTGTTCTTGACCTTCTCAGTTGATGCCCATCTGAAAAACGTCCCCATTGATATAAATATCCAAATGAACTAGATTGCAAACTTGATTTAGCCACTTCTGATGCCCCTAAGTTTCGATCCATCCAAATTCTACCTGTTTTAGATTTAACCTCCACAACCATCGTATTTTCCCTATCGGGTACTTGGGCTGATGCCATTTGAAATAGGCCTAATATACACACAAGAAGAAATAGGGAATGGCTAAAACGATTCATAAAGTTTGATTAAATAATTTTGCATAGAGTCTTTTCCAAATTAATAAATAAAGTTAAAATATTGTAATTTTTCTTTTACAATTCTATCTAGATATGACTTGATTTTTTTTAGATTAAAAGCTGATATAGCAAGAAAATTATATAAATTTTAGACTTTAAAGTCTTTATGTAATTTGAATTAATAGTTAATTTCGAAGCGATATACTTCACCTCGTAAAAACAAAATTGATTCATATACTTTGTACCATAAAATAAGTAAAATGAATAGAAGAGATTTTATCTATCAAACGAATTTGCTTTCAGCAGGTATTTTCCTTGCTCCCATAACATCTCTTGTCAACAATAAAACTAATCCGACCATTTTACTAGTATCGGGTTGGCAAGATGTGAACATCGGCGACATTGCACATACTCCCGGTCTACTGCATATTTTGGAAACATACATACCCAAAGCGACCATCATTCTTTGGAAAAGAAGCCGTGGGGAAGAGGTGAAAAAATTACTTAATAAGAATTTCCCTAACGTAACTATTGTATATGGTGGGGTAAACCAAGAAAAAGACGTAGAGAATCCTGAAATCATGGAGGCTTTTAAGAAAGCTGATTTGATGATACATGGCTCGGGGCCAAGTTTGGTAGGCGGCGACAATTTGGCGAGTTGGATCAAACATACCAACAAGCCTTTTGGGGTGTTTGGGACTACACTCGAAAACCCAAGTAAATACCATCAAGATATTTTGCAAAAAGCGTCCTTTATTTATACGCGTGAAACCAAGTCGATCGAACATTTGAAAAAGGCAGGAATTTCTGGTGAACACATTCAGTTTGCCCCGGATGCTACGTTTTTTATGAATATCCGAGATGATAAAAAAGGCTTTGCATTTTTGGAAGCTAATGGATTGACTGATAAAAAATTCATTTGTGTTGTCCCTCGTTTACGGTATACGCCATACCATAAATTTAATGCCAATAATAATGGTTGGTCCGCCGAAAAAATAAAACAAGTTGAAGAAACCAACGAAAAATACAAAGAAATTGACCACGCAAAGCTCAGAGATGCGATGATTGCTTGGGTGCGAGAAACTGGAAACAAAGTCTTAATTTGCCCCGAAATGACCTATGAAGTGGACATCATGGATGAGTTACTTATCCATCCTCTTCCTAAAGATGTGAAGCCGTTTATTGTAAAACGTGGCTATTGGCTGCCGGAAGAAGCGGCTTCCATTTATTCAAAAGCGCATACGATTTTAAGTTTTGAATGCCATTCTCCGATCATTGCAGCTGCCAACGGGACACCCTGCTTTTATTTACGCCAACCGGAAGATACCATCAAAGGCCAAATGTATTATGATTTAGGTTTCAATGATTGGGTTTTTGAAATGGATCAAACAACCGGAAAACAAATTACTGAACGATTGCGTGAAGTGTGGAAAGATTATGGAAAAGCCAAGCTAAAGCTGAAAACGAGGATGGATAATGTTACCAGCATTTATAAAAATACGGCGGTTATTATTAACGAAATTTTGGATAAAAAGGGTTAAGGTAACGCTTCTTATAATAAAAAATTCCACCTGATAGGGTGGAATTTTTTAGTCACAAATAGCTTCTGATCATTATTTTAAGGTCCGTATATAGGACAGCAAATCGGCCACTTGTTTATCTGTATAATTATCGATCAAGCCTTTTGTCATGAACGAGCGACCTCCCAGAAAACCTTGGTTTTGGATGTTGGCCGTTTCAATAAATACTCTGCTGCCTCCCATAAAAGCAAGCGTGGTTCCGCGGGCATCTTTGTTGACCAAATAACCTTCTATACTTTGACCATCTTTTTTCTTCACCCGGTATATCGCATAACTAGATTCTACCGCTGCATCAGGATTAAGAATAGCCGTAAGAAGTGCTTCATATTCGCGGGAAGCAGAGCCGTCTAAGGCCGGGGCAATATTCTGCCCTTTGTTACCGACTTGGTGACACAACAGACAAGTCTGAAAAAGCTTTTTTCCTTCATTGGGGTTCCCTCCGTTCTTGTTAGCAATCACCATATACCTTTTAAGTTCCCCATCAAATGCCTTCCTTTTTTCCTCTTCCCGCTTTTTCACACCTTCCATAATAGCCTGTCCCCGTTGATCACTTCGGTTGGAATTGACGATGCGTTCTGCAGATGAAAGATTGAAGGCCGACAAATCTAATCCTTTTTGCCCAAATACATTCATTAATACAGTAGCACTTTGGTTAGAGCCCGCTAAAATGCTAACCATTTCAGCTTTTTCAGTTGCTTTCAGTTCCGGTATCCATTTCAATAAAGCCATTTCTCCCTCCGTTGGGCTCGCTTTTGAAAGGCTATTCAATGCGGCTGCACGCACCTCAAAACTCAATTTTTTATTCTGAACGATCTGCCTAAAAACTTCTTGGCTAGCTTTTGGGTTGATCTCCAAAGCTTTCAAAGTAAGTTTTAGAGTGTTATCTGGGGTTTGATCATTGACTAACGAGATAATGGCTTCTCGTAATTTATCCATTTTAAATCGGCCAATGGCATCCAATGCTAGGTCAATATTCGGCTGTGAATCACTCTTAAGTAAGGTACTAATCGGAACCAAAAGCATATCGGTCAGCTCAGGTGATTGTACACGCGCTTGATTTTGCAGGGCGAATTGGGTATATGCGGCGGCAAAAACAGGATTTTGGAACACCGGCTTTACAGCCTCGTAAATCTCTTTATTGCCTAGCATTTCCGCGATGCCGATAAAAGCAGATTCGTCGAGTGTCGTGATATGGGATTTGGACCAAAATTTCTGAAAAGCAGTCTCCTTTTGTTTACCTGGCAATGCTTGGATAGCCCACAATATATTTGCCTCAGTAATATCAGTAGCGATCGGTGCGTTTAAGTAGGTTTGTAATTCTCCAGCATATTGCTCGAGCGCCCTACGGGCAAGAAAGCGTTCAAATTTTCTTTCATAGGCCCCACCCATCGCATTGCCTGGGATTTCAGGCTTACTCGCACGAACCAGAATGTCGATCACTGACTGGTCGGCTCCGCCGACTTCCGACAACGTACGAAGGACCTGGGAGCGAACGGCTGGATTCTTATCTTCCATGAGCTCTTTTACTGAGCTGGCAACTTCTGCTGGGTTCAGAGAAAAGCTTGCGAGCGAACGAACAGCTTCCCGCCTAAGATCATGCAGAGGGGATTTTAAAAGTAATGAAAGGAGTGTAGCATCATAGTGTTTAATTCCTTCCAATGACCATAGGGCATGTATTCTTGTGACCTCATCCTGAGATTCATCAGATGCCAAAGCCTTAAGACTCATCGCTAAGTCCTTGGTTTCTGATATAGGGCGATCTGAGATTTGATGCCAGGCAGCACGTTTTTCCCAAAGAGAGGGTGATTTGAGGTAATTGACCAGTTCTTCTGTTTTCACCTGATTGAAATTAAGGATCACGCGTGGTTTTTGACTTACATGACGGATGCGCCAGATACGGCCATGCGACTTATCTCGATCCGGGTGTGTAGTCGGTAGTTCATTGTGAGAAATAATCTTGTTGTACCAATCCGCAATATAGAGGCTTCCATCTGGTCCAAACTCCATATTAACCGGGCGAAACCAGTCGTCTTCGGAAGTCAGCAGGTCTGGTAAATGTTTAGCAGTGACGGTACCATCTGGATTACGTACGATCCGAACGGCATTGACCGAACTGGTAATCGGATTTGCCAGGAACGCTACATTTTTATATTCCTCAGGAAAGGATCCAGAGGCATCATCTGCGAATGCCGTTCCCGATATTCCGGTTCCGCCTACACGGAACTCGTGAAGCGTAGGCATGAAAGGCTGATAAGGACTAAGCCGTTCATTGCCAATACCCGGAAAACTCGTACCGGGTTCCATGGGCGCAACCGAATAACCCAAATCATTTGCTTCAGAACCATACCACTGACCATTGCCACGAAGCTGAAAGCCCCATATATTATTGAGACCAGAACTGACCAGTTCCATTTTTTTGGCATCCAAGGAAAAGCGGGCGATCTTACTATAATCGATCTTAAGTTTGGCATCACTTTTTAATGAGGACACTCCACTTTTGTTCAGGGCTCCTTGGCTGAAATGAATCCAGTCGCCGGGTCCTCGGATGAGCACATGCGCCATTGTATGGGTATCTGTAAAACCAAAACCAGTGAGTAGGGGAGTTCGTTGGTCGGATTTTCCATCCCGATCTGCATCATTCAGAAAAAATAGTTCAGAACCTTGTACCACATAAGCTCCGTTCTTATAGGGTAAAATACTCATAGGGATGGTAAGTCCATCTGCCCAAATATTGGTTTTCACGGGATTCTTGCCATATAAGTCAGAGAACACAAGAATTTTGTCGACCCCTTTTGTTTTGCCTTGATAGAGATCCAATATCCGTTTAAAGTTTGGATGATTTTTCTGCGCTTCTGGGTCATCCATGAGTTTCAGCAAATCATTCCATTGGATGTCGGCGATCGGGTCCAAAGGGTACATCATCGCAGTCTGAGTCCAGAGCCTACCGGCATCATCGAAAGTAAGATCGATTGGATTAATCAATCCATCTTTTTCACTCGCTACCAATTCAATAACAAAACCTTCAGGTACTTTAAATCCAGCAAGCTCCTGCTCGGGTGTATAAACCTTTGTGCGTACTGATTGAGTTTTTTTTGATTGAGCAAATATGTTAGGAGTGAAGCTCGTTACAATCAAGATTGAAATAAATACAAGGAAATGCTTCATAATTTTTCTTTAAAGAGTATCAAAAACAGCCTATAAATTTTTTGGATAGGGCATTTCAATAAAGGCTTGACAAATAAAATGAAAAGAATTAGAATTTAAAATATCAGGGAATTTCAGAAATAGTCAAATCCTTAAATTCAACTTGTGCTACACCTCCACTATGAATTTGAACTGCAATAACGCCCTTTTGAGGTATATTTGAGTCTTTTTCAATATACTCGCAGGTTTTCACCCCATTAATGTAAAGTTCATGAAGATTGCCTTTGCAACGGATGATATAGCTATTCCAACCATCTTCCTTGAGGAGAATTTTGAGCGTATTGAGATCTCCGCCGACCAGTTTGCCTCGGCGATGTTCATCATAAATATCTCCCCAATACCCATTTCCTATATCAGCTTGATATCCGACCATTTTTCCTCCTTCTATTACTGAACGATATTGAATACCGCTATTGATCAAACCTGTCTTGGGATCACCCGATAAGCGGAAAAGGCAGCGAAATTCAAAATCACCATATTCCCGAGTGGTATGCAAATAGGTATTTGCGGGAATTTTATGAATCCCATCTCCACTTCTAATCACGCTATCGCTCACAAACCACAGTTTTTCATGCGTTGGATCTACCGTTTTCCAACCCTTGAGAGTTTTTCCATCAAAAAGAGAAACGGATTTGACGGTCGACTGGCCAGATACGTTTAATGAACTTAAAATTAGGATGAATAAAAAAACCGAAAGGTTAAAAATCAATTTTGATAAGCTATCTGTGTGAAGAATTCTATTCCAATATGTGTTCATGATTTTAAATTTTGATGTATTTGTACAATCTATTTGTGTGACTCGCTGTAATGCTGCTTAAGAATATCTTCCCCAAAATCATTTCCTGTTTCTCTGAATATCGCGTGAATATGGTTGCCATCATTTTGGAAGCCAACATTGTCATATTCAATTAAGAATTCAGGGCTATGAATCATGTAATAATGGGGTTTATCATTTTCTAAACTACCTATCCAAGCAAAGTACATGTTTTTATATCCTGCCTTTTCCATTTTTTCTAAAATTTCATGGGCCTTTTCATGCTCAAAATTGTGGACATATTCCTGGATGATAAACTTTAAATAGGCTTTTTGGACCTCATTGAATTCCGCAACTGAGATGCCATCATACGTATCAATTCGCTGGCTACTTTTGGGGTTCGTAATGATATCCTTGGGTATACTTCGGGATAAGATGGCTTTTGCTTTTTGCTTGTCGGTCAGTGAGTGCACCAACAAAAATCCATAGTCTTCCTCTTTGCTCAGTACGCGCAATCCAGCATATTTTCCAGACTTAACTTCGGCTGGGTCTGTGCCAATAAAATACGGAGATACACTAATTTTTTTGCCATCCGTCGTCATGGATAATGCAATGTGATGACCGCCTAGATTAAAGCTCCAATTTCCATTCATCGTTGGCATACCAAAAAATGAAATATAATAATTCCCATGATCCCATTTGAGGTTTTGAGTCATGGTTAGTAATTCTTTCTTTATTTTCCCATCGTCAAAGGCCTTTTGGTATAAAACATTCAATATGTCATCTAATTGCATGATAGAAGTAGTTTTCAAGTACCCCTGCGAACTTAAGGTTTCACTCAAGACGCGGTGAAATACCAGTCTGCTGGAGTCTGATAAATCGCCATAGCGAATGCCCGGTCGAGGCGCTTGGCCCACAGGCAAATTTGTCCAAAGCACCCTTTTTTTATCATCAAAAGAATAGATAGCTAATTTTTGTTCCGCGCTAGAAAGTGTGTTAATGAATCTTGTAGCCACTTTAAATAAGTTGGCCGGCGTTTGCGCCGCAGTCTTTAAATAAATAGGTAAAAGAATGATAACTAGACTGATGACTTTGATCTTCATGTAATGAGGTTTAGTTCGATAAATATAATGAGAAAATTATAATTATCATTTCCGACGAATTTTACTTGTATGAAATATAAAAACCCACCTTTTTGAGGCGGATTTTGGCGTGCTTATAGGTCAAATTGATACCCTTACAAATGAATCTTAATCGAATCAAAAACTTATCCAAATTAATCCATTCAAACTTTTCGATCCTCTTCAGGCTGTTTTTATCAGTTGAAAACAATTCATTGTATTCTTTTGTTCGCTTCTTGATTTAAGGTGAAATAGCTTGTTTTTAAATTGAAATAATTGTTATATTCGAAATCACATCAAAAATTGCTCTCTTAATTTAAAATCAGTTGGTTTGAAAACAGATGATCAAATAATTACGGAGATTACAGAAGACACCATGCTTTGGCAAGCGCTCAAAAGAAGCGATAAAGCTGCTTATGAAATCCTGCTGAAAAAGTATTATGCTATTGTGCTTAATTATGGAGTTCGATTTTATCGAGACAAAGAATTTGTAAAAGATGCTGTTCAGGATCTATTTACTGAAATATGGAATCGTAGAGAATACTTGGGTGATGTAGTTTCAGTTAAATCGTATTTACTACAATCTCTCCGTAAAAATATCATTAGGGAAAGCAGTAGATTAAAATGGTTTAGAGAAGCGGATAAAATTTCAGAAGATCATGATTTCAATGTTGAATTCGATATTGAAACATACCTAATTTCTCGTGATGTCGAAACCGAGATGCTTAAGAAATTGCGATTGGAACTTGACAAACTAACCAAAAGACAGAGAGAAGCTATTTTTCTACGGTTTAATCAAGACTTATCTTACGAAGAGATTACAATCATTATGGAAATTAATTATCGCTCCGTCGTCAATCTTATCCATGAGGCAATCAAAGCCATTCGGAAAAACTGGTTCACAGTGTTATTTTCAAGTTTTTTATTTATTTATTAATTTTTTTCAGTACCAAACCAATATTCTTGTCTCTTTACCAATGAAGACTTGGTGAAACCCTGTTTTTTTATGAAGAATTATACAAATTTTAGTGTTGAAGATTTTATACAGGACGCTTACTTTCGTCAATGGGCTTTTGATGAACTTAATTCGGATGATACTTTTTGGGAAAATTGGATTCATTTAAATCCAGAAAAAGTAAAAATAATTGAGGAAGCAAAATCTTTGGTTATCGCTCTAAAAATAAAGCCTTTGGATATTTTTTCAGAGTCTGAAATTAGCGAAGGTATTGAGGCTATTTTAAATGGTACTCAATCTGATAATTCTAAGGTAAAAACCATTCGGTATAAATGGCTTCACATAGCCGCCTCGGTTACATTAATATTGGGGCTTGGATGGTGGTTTATGGAAAAAGACAGATCAAATAATGCCTATTTTGATCAAATCACGGCATCTGACCCCAAAGCAATCCATAAGAATAACGGTAGGAAGCCAATTACTTTTGAATTAGTGGACGGAAGCAAAATTACACTAGAAACTCAAAGTGAATTGCGATATGGAAACGAATTTGGCGATAAAAAAAGAGAGGTTTTTCTAATAGGGGAAGCATTTTTTGAGGTTAAAAAAGATAGCCAAAGGCCATTTTTGATTTATACAGGAAAATTGGTCACAAAGGTAATTGGCACAAGCTTTAGAATAAAGGCGTATGAACAAGATAATAATATTTCGGTTTCAGTTCGTACGGGAAAAGTCACAGTGTATAGGCAAGATGGAAAATTAGGAAATAAGCAATCGCTTTCCACCGAAATTGTCCTTATCCCCAACCAAAAAGCGGTATTTGAAAAAGAAGAGAATTTACTTATCAAAACGTTAGTTGATTCGCCTGTATCGCTCAATGATTCACCTAAAAACACGATTTTAGCTTTCGAGGAAACTAAGATATCTGAGGTTTTTAATAGGCTTGAAGGTATTTATGGAATAAAAATAGGTTTCGATAAAGAGGTGTTCAGCAAATGCTCCGTTACTGCACATTTTAATAACGAAAACTTATATCAAAAACTTGATATAATATGCGAAATCGTTCGAGCTAAATATGAGGTCATCGATGGCGAAATTATGATTTTTGGAAATGGATGTCAATAATAAATTATAAACCTTTTACTTATGAAAAAAGAAATATTCAATCACGCTTTATGGATTAAAATCATGAAAATGTCATTAACCCAACTAGTATTTGCCATTAGCTTTGTAAGCTTATGCTACTCGAGTGTTGCAAATGCTCAAGACAAACTGAAAACAACGATTAGTATTAGTCTCGAGGATAAATCTTTAAAAACAATTTTAACGAAATTAGAGAAAGAGGCTGATGTAAAGTTTATTTACAGTTCAGAGGTCATTCAAGTAGAAAGAATCACCTCCATAAAAGCAAAAAATCAATCTTTGGCTGTAGTGCTTGAGGCATTTTTAAGCCCATTAAATGTTTCCTTTCGAGGCATAGAAGATGGTATTGTATTATCGGTAAAAGATGTGGATCCCAATCAAGCAATAGATGCGAAGCGGGCAAAGCTAGATGTAGTCATTGCTGCTGACCAAACGATAAAAGGTACCATTATCGATGAAAAAGGCGAAAAATTACCTGGCGTCAATATTACAATTAAGGGTTCTTCTAGAGGTACTACAACGAATTCAAACGGTGAATATTCAATCGCTGTACAAGACAATAAGGCCGTTTTGATATTTAGTTTTGTAGGCTATGAGTCACAAGAGGTCCTTGTAGGCAATAGGGTCAATTTGAATTTAACCTTAAAAGTTGACAACAAAGCATTGGAAGAAGTCGTGGTTACCGCATTAGGTATTTCCCGTGAACAAAAATCATTGGGATATTCGGTTGGCAAAGTAAAAGGGGATGCCCTTAGAACTGTTACCCAAGAAAATGTAGTTAATGCATTGGCAGGAAGAGTAGCAGGTGTTCAGGTAAATCAGACTGGCGTAGTTGGGTCTTCTACCAGTATCGTCATAAGAGGAGCAACCTCTCTTTCGAGTGATAATCAGCCACTTTTCGTTATCGACGGAGTTCCTGTTCAAAATTCGATGAGCAACATGCGGGTGCTAGGAGATCGAAACGAAGTAGATTACGGTAATCCAATTTCCGACTTAAATCCAGACGATATCGAAAGTGTTTCCGTGCTAAAAGGCCCTTCGGCTGCAGCATTATACGGATCGAGGGCAGGTAATGGAGTGATTATCATCAACACGAAAAAAGGAAAAAAAGGAGAAGCGATGTCCGTTAATTTTTCCTCAAGCAATGTTTTTGAAAGTCCATATCGATACTTGGATTTTCACTACAAATATTCGAATGGAAATAGGGTAGGTTTATTGGATGAACGATCAGAATATTGGGCAGGTATAGAATTAGACAAAGGAAATAAAGCTGTTCAATGGGATTCACCTCGAGACGCCAATGGGGTAGGTACACCGACAGAAATGAAATCCTATAAGGATAATATGAAAAACTTCTTAGAAACGGGAATTACCTCCACAAATTCTATTTCAATATCGGGGTCTACTGATAAGACAAATTACAAATTGGCTTATACAAACATGACTCACAATGGTTTAATCCCAAATTCAGACCTTTACAGAAATAATATTTCTTTTTCATCTGCTTATGACCTTTCTAGTAAATTTAAAATTACAACGGATATCAATATATCTAGATCGAACTCAAATAGTCGAAATTCTACGGGAAATAGAGGTGGTAACCCATTTGAGGCAGTTTACAACTGGTCTCATATTGATGTTCTGAAAATGAAAAACGTCTGGAGGCCTGGTCAGGAAGGTATACAGCAAAATTATCCAGAAAATAGCAGTATGGACAATCCATATTTTTTAGCCTATCATTTGTTAAAT
Source organism: Cytophagaceae bacterium (assembly GCA_005791165.1). GTDB lineage: Bacteria > Bacteroidota > Bacteroidia > Cytophagales > Spirosomataceae > Aquirufa. The sequence goes on from SXXW01000016.1 coordinate 81,987, forward strand.
GGATATAACCGAGATAGAGTATTTGGTAATGTCAAGGCAGAGTATAAATTACATACTAATTTAACGGCACAACTTAGAGCAAGTTTTGATAGTTATCAAGAAAACAGAGAAACAAAAATACCTTATTCTTACACAAGAGAAAGAAGAGGAGGGTATCATTTAAATGATTTATTTAATCAAGAATCTAATCTTGAATTTTTGACAACCTTCAATAAGAAATTCAATAATTTCAATATTACGGCAACTGGAGGAGGAAATTTAATGAATCAGAAATCGACTGATCTGTATATGGGTAGTGCATCGGGAGTGGGACTAATTTTACCAAACCTGTACACGATTTCTAATATCACTCCTATTGGAATTAGATATAATAATAGTATTAGAAATAAGGCTATTTACAGTGTTTTTGCGACTACTTCCATTGGATTTAAAGACCAACTTTATTTGGATTTAACCGCAAGGAATGACTGGTCTAGTACCTTGCCTGTAGCCAATAGATCCTATTTTTATCCTTCCGCATCTTTGAGTTGGATTGCGAGTTCAACATTTAATTTACCTAGCTATGTTTCGTTATTAAAATTAAGGGGGGGGATAGCTCAAGTAGGTAACGACACGAATCCATATGCGTTAGAACCCGTATTAGGAACAGATACATGGGGTAATTTAGTTTCCAATACTTTTCCTGGAACTTTGTTGAATCCAAATCTAAGACCCGAAATTAATTCATCTCAAGAAATAGGTTTGGATTTAAATTTATTTAATAATCGATTCAGATTTGAGGGAACTTACTTTTATGAAGAAAATACCAATCAAATTCTTAATGTACAATCACCTTCATCTTCAGGATTTAATGCTAAGCAAATTAATGCAGGTTTGATTTCAAGTAGAGGCTGGGAAATTATGATTGGTGGAACCCCAATCAAAACACAGAGTGGTATTACTTGGAATGTTGACGTAAATCTAACAAGAATGCGCACACGTTTAGAAAGCTTAACTCCCGGCATGAACTTTATCACCTTATGGGATGATAATAATGGAGGTGCTCAAACTTTCGTGGGTCAGGATATAGGTGATTTATATAGTAGAGGATATAGAAAGGTCAATAATCCATCTTCTCCTTATCATAACTGGCCAGTACTTACCCCACAAGGGTCTTGGATTCCTGAAAATTCAAGGGAGAGCCGCGTTAAAGTAGGTAATTTCAATCCAGATGTTATCATTGGGATTCAATCAAACCTCCGCTATGGAAGGTGGAATCTTGCAACTAGCTTTGATTGGAGAGTTGGTGGACAATATCAATCCTTCTCCTACCGTTATGGAGGGTCCAACTGGAAATCACAATTGCAAATTGACAATCTAATTCAAGGTGGTTTATACACCCCAGATCAGCTTGTAGCTCTACTAAAATCTAATCCTGAAAAATACATAATACCCATAAATGGGAATTTTCCAAGAATAGGTGGATACACAAAAGAAACCGGTGGTTTCCCGATTGCCCTTGGTACAGGTACAAATTTTGATGGTGTATTTATCCCTGGTGTGATTGAAACCTCTCCAGGTGTGTACAAAGAACATTTAGGAGGAGAAGGGACACGTATGATTCAGGCCTCCAATATGTTTGCTTGGAGTTATAATCAACAAGTTACTTTTGACGCGGATTTTCTGAAAATGCGTGAATTGGCTTTGAGCTACGATTTGCCAAAAATGAAAGGATTTAAAGCCGCTACAATTTCTGTCTTTACTAGAAACTTAATTTTATGGACTAAAGCAAATAATGGAATAGATCCTGAGCGAGCTTTCACTATTACCGGAAGTAAACAAGGCGATACTCAAAATATTTTCCGACAAGGTCTTGAATTGCAAAACGTCCAACCATGGACTGTTTCCTATGGTTTTAAATTAAATTTTACACTTTAGACTTAAATAAAAACTTTAAAATTCATAAATAAATATAATTCTTATGAAAAATTATAACACAATTTTAAGCAAGTTTATTCTCTTTATGGGAGTATTTATATTGGCATCCTGTGGTAATCTTGAAGAATTGAATAAAAATCCAAATGGTATTTCTACATCAGAGGCAAATGTTAATCTACTTATGCCTTCAATTTTAAGAGGATATGCGTTAGCGAACCTTAATTTAGGATATCAAGAATTAGCAGGGACCGTTCAGCATACACAAAAAGACGGTTGGTGGACAGGCCATAACCAATATGATTGGGGTTTGCAAGATTGGAGTGGATATTATTCATTACTTCGATCAAACAGATACCTTGGAGAGCTAGCCGAAAAATCAGGCTCAAAATTTCATATGGGAGTGCATTTAGCTATGCGCGGCCTTTTATTTGGCACGGTTACTGACTTATGGGGAGATGCTCCTTACACTGATGCTTTGAAGGGAGATCAAGAAGGCAGTAAATTTGAATATCCAGCCTATGATAGCCAAGAAACCATTTATAAAGGGGTTATTCAGGATCTTGAGAATGCCTCTAAAATTTTTGAAGCAGGAAATTTCGTTGGAGTTCTACCAGCCTATGACCTTTACTTTGCTGGAAATGCGACCAAATGGCACCAATTTACCAATTCGCTTCTGTTAAGGTATGCAATGAGGATATCATCAAAACTTCCTGATTTAGCTAAAAAAACGATTGAGTCTGTTTATAAATCTGGGGTTTATTTTAAAAGCGCTTCGGATGACGTAAATCTCGATTTTATTGGTGCTGCACAATCAGACTCATGGCCTTCTGCGGCGGATTTTGATCAAGGTTCAAATTTCAGGAGAATTAAACCTGCCTCAACTCTTTTGAATAAACTAATTAAGGATAAAGATCCGCGCTTAGAAATTTGGTTTCGTCCTGTCCATTGTAAATGGGTAGAGGACAATTCGCTTACCGTTGCAGTTGATCCCTTCATTAGAAAAAATGGAGTCCTTCAAACGGGTACTAGGTCCTTTTCAGACGTTCGTTATTTAACCGAAATAGGATCTGGAGCAAAGTTTACTAGACACTATAATCCAAAAATTTTAGGTAGGACATTGGATACATCTAGATTCGTAGGTGTGCCTACAGCTTTGATGGAACCAAGTGAGTATAATTTAAATCCAACACCTGGACAACAATTAGAAAATCAACATGTTTCTCAACTAGCAGATGTGTATCGAGGTAAATCAGGTGGACTTTTAAAGGCGAGAATAATTTCAGCGTCAGAAGTACAGTTTATCTTAGCTGAAGCAGCACTAAATGGTTGGGCCGCTGGTCAAGCTAAATCAAATTATGAGCAGGCCGTTAAACTTTCCTTGGATACATGGGGTGTTGGAAGTCGGTATGCCTCATTTATTTTAAACCCAGATGTGGCTTATGCAGGTACTCAAAAACAAATTATTGAGCAAAAATGGATTTCATCGTGGACTAATGCGGCAGAAGCTTGGTTTGATTATAGAAGAACTGGATTTCCCCAACTAAAAACAGGGCCAGCTTCTCCTGAACCTGTAGTTGCGGTACGTTTTACCTACGGAAATAATGAAATAAATTTCAATGCTACAGAGGTAAATAAAGCAGTAGATAAACTTCAAGTTACCTTTGGAGGAAGTAGAGGGAAAAACAATCAATGGGCAAAACCTTGGTTGCTTCAAGGCACTGGTAAACCTTGGTAATTTTTCACTTTCAATTTTATTCGTTTATCATCTTTCTTTGTGCCTAACAAAACATCCAATTTATGATCAAATTGGATGTTTTGTTATTTTTATTCATTAATATAAAGCCTTTATTAATAAACGAAATAAAATGGACATGAAACAGATACTGATAGGTTGTTTTTTGAATGTACTTATACTCTTTGGCGCTTTTTCTAGGGACATTTATGTCTCGCCAAAAGGCAATAATCAATTTCCAGGTACTCGTGAAAAACCCATTCAAAGTATTTTAATGGCTAAGCAAATGGCTTATCAATATTTGCAATCAAATAAAGATGAAAAACTGACGGTTTGGTTATCCGATGGTATATATTCCATAACTGAACCAATGGTCTTCGAGCCTTTTGAATCTACGCTTAACCATGCTTCATTATTATTTAAAGCATTACCAGGATCTAAACCGATTATTTCTGGAGGTCTTCAAATTTCCAATTGGTCAAAAAGAAAAGATGGACTGTGGGAGTGCAATTTGCCTAATATAGGTATTCAAGGAGTTCGTGAGTTATTTGTGAATGGGAAAAGAGCCACGCGTGCAAGATTTCCCAACAATGACTTTTTGAGAGTTAAAAAAGCGGGGGAGGATAAACGGACCAATTTTTATTTTGAAAAAGGAGATTTCCCAATTCCTTCTAAATCTCAACATGTAGAATTAGTGTTTATGCATGATTGGTCCATCACTAGGATTGGGGTGAAAGAAATAAATGTGGAGGCGGGCCAATTAATTGCTGTTGATCAAATCGGAGCTAAAAATCTTAGTTTTTTTACCATTGATAATTGGGAACCTCACCCTCGTTATTTTTTAGAAAATTCAATGGAATTTATTGATGTAGATTTTGAATGGGCCTATTTACCTGATTCAAAAAAAATAGTTATCAAATTGCCTAAATCGAAAAATCCGGCGACTCTAAATATTGTCACACCTGTTTCAGAAGGATTAGTTTCTTTGTTAGGAAAAGAGGAAAAGCGAATCCAGAATATTCAGTTTGATGGTATAACGTTTCAATATGCTAAATGGAATATTCCTACTACTGGATATTCTGGTTTACAAGCTACTTTTTTTGACCCTAGGAATAATTCGCAAGAATGGAACGTAATTCCAGCAGCTGTAACTGCTACATGGAGTGATCGACTTGTTTTCTCAAATTGTAATTTTAAGAATTTAGGTGGAAATGGCCTTTGGTTGGGTGCTGGTTGTCGCCAATCTGTTGTTTCAAATTCGCTATTTGATGATATTTCTGGCAATGGCATTATGATCGGTGAGGGTCAGGATCGTCAGAAAAATGGCACTAATTGGTATAAAAGTGCACCTGAACAAGTGGCCTCAGACAATAGAATTGAGCAATGTATAATCAAAAATTGTGGGAGTCAATATTTTTGTGCGGTAGGTATTTGGGCTGGATTAACTTCAAAAACAACGATTAAAAACAATGAAATTTATAATCTCCCCTATACCGGCATTTCGATAGGATGGATGTGGAGTACCGAAACCACTCCTTGTCAGGAAAATATCATCGATGGGAATCACATTCATCACATCATGAACTCGTTGAGTGATGGAGGCGGAATCTATATGTTAGGCCTTCAGCCTAAAAGTATTCTTAAAAATAATCATATTCATGATGTTAAAAAAAATGCGGGAAGTGCAGAAAGTAATGGTATGTTTTTAGATGAAGGAATTACGGATGTTCGTGTAGAAAATAATTTAATTTATAACATTGCAAAATCACCCATTCGTTTTCATAAAGCCACTAAAAATATAGTTGAAGGTAATTTTTTATTCTGCCAAGACGGAAATCCTCCAATTCGCTACAATCGGACTAAGGAAGAAGATATACAAAAAATAAATAATGAGGTGCTTGTAAAGGGGCAATTAGGTTATGGAGAAGTTTTGAAAATGGCCATCGGCGATTTCTCAAATAAATCTAAAAACCGGACTTCTTATAAATCATCCAATTAGGTTCATGATGAGCTTTTTCAAAACATTTAAATTAACGGATGTGTCAACTTCGAAAAACGATATCAATCATGCTACTTACCATTCATTTTAGCATTGGCATGGCGAAAGATCAGATGAATAGACTAGCAATTCAGATCGACAACAAATTTAATGAGTTGTTTTTTGGAGTCTTATGGTCATGAGGACATTGAGAATCTACCTAAAATGCATTCCTTAGGCCGCGTGATTAATAAGCTTTGGGTATTGAAGGAAAAGTTTTATATCGAATTTTTAGGAAGGCTTGTAAAGTTTTCAATAAACCATTAATTTGTTAAAAAAACGCTAAAGCCTATTTAAAGCTAGGTAGTAAAAATGAATCATTCTCTATGAAAGTTTGTGTGATAGGTGCTGGGCCATCCGGAATTACCGCTCTAAAAAATATAGTCGACCAAGGCTTAGATGTCGTGTGTTATGATTTTAATTCGGATGTTGGGGGTAATTGGATATACAATGAAAACATAGGCCATTCAAGTGTATTTGAAACTACCCACATCATCAGTTCAAAAACACTTTCACAATACGAAGATTTCACCTTTGATGAGTTCGAAACGGGTATCCCCGATTATCCTTCTCATGACCAATTGAGGTGTTATTTTCAGGCTTATGCAGTGAAATTTAATTTATATCCGCGTATCGAGTTTAATACACTCGTTCAATCTTGTGAACTAGACCATTCAAACCAATGGGTGGTCAAAACGATCAATGGGGGCACTGAAAAGACAGAGATATTTTCACATCTAGTGGTTTGTAATGGCCATCATTGGAAACCTAGACTACCTCAATATCCCGGTAATTTCACCGGTAAATTCATGCACTCACATGAATTCAAGCATGCGAAGCCGTTCGCAGGACAGCGAATTTTAGTCATTGGAGGTGGAAATTCAGCCTGCGATGTAGCGGTAGAAACAAGTCGGGTCAGTAGCAAAACGATGATTAGTTGGCGCCGAGGATACCGAATCGTCCCTAAATTTTTATTTGGAAAACCGAGTGATATCGTGGCTTCACGCTTTGCTTTTTTACCTACGGGTTTAAAGTTTTTCTTATCTGAATTATCGGTCAAGATTTTTTCTGGATCCAACAAAAATTATGGCTTGCCTGAACCTGAGCATGCGATTACAGGAACTCATCCGACGATCAACGAAGAGCTTTTGTATAAAATAAGGCATGGGAAAGTATTCCCTAAAGTTGACATTGACCGCTTTGATGGCAAAAATGTACAGTTTAAGGATGGATCCGTGGAGGAATTTGATACCATCATCGCATGCACCGGATATATTTTGGAGCATCCTTTTTTCAGAAAAGACTTTTTAAATTATAGTGAAGGGGATGTTCCTCTTTACTTAAAAATGCTGCATGAAAAATATGAAAATCTCTTTTTTGTGGGGATGTTTCAGCCATTGGGATGCATTTGGCCTGCCGCGGAATTACAGAGTAAAATTGCCGCAAGAGCCATCAAGGGCCTTTGGAAACGCCCTGAAAATATTGCCGAGTTATGTCAAAGAGAAGTTACTCATCCCCATTTAAATCAAATCAAAACGCCGCGGCATACGATAACCGTTGATTTTCACATATTCATCAAACAACTCAAAAAACACTTGCCTAAAAATCATGTAAGTAAATCGCCTGTTTGATGAAAGAAACAATCGTTTTTGTTCATGGAATGTGTCATGGTGCATGGTGCTGGGAGGAGTTTTTTATTCCTTATTTTGAGCAGTTAGGATATCATTGCATCGCCTTTGATCTTCCAGGACATACTGAACTAGGAAGCACAAAAGCGATTCATTTTTCACTGGATGATTACGTGAATGCACTTGCAGACATTGTAGATAGATTGGAGGAAGATCCCATCATTATCGGCCATTCGATGGGAGGGATGATCCTACAAAAATATTTGTCCAAAGGAAGATGTAAAAAAGCAATATTAATGTCATCTGTTCCGCCATTAGGGGTGCTTTTGCCTAGTCTTCGTGTATTAATCAATCATCCCGGCGCACTCAAATACTTGTTTCAAGCGAATTTATTGGGTGTTTTTAAAAGATATCCTCCTTTGATGTTTTCGTCAAATACTAGGTCTGAGCACTATGCCAATAATATGTGCTCGGAATCTTTTTGGGCCTATCTGCAATTGCTAATCCCTATCGGCCGATTGGAGAAACGAATGCCCATGCTAGTGATGGGGGGGACTGAGGACCAACTAATTTCCGTCAGCGAATTTGAACAAACGGCTAAAAAATATGGAGCTGATCTTTCCTTATTGGAAGGGGGATCCCATGATTTAATGTTGGAAAGTGATTGCCAAAAATATGTCGATGCGATACATTCTTGGATTGCAATTTCCTCTAAATGAGTTAAGCATATAGCTTCTTAAGAAAATTAAACTTTAGAAGTTAGGGATGATAGGAGGTGACCGTATGTTTCAATACATCGGATCGATAAAAATATACCTCCTTGAATTTTCCTTCCGCATACATTTGGCCTTGATCGAAAAAATGAGGGGAACTAGGATTTCCATTTTCACCACCTGCCAACAATGAATAGGCTTTTATTTTAGGGCCAAATTCCACGGCAGCAATAAAACTATTTCCATTGACGCCATACCATTTTTTCGATCCTTGAATCGAGCGACTTGTGTAGGAGGGAAGCTGGCCCCAGGCAGAGGAAGTAAAGGGCACTGCAATACTCGGCTTTTCATCATCCATTTGATTGATATCTTGGTTAGCAATCCGTTGGAAACGATTCAATTCGCCCCAAGCCAATCGCCATGTTCCAAAATCCTTTTGTAAGTCAGCCATCACTTCTCTAAGGGCTTGGACCATTTCCTGCTTTGAACCTGAGCGCGCATATTTTTCAATGTCTTGAACAACATCCGTCTCACCTCCAAATAGTTTGGTTTTGGGTATTTTAGGCATGATTTTTTGACCCCAGCGAACGGCTAATGTTTGAGCTATGGAAGATGTGGAGGCATTGAAATCCCAATTTTTTAATTCTTTCACGACCTCAGTCAAATCCAACTCCTGGGAAGCCGCTTGTACAAGGGATGGAATTAATACCTCAAAAGCCATTAACCGTCGGTCATACCCTAGATTGATTAAAGACGTTAAGTCTAATTTATTGGTTTTAGAAAATAAACGAACCGCATTGCGATCGCGAAAATTTTCCCCATCAGGTGCCATGTAGGCTGGGTAATTGGCTCTTTTTGGGCTAGATGCACCGGAAACAGTAAAGGGGGTTGAGTTGCAGTTTTGAATCCAAGCCGTTTTGGGATTATAGCTGTGCACGATTTCTTCCAAAGGGTGAATTCCTTTCCAATCATTCTTGGAGGCAGATCCATCTTGGGGTAGGCCCCAATCGAGAGAGGGCACTCTCCGAGGTACAAAATTCCCATGCCAATAAGCTATGTTTCCTTTATTGTCCGCATAAACGGTGTTATTGGAGGTATTTGCACGCAATTCCATGATGCGCTTAAAGTCGGCAAAACCGGTTGATTTCGTTCTGAGCCAACTTTGAATCAGACTTTTTCTGGCCCGATTATATGAACGAACGGAAATCCATTTTCCATTTCTAGCGGCTAAAATGGGACCTCGGTGATTGTAATAAGTTTTGATTCTACGCGTGCCGACTGAAATCCATTTCGTCTTAAAAGGAATCCAATTTCCGTCTAAGAGGTATTCCATGGTTCCTTGCTTATTTCGGGTCGTTTCATAATACGCATCTGCCACATCTACTTGGGATGAGGTATGCATCCACCCATTAAAAGCATTAAATCCTTGATAGACAAAGAATTGCCCCCAAGTTACGGCTCCGTACACAGACAACCCTTCTTCGCTATTTACATGTACCTCAGGTCTAAAATAAAAAGTTACGTGCGGGTTAATGTACAAGAGTGAATTCCCCGTGGACGAAAGAGAAGGTCCCACCGCAAAACCATTTGAACCAGTTAATTTTTCATCTGGGTTTTGGTATTTTACTTGGGCCGTTTGCTTTGGCAAACCATAAAAAAGGGCCGTTTCTTTTTCCGTTATGTCGCCTGTTGATATAGCGCCAATGGAACCATCAGTCCATAATAAAGGAAACCAAGGCTCAAAATGGGTGATTAACCTCGGTTTAATTTCAGGATGCGTCTTTAAAAAGTAATTGATCCCGTCTGCATAGGCATTCAACAGTTTTTTAAACCAAAGAGGGCTTGTTTTGTATTCTTCTTTGGCCTCATTTGCGTCAATGATCAATTTGATATATAGATCATAGGCCAACTCATTTTCTCCTTTGACCTCAGACATTCGACCCAATTTTTCAATGTAATTCATTTCTACTCGGGCAAAATCATCCTCACATTGTGCAAACATCAGTCCAAATACAGCATCTGCATCGGTCTTCCCGTATATATGTGGAATTCCCCATTCATCGCGGTGGATGATCACTCTTTCCGCTTGTATCTTATATGGATCATAGGTTTTAGCTAGGCTTGTAAAGGAGAAAAACAGCAAAATAAGTTTAAATAATTTCTGCATGGTTTGTGGATAATTTTATAAAAATAGGAATAAAAACCAGACAGGCGCCCTGTCCACTATAAAATTATCGGATCCTTAAATAAAATTTTACGAGTTGATTGCTGCTCTTTAAAACTATCATTTAATCGTTTGAAAGCTCATTCAGTGCTTTTCTTTGAATTTTTCGGATGGCCGTCTCAATGGATTTTTCAGGTTCTATGATATTATATTCTCCCCAAAAATCTGGGTCACCTAAACTTAAAACTTTGTCTGACATAATTACATTCGAGGTTAGTTTTTGAGTATTTTGATTCTCTTTGATGTCTTGTTTTTTCCAATCGGTGACGGCCATTTCAAACGTGCTACTATAGATCGTGTTGAATATCTTTCTGTCCCAATTTAATTTAAACGTTAAATCCCCGCGGGAATAGGCATAAATCCATTGGCCATTTTGTTGTCGGTAGTTGATTTGATAGCGGACTTCGGTAGGATAAATGTTAACGCCAACAGGTTTTTTTCGCGTAAATTGAAGCCCTGACTTAATTTTGTCTTCTACATTAAGTTGGAATGTAGCGCTTATAACAGCAAAACTTTTTGCGTCGATGTACATTTTTCCATAGTAGAGCGGATCTTCGTTTGTTGGCTTTTGTTTGAAAGCTAAAACCAACACTTGGTTGTCATTTATTTGGGTAATTTCCTCTAAACTAAAATCATATAATTCGAATGCCTTATCTGAAAATAAAAAATTGGGATATTTAACTAAATCAATGAATAAAGAGGAATAAGGACCTCCTTGTAGTTTGAAATTGACCGTATCTAATTTGGCGTAATCTGCATTTTTTCTACCCTTGAATAGATTGATTTCGTCTTGTGAACTTACTGAAAAGGGCTGCTTTTGAATATTAACGATGGATTCAGAAAGGGAGACATAGGAACGCCGTTTTCGAATGGTCTCTCGATAAAAACCAGTCATTTGAATGGGTTCATTTCCATAGTTTCGTAATCGACTATTTAAAACCCCTAAAAATATATTTTTTGCATCCATCACTTTTACGACTACTTCTTCGAGGATCGTATTGCTGGGTTCCAAATACAATACATTTTTTTCTTGCTTTAATTCTTTGATTGGAACCACTTTGTTTTTATATCCTAAAAATGAAATAACAAGGCTTGAATTCTGCTTTTCTGTTGGAATTTTAATGGAGAATTTTCCTTCACTATTACTAATGGTCGAGATTGTTGTTCCGGAAACGGTGATACTCGCAAAAATTAGTTCATTCTTTGTTTTACTGTCCAAAATAGATCCTTTGAATTGTTTGAACGAACTAGAATCCGTCATGTGATAGGCTGAGAAACGGGCCTCTGATTGCATCTGAGCAAGAATGATTAAGAATAACCCAATGAATCCTCGAAAATAAAAGTGTAGCTTAATATTCATTATATGGATGCAATAAAATTAATTACCAAAAAAAATAATCCGTTTTCTGACTTTTTAAATCTACTTATTAAAGTATGAAAAATCATTAATTAAACTCAAATATAGGTAACGAATTTGTATGTTAACATGTATTTAAAACTTATTTATTAGGCGTAAAATAATTGGCCCGATGGAGTATATTACTTGAATAGTTAAATATTCTAAAAACCTAAATTTTTAATAGTCATTGGAATGTCAGGTCTGCGAACTTTTGCGATTATTGATTATATAATACACCAAAATAGAGAAGGCAAAACCAACAAAAATTAAAAAATAATTAACAGGTTTTTCAGCGGTAAGTGACATCCGAAGTAGGATTGTCGTGATGATAAAGCTTGCGTTTCTAAAAATCAAATTAAATGAAAAGTGATACATGAAGGAAACGATAAGTAAAAAGACATCGATAAATATCATGACTGTGAAAAAATCACCGTAAAAGACTGTATTGGGATTTGGGTAATTTCGATTCGTTTGCATGGCTGTAAACAAATCTTGCAGCCAACTGGATAAGCTTGAAAAGCTTAAAATAAACAAAATGATCATCATTAAAAACGACATGATTTTTTTGATGGCTACAAATTGTTGAATGTCATTGATCGCATCGGAGCGTTTCGAATTTTTGTATAGTTTGTAATATAACATCGTTGCCGCAAGCATCAAAAGTGATGCGATTAAGTCATATACGAGACTTAGCAAATGAATATCTTGGATGGAGAGTGCTTGGCCAAAATCTAAATCGGCAATGTCATGAAAAAAGCTTCGAAGGGTAATAAGTGTAATTACTTCAAATTGCTTCCCAATAAACTCAGAGATTGATTTTGGAATAATGATGACCAACAATAAAACCTCATAAAATAGGATAAAACTGAATGGCGTATAGATAGCTTTCAGGTAACTGTGCTGGAAGTTCTTGAAAAATAGTACGTTGTTCGCTAAAAATATGATACCTAAATGCAGAACAAATGCGAGCAATGCGAGCCTTAAGATAAAAAGCTCCACCATTCTAACTCGCTTAGAGTTTACTAAGCGATCGAATAATTGGTCATTTTTAGCTAAAAAAGACAGCATATTAGAGGAGGTTTTGAAAATCCATTCATTTTTTATTGCTCATTTTTTTTTGAGGCTGTTTTCTTGGCTCTTGCCACAGGTTTTTGCTCATCTTTTTCTAAAACCTCCATTTGATCTTGGACGATATCCTTGAGCGAGGTGTCAAAATAAACGCCATCTGATTCCATATCTGCAATATTGCGGTGCATGGCTTTGTAGATAACCTTTTTTTCTTCAGAGGTTAATGATTTGTTTGAAGCAAGATTTCCTATAAAATTCACTAAACCGGCTCTAGGACCAGATTCTTTTTGGTATACATAGGTTTCATTCTCCATAACGGAGAATTCTCTATACACGGCTATGATAAATACGATAAATAAAGTTGATATAACCGCGGTAAGTAAAATAATATCCATATCCATTATTTCTTAGATTTAGAGTTGATAAAATTCAATAAACCAAGGATTGTTGGCGGCCATAAACCAATAAAAATGGCTTTGTCCTTATCTCCGACGACCAAGTAAAGGTATTCACTAACAAAAATGACGATGATGACAACAACGATGATCAGAATTTCTGAGGCTTTAAAGTTTTTAAACATGACGAGTTATTTTAATATTAAATGACAGCATTAAATTGAATAAACACAGGTTAAAAATAGATGCTTATTCTTTAATTAACAAAATTAAAGCCACAGAAAATCTGTGGCTTTAAAAATTAAATGAACCCCAATATTATTTAGGAAGTACAACTGAATCAATCACATGGATGATTCCGTTACCTGCCTTCAAATCCGTAGCAACAACCGTAGCTGTTCCTCCTTTTTCGTCAGTCAATATAACTTTTCCGTTTTTCAACGAAGCTGTTACTGTACCTCCACTAACTGTTTTCAATGCTAAAGATCCGTTTGCAGCAGTAATCGCTTTTACGACCGTTGCAGCATCGAATGTGCCCGAAATAACGTGGTAAGTAAGAACTTTTGCCAGCGTAGCCTTGTTTTCAGGCTTCAATAAATAATCAACAGTTCCTGCAGGTAACTTAGCAAATGCTGCATTTACAGGTGCAAAAACAGTAAAAGGACCTGCACTTTGTAATGTCTCAACTAAGCCTGCTGCCTTTACAGCTGCAACCAAAGTAGTATGATCTGCTGATCCGATCGCGATATCTACTACTGTTTTTTGAGCGTTTGACGCAAAACTCATGCCGATTAAAGCGATTAATGTCAATGTAATTGATTTTAATTTCATTTTTTTTGTATTTTTTGTTTAAGTACAATCACATAACTCGTTAATTATGAATTAGTTTTGAAATTTTTTGATGAGGACAAAAAATAATTAATTTTTCACTAAATAAACATTGGATTGAATGTATTGAAATTTTTTTGTTCAATGGGGATGATTGAATCATTGAAGCATCTCTATTCTTCTACAAGAATTTTCTATCGAATAGTTGCCGAAGCGATTGATTTATTTCTGGAATCCGCCTGTTATTTCCTTTATTTTTTCAAAAAATGCTTTTTTTCTTTGAGAATTAATACCCCAATCTACGGGGACTGTTTGGTAGCCTTCGGTTATGTTGGTTTCCCCGCGGAGGCGATAATCGAAATATCCCCAGGAAACATAATTTTTTAATGAGGTGGTCAAGTTATTGGTCTCTTTTTCAAAATCGAAGTGATCATCTTCATTGTTGATGATGGGCATAACACGGAAACCATCCACTTCCATCGTTTTGTTAATTAAATCCTGAATTTGTTCGGTTTTTGAACCTCCATTTCCATGAATTAATACAAAATCAGAGGTTTTTACAACATTGTAGGTTGGCACAATAAGGCCGCGAAAACTGGTTCCTACTAAATAACGGTATCCATTCTTTTTTTTCTCTTTGACTAAATTAATGAGTTCATGAATTCTGTTTGGGTACAAAATTGGATGGTTATAAGATCCATTTTCACTCGTTTCATTGGCAATCTCAAGGAGTATATTTCGGTATTTCTTTTTAAATAGCCAATCGACCATTTGATTAGTAGCGTTTATAATGGCTTTTTCATCATGTAAATATTGATCTTGGCCAAAATAGAATAATCCAAGTATGACCACCATTTTTAATCGATCCGCTTCTTTCAAAACTTTATCTAAACGGTCCAGGTAGTCAGCGTTTAATGATCCATCTTGATTAAATCCTGAATTAATGCATTTCGAATTTCCATAGCCCGTTGGGCTACCCCCCTGCATATTAATCGTAAAACAGTTTAATCCGTATGAATGCCAAAGGGACATATTCGAGACAAATTCTTGATTATTTCTTTTAGCATCCCACTTTTTTGTGTCAGGGTAGGCAAATGTCTGAGCGGTTTCAGGATTTAAATCATCAAAAATGCCTTGAACCATACGAGAGTTCATTAACAAGCCCTCTATTTTTAAATTTTTCCAATACCGATTTGGATAGGTGGGACTACCATTAATATAAAATTGATTGCCCTTGATTTCGACTATTGTTTGTCCCGAGGCGTTAAAAATCACTAAAATGGTCAGGGCCAATTTAAATACACACAATGATTTTATTTTTAGCATAATCTTTACGTTAGATATTCAAAAATTGGTGAGATACTAGCTCTTTTAAATGAATAGAGATCCATATTGAAGTTTATTTTAATTTGCTAGGAGCTAGTTTCCAGGATGTTTACTTAAAAATTTGAATTGGAATAAAACCTTTTCTAATTTAATTTAGTTGAATTTATCAAATTTATGAAGAGTATAAATTTGATAAATACTTTTTTTTCATAAATTCGCCAAATTGTTTTGCGGTCAACAAACTAATTTTTCTTTTTTTTAAAGCAGATTTTGTTCACCCTAAAACAACCTACCCTAAATTATTTTCTCAAATTTTAATTAGTGTAGTTTATTTTTTGAAAATAAACTGTTCTCAAAAATTATACTAATTAATCAAAACAAACATTTTTCACATGAAAAGTATGCTTTTTATTTTTTGTAGTGCAATGTGCATGTTCTCTGCCACATTTGCACAGACAAGACAAGTTACCGGTAAAGTAACCGGTGTCAATAATCAGGTAGTTGCATCTGCATCTATCAAGGTTAAGGCTAGTAACCTAGCTACCATCACGAATGCTGATGGAACATTTAGTTTGAAAGCTCCTAATGGAGGTTTTGTGTTACAAGTCTCTTCTATTGGATATGAATCCAAAGAAGTCGCGGTAAGCGCCTCTCAATCTATCGTAAACGTTTCTTTGGCTGAGCAATCGACTGACTTAAATGAAGTCGTTGTTACTGCGTTGGGTATTAAACGTGAAAAGAAGTCCTTGACCTATGCCTCTCAACAACTTGCAGGTGAGGAAATCAGAAGA
>SXXW01000017.1 GCA_005791165.1 Cytophagaceae bacterium
CCCACTAGCTGTTGGAGTCAGTATGATGGTTTCGTCACTTTCAGTAATGCCGTCAGAAATCGCTGAAACAGTCAACGTACCAATAGTTTGCCCTGCAGGAATAACGATTTGGGGAACATTATTAGTAAATTTTTGAACTCGCCAATTATATAAATCAGTCACATAAATATTTCCATTTGAGTCTACAGCCACTCCAGCGGGGTAATATAATTGATTTGCATTTGATCCCCTAGTTCCTGTTCCTGCTACGGTCACTCCAGATGTCGCTCCTGGGGCCCACTTTTGAATACGGTGGTTACCATAATCAGCAACATATAAATTCCCCAAAGCATCTAAAGAAACATCAAAAGGGGAATTTAATTGATTTGCATTTGATCCCCAAGTTCCTGTTCCTGCCACGGTCACTCCCTCTGTCGCTCCAGGAACCCACTTTTGGACGCGGTTATTATCATAATCAGCCACATAAAGATTGCCAAAGGAATCAATACACACACCAATCGGGGAACTTAATTGATTTGCATTTGATCCCATAGTTCCTGTTCCTGCTACGGTCACTCCAGATGTCGCTCCTGGGGCCCACTTTTGGATACGGTGGTTAGCATAATCGGCCACATACAGATTGCCATTTGCGTCTACAGCCACTCCAGTGGGATAATAAAGTTGATCCGCATTAGATCCCCATGTTCCTGTTCCTGCCACGGTCACTCCCACCGTGGCTCCTGGGGCCCACTTTTGAATACGGTGGTTACCATAATCAGCAACATAAAGATTACCAAAGGAGTCAATAAACACTCCAACGGGGTAATATAATTGATTTGCATTTGATCCCCTAGTTCCTGTTCCTGCTACGGTCACTCCAGATGTCGCTCCTGGGGCCCACTTTTGAATACGGTGGTTACCATAATCAGCAACATATAAATTCCCAAAAACGTCTACGGTAACATCATAAGGGTAATTTAATTCACTCGCATTTGATCCCCTAGTTCCTGTTCCTGCCACCGTTGTAGCAAAAGAATTATACCCCAACAAACTAAAACTATAATCCGTATTATTCGAAGCTGTACCTGTTGGCGCAAAATTAACAACTGCTTGAGAGCCACTTGTCGCTGATAGATTGGCAGTCACCGTAATGGTTTCACCTTCCTTAAACCTAGTTTTGTCGGTAGTCAGGGTAACCGTTTGACCGAAACTATACATGGATAAGCCAAACAAAATGCATTGACTTAAAATTACTTTTTTTATCATAAAACTAGGTTTTAAAAAATTACTCAAAACTCCTTAAGGGAGCTTCATAAGGGTCACTCAAGTATGGATATTGTTTTTCAAACTGTTATAAAATGGAAAATGTATGTGATCTCTATAGGATTCATTCATAGAATTCGCTAACGCAAGCGAATATGTCTTTGAAGAAAAATTGAAAAGACTATAGTTAATATTTTTAATGGCCTCTATGACTGATTGGAGAAACGAAGTTCCTTTGACGGAAAGTTCATCCCAAAAATTTCTAGAAAAAGAAAGAAAATAAGTACAAAAAACCTTAGGCATTCTTAAAAAACGCAAGGATTCAATCCCATGAAAATGGAATTCTGATGCTGTAATTAAGAAAAAAATAATTCGAAGTAATTTACTTTTTTGCTTAAAGCGCTTCGACAGGCTAATGAAAGACAAAGAATAATAATTTAGCACTAATTTTTAAAAATCAAATGTATTAAAATATTAATATAATTAATATACCATTTTATTAAAAGGTTGTTTCTAAACTTATTTCTTGATGAAAATCAACCACTTAGACTAGAAACTAGAAATTTCATCCACGTATTTTTATCATAATACGCATTCGTGACTCCATTCTATAATAATGAATTTCAGCATGAAAATGCTAAACGAAATTTTGGGAAACCCTACAATTACACTAATTTCAGGCATGGAAAACGCTTACTTCGCCGAACAGACATTTGAAAAAATCTCAGGCATTCAGCCAGGGGAATACGAACAATGCCTATTTAAAAACTGTGCCTTTGAATCCGCTGATTTCAAAAACTTTAAATTCCTGGATTGCCGATTTGAGTCATGTAATGTGAGTTTAATCCAGTTGAGCGGGGCGTGCTTGCAAAAAGTTCATTTCACCGATTGCAAAATGCAAGGACTCCGTTTTGAAGCCTGTAATCCATTTCTTTTTGAAGTGAGTTTTGAACGATGCAGCTTGAATCTCTCTTCTTTTTATCAAGTCAAAACCAAGGGCACTTCATTTCTACACTGCAGTTTACAGGAAGTTGATTTTACAGAGGCCCACTTCTCAAAAGCGATTTTCGACGAATGCGATCTTTCTGGAGCACTATTTGATCATACCAATTTAATGGAAGCAGATTTTAGAACCGCGCATTCCTACGAGATTAATCCCAGCATCAACCAATTAAAAAAAGCTAAGTTTTCAAGGGATGGCTTGGCGGGTTTGGTCCAAAGTTTTGGGATCACGATTGCTTAATTACAAATTCCGCTTCTTCTTTTCACTGATGGCATAATCCACGGCTCTCGCAGTTAAGGCCATATAGGTGAGGGACGGATTCTGCGTGGATGTCGACGTCATGCAAGATCCATCCGTGACAAACACATTTTTACAATGATGCATTTGGTTAAAGGCATTCAACACAGAAGTCTTAGGATCTTTTCCCATGCGCGCCCCGCCCATTTCATGATTCTCATTTCCGGGTAGACGCTTGGTGTCAATCGGCTGAATATTCGTAAAACCTGCCGCCGCATACATTTCCGTAAATTGCTGATGAAAATCTTTCAACATCTTCTCATCATTCTCATCATAAGCCACCGAAACTCTGAGTTGGGGTATCCCATATTTATCCTTCATTTGCCCATCCAAACGAACGGTCGAATGTGCCTTAGGAATCGTTTCCCCCATCATGCCTACGTTGATATGCCAGTGGCCTAGTTTTTGTGCCAACAAAGAATTCTTTAATGATTCGCCCACAAGGTCTTTAGCATTTAACACCACCCGACTTGCCGAAAGGTTACTCGCATAGCCTCTCAAAAAATCTGTTTCTTGTTTATAGACATTTCTAAAGCGCGGGATATATCCGGACGTCGGCCTTTTTCCCTCCGTCTTATATTCCAAATCCCCATCGTACTCGGCCGTAATTCGACCCCGATAACTATGAAAAGCCATGTGGGTACCCAAAATTCCAGAATCATTTCCTAGCCCATTGGGGAAGCGAGAAGAAATAGAATTCAACAAAATTAAATTCGTCGCTAAAGGCGAGGCGTTCACAAAAATAATAGAGGCATAATATTCCTCCATTTCATGGGTCAGCGCATTCACCACACGAACGCCGATCGCCTTATTTTTCTTCTCATCATACATAATAGAATGAACAACTGAATGAGCTTTCAACGTTAAATTTCCTGTGTGATAAGCCGCTGGCAAAGTAGCAGAATTGCTACTAAAATATCCGCCATAAGGACAGCCGCGCTCACATAAAGTTCGGTTTTGGCATTGGCTTCTCCCGACATCCCGATGGATTTTATCGGCCTGACTTAAATTCGCCGTGCGCGCAATGATCACATGCCGATCCGTATATTTATTTTTTAATACTTGGCCAAAATGCTTCTCCACACAAGACAACTCATAAGGCTTTATAAAATCGCCATCTGGCAAGGTTTCCAAGCCATCTTTATTGCCCGAAATACCCACAAATTTTTCCACATAACTGTACCAAGGAGCCAAGTCTTTATACCGAATGGGCCAGTCGACCGCATAGCCATCTCGCGCCGGACCCGTAAAATCAAAATCACTCCATCGCTGAGTATGGCGACCCCATAAAAGCGATCGGCCCCCGACATGATACGCCCGAATCCAATCGTACGGTTTGTCTTGAATATAGGCCTGCTCTTCGTCTTTGGTCAAAAAATGAGAGGTCGCCTCGGAAAAAATAAAGTTCTTACTCGCAATGCCGTATTCCTTTTTTAGCTCTGTTGGCACCTGTCCGCGATGCGGAAATTCCCATGGATTAAGTGAGGTAGTCGGATAATCTGCGACATGTTTCACATCTCGACCTCGATCCAAAAGAAGTGTTTTCAAGCCTTTTTCAGTCAGTTCTTTGGCCGACCAGCCTCCACTAATTCCAGAGCCAATCACAATGGCATCAAACGTACGTTTATCTTTAGCGTTCATTTTTTACAGCCAATAATTTGAAAAGTTTTTAGAAAAATGAGGGATCGCAATTTCGGGTTCGGCGATCTCAGGATGCCAAAGCTTCTCCCACTCAAAACTATAATACCCAGAATACCCACCGGATTTTAAGGCATGAAGCGCTTCCTTCACCGGAGCATTTCCTTCCCCCAAAAGCGTGTATTTTTCACCTGTTTCCGTAACAATGGCATCCTTGATATGCGTGTGTAAAATATATTTTTTCAATACTTGGTACACTTGCGCTGGGGGTTCTTTGGTGACCGACCACATATTAAAGAAATCCCAAACGAGGCCCACATTTTGATGATTGGTTTTTTGCATGATGTGCAGGAGCATATCGCTTTTTATTACTTTTCCATGCGATTCCAAAAGCACTTTCACCCCGCTGGTTTTCGCATAATTTCCTAATTCAATCAATCCTTGGATGATGGCATTGACCGTTTCATTTTCTGGTTGGTCTTTAGGTAGGTCGTTGGGGAAAACTCGGATAAACGGGCAGGCTAATTGGTTCGCCAGATCTATAAATTTCTTTGCCTCATCTAAATTGCCGTGTCGTTTCTTGGGATCCAAGAAGTGCATGTTGGCCGATGAACCCAAATTAACAATTTTCAACCCTGCATCTGCCACTTGCCTTCGGGTCGCAGCGATGTTGGCCTGGCTGAAAATCGGAAGCGCGGGAAGATCTAAATTTCCCTTAATCCCTCTGATTTCAATCCCTGAATACTGGTTTTTGGTGGCATGTTGGAGCACTTGAGAAAAATCCCATGTCGGGCAACCTAAGGTCGAAAAAGACAAGAGAGGTTTATTTGCCTTATTAAAATCCAAGGCAGATAGTCCTAAAAGACCCGTGCTTTGTTTTAAAAATTCCCGTCGATTTCTCATGCGTTTAAAAATTTATGTTGGCATTCCTTCGTAAAAAGAACAAGAGCTTTGAAGCCCTTGTTCTATTACCTATCAATATTACCTATTGAAAAAGGAAGATCCCTTACTTCAACAATTTCATTTTAATGGGATCCCAATGAATGATTTTTTTAGAGAAATAACTTTCATTACACGCCAAGGCAGGAGCAGCAGCTCTAAAGCCGAAAGTGGCATCTTCTACAACCGCTTTCCCAGTTCTGATTGCATCAAAGAAATTAGTAAAGTGATCTAAATGTTCGTTGTATCCTGTCGGTGGTTTGAACGTAATATCCTCTTTCAATGGACGCTTTTTCTGAGCTTCGGTCCATTTGGCATCGTATTCCTTTTGCATTTCCTCTTGCATGCTTTTGGAGAATGTAAATAAGGAATCATATCCGCCAAAGCCTGGAGCTTCTGGCAAAATACTGTGCTTGATCGAGATGTTATTTCCTTTGACATCCATCACCCCCTCGGAGCCGATAAACCGGGTAACTTCCTGGCCTCCTGTTCCGCTAATAAAGTTTACTTGAAGCGTTAATTGGAATGCCGGATGTTCAGCCGTATCTCCATATTGCATCGTTCCCGCCATGACATCAGGTAAGTTTCTACCATCTTTCCAATGACTGAATTGGCCTGTGCTGACAATGGTTTGAGGTCCTAAAGAGTTTGTCACAAAATGCGTTCCGCTCAATAAGTGAATGAATAAATCGCCAGCCACACCCGTACCCACTTCTTTAAATGCTCTCCACCAGAAGAATTTCTTGGCGTCAAATTCCATTTTACCTGTAGCCTCTACGAAGCGATCCCAGTCGGTCGACATGGCACTTGCGTCTTTGGGTATGGTATATTCCCAAGCGCCGATGGAGCTTTGTCGGTCATATACGGCATTCACCATGTTTAATTTGCCTATTTCGCCGGCGGCCAACAATTCCTTCGCTTTTGCTAAGCCGAGGCTACTGACACGCTGGGAGCCTACTTGCAATATTTTATTTGAATTTTTTTGCGCCTGAATGACTTTATACCCTTCGTCTATTTTATAGACCATGGGCTTTTCCACATAGACGTGTTTTCCTTTGGCCAATGCATCCAAGGTAATTCGGCAATGCCAAACATCCGTAGTCGCGATGATTACTGCGTCGATGTCCGTACGGTCTAATAATTCCTTATAATTTCGGGTGGTGTAAAGGTCTTTGCCATATAATTCTTTGGCGTTTTCAATGCGTCCTGTATACAGATCACAAATACCAGCTAGTTCAACGCCCGGAACTTTCAGGGCGGTAGCTAAATCGAAGTGTCCTTGAACCCCAAAACCGATGACCCCTAATCTAATTTTTTCGCCTACGGAAACGCGCTTTTCATATAGCATAATTCGCTCCTCGGATTTTTGTTGGGCTGCTAGGGAAGACAACGGGAAGGCGGCGCTTGCTACGCCTAAGGCTCCTATTTGTTGCAAAAACTTTTTGCGTGATGATTGATTTTCTTTCATAAGTTTAGATTTGTAAGCCAATTTAATATAAAATTTCTAGAGACCATTCATTTGCGTTTATAAAGCTAAAGCTAAGCCGTGAGATAAATAGAATGATCGCTCTGATTTCTTTAAAAAGAGGCCGTAATTTCTCTCCTATTTGCCATTGAAATAAGGTCCAAAATACGAGGAAAATGAATTCAAAATTGTTAACAATTTTTTAATCTTATCGTATACTTCAGGTTAAAAATCTAGGGTATATTTAAGTGTAAAAAATAACAACCATGCTATCTACAAACCCGTTAACAGAAGCCCAAAAAAACGTGATCAAAAATGAATATCGCGTTCATTTAAATTCGTCAAAATCTATTTTTGACGTGGATTATATCGTCGATGAAATATTTGATGCTTGTGTTATGAATCATTCGATTTTTGATTTGTCTCAAGATAATGAAGCTGGCGATTTGGCTACAGCTTATTATCAATTAGTCTATGATTTTTTAGAAGAGTTATCTGAATTAGAAGAGGTCGCTTAAATTCTCTTTTTCAAACATTTCTTGTGGCAATTAGATCCAATTAAATGGACCTTAGAAATAACATTCTAATGGTTATGATTTAATCTTTCAAAGCTTCATTTTAAAACTCTGTCATCCCCTGACCCATGTGGATTAAGAATCCCCTATAGTATACGTTATTCTCATTGGGGTAGACCTTATATCTCATTCAATTTTTTGACATTCACAATTTAGACTGTATTTAAAAGATTATTTCTTTTTTTAAATATAGCATTACAAATAGCTATGTTATCCAATATAAAACATAAATTACCCTAACTTTATTACACGTTTAATTAAAAACAACCCTAACTTTGTAACATGTTTGAAAGGAGATTAATTCAAGAGCTTGAAAAATGGGAGGTTAAGGAAAACCGAAAACCTCTTGTTATTAGGGGTGCAAGGCAGGTTGGGAAAACGACCTTAGTCAATCAATTTGCTCAACATTATGAACAATACATTTACTTAAATTTAGAGCTTCCAGAGGATAAAAAACTTTTTGAGACCTTCACGTCAATAGATAATTTAATTCAAGCAATATTCTTTATTAAGAATAAAACATTGAATCTAAAAAGTAAAACCTTGGTATTCATTGACGAAATACAAGCGGCTCCAAAAGCATTAAATACACTTCGCTATTTTTATGAGTTCGCTCCAGAAATTTCTGTCATTGCAGCAGGAAGTATGCTAGAGACATTATTTGATAAAAATATAAGTTTTCCCATTGGTCGCGTTGAATATATGGTCATTAGGCCTGTTTCTTTTCCAGAATTCCTTTCTGCCATAGGAGAAACTGCTGCCTTAGATCAATTAATGCAGATACCTTTGGCGGATTTTGCTCATTCTAAATTGATTCATTTATTTCACACTTATGCGTTAATTGGTGGAATGCCTGAAATTGTTCAACAATATTCTAAACATAAAGACTTAGTGGCATTATCGCCCATTTATAATTCTTTAATCAGTGGCTATTTGGATGATGTGGAAAAGTATGCTACTCATAATTCGCAAATACAACACATCCGACATTGCATTCAAAGTTCCTTTTCTCAAGCTGGTAAAAGAATAAAATTTGAGGGTTTTGGAAATTCCCCATATAAATCACGCGAAATGGGGGAGTCTCTTCGAATGCTTGAAAAAGCTTTGTTGGTTCAATTAATTTATCCGAGCACGGCTTCAACTTTACCCTTGGTGGCTGATATAAGAAAATCCCCACGATTACAGGTTTTGGATTCTGGTTTATTGAATTATTTTGTAGGAATACAGCAGGAAATTTTAGGAACAAGCGATTTAAATAGTATTTACCAAGGCACACTCATTGAGCATCTGGTTGGACAGGAATTATTAGCATTTCAATTTAATTCCTTAAGTGCACTTCATTTTTGGGTAAGAGAAAAAAGGGAATCAACGGCAGAAGTGGACTATTTATTTCTGTTTAATGGACAAATAATTCCTATAGAAGTAAAATCAGGAAAGGAAGGGACTTTAAAATCTTTGCATATATTTATGGACTTGGCCCCACACAATTTAGCCGTAAGGTTGTATGCTGGGGCTTTAAATATAACAGAAGCCAAAACTTCAAACGGTAAAAAATATCGAATATTAAATCTTCCATATTTTCTGGTTTCGCAAATTGAAAAATATATCCAGTGGTTTATATAAAATATTAGCTCCACAAATAAAGCCCTAACACATGAAAATCGATTTTATAAAGAAGATACAACACATCGGTATTCCCGCACATGATTTAGAAATATCCATTCCATTCTATGAGCGCCTTGGATTTAAGAATGTGATGGAATCGCCCTTTGAATTTGACGGGGGATATGGCACCTGCGTGATGATGAAAAATCATGAGGTGATCGTCGAATTATACCAAATGCCTGAGAAACAATTAGCGGAAATTAAGCAGCGAAAAAATGGGCATGTCGACCATTTTGCCATTGACGTTTCTGATGTAGATTTAGCTTTTGATACCTTGAAAAAAGCGGGCTTTGAAATGTTAGAATCCACGCCAACTTTCTTGCCATTTTGGAAAAATGGAACTCGGTTTTTTAATGTGAAAGGTCCGTCAGGTGAAACCATTGAATTCAATCAAATTCTGTAAAAAATGCATGCCTAAGTTAAGCATGCATTTTTAATAAGAGATTAATAAACTTTATTTGGCTGGAATCAGCAATTCGATGTTTTCCCAGGCAAATGAAATGCCTTTTGCAACCACTTTATATTCCAAAGCTTCTTTAAAATCTGATTTTTTAGGCTTCGCTTTTATCGTGACCACATCTTTTTCAGCATTGCGGGTCGTCTCACCTCCACGCTTAATGCCCCACTGGCCTACTTCTGAATTGATAATTACTTGCCACTCGCCTTCGCTTGGAATCATGTAAATGGAGTATTTGCCTTTGGGTAAATTAGTTCCGCCAACAGAAATATCCGCATCTGTCTCAATGCTTGTCGCCGTGTTAGCACCTGCACGCCAAACTTTATCCATGGGAACTAATTCGCCCCAAATTTTTCTTCCTTTCACAGAAGGGCTGCTGTAAACAAGAGTAACATTTGCTTTGCCGATTAAACCTGTAACGGTCATTTTGGGACTTGCGGGCGCTTGGCCTTGAGCAAAAGATAATTGGGCCGTCATCATAAACAGACCTAGCATGAATAAGGATTTGATTGTTTTCATTTTTAATTTTAGTTTAGGTATAAATATGTTTTTGTAAAAATGCAATGTGGGCCAAATTTAAAGAATTATTATTTGTTCCGTTTCAATTTATTTTCATTTATTTCTACTCCATGATCTGATGGCAAGCGAGCCCGTTTATCAAATATATTTTTAATCCACCGCCTATAAATCAGTAGAATTGATTCCATTTTATCTTTTTGATAAAAACCCCATATGAACTCCAATCATACAAAAAATTTATTCCTAGGTAGCTTATTGGCTTTATTCATTGCCCTACCCACCCTCGCACAAAAACAACCTATTTTAGGAACTAGAAGCGTGGAAACATTGCGAATCGCCGGTTTACAATTCAAAGACTTAAATAAAAATAAAAAATTAGATGCCTATGAAGATTGGCGTTTGCCTGTGGATGCGAGGGTAAAGGATTTGGTGGCCCAAATGAGCCTGGAGGAAAAAGTGGGATTCATGCTGATCAGTACGACCCGAATGGGCGGTGATCAGGTATTCGGGGCTGGAGTTCAACCTGGAGGGCCGCAAAAGCCAATTACCGAAAGCTTCAACGAAGAAGATTTGGTACAGAGTACCAATATGTTTACGCGCAAACCTTTGTCGAGCCCAAATTTATCTGCGGCTGGAACAACGAAAGCCATCACGAAATTTCAATTAAGGCATTTCATTTTACGTGCAAATCCATCTCCAGATATTTTAGCTAAATGGTCGAATAATTTACAGGCTCTTTGTGAAACAAGCCGATTGGGAATTCCGGCAATTGTCGCATCCAATCCAAGAAACCATG
Organism: Cytophagaceae bacterium; assembly: GCA_005791165.1. GTDB lineage: Bacteria > Bacteroidota > Bacteroidia > Cytophagales > Spirosomataceae > Aquirufa. Next base: position 10,597 of record SXXW01000017.1, read on the forward strand.
TAACTACGGATGCGTCTGTTGGCCTAAGTGTAGGAGTAACTGCATTTTCAAAATGGCCGGGCGAATTAGGTTTAGCGGCGATGCGCGATTTTACATTGACTCGTAAATTTGCTGAAATCGCGTCCCAAGAATGGAGGGCCGTTGGCCTACGCAAGGGCTACATGTACATGGCTGATTTGGCCACGGAACCTCGCTGGCAAAGAGTCGAAGGGACCTTCGGGGAAGATGCTGATTTAACATCCAACATGATTACTGAAATCGTATTAGGTTTCCAGGGAAAAAAATTATCCAACACATCCGTCGCTATGACGACCAAGCATTTTCCTGGGGGTGGGCCTCAGGTAGAAGGCCAGGATTCGCATTTCGACTGGGGTAAATTTGCTCATTATCCGGGTGGCAAGTTTGAATATCATTTAAAGCCATTTAAGGCGGCCATTGCCGCAGGTACTTCGGCCATCATGCCATACTATTCAGCTCCCAAAGGAAAGGAGTTTGAGGAGGTTGGTTTCTCGTTCAACAAAGCGATGATTGGGGATTTATTGCAAGATAAATTAGGCTTCCATGGCATCATAAATTCCGACACGGGACCCATTGAAATGATGCCTTGGGGAGTAGAAAATTTAACGATTGCCGAGCGGTATCAAAAGGCTTTACAGGCAGGTGTTGATATTTTCTCCGGTTCGGCAGATCCGGGTATTTTGTTGGAGACCGTCCAAAAAGGCCTCATTTCAGAAGCCAGAATTAATCAGTCGGTTACCAAATTATTGAAAGAAAAATTTGAATTAGGGCTCTTTGAAAATCCGTATGTGGATGTTGAAAATGCGCTGAAAATCGTTGGAAATAAGGAGGCTGTGGCCTCGGCTGATTTGGCATTGCGTAAATCCATTGTGCTACTGAGAAATGATCAAAAAGTATTGCCAATAGCGAAAAAGACGAAGGTGTATTTTGAAACTTATTTTAATACGGGTCGCAATAAAGATATTATTAAGGTGGCCAAACCTAATTATCCTGCATTTGAATTTGTGTCAACGAAAGAGGAGGCGGATGTTGTTTTAATTTGGTTGATTCCAAACGGTGGGGGATTATTTAGTTCGCAAGGGGCTAAAATTGACCTTCGTTTATCGACCAATCGCATCGATGTAAACCATGTAAATGAGTTGATCGAAAGCAAGCCCACTATTGTGGCCATTAATTATACGAACCCTTGGGTGATTGAGGAAATAGACAAAGGAAAAACCCGTGGGGTCATCGCAACTTTTGGGACAACCCAGGAGGCTTTGTTAGACATCGTCAGTGGAAAATTCAAGCCCACGGGAAAGATGCCCTTTACTACCCCCAAAAATATGCAAGCAGTGGAGGCGAATAAATCCGATGTTCCGGGTTATTTAGAGGGGCCTGATTATGGGTTGTTTATGTTTGGGCATGGCCTAACTTATTAAATCTTTTTAATCCATGAATTCTAAAGTTGACGCATTCCTGTTAAACACCAAAAAATGGCGTGAGGAACTCACCGTATTGAGGAGCATTGTGATGGACAGTGGCTTGGGGGAAGAATTAAAATGGGGCGCTCCTTGCTATGTGCATGAAAAGGCTAATGTCATAATCATCCATGGATTCAAAGACTATTTTGCCTTGATGTTTTTTAAAGGGGCACTCATGAAAGATCCGCAAAATTTGTTGCACAAACCGGGCGAAAATACACAGTCGGGCCGACAAATTCGCTTAACAAGCATGGATGAAATGTTAGGCCAAGAAGAGGTGCTTCGTGCCTATATTCAACATGCAATCGAGGTCGAAAAAGGTGGGGAAAAAGTGATCGTAAAGAAAACAGAAGAATATCCCGTTCCATCAGAATTGGAAGAAAGCTTTGCTGAAAATAGTGATTTACAACATGCGTTTTATGGGTTGACTCCGGGGCGCCAACGAGCCTACTTATTGCATTTTGCGGAGGCCAAGCAATCGGCCACACGAAAGGCTAGGATTGAAAAATACACGCAGCGCATTTTAAACGGGAAAGGAATTTTAGATTGCTGGTGCGGACTCTCAAAACGAATGCCTACCTGCGATGGATCCCATAAGCAATTAGTTTAAGTAAATTTAAATTTTAATTAGTTTCTTAAAAAGGAAACATTCATCTTTGCCTAACATAACTGCCAGGCATAAAATGAAATATAAATTCAATGTTGTATTTCTTGAGCCAGTGATGAAATTTTTAGGAGGTTTAGAAGAAAAGTCACGAGAAAAAATCCTTTATAATATTTGGAAATCAAGGTCAGTCAATGATCCAAAATTATTTAAAAAGCTTAGCGGTGAAATATGGGAATTTAGAACTTTACATAATAAAGCACATATACGATTAATGGCATTTTGGGAAAAATCGGATAAGCATAAAACGGTTGTAATTTCTAATAATGGATTTATAAAAAAAAACGGGTAAAACTTCAAAAATTGAAATGGAAAAAGCTGAAAACTCTAGATTAAATTACTTGGCTGAAAAACAAAATTCACATGAAAACATATAGTTTAGAAGAGGTTACCGACCATTTTGTTGGAAAGATTGGTACTCAAAATAGAGACTCATTTGAAAATGAATTGAAACTTGATCTATTGGGTCAAACCATCAAACAAATTAGAAAAGATCGGAATTTAACACAAGAACAATTAGGCGAGTTAGTCGGCGTAAAAAAAGCTCAAATTTCTAAAATAGAAAATAGTCTAACGGATGCAAGGTTTGAAACTATCCTGAAAGTCTTTAATGCATTAAATGCGAAGGTTAATTTCAATGTTGAATTGCTACATCAAACATAGCTATTAACAATTTTAATTTGGTGTATTAATAATGACCATAATTAAAATTATACCCCTAAAAATTCCCCTGTCTATACTATTTTATTTATCTCATTAAAAAAGCGGCTCGAAAACGAGCCGCTTTTCATTTTTATTTGCTCCAAACAATGGCTTTTGTGTAAGGCTGCAGCAGCACTGGCCCCACCAAACCATATTCTTGAATGATCCCGCGGTCGGCAACCGCCTTATTTAAACTATGTAATTTATTATTCAAGGTCGTCGCAACCCTAATTTCAATTTTGTTTTCTCCTGCTTTTAAGCTGTTTCCTAAATCCGCCTCAGCACTAATTTGGTCTATGGCAATCGCCTGGCCATTCACCGTCAAGGTAAACGTATCAACCACCTGACCCAAACTTATTTTAGCTCCATTTTTCTCTGAAGTCCAGTTATTAGGCAATGTCAAATTGTAGGTATAAGTCCCTATGCCAGATACGTTTTTCAACGCATCGATATCAGGCCACGCTTGCAGTGAACTTAAATCCAACGAAATGAACGGCTTGATCGTTTCTGCTCCTGAGATACCTAAACTACCATATTTGTTTTTAGGTTGCCAGTCTTCAACGCTCAGTTTCCAAGCGCCGCGGGTCAAATCCATTTTCTCCAAAGAAGCGCCCATTTTAGTCTGAATGGTTTTCCCATCGCTAAAAGTCGTTTGATAGGTTCCGGCTTTATTAGCCAAAATAGCTAAGCTTCCATCCTTTGCTTGAATCACTCCGTCGGCATCCGTCGACTGTACATATAGAGGAGAAGTTGGCATACCCACATGTGCAGGGTTCTTTGAAATTCCGATCAGCATCGACTCGTCGACATCCAAGCGAATGTCAACCGTAACCTGTTTTCCGTTTGAAGTATAGTGGGCAATTGGCGTGATTTCCCCAGACCACGCATTCAAAATAAATGGCTGGCCACTGCCTTCCAATGTAATTTTTGTACTTAGTGGCGTGCCTATTTTTGTGCCATAATTTAAGCCCTTCACTCGAATCGTTTTAGGCTCTTCAAAAATATTTCCAGGCGTAGTCGTCAACCCTTTATAGCGCTCTACTTTGCTGTTTGGCGTCGCTGGAATTTGGTCGTCCCCTTGATTATATAAAAAGTAATAATCGCTGGACGATTTTGGATCATGTCTACGCATGCTCATCAAATTAGACGGTTTGGCTGTTTGTGCACCCGGTAAAATTCCTAATGACTTTAATAATGCAGGAACTTCCTGTTCTGTGGCAATAGAATGAACGGATTTTTGCTGCAATAATTCGTCCAAAATTTTCTTCAAAACCGCATCTTCTGAAGGCGTATTTCCAGGAGTGCGCGAAGGCAGTGGCCCCACAATTATAACCGGCAAATCTTTTTTAGCATAGGCCAAAATCTTTTCCGCCATGGCAACCGGCAACGTATTTTTAGCCGGATTAAAAGTAGCCGCAGATTGCAATAAGCCATTTAAAATAAATGCTTTATACGCGGGACCTGCGTCAAAAAGTCTTTGGTTAGACACCTCCACTTGCGGAAGCGACATTAAACTTGGGTTTAAATAATCCCAAGTAAACCCATGTTCCTGAAGAGCCAAGTCATTCCAAAAACGTACGTTGCCTATGCCCGCCGAGAAGGGTGCCGGGAAGGAATAGTTTTGCATGTAAACCGCTAAATCTATTTTGGCCACTCCTTGCTTCATTACTTGCTCATTTCGCGCCAACCAATCATTGATCATGGGCGCGTCGGCTGCCCAAATCGGATTTCTTGGGCCCCAACTATTTGAAAAGTTTCCTTCTCCAAATGTATTATAACCGGGCCAAACTGATTTTGGATTAAACGTATAAGGATATACGTGATAGACGCCTTTGGTTTGTCCACTGGCAAAACACTTGTTCATGCGAACAATAATATCTTGAAAAGTTTGGGCATAATTCAGCGATCTTGCGGCAGCAAGTTCATTCGAATACCAAGTATTTCCACTAATGTGATTGGCAGAAGCCATCGGTCTGTAGACATCTATTTGGTCTCCCGAGGAAAGCGTTTCATGCTCAGGTCGGTTTAAATTGTACGTGACGTCCAACTGGTCCGGGGTATTCACCGTGGGCACATCTTCGGGTTGAAGACGTAGGGCTAAATTGTATTTATTGGCCCATTGAGTAAATGGAATAATTCTGTTTTCTACAAATAAATCGGTTCTAACTTTATTATAATCGGCCCGAATGCGCACATCGCTATGATCGCTATAGGTATAATAATGGTCGATATCCAAACCGCCGCCTCGGCCTCCCCATACTCGGTCGATTCCTTCATCGATTAATGCAGGCAAATGGTTCATTAGATCGTAGCCTAATTTGGATTTAAAATCTTTGGCCATATTGCTACTCCATACATCACTAGGAGCGCCAAAACCATCAATTGAATGGGAATCCACAAAAATATCTCCGCCACCATTGGCCTTCAAAAGACTTTTAATGCTTTCAGTCCAATAGGATTCATAGCCGCTAATTAATAAGTTGGTCCCTTCTAAACTAAACACTTCCGGTTGCGGATCTACTGCCACCACCCGAATCGTAATCAAAATCCAGTTGGCCTCTCCCGCTGGCGCCGCCCATTGCAAGCGGCCCGTCGTGGAACCGCCAAAAAATCCTGAAGTATTTTTTTGTACAATCTTATCCGTCAATGAAACCCCCGATGCATGATCGATCGTCATTAATTTTGATCCTTTTGTCGGTGTTTTAATTATTTTATAAGCTACCACGGAAAGAATGGTTCCCTTGCCAGGCAATGAGTCATTAAATTCTTTTCCTGCCAAAATCATGGTGTCTGCAGCAGATAATGTTTTGCGCACAAAATCATTTTTGATGGAAAAAGTGCCTGCAACTGGGGCGCCAACTTTATATTTAAGACTGACTTTAAGTCCTAATTCATTGGCCTTTTTTAATACAGCCTCAACTTGCTTGAGGGTTGGTTCGCCTCCCTGGCCTATCTCGACTCCCGCGATTCCAGCGGCTTTCATGTCGGCCAATTGTCTTTCCAGCTCTGTAATTTCAGCCGTTTCGGGAGGGAAATTCCAACGTACCCAAGGAAGATCTTCAGAACCGGGTTTTGAAAATGATTGGTTAGTTAAGGAGGTAACTGGGTTAAATTGTTGGTAGGTAGGAGCCCAACTCGATTTTTTACTACAAGCCCAAAAAGCCATTTGGGACAACAGTAAAAGGTAAGTCAAATATTTAATTTTCATCATGCTTATAGGTTTTACAAGTAAATTAATGGAAATAAATTACACAACATACTGATAATGAATAAAGGAGATAAAATTCCTACTTGTGCCGATGTAATTTAAGGCCCCTTTTTATCTCCCCTTAGCCATTTTTACAAATAACTTAACCACCATTTTTCCTTGTGCGCCGTTTTATAGGAATCGTACCATTTGCATAATGGATATAGGCAACTAATGATAAGGATCCAAATTAGGTACACAAAACCTAGGCTATATCCTTCCCCTTTTATGCTAAAAAGGAAGGGAAAGGTTTGTAGACTGTTGATCGCTTCAACAAGGGAATGCCCTCTTGAAAAGAATAAAATCATGCAAATGGTGTGCACCAGATAGAAATGAAGGATGTAATAGAAAAAGGCTGTTCTTCCGAATACGCGGAACGCTTTTGTTATTTTATTTTGGATCGTTTCCAAAAACGATAAGGCTAAAATAGCAATCCCGATCATCACCGACATATAAGCCAAAGAAGGGGGATATTTATGCACTTTTAAAAAAGATAAAAAGGTGTAAAAGACGGTACTTTGGGGAGCCCAAGGTTTGGGATCGCCATAGAGGTTGATGGCTCTTAGGACAATAAAAAAGCCAATCAATGATAATCCAAATCTCAGCAATATTTTTTGTCTTTGTTGGGAGGTGAATTTAGGGGTAAAGAAAATACCAAAACAATAACCCAGAATCATTAGGCCCGTCCAAGGAACAAAGGGATACATAATGGCAATGACGTGACCTATCGCGATGGGATATATGGCAAAGGAACCATGGTGAAAAAGATCCCACCAGAAGCCAGCTTTAAATCCGGGTTCTGCCTCCAAAAAGTCTAAGGCATTATGGCCCAAAACAATGAAAAGGCCAATGGCTAATAAAAATTTATAGGGCAAGCGACTCAAAAAACCTAAAATAATCATGCTAATTCCGATCGCCCAAATAACCTGCATGATGACTAAATTATAAAACGGATTAAAAGTCATAGCTAAAGTAATCAAGCCAAATTCGACGAAAATCAGCCACAGTCCACGCTTTAAAAGAAACGAACTAAGTTCAGATTTTGTCTTTCGCTTGCTTTGTAGGTAAATAGAAAGACCGGAAAGAAAAACGAACGTAGGGGCGCATAGGTGAGTAATCCAACGCGTAAAAAAAAGAACCGGAGTGGTGGTTGATATATTTAGCGGGTCATCCAAATAAGCTCCTTGGTGTATAAAATCCCGAACGTGATCGATCGCCATGATGACCATAACGATTCCCCTTAATACATCAATGGAATCTACTCGTTTTTGTGTGCTTGCTACTGAATTCACTGACATTTCTTTATTATAATTTTAGGATTAATTCTTCCAACAACGAATAAGGATTTGAATTTTCGGATGAGCCAGATTTTAATCTCCATTTTTGAAATAAAATATCTTTTGGCCTCATCAATGATTCTTCCCTTTTTCCAGCAACATCGTAAACGCATTTTCCCAATCTGGAACCATTTCGGATTCATACCCATAAAATTTGCCGGTGGCAATCGTATTAAAAGCTTTTGGGTTTTAATCCTGTAATGGATATGTACATGTTATGTCATTTTCCGTTCCAGCCGTCTTCCATTCCTTTCAAGAAATCCTTGTATCCCACTTCGTAACCGAATAGACCTCCCATCAACGCAAGGTGAATAATCAAGATTGCTTTTTGCCATTGAGGACGTTCTTTCCAAGGCTGATTTTGGTCAAAGGGGTCAAAAATTAATGCGATTCCTAATTGGGTCGCCGCCTCTAAAGCGGATTTTTTAACCCATAATTCATAAAGCCCCAAAAGAACAAAGCCGATGTAAAGATATTTGTTAAATGATGTTTTCATGTACGAAATGTTGTGTCTTCAAAATTAAAAAAATTGTCTACATTTTGAAGACTAATGGCCTAATTTAATGACCTACCCTATGGTTATTTTTCAAAAACGAATCTCTAATTATAAAAAAGCCTCAAAAAAATATTTTCGAGGCTTCTATTCATTCGCTAAGCGAATTTTAAAAAACGAGACTTTTTTGGAATTCCTTGTATTTCAAACCGACATCTCGGATGTATTTGGCCTTGTCCGTTTTCATTTTAGTTTGAACGTCCAAAGTATAGGTGTCGCCAAGGTGATCATAATAAAACTCGGTCGTAAACAACATTAATTCGACCATTAAAGGCAACGTATCCAATCCCTTCTTTTCTAACAAATAATAAACGCTTTTCTTATTTATTTCTCCTTTGGCGCGCGTAATAAAACCGATGTTCTCGAGCTTTCTTAAGCGATTGGATAGCATCTTACTAGGCACCTTTTCAGGAGATTCTTTGAATTCATTAAATAACTTTTTGTGACCAAAAATCATGTCCCTTAGAATTAACAAAGTCCATTTGTCGCCCAACACATCTAAGCCGGTTGCGATAGGACATAATGACCGAAATGCAATATTATTTTCCTCTTCCATAATCAAAACAAAAGTATGCAAAAATAAGACAATATAGAATTACGTTAAGCGTCTATGAGGAAATAAAATTACTTATCCATACCAATGAAAAAAGCCTCGCAATTGCGAGGCTTTCTACTACTTTATACATCAGGAATCCTATTTGAATCCGAATTTTGATAAGCCTTTATGACTAATCACAATCGCTTCCAAAGCCGTTTCGTTGTAACAAGCATCTTGCTCCACGAAATAATACTGCATCCCAGCTAATTTCTTATTATCTAAAATACGTTTGAAATCAATTTTACCATTGCCCACAGGCGCAAAACGACCTTGGTCATCCATGTCCTTCACGTGCCAAATTTTAAATCTTCCTGGGTAGCGTTTGAAATAAGCTATAGGATCTACACCAGCTTTCGTTACCCAGTATAAATCCATTTGAAAATTAACAAACTTAGGATTGCAATGCTCTAATAAATAATCAAAAACGACATTGCCATCCGCATCTTTTAAAAATTCAAAATCATGGTTGTGGTATAATAATTGTAAACCAGCTGCCAGACATTTTTCGCCTAATTTGTCTAAGATTTCTGCCAAATTCTTTGCCCCACCTTTCATGGCCATTCTTTTATTCACATTATCATAGGTAAATAAGCCCATTGGCGGAACAGGGATAACGAAATATTTAAAACCTGCCAACTTCAAATCGGCGATTTGTCGGTCTATATTCTCGAAATTAACCGTTCCCTGATGTGCAGAAATCGGAGTTAATTTCATCTCGTCCAATAAAGATTTGAAATCGGATGGTGATAAATTATAGAATTTGCCATTATTATACCCCGCAGACTCCACATTCACATAACCCGCTTGAGCTACACTCGATAAAGTCGCGCGCGCCTCTTTCATCATTGCATCACGAACGGTATACAAAGCTAATCCGCCAAAAGGCTTATCAGCAACGCCTGATTTTTCAATCGGCTTAAAAGAAAACAAGGACATCGCCATGATAGCGCAAGTCAATAAAATAGGTTTCATTTTCATCTTTAATTTTTTAGACATTAGATTAATCATTTATTATACGTTTAAGAGAAATTGAAGAGGATTGGGGATAAAATCGATTCTTCAAAAATACTAAATTAGACGCAAAAGCAATTCATTTTCTTCTCAAATAGAGAAAAATTAGCCTTGATGCGTTCCCTACCTTCATTCTCTTGACTATTCTTGTGATATAATTCCACAAAAACGATCTTAAATTCTTCTGGGAAATAGGCATAAACTAGTCTCAGCCCAGAATTAACACCTCGGCCTTTCAAAGACTTGCAAGCGATTTTCTTCACCTTAATAATACAAGCGTTCAGTTTTAAATCATTTATCTCAAAACTCAATGGGGGCCGCTCATTGGGAAATACCTTAAGAATTTGCTTGATCACGGCCAAATCTTCTGTCAATGAACGATATTTCTTTAGCAACGATTTTAGACCTTTTTTTAATTCATCAAGCTCGACAAAGATCATGACTCTTCGGTTTCCTCATCATAATTTCGAACAGAAAAAGGGGCCTCTCGATAAAAAACTAGTTCGTAATTGATTTCTTCCCCCTTCTTTGAGGCTAACCAAGGAATGTCTTTATGGGAATATTGGCTAATGGCAGCCGCTGACCAATCACTCATTTGTTCCATCACACGGTCAATCACTTCTGTTTCGCTCGCTTTCAGCTCTTGTAAATCTGCTTTCACTAAAGGCAAATAACGCGTTTGAGCATACCCACGATATGCCGTTTTTACTCGTTGGAGCTGCTTACTTTCAATCATTTGTTGAATAAGCTTATCTAGCTTTTGAGGAACTGGGCCAAACGGAAGTTTTCGGTATTTTGCCCCCGTTAAATGCTCTTCATATAACTCGTAATAATTGAAATCTGAAAAATAGAGCAATTTGTATAAGACCGTTTCACCTACATTAGGTTTTCCCGCACAGCGCTCTAGCATATAAAGCAATACGTTTTTAAATTTTTCTATGTGAAGCTTTGGAACCGAAATGCGTTCCTTTTTCTCCAAAGAACCTGACGGATCCTCTACAAAATTCGGATTCAATTCAAAATCATGCGACAAAAACTCATCTAACGAAAAGCCCAATTCCAATGATAATTTTTGCAACTCCAAAACATCAACTCCTCTATTTCCCAACTCTATTTGAGTAAGGGAAGATCTTGAAATATGAACCCTTTTGGCCAATTCCTCCTGCGACAAGCCTTTCTTCTTTCGAAGCTCAGTGACCCTAAATCCAATATCCTTTTTCGTCAAATAGTCCTGCATGTCGATCCTGTTAAATTATTCAGCATGCAAAGATAAACGAAGTTCGATAAAAGAACAATCAATTGTTTGATATTGAAACAAATGCGAAGATAAAATTTGATTATTCGCTAAAATGCATCACTAAATTTTCCCACTCCTCCTGCAGCGAACAGGTGGGTCGGATTTTCTTGGCTTTGGCATACCAATAATCCGCATTCCAAAGATCACCTTCCTTGCGATGTAAATAGGCGTGCACCCAAGCAGCATCCAGATCACGCAAATGGTCCACTTGCGCATGAGCCTGATTCCAGTCGCCTTTAGCATCATACCAAAGACTTTTTAGCACCGGCGCAAGATTTTTATCCGGCGCCGAAAGCGTTAAAGATTCTTTAAATGTGTTCATTCAATTAATGTTGGAAATTACGGCCCTAAAACTTTATCCACTGCTTGCGCAAAAATAAGGAGAATTCATTTAAATAAAGCTCGCCTATTTTTAAAATTTAAAGCCGAGAAAAGGTAAGCTTTTCTTTCTGAAAACATCCGACCGATTTTTCAGTTATCGGTTTATGTCCAAATCTCCCATCAACATCGTCTGGTTTAAACGTGATCTCCGATTTACGGATCACGAACCTTTATTCCGGGCCTTGGAGGAAGATGTTCCTGTATTATTAATCTATTTTTTTGAGCCATCGCTAATCAATTTTCCTGATAGCGATCTGCGTCATTGGCGTTTTGTGCATGAATCTTTAGTCGAAATGCAGGGGAGATTAGAAGATCGAAAAGGCCAATTATACCTCTTTCATTCCGAGGTGATGCCTGTCTTTAAAGCCCTCGCCGAAACCTATGCTATCCAAAAAATCTTTTCCCATCAGGAGATTGGAAATGCGCTGAGTTATAAAAGGGATAAGGAGGTTAAAGTCTTTTGCCAACAAGAAAAAATCGATTGGCTTGAAACACCAACTAATGGCGTCATCCGCCGATTAAAATCGAGAAAAACCTGGCAACAACGTTGGGAAGAAACGATGCGCCGAGAACCCTTTTTGGTCCGAGAAGACCACTGGAATTTGCTGCATTTAAACCCTTCGTTATATGCGAATTGGAAAGGTCCCGAACTGCCTATTGAATTCAAAACGCGTAATCCCATTTTCCAAGAAGGAGGTGAATATTGGGGTTGGAAATACCTGAAAAGTTTTATTGAAACCCGGCATCCCGGTTATAGCTCCTCGATCAGTAAACCCGAAGCAAGCCGACGCGCCTGCAGCCGGATATCCCCCTATTTGGCCTACGGAAATATCAGCATGCGCATGGCTTACACCTTCACCATGCAGCATTATAAATCAGCCTTAAATAAACGTTCCCTACAAAATTTCACTTCAAGGCTACACTGGCAAGGGCATTTTATCCAGAAATTTGAGGATGAATCTCGAATGGAATTTGAGCCTGTCAACAAAGCCTACCAGGCGCTCGAAAAGGCCCGAGATCCACGACTCATTCAAGCCTGGGAACAAGGAAAAACAGGAGTGCCGCTCATCGACGCATGCATGCGATGTGTAGTGGAAACAGGCTACCTGAATTTCCGCATGCGTGCCATGGTCGTATCGTTTTTTGTCTTCAACCTTTGGCAAGATTGGCGTGACTTAGCCCATTTCCTAGCGCGCCAATTTCTAGATTATGAACCCGGGATTCATTATCCACAAATTCAAATGCAAGCCGGCGTCACCGGCATTAATACGATCCGTATTTATAACCCCATAAAAAATTCCTATGCCCATGATCCCGATGGAGTTTTCATTAAAAAATGGGTGCCAGAATTAGCGCGTATTCCAGCTACTTTGATCCACGAACCTTGGAAACTAAGCGACATGGAACAAATTTTATACGAGGTAAAAATAGGTGTGGATTACCCGGAACCTATCGTCGATTTAAGTCTAACGCGGAAGAGTGCTTCGGACCTCGTTTGGGCGATGCGGAAAACCAAAGCGGCCCGAAAAGAAGGTAGCCGCATCTTGCAAAAACACGTAAATAATCCCAACAAATGAGGGCCTTTCTAATTTTTCCACATCAATTGTTTGAGGAGGTATTTTCGCTAACAGGCGACTATACTTTTTATGTGGTCGAGTCTCACTTATTTTTCAAGCAATACGCTTTTCATAAGCAAAAACTTCTTTTTCACCGGGCAAGTATGCGGGCCTTTGCGGACCGCCTCCGGGCCAACGGGAAATCGGTTGAATACATGGACGCGCAAGATCCTCGCGCTTCCGAGATTAAGCTCATTCCGTCTTTTTCGGCGGAGGAAATATGTCTTTTTGACCCCAACGATTACCTGTTGGAAAGACGTCTTCGCCGGTCGGCGCAAGGCAAGCTCGTCTTTTTACCTAGTCCCAATTTCTTGAATACCGACACGGGTTTGTTGGGAAATCGCAAGCCCTATTTCCAAACGGCTTTTTACACGCAGCAACGAAAAGACCGCGGCTTGTTGCTCGACGAGGAGGGCAAACCCTTGGGAGGCCAATGGACATTTGATGCGGAAAACCGAAAAAAAATACCTAAAAATACCTTCATCCCAGCCCCCTTTCCTGCGGCCAAACCCAACAGCTATCTACTGGAAGCCATTGACTATATAAATCGTCATTTTCCTCATAACCCAGGCTCCATTGAAATGCCTTTTTCCGGGGCCTATTACCCTACAACACATGCGGAGGCACAAGCCGCTTTGGATCAATTTATACAGGAACGCATGCCGCTTTTTGGCGATTATGAAGATGCATTTAAAGCACAGGAGAAGACCTTATTTCATAGTATTTTAAGCCCGCTGATAAATGTGGGATTATTGAATCCCGGCCAAGTAGTCGAACGAATCGCCGAGTCAAAGGCGCCTTTAAACAGCACAGAAGGCTTTATCCGCCAGATGGTCGGTTGGCGCGAATTTGTCCAATTGCTCTACCGGAAGATTGGAAGCCAGCAGCGTACCATCAACTATTGGAAATTTACAAATGAAATGCCTGAAGCTTTTTACACTGGAAATACGGGCGTAGAACCCATTGACCAAACAATTCGGAAGTTATTAAAAACAGGTTACAATCACCACATCGAAAGGCTCATGGTGTTGGGAAATTTTATGTTGCTGTGTGAAATCAAACCCGATGCGGTGTATCGCTGGTTCATGGAAATGTACATAGACGCGTATGATTGGGTGATGGTCCCCAACATCTATGGCATGTCGCAATTCAGCGATGGGGGTTTGATGACTACAAAACCTTATATCTGCGGCTCAAATTACATCCTGAAAATGAGTGATTATCCGAAGGGGGATTGGCAGGGGATTTGGGATGGATTATTCTGGCGATTCTTGGATAAGCAGAGGGAAACCTTTCGCAAAAATCCTCGTTGGGCCATGCTTATCAGCACCTGGGACAAAATGCCGGAAGAAAAGAAATCGGCACATCTGAAACGGGCGAATGAATTTCTGCTCCAGCTACACCATTAATTGATTCCAAACAAAAAAACCAAAAGATAAAGTCCTCTGGTTTTATGCAATCCGTGTTCTAAATATAATTCGATTTTTGGAAATGGGGGCTTGTTGTTTGACCAATGGAAATAAGTTTCTTTCCTAAATGAATGCGTCAGTGAAAAAATTTGCATGAATAAAAACATAATTAAATTATCTTTTTAACTTGTGATTCACTCTCGTACCCTCTTTTACCCAAAAATAACCTATTTAAAAATCATGAAAAAAACTTACTCCCTATTGATCGTACTCGTTCTTTCCTGCTTCGCATGGAATACTTTTGCTCAGGATGGAAAAATATATCCATTGGACGCGCCTAAAGAACCTAATGCAATTCCCTTGGGTACAGGATCTGTGAAGGACCAACCCGCTCCAGAGACTTGGTTTCGCCAGTGGGGTGACCCGATGGCCAGAAACATTTCCCAAGCCACGTTAACGCCATTTTTCCCTGAAAAAGGAAAAGCCAATGGGGCTGCTGTCATTGTGGCTCCCGGTGGGGGATACCGCTGGCTTTCCATGGGAAATGAAGGCTGGGAAGTCGCTGAGGCCCTGGCCAAAAAAGGAATAACTGCCTTTGTTTTAAAATACCGATTGTTCCCAACGGCACCCTCTTTGGATGATTTCACCGCATGGATGAATCGTCCGCGTCCGGCACCAACAAAATCCGATGACGCTTCTAAAACCAATGCCCCTGCGCCTATGGCCCAAATGGATTTGTATAATCAATTGGCAGATGCGGAAGCCGCCTATGCGATGATTCTAAAAAATGCCAATGAATGGGGCGTGGATATCAAGCGAATTGGGATGATTGGCTTTTCTGCGGGAGCCGGTCTAACCATGCATGCAACACTGAATTCAAAAACGATGACGCTAGCTTTTATTGGCCCAATCTACGGGGGAATGGGACCCGTAAAAGTACCTGCTAACGCCCCGCCTATGTTTAATGTGATTGCCTCTGATGACTTCTTGTTTAATGCGCAATTTGGCGTGATTGATTCTTGGTTTAAAGCAGGCCGACCGGTTGAATTTCATTTATACCAAAATGGGGGTCATGGCTTTGGTTTAGGCAATCCAAATCGGACAAGTAATCGTTGGTTCGATGCCTTTACCCACTGGTTAGATGTAAACAAATTTCTGGTGGCCAAATAGGTTGCATAATTCTTGCCTTTGCCATTTTTGAGAAGAGTATTATTTAAAAATTTAGCTCCCCTTCTCCCCATCATAAGGAAAATATTACGATGAATGAATTTTCACAAAATCTTTGTAGGAAATAAAATCGCCATGAGGCTTAAGGTCTCTTATTAATTGATTCAATTGTTCGAATAGGGCTGATTGACAGCCTTTGGTCGTATAGCGAGGCAAGCCAAATGATTGAATATCAACAAATTCCCAGGGATGAAAATACAAACTCAAAAATCCTTCTCGTTTCAATGTATGAAGCGCCAATTGTAGATAAAGCGAATAAGGGAAATTTTTAAAGCTGAGCCAAAAAAGAGGTATTCGACAAAAAGTACTTACGGAAGCCGGGACCCTGAATAAACCCTCCTCCCTATATAAATTTCTGGGTAGATGCAGGTTATTATATCTTCCGGGTATCCAAGTGGGATTAATGGAGGCATCGTAGGCATAACCTGCCTGAATCTTGTCTGCGACAGGAACCTGCTTCATTCGAGGCATTCGTAAACCCACAACCTCCTTCTGAATAATTTCTGATAATCTCTCCCGTGAGTCTTCTAAATCCTTGGTGGCATAAGAAGAATGATAAAATGTATGCGAGGCTATTTCATGTTGGTGGGCCAATTGTTGGATAAGCTCAGGGGAATGATTTGCAAAATTTGCTGTGGTAAACAAGGTGGTTTGGATTGTCGGATCTTGCAATATTGGCATCAATTTATCAAGCCCTGCCTTACCCACTTGCATTTGTTGGTTTGGAGTAATTTTAAAGCCATACTCTAATGGCATGTCAAATTCTTCTACATCAAAACTTAATAAAATTTTTGGAATCATATATTTGATTCTTTAATTATATAATGGGGCCTGTTTTTACTTTGTGCAAATAATTTACTCAAGTATATTCCAATAATTCCAAGAATCATAAGATTTAGTCCCCCTAAAAAAACAACCGAAGCAATTACTGAGGCCCAACCAGGCACTTGGGTTCCTGTGTAAATAGCGTGGATGATATAAGGAATGGATAAGGTCGATAAAAACGAGAATATAAAACCAAGGTAAGCTGCAAAATATAAAGGCTTAGTACTAAAGGATGTGAACCCTTTTAAACCAAAGCTGACCATTTTTTTAAACGTATACTTGGTTTGGCCATTAATCCTTTGACCGGGTTGATACTTTAAACTTATCTGTCTAAAGCCCATCCATTTTACTAAGCCTCTATAAAATAAATCAAATTCATTAAACGATTTTAATTGATGGATCGCTCTTCCACTTATTAATCGAAAATCAGCCGATCCCTGCTCCAGTGTAATGTCAGATAATTGATTTAGAAATTTATAGAATAAATTAGACGTCTTTCTTTTTATAAAACTTGCTGATTCATTTTCCTCACGATGGGTGCACACAATGTCATAGTCCTGCTCATAGTGGCTTAAAAGTTCTTTGATTAAAGTTGGAGGATGTTGTAAATCGCAATCCATCATAATAATGACATCCGCAAAAGTGGCGTCTAAACCTGCTTTAATGGCATTTTGATGCCCAAAATTGCGCGAAAATTCAATGTATTTTACCTTGCTATCTTGTTTTGCTAGCTCCCTTATGAGTTCTAACGTCTTATCGGTACTCCCGTCATCCACAAATAAAATTGTGTACTGATAATTTGTGGAAGCTAATGCATGCACAATCTCATCATAAATCGGACGAATATTTCCCTCTTCATTATGAGCTGGTAAAATGATTTCAAGCTTAGTTTGCATGAGCGCTATTGGTTGAAAAATTGGAAAAAAGTAATTGAAACGTAATGACTAACCAAGCCATAAAGCATGGCAATGCTTTTAGCGCATATCGGATGACATATTCTTTGCGTATATATCTAGGGAACAAATCGGTGGGAGAAAAAACGGTTAATATTAAAACGAGTAGCAGTAAATAAAACATCCAATGGTCCGCCTTGGGGTTAACTAACACATACCAAATAGAGAATCCAACCACAGCAATGACATAGGTAGGGGATTCAGCGGAGGTACTAAAAATGACCACGCCAATTAAAACCTGAGCTAAATAGCTTAATTGATAGCTCGTTTGCTTCCATTTCGAAAATCGAAAAAAAGGTAAAAGCATGAGGATGCCGGCAGGCAGGATAAAGTAAAGATTAGATAACTCATGCCATCCGCTCACTCTTTTCACAAAACCCATAGCAGAAATATCGGTCATCCCCATATTTTGATACGAAGAAACATTTTCTATATTTTTTTCGATCAAAACTTGATACCAATCCACATACGATTGAAGGACAAATTCAGGAGCAGAAATAAGCATAGGTAAACAGAATAACAGAACCGCCCAACCGATCAAATAGATAATTAATTTTTTATACTCGTTAGAAAAAATGATAAAAGTAATCCCCACAATGCCATATAATTTAACCAAAGTTCCTGCGACAATGAACATCGCGGCGAGGCCTAATTTGCCTTTTCGGATAAACACGAAGGTTAAGATAATCCAACTGCAGAGCATTGGATTAAATTGTAAATTTTGAATTGACGTTATATTTTCGACTAAGGAAATTAATAGAATGGTATGCTTAGCCTTCGATGAAAGGGGCAATTGATGAACGGCATAAAATAAAATCCAGGCATTGAGCATGGCCCACAAGGCAACCCCTAAAAAATTGGGAAGAAGAGCAAAAGGGGCAATGATCAAACTAAAAAATGGCCCATAGTGATTCTTATCGAAGTATTCCGTTGAATAAAAACTATATAGATTTTGCTGATTAACCGTATGCCAAAAAACGTTTTTGAAAATCAAATAATTATTGATGTGGGAATTGCCTTTACTTATTAAAATAAGGACAGCGACGAAAGGAATTAAAAACCATAAAATGGTAACAAAATTGGGTTTGCTTTCAAAATGAACTATTTTGTTTAATGATTTCCACATATCATTAAAAATGGGAATTCTTTGATTTGAACAAATTAAACGATGCTACAATAATTAAAATTTAGTAACATTATCTAATGCGAATAGATTGCAAGGTAAATATTTTTAACTATATAATGGTAAAACAGGATATTCTTATGATGAAATTGGTTATAGATATCCGATGCCAGCAGAAGATAATGTAATTAGTGGATTTTTTGAATGCTTAGTATTCTCTTTCTAACTGGGATAAACGTGAGCTTACTGGTTTTTTCAATACATTTGAAAAATTTATCCTTCATGATTCATCGCCTATTTACTGAACCTTTATCTGCTGAAAATAGTGTCGCGCTCGATTTAAGTGCCGCCAATTTGGAATTAAATCCCTCCATCTACGGAAATGTTTCGGCATTCCACGAGTACATCGAGGGGAAATTAAACGGAAAAATCGGTTTTGGGGGTTATTTGGAACACCGGGTTATCTATGAGTCCTTCGAGAATTTTGCCACGGCCTCCGCAGATTTCAGGAATATTCACCTCGGAATGGATTTTTGGACGAAGGCTGGAACTCCTATTTTTGCCCCGTTGGCAGGAGAAGTACACAGCTTTCAAATTAATCAGGGAGCTGGGAATTATGGCCCAACAATCATTTTATATCATCCGGCTGAAAACATTTACAGCTTATATGGACATGTGTCCATAGCTGATTTAATTCCTCTTGAAATAGGATCGCGTATCGCCGCGGATCAAAAGCTTTGCCACTTGGGGAAAACCGATGAAAATGGGGGATGGCCGCCACATCTGCATTTCCAATGGATCCGCGATATGCAAGAGTTTCAAGGAGATTATCCTGGCGTTTGTTCTGAAAGGGATCTTTCGTTTTATGCATACAACTGCCCGGATCCCTCGTATCTTGGAGATAATTTGTATCTTTAAAAACGAATCATTTCCATCATTATCCATGGCAGAAAATAAGAATAAAAATGCTGGAATTGGCATTGCTCTTGGCGCTTGTTTTGGAGTCGTTTTTGGAGCAGCCTATGGAATTATTTCGGGAAACATTTCAAAAGGAACGGGGTTGGGGTTGTCGATAGGTGTGTTTATGGGAGCCATTTTCGACTTTGTAAAAAATAGAAAGTAATGTAAATCGTCAGCAAAAAGTGGACCGATAGAGGTTATTTCTTAGGGAGTGTTTCCAAACAATTATTAAATAACAAAATGGAAACAAGAAAAAAACAAACAGCAGAAAATTACATCAAAGACATTCGTCGAAAGACAC
>SXXW01000018.1 GCA_005791165.1 Cytophagaceae bacterium
AACATGGCACCTCTTCTTTATTTCTATCAACACGTCAAAGAACTCTGTAAACTCGAAGTTAAATTCAGATTATTTCTAACCACTTAATCCTCTCGTCTATGCGCTAGCTGCGTTTAGCTAGCAATTGGGAGTGCAAAGATGCACGATTTATTTTTTTAGTCCAAATTATTTCTGAAATAAAATGAATTATTTTTTCGAGGTCCCGAATACTGAAATTCTAGAAAGATAAAATATAATTTTTCTGCTTTCCATTTCCGACCAAGAGGTATTTACCTTTGATTTTGTTAAAATCGATAGGTGCTTGATAGTCAGTGATTTTAACCTTATTAACGCTGATCGCATTGCCTTGAATGGCCTTTCTTGCCTCACCTTTGGACGAACAAATTAAATTTGAGCATCCTATACTGATTAAATCCGTTATATTGGTACATTCCGCTAATAATTCACTTGAAATTTTATGAATAGGCAATTGGGCTAACAATTTTTCAGAGGCATTTTCTAATTTTTCGACCGCATCTTTCGAAAACAAAAGCTCCGATGCCTCAATGACTAATTGAGTTATTGTATCCCCATGGACACGAGCTGTTACCTCATTGGCGATAGCCTTCTGAAGAATTCTTAAATGCGGTGCTTCCGCATGATCTTTTTCTAAACGCTCTATTGTACTTTGATCATATAAGGTAAAAACCCGGATCAATCTAGATACATCTGCATCAGCCGCATTTAACCAAAATTGGTAAAATTGATATGGACTCGTTTTTCCAGCATCTAACCAAATGTTCCCAGACTCAGATTTACCAAACTTAGTTCCGTCCGACTTGGTAACTAATGGAGTCGTTAACGCATACGCAGCACGCTCTGTCACTTCTTCATCATGCCCCTCTTTCCTTCGAATCAACTCAGTTCCTGTCGTTATATTACCCCATTGGTCTGAACCGCCCATCTGTAAACGGACATTTTTAGTTTTATATAAATGATAAAAGTCGTAGCCTTGTAATAATTGATACGAAAATTCAGTAAAGGAGATACCCGTTTCTAAGCGTGTTTTTACCGAGTCTTTTGACATCATGTAATTAACCGTTAGAAACTTACCCGCTTCTCGTAAAAATCCTAAAAAACTAAATTCTTTAAACCAATCGTAATTATTGACAAGCTCAGCTGAATTAGCCCCTGTTCCAAATGCTAAAAATTTCTCTAATTGTTTTTGAATACCTACTTGATTATCCCTCAAGATTTGCTCAGATAAAAATTCCCGTTCCGCCGACTTCCCCGATGGGTCACCAATCATACCCGTAGCACCTCCCACTAATGCGATAGGTTTATGTCCGGCCAATTGGAAGTGCTTCAAAAGCATAATAGCCGCTAAATTTCCAATATGAAGACTAGGTGCTGTAGGGTCAAAGCCAATATATGCGACCGTCATTTCTTTATTTAGGTGCTCCTCTAGGCCAGGAATCATGTCGTGTAACATGCCGCGCCAACGTAATTCTTCGATGAAATTGATCTTCATATATTCAAACCCTTTATTTAAATGCAATCGACTGCTTAAGAAATGGACTTCTATGCATTTCTATATCTTCTTAACCCAATCGGGTTGCAAAAATAACAATATCCATTTAATTTATTACTACTTGAAAAATAAGCAAGCATCGCCATAACTTAAAAACCGATAATTTTGTAAGATAGCCTCTTGATAAACTTGCTTCCAAGCATCGCCAATAATCGCTGATACTAAGACTAATAAAGTTGATTTAGGTTGGTGGAAATTTGTAATAATGGCATCACAAAACCGTAAATCATATCCAGGCATGATCAAAAGCTCCGTGGAAATAACCCATTCTTGAATCCCCTTTTCTTCCATAAATGTTAACACTTTTTCCAACGCATCCTTCGTATGGATTAATTGATTACGGGGTATATAAGGGAATTCTTTGGGTATATTGAAACCTGTTTCAGGGATATCTAGTTCCTCGATTAACCAAACTCCGGCCCAATAAAGACTTTCCAATGCACGCATTGAAGTGGTTCCAACCGGAATGTACGGACCCTCATGGTTCTGTAAATTTTGAATAA
The DNA here is from genome assembly GCA_005791165.1 of Cytophagaceae bacterium. GTDB lineage: Bacteria > Bacteroidota > Bacteroidia > Cytophagales > Spirosomataceae > Aquirufa. Next base: position 2,074 of record SXXW01000018.1, read on the forward strand.
ATTCTTTGGAGAAAATGAGCTGCTCACGGTGCATTGGGTGATTTTGTACATTCTCTTCTTTAACAGGTAAAAAAGTGCCTGCACCCACATGTAGAGTTAAATAGAGTTCCTTAATCCCTTGTTTTTTTAATCGCTTGAAAACTTCCTGTGAAAAATGTAGCGAGGCCGTTGGTGCCGCAACAGCCCCAGATTCTTTCGCGAATATCGTTTGGTATCTATTTTTGTCCTCCGGACCCACCCCTCTTTCCAAATAAGGAGGTAAAGGGATTTGACCTACCGCATCTAAAATCTGAACGAATTGAATGGGTTCATTCCATGTTATTTTAATCAAGTTTTCAGCTCTTTTATACCATTGAAATGTTAAAACAATCTCTTTGGAATCGATAAAGATAGACCGCTTGATTTGCTCATCGACTTTCCATCTTTTTTTATTGCCCACTAAGCATTCCCAAATGGTTTCTGAATCCTGATTTAGGATTGATTGAGTCGCTAAGTCCCCTTTAATCGGCTTCAATAGAAATACTTCGATTTTACTTCCTGTCGCTTTTGTTAAATTTATTCTGGCAGGAATAACCTTTGTGTTATTAAATATTAATAAACTGTTACGGGGTAAATATTCAGGTAATTCCTTGAAAACTTGGTGCTTGATACTTCCTGAATCATAGATCAAGAGCTTAGATTCATCCCGATTAATTAAGGGGAAAAGCGCAATTTTTTCATCATTTAATGGATAATCATAATCCTGAATGAAGATATTAGGCATATTGGATTTCATTCCAATGAATCTGATTTAGGTAAACTTAATAATCTCGCTGGTAAATAAATTAACCAAAGCAATAGACAACAAACCCCGACCATAGGAATGTATGTGAAATCTTGGTTTCTAGTTCTTTCATCATTTAACAACAAAAGGGTCCTAAGGATTAATATTAAATAGCCATGAATGGCGACGGGGAAAAAATGTAGCCAATCGACGCATATTTTTTTGATATTCTCTGGAGCTTTATCCGGAAAAAGCCGTTTTAAAGTACTCAAACTTATAGCAGGAATTTTTTCAACTGTTTTGATCAATAATAATATTAAAATATTTAAAAGGGTAATAATGCCAGCTAGTAAATAAAATATCTCCGCTTTTGGTAAAAAACCATCACCTCTGCCCGTTTCTCCAAAATGTACCGCCACTGGATCTGGTAATCCACGGTATATAAATAATAGAGTAATGCCTAGACTTATTAAAGTAAAAATTCTAAGTACCCGAGAAAGGAAATAATCGATCGACATATTTTTTAGCTTGTAGGCAAAATTAGTTTTGAAATCTTGGATGACCTAATCTTTATCTTTATTCTCTCATTCAAACCTATATTTTTGGCAAATATTTGAAATAAAGGCCGAAAAAAGTATTTTTGTCCTCAACAAAAAATGAACAATGCCTATATATACAAAAAATGGTGATCAAGGTTTTACTAGGTTAGCCGATGGCAAAGACCTTTTAAAGTCGGATGTTCGTTTAGCTGCCATAGGGGATGTAGATGAGTTGAACTCATTTATTGGTTTACTTATCTGCAAAGTTCATGACGAATTGTCTCAAAAATTAATTAAAATCCAACAAAGTTTATTTGTTTTAGGGGCTCATATTGCCACAGATTCAAAGGAATATTTGGGTAATATGAAATTAATATCCTTACAAGATATTGTTGCATTAGAGGAGATGATTGACGAAATGGATGCTAATTTAGAGCCCATGAGATTTTTTATTTTACCGGGTGGCCATGAGACGATTGCCATAGCTCAAATTACAAGAACTGTTTGTAGACGTGCTGAGCGTAGTTTAATTCAATGGGCAAAGCCCATTCATAATGAAGATTATGCTATTTCAATTGTATATTTAAATAGATTATCAGATTACTTATTTATGATGTGTCGATTATTACATAAAACGTTAGGTGTTCCAGAAACACCTTGGAATTCTGGCAAATAAGAATATTAAAAAATGGAAATTCAAATACAACCTATAGGAAAGTCAAGAATCGATGAAGTCGATTTTAACAATTTAGCTTTCGGACGTAGTTTTGCAGATCACATGTTGATTGCTGAATATGCCAATGGCGCTTGGCAATCGATGACTATACAGCCTTATGGCCCGCTGAGCTATCAGCCAGCCATGATGTCCATTCATTATGGCCAATCCATTTTTGAGGGAATGAAGGGATATCGTTCTAAGAAAGGGGATGTTTTGGTTTTCCGACCACAAGAGAATTTAAAACGGTTTAATAAATCGGCTGTTCGTATGTGCATGCCTGAGGTGCCTGAGGAGATTTTTTTAGGCGGTTTGAAAAAGTTGTTGGAGATAGACCAAGCGTGGGTACCGGACAAAGAAGGTTGTTCTTTATACATACGCCCATTTATGTTTGCTACCGATGAATATGTAGGAGTTAGTCCTTCTACAACGTACAAATTTATTATTTTCAATTGCCCAGTAGGCTCTTATTATTCCAAGCCTCTAAAAGTGCGCGTGGAAACCGAATATATTCGTGCTGCCAAAGGTGGAGTGGGTTTTTCAAAGAATGCAGGTAATTATGGGGGTTCTTTGTTTCCGACTCAAAAGGCTATGCAAGCGGGTTATGACCAAATTATTTGGACAGATGCTGCTACTCACCAATATGTAGAAGAAGCTGGAACGATGAATTTGATGTTTATGGTAGGTGGTTCATTAGTTACTGCCCCAACGGGAGATACCATTTTAGATGGGGTAACTCGAAAATCAGTTATTCAAATTGCCAAAGACTGGGGAATTGATGTCCAAGAACGTCAATTGTCTGTGAAAGAGTTAGTCAGTGGTATTTTAGATGGATCTGTGACCGAGGCCTTTGGAGCGGGTACTGCGGCAGTGATTGCACCTATTCAAATCATAGGTTTTGAAGGTAAAGATTATCAGTTGCCTGATAAAAAAGAGTCAGATTTCTCTAGCAAAGTTTTCACAGAAATTAATCAAATTAGACTTGGCGAGATCGAAGATACGCGCGGTTGGGTTTGGAAAGTTTAATTTTTTCTTATAAAAATGAGCTTTATCCCCGGGTCTTTACCCGTACTTACATCTTGTAAGATGACTTGGGTATTTTTATCATTTTCCCAAAAGATTTTATTGCCTTCGGTTTTTGCGGCTCCAAATTTCACTTGTAAATAGGGGATGAATTTTCCCTTCAGTTCTTCTACCTGAGATTTTGTTTCTACAAAAATATCAAAATCAATTTCAGATAATTTTTGTTGGTTATCACTTAGGTAGGAAATATCCGTAAAATTCAAGTCACTATCATCAAAATAGAGTGTATAAGATTTGCCGTTGGCCGGTTGGTTTTCAGCTAATTCAAGCTTTTCTTGTAAAGAGTCTATCGAAATACCCCACTCCTTATTTCGAATTATACCTTTCGAACTTAAGGTGATTTTTTGAATCAGATCACCACTTTTCTCCCAAGCATTTAATGTTTTTTGGTCTATTTCGGAAGTAGTTGATGCTTCATTCTTTTCATTTTCTTGAGATGAATTGCATGAAATAAACACTAAGGTAGATGTTAAAACAAAAACGATTGATTTGGCAGTCATGTGGCTAAGGCGATTAAAATATTTTCTCATGTTATTTAGAAAGGTAATTTAAATGTTAAAATTATTGAAATGATACAGAAAAAGTGCTAACTAAAAAAATAAATGTTATTTTTGTAATCAATATAGGCTTGCTCATTAATATTAAAAATATATAAGATTATTAGTGGTTAGGTATTATGAAAATAGGTCGGTTATTAACTGGCCTATTTTTTATTGGTCTGAACCATTTTTCTTTTAATCTTAAAATTCTCTTCCAATTCCGATTACCATCCCAAGTTTACTTCCATTAGTGACAGGAAATCCAAACTTGCAGACTAAATTATAATACGTTACCACGTCAAAACCGATACCACCCCCAGAAATCCATTGGTTAACGAGTTTGTTTTCATTTTCCGAAAAGTTGTTGTTCACATAAGCAAAATCATAAAAAGCGGTGGGGTAAATAGCTAGAGGGATCTGATTAAATTGCTTGATGGGTAAAAAGGGTAGTTTGAAAATTGTATTTACCAATTGGAATTTGAGTGTATTTCTATTTAAAAAGTATGATTTCCCGTCTAATACATTGAGTTCATATCCACGTACAATTTCATTTCCATACCCCAGCCCTCTAATATTTGCATAGGGGATATTCGCATTTTTTGAAATTTTTCCTTTTACTTGTGAGCTTATAAAAAAATGGGAACCTAGGTCAAAAAAATAGGCAATGGCTCCTGTTAATTCCCAGAAATCAACGTCGTCAGAAGGGAGTATGCCTACTTTATTGACCGATATATCAAATTTTCGGCCTCTTAAAGGATAGGCAATTAAATCCCTGAAATCATAGGAATAGGTATAGAGTAATTGGGTGAAATTTTGTTCTTTCGTATGGACCGCAAAATAATTCGGGTTCAATTTGACAACGGTATCGGAAATGATTGTGTGCGAATATTTTAGCTCTAAGGTTTGAATGTCGTAAAATTTAAATCTCTTTCGCAAGGTAATTCCACTAGCCCACCTTTCACGTAATATTTTTTCATCTGTTAAGTATTGTAGGGTATCATTTCTTGTTTTATATGGGATGGTTTTCGAAGTGCTATAACTTGTATTTAACGATAAACCCAATGTTTTTTTCCTGTCTAGATATGGATTACTATAGGTGAAATCAAGTCTTTGAGTAAATCCGGTTTCCGCTTTTAATGTTAATTTTTCGTTTCGACCTTGGAAGTTGTTGTGAATAAAATGGATTCCATAAATAGATCTATTTAAATCACGACCTCTTGACCACCAGTCATTTATATTTCGGTCGGCTAGTTGAAAAATGGGAAATCCTAAAATATACCATTGTTCAAGAAATTCAAATGAAATTTTCAGGTGTCCATTGGGTAATTGGTTTAAATCTGCTTTGACCCAAATGAATAAATTCGTATTCATTAATTTGCGACGATTGTACTCTAATCGTGTATCTAAAGTATTAATGGCTACTGAATCACCCAGGCTGAAATCCAATTCCCTATGTAAAATTTGATTTTTTGTTTTTTCATTTCCTTTGAAGAGAATACTATCAATGCGAATAAATTGCGCGCTGGTTGAATAGGCAATTAAGGTTAATAAAATAAATAAAAGCATTCGCATGCCTTAAATTTAATTAATAAGGCTGGTACAAAATTTAATACCAGATTAATTTATTCGAAAATAATTGATTCAGATTGATTATTCCATGTTTCAAATGAATCCAAATATTTCTTTTCAATGATGGGCCTTTTTATTTTCAAAGTTGGGGTGAGGCAATTATTCTCGATCGTCCAATCCTCTTTTAAAATGATCATTTTAGAAATGTGCTCATATTTTTTAAATTGGGGATTGGTATTTTTCCTTAAGTCTTCTAGATTTTTTACCAAAGTACTCGTTTCCAATTTCTTCCCTTCTAAACTTAAGATAATTAACGCAATGGGTTGGGGTAAATTTATTCCTACCACGCAGCATTGTTCTATATGTGGATCTATTGATAGGTTATTTTCGATTGGAGCGGGTGATACATATTGTCCTTTAGCAGTTTTGAAATTATCTTTTACACGTCCTATGATGGATAAAAAACCATTTGAATCTATTTCACCCATATCTCCTGTTTTTAACCATCCATCCTCGAAAAGCGCTTGGGTCAATTTTTCTTCTTTGTAATATCCCCATGAATTATAATCGGCTTTCATTTGTATCTCTTTCGTTACCGGGTCAATTCTAGTTTCACAGGTCTCATGAATTTTGCCTACTGTGCCAATTCTTATTTCATCTCTCGGCATGAGCGAGTTTAAACCCATGTTTTCGGTCATTCCGTAGGCTTCTTGAATGAAAAAATCAATTTTTTGATACCATTTTAATAGTTCAGGAGGCATAGGAGCCGCTCCAGTAAGCATCAAAATGGCTTGATCTAAACCAAGACCTTTTTTGATTTTTTTCTTTATGATTTGATTTATAATGGGGACCTTTAAAAGTAAGTCGAGTTTTTTTTGCCCTCCTATTTTTTCTAAAATTCCTTCTTGAAATTTACTCCAAATTCTAGGCACCGCTAGGAAGTGAGTAGGATTTGCCCGATGTAAATTCTCTTTAAATGTCAATAGATTTTCTACAAAATAGATGGTTCCGCCCGAAGCGATGCTGGCAAATTCGACAATATTCCTTTCGGCAATATGACATAAGGGTAAATAGGATATAAATCGTGCATTTGGTGTATCTAAATGGGCAATTTTCCTAGCTAAATTGATTGCTTGTGCCACCGAACTATTGGAAATCATGACCCCTTTGGGCGAACCTGTAGTGCCTGAAGTATACACGATGGTGGATAATTCGTTGTGCTGTGGTTTGTGGGGCTGAAATGGCGGAAACTCTTGGTTTAGGATGTCATTCCATTGGATTGAATCTTTTCCTTCGGATTCAGGTGTGTGGATGATGAGAACATTTGAGGGAATTCCGCTTTTGATGGAATCCCAATGATCCAATTTCCCTACAATGAGTACTTGGCAATCGGAATGTACTAATACCTCATTTAATTGTTCTGAAGTTAAAGTCGCATAAAAAGGAACCGAAACACAAGCTGCTGAGGAAATGGCTAAATCAGCTAAAATCCAATAGGCTGAATTTTTTGCCATTATACCCACATGCTTTGGCCCTGTTTGGACTTTCTCTTGTAGAAATGCGGCTAATTTATTAACGTGATTTTCCGCCTCTTGATAGGTGAAATCGATGAAATTATCTCCAATCGGTTGTTTTAGGAAAATTTCATTGGGTTTTTCATGAGTCCAATAATAGAAATTTTCCAAATTACTTTGGTAGCTAGATATCATCGTTTTTATAGGTTTTATTCGCTAAAAATAAAACTTAATTCTTTTAAATCATATACTTTGAGTTCATTCGATTTTTCAAGTACCAGGTGCCCATTTGGATTTACTCGTATTATTTTTCCTGAAAATATTCCTGTTTCATCTTCGAATAGTTCCTTGGTTTGCAACCTGAATAAATTTTGATGGTACAGCTTGTCTATTTCTTCGAAATTGTTTGAAAGAAATAGTTGATAATAGTTTTCGATTTCGATGGAAATGGCATTAAAAATTTCTCGTATGTCGATTTTTGCAGGTGATTTAGTCCATTTTTTCAATGAGCTCGCTCTTAAATTGTCGAATTCTGTTTGGTTGATATTTATCCCAATTCCTACAATGCAAAAATTCCATTGACCCGCTTGGAAATTATTTTCAATAAGTATTCCGGCGATCTTTTGTTCCTCTATGTAGATGTCATTGGGCCACTTGATTTTAATGGGTAATTTTTCTAATAATGTATTTATGGCCCATTTTTGAAGCCCTTCAAGGATGCCAATGGAGATAGCCTTGCTTAAATAAAATTGATGAATGGCTTGCTGATCGTTGGGCTTCAATAAATAGGAGACTAATAAATTTTCATTCGGTTGGGCTAGCCATTTGTTTCCCCTCTGCCCTTTTCCTTCTGTTTGATGTCCAGCAATCCAGGCAAAACCTTCAGGTAACTGATATTCTAGAGCCTCTTGGAATGCTAACGAGTTCGTAGAAGCACATGATTCATGATATTTGGTGTTTTTGCCTACGAACCGAGTGGGGGCTTGATATTTGTTCAAATTTTATTTGTAATTTTATGTTTACAACAACAAATTTAATTTTTTATTCGTTTAAATATCATTTATGCCTAAAAGTCCTAAGAAAGCCGCTATTAACGTTGATTCATCTGAAGTATTAGTTCAATGTGTGGTGAAGGGAATGCAAGAGAAGAAAGCTCAAGAAATTGTCGTGATGGACTTAAGAGGTGTTCACAATGCTTTTACTGATTTTTTTGTTATTTGTTCGGGTTCTTCCGACACTCAAATTGAAGCCATTGCGGATTCGGTCGACAAAGAAGTTTGGGAACAAGCGCGTGTTCATGTGCATGCCATGGAGGGTAGGGCAAATCGAGAATGGATTTTGATGGATTATTATGAAGTGATTGTGCACGTATTTTTGAAAGACAAGCGTGCATTTTTTAAATTGGAGGAGCTATGGGGGGATGCTAAATTCACCAATATCCCTGATTAAAACCAATTGGAGTTAATTTGAAATAATTTTTAAATTTTTCGAACTAATTTGGTTGTTTTAAAGTTTAAATGCCCAAATACCTAAAAACAAAATGGCTAAACAAGGAAGTAATTTTAAAAACAGTAAGCGTTCGGGAATTCAACCTAGATTACCTAAAAAGCCAGTTGGAGGTATGCAGAGTTGGCTGATGATTGGTCTAGCCATTACCATGGTTAGTATGTTCTTTTTTACGAAGCAAAGGACACTGCAAGAGATCAATCAAAATCAATTTGAATCCATGATTATTCAAAAGGAAGTGGAGGGCGTTACGATTGTGAATGATCGCTTGGTCGAAGTAAGTTTGAAGTCTACCTTCGTCAGTAAATATTTCAAGGATTCTCCTCAGGGCATGATTTCGATTAAAAAGGGCCCACATTTTGAGTTTCCGATTATTTCAAAGGAGGGCTTTGAGCATTTTCTTGAAGACCGTCAAAAGAATTTTCCACGCAATGAGCGAATTTTTGCTACTCCAGAAACGAGAACGGGTCCTTTGGATTGGCTGGGTACATGGGGTTTCTTTATCTTAATGGGTTTAAGTTTTTACTTTTTGTTTTTCCGTATGGGAGGCAGTGGGGGCGCTGGAGGTCAAATATTTAATATTGGCAGAAGTCGTGCCACGCTAATAGAAGGGGAAGCAAAGGTTAAGATTACTTTCAATGATGTTGCGGGTTTAGATGAAGCGAAAGAGGAAATTCAAGAGATTGTTGAGTTTTTAAAATTCCCTAAAAAATTCACTGATTTGGGAGGTAAAATTCCCAAAGGTGCCTTGTTAGTCGGCCCTCCGGGTACGGGTAAAACACTCCTGGCGAAGGCTGTTGCCGGGGAGGCAGGGGTTCCATTCTTCTCTCTATCAGGTTCTGATTTTGTTGAGATGTTTGTGGGAGTGGGTGCGGCTCGTGTTAGGGATTTGTTTAAGCAAGCTAAGGAAAAGGCGCCGTGTATTATTTTCATTGATGAAATTGATGCGGTGGGTCGGTCAAGAGGAAGAGGTCAGATGCCTGGTTCTAATGATGAAAGAGAGAATACCTTGAATTCATTATTAGTTGAAATGGATGGTTTTGCAACGGATTCTGGAATTATAATTTTGGCGGCGACAAACCGTCCGGATGTATTAGATCCAGCACTTTTGAGACCGGGTCGATTTGATCGTACTATCTCGATTGACAAGCCTGATATTATTGGCCGAGAGGCTATTTTTAAAGTCCACTTGAAGCCGGTGAAATTGGCTCAAGGGGTGGATCCTAAAGAATTATCTGCACAAACGCCAGGGTTTGCTGGGGCTGAAATTGCTAATGTTTGTAATGAGGCAGCTTTAATTGCCGCACGTCGCAATAAAACGGCTGTTGACATGGATGATTTCCAAGAAGCAATGGACCGGGTGATTGGTGGTTTAGAGAAAAAAAATAAGTTAATTTCTCCTCTAGAGAAGAAAATAGTTGCTTTTCACGAGGCTGGCCATGCGATTGCGGGTTGGTTTTTGGAGCATGCTAATCCATTAGTTAAAGTGTCTATTGTACCTAGAGGAGTTGCTGCCTTGGGTTATGCCCAATATTTACCGAAAGAGCAGTTTTTGTATCGCACGGAGCAATTGATGGATGAGATGTGTGTGACCTTAGGGGGAAGAGCAGCGGAGGAAATTATTTTTGGTAAAATATCAACGGGTGCGCAGAACGACTTAGAGCGAATTACAAAATTGGCGTATTCGATGGTTACCGTTTATGGAATGAATGATAAGTTAGGAAATATCTCATATTACGATTCTAAAGGTTCTGAGTATCAATTTAACAAGCCTTATTCAGAGCAAACAGCAAGAGAAATAGATGAAGAAGTTCGTAAGATTATCGCGGAGGCTTATGTGCGAACAAAGAAATTATTATTTGATAAAAAAGATAAATTAACGATTCTAGCAGAGCAATTATTGAAAAAAGAAGTTCTTTTTCAAAGTGATTTAGAAGAGTTGGTTGGCCCTCGTCCTTTTGAGCAATTAACGTCCTATCAAGAGTTTATTAAGGGTGAGACTGAAAAGAAAAGAAAGGATGCTAAGGATGTTCGGGATTTAGCTGAAATTGAGAAAAATGCGACTAAGAAAGTTGCTGCTAAACCCAAGCCTAGGAAGAAGCCGGTAGAGGAGCCTAAGGAGGAGAAAAAGCCTGTGGCGAAAAGGGTGCCAAAAGCGAAGTAAATAGGTAAATTGGGTGGGGGTTATTCTCCACCTTTTTTTTGGATAGTTTATGATTGAAGTTCAAATTCCAGCAGGCAAAAAGGCCTATTTTGCATCTGATTTTCATCTAGGATTCCCTAATAATGCTGAATCTCTGGCCAGGGAGAAATATATCAATACCTGGCTCAGCCAAGTTCAAAAAGATGCATCTGATGTATTTTTATTAGGTGATTTATTTGATTTCTGGTTTGAGTATAGTCAAGTGGTACCGAAAGGATTTGTTCGGTTTCTAGGGAAGTTGGCCGAAATGAATGATGCAGGCATTCGAATTCATATTTTTGTAGGCAATCACGATTTATGGATGAGAACCTATCTCAAAGAGGAAATTGGCGCCATTATTTATGATCAGCCGACTGAATTTAGTTTTGATATCCAAGGAAAATCAGTGAAGACTTTGTTAGGACACGGGGATGGTTTGGGGCCTGGAGATTATGGCTACAAGGTTTTAAAACAAATTTTTGTCAATCCAATATCGATTTTTTTGTTTAAAATTTTGCATCCTGATTTGGGAGTACGTCTAGCACATTTGTGGTCAAATACGCGTAAATCAGATACAATTTCAGCTGGAGATGTTCCATTTGATTCAGATGCAGATTTTATTTTAAATTATGTTAGGGGTCAAATGCAGTTAGATATAAAATCAAATAATCATAAAAAAGCCTATATTTTTGGACATAGGCACCATCCAATCGCTTTCCCGTTAGGAGAGGGGGCGACCTATTATAATTTGGGTGATTGGTTTAGTCCAAATTTCAAAAATGCTTTTTACTTAGTTTTAGCTGATGAAGAATTTACATTCAAGCATAGTTCTACTTTTTAGTCTGGTACTTTTTGCTGCTAGTTTAAAGTTTATGTTTTTTATAGCAAGCGAAGAGGAATTCTAGCTTTTTTCAAACGGCAAAGAAACTATTATCAAACAAATAACGATTTGGGGTCTTTGATTTAGGGAATCCTCAATTATTTTACTAATTTAAATTTTATTATTTTTTCAAATAGATTATTTATGTCCCTTTCAACTACAAGATTAGAGGTAATGACTGAGTTAGGCCGGAATATGGACAACTTTGTTGCTCAATATTTAAATCCAATTGATAGCAATTGGCAGCCTTCAGATATGCTTCCAGATTCAACAAAAGATAATTTTTTTGATGAAGTAAAGTTATTGCAAGAAGCTGCAAAAGAGTTGCCTTATGATTATTGGGCCGTGTTAATTGGGGATACAATTACTGAGGAGGCATTGCCAACGTACGAGTCATGGTTGATGGGAATGGATACCGTAAACCAACAAGATCAAGAAAATAGTTGGGTTCGTTGGATACGTAATTGGACTGCTGAAGAAGGTAGACATGGTAATTTATTAGGCACATACTTATACTTATCAGGTAAGGTTGACATGCATTCTGTAGCTGTTTCAACCCAGTATTTGATTGCTGATGGTTTTGATATTGGTACTTCAGGCGATCCATATCGTAACTTTATTTATACTTCGTTTCAAGAGATGGCAACGAACGTTTCTCATCGTAGAACGGCCTCTTTAGCGAAACAACATGGCAACTCATTATTGTCAAGAATGTGCGCCCAAATTGCAGCGGATGAATTAAGGCATGCAAAAGCGTATAAGGCATTTGTCACCGAAATTTTCAAATTAGATCCATCTGAAATGATGATTGCATTTGCTGATATGATGAAAAAGAAAATCGTCATGCCAGCACATTTTCTGCGTGAAATTAATGGGGCTAAAAGTTCTGTTTATGAGCACTTTTCGGATGCGGCACAAAGAATTGGCGTGTATACAACCATGGATTACATCAGTATCATGCAAGGCTTAATTAAGGATTGGGATATTGAAAAAATGTCTGGATTAAATGATGTAGCTGAGAAGGCAAGAGATTATGTAGCTAATTTGCCAACGAGGTTAGAAAAGTTGGCCGACCGGGTTAAAATACCTGAGTTAGCCTATCCTTTTACTTGGATCGTACAATAGATGAATGAAAAGTTGTCAATGGATGAGCTAAATAGGCTCGATGTGACACAATTTAAAAATTCAGAAAAGTTTCCTTTTGTTTTTGTTTTGGATGATATTCGGAGCATGAACAATGTAGGCTCAGCATTTCGAACGGCTGATTCCTTCCGGTGTTCACATATATATTTGTGTGGAATAACGGCAAAACCCCCGCACAGAGAAATATCTAAAACAGCTTTAGGGGCCGATGAATCTGTTGATTGGACTTATTTTGATAGTCCGCGAACCTGCATTCAAGCCTTAAAAGATCTTGGTTATAAAATAATATGCGTTGAGCAAGTAAAAGATTCAATCTCATTATTTGAATTTAAACCTGATCAAAATCATACCTATGCTTTTGTGTTTGGCAATGAAGTGTTTGGCGTAAATGATTTGTTTATTAAGTCAGCCGATTATTCGCTTGAAATACCTCAATTTGGGACTAAACATTCTTTAAATGTCTCTGTATGCATGGGAATTGTTAGCTATGATTTTGTTTCAAAGATCAAAATTTAAGTTTTTCCAATATTAAATTTTTAAGAGAGCTTGAAAATTTAACACACTAAAGTTTTTATTAATAATTTCTTTACATAGATTTAACATACAATTAAAATATAATATTATGAGTGAATCTGATAAAGTACTAATAGATGTTTTAGCAACAGTTGTATTGCCTAAATTAAAAGGTTTAAGCGAGAAAAATGCTAAGAAAATGGTTCAGTTGAGTCATAAAGCTTTGGGTGAAATTTCTAAGAAATACCATAAGTTGATAGATGAACAAGCTAAGGATTTAGCTAAGAAAAAAGAAAAAGCAGCCAAAGCGGCTAAAAAATTAGCCGTTAAGGAAGCTAAAAAAAAAACAAAAAGTAGCAAAAAAAGCATCTAAGCAAAAGCAAGTTTCATTATTGTTGGAAGTTACAAAGCCAGCGGCAGCTACAAAGCCTGCAGCAGCGAGTGCGTCAAAGTCCAAGGCCCCAGCCAAGGCTCCAGCTCGCACTTCGGCTACCAAAAAATAATACGCTTATCCTTTAAAAATTGCGCTTATACTATTTTCTAAATGGGTATAAGCGCATTTTTTTATTTTAGCTGAAATTTGTTTTGCACATGATTTTATCCATACGTCAAGTAGTTAAAAAGTATTCAGACCATCTAGCCTTAGATCACATTGATTTAGAAATTCCTCGGGCTAAGATATTTGGGTTATTAGGCCCGAATGGAGCAGGTAAAACTTCATTAATTCGCATTATCAATCAGATTACGGCCCCTGATTCTGGACAAATAATTTTTGATGGAGAGCCACTTTCACCTAAGCACGTAGATCAAATTGGCTACTTGCCAGAAGAGAGAGGGCTTTACAAGAAAATGAAAGTGGGGGAACAGTTATTGTATTTGGCTCAGTTGAAAGGAATGTCTAAATCTGAGGCTATTTCGAAATTAAAAGATTGGTTTATTCGATTGGATATTAAAGATTGGTGGAATAAGCCTGTAGATGATTTATCTAAGGGTATGCAGCAGAAGACTCAATTCATTGCTACGGTGGTTCATGAGCCTAAACTTTTAATTTTGGATGAGCCATTTTCTGGGTTTGATCCTATCAATGCTAATATGTTGAAAGATGAAATATTAGCCATTAAAGAGCGCGGAACCACTATTTTATTTTCAACACATCGAATGGAAACGGTAGAGGAATTGTGTGATGACATTGCGCTAATTAATCATTCAAGAGTTGTGTTAGCTGGTGAAAAGACAGAAGTCCAAAATCGATATAAACAGAATATATTTAAAATTAGGTATTTGGGTGATTTGCCTCCAGATTTAAAGGGGATGAAGATTTTGTCGGTCAATGGCCAATCGGCCACTTTAAAAATGGACATTGGTATCAGTTCAAATCAGGCTATATCTGAAATTATATCGCATGTTGACCTGTTAGAATTTCAAGAAACAATCCCTTCATTCAATGATATATTTATTCAAGTTGTAAACGAAACGAATGCATATGAATAAGATCTTATTAATTATACAGCGTGAATATATAACGAGAGTATTAAAGAAATCTTTTTGGATTTCATCCTTGTTGGCACCTATTTTAATCACAGCTATCTATGCGATACCTATATGGTTAGCTATGAAAGATAAAGAAGTTAAGCGGGTAGAAATATTGGATTTGAGTGGATTATGGAAAAAGAATGATCTGGTTGATAAGGAGCTTGAATTTGTTTTCACTTTAGGAAAAGAGCAAGAGTTGAAAATGGCATTTGCTTCAAAAGGATTTGATGCGTTTGTGACCATCCCTGAGGATGTCCTAACGAATCCCAAAGGGGTTCATATTTATTCGGCTAAGAATATAGGGATGTCATTAAAGGAGTCTGTGGAGAAGCTTATTCAAAACAAGGTACGTCAAGAATTACTGCTTAAAGCGGGTATTTCTTCTCAGATTTATGAAAGCACTCAGGTTGACATAGATAGTGAGACAATTACCGTTTCAACCGACGGAAAAGAGACAAGTTCTAGTTCAGGAGGAGCGATGATTTTAGCTGGAATCATGGGTTTTGTTTTGTATTTTACCTTGTTGTTATATGGCTCTCAAGTAATGAATGGGGTTATTGAAGAAAAGAGCAGCCGAATTATTGAGGTAATTATTTCTTCTGTTAAACCGTATCAATTGCTTTTGGGGAAGATTATTGGAGTGGGTTTAGTGGGCCTGACGCAGTTTTTACTATGGATTGTTTTGACCATTGGCCTAACGCAGATTACAGGTAAATTTTATGGGGAAAAAGTAAAAAATAACCTTACCCAAATCAAAAAAATAGACTCGGGAAAAAAAAGTACTTTAAGCTCAAAAAGTGAGGAAGAATCACCTATGTCAGAAGTGACGAAGGTGTTGGAAAGTACGAATATACCGATGATTATAGCCGCTTTCTTATTTTATTTTTTTGTTGGGTATATGCTGTATAGCTCTTTATTTGCTGCGATCGGCTCAGCGGTGGAAAGCGCTACTGAGGCACAACAATTTACTTTTATAGTGATGATCCCGATTATATTGTCCTTTTTTTTGGCACAGTACACCATACAGGATCCTGATAGCAATATCGCATTTTGGGCGTCAATGATCCCATTTACTTCGCCTATAAACATGATGGTCCGATTGCCTTATGGAGTTCCTGTTTGGGAATTAATCTTATCTATGACCCTATTAGTTTTAGGATTCTTAGGCTGCAGCTGGGTGTCAGCACGAATTTATCGCGTTGGAATTTTGATGTATGGCAAGAAAGTAACCTGGAAGGAATTGGGCAAATGGTTGTTCTATAAAGGATAATTAGATATTTAGCCATTTATCTAATTCTAATTCATTGAATCCTGCGATTATTCCTTTTTTGCCAACAATCATAGGGCGTTTGATGGCTGAATTTTTCTCTAAAAGGAATTCAAATGCTCTTTTTGGATCATTTAATGCCAACTTAATTTCCTCTGGCAATTGTCTATATGTTGACCCTTGTTTATTAAATACTTTTTCAAGCGTTAATTGGTCTATAAAATCTTGAAGGACTTCAGGGCTGAGTTCATTTTTTTTGTAATTAATGAATTCGAAAGGAATGCCTTTTGATTGAAGGTATTCGAATGTTTTTTTCATGGTATTGCAGGCTGGAATTCCGTAAATTTTCAACATTGTATTAATAATTTAGTTTTCTTGTTTTGTGTGTCAATTTTGGTGGTATTTTTGTAAACTTATTACAAAATTAATACAAATAGCCATATGGAATATAGAATTGAAAAGGATACGATGGGCAAGGTTAAAGTACCTGCGCATGTATATTGGGGGGCACAAACTCAGCGTTCGATAGAAAACTTTCCTATCGCTCAGGATATCAATAAAATGCCAAAGGAAATTATACGTGCCTTTGCCTATCTCAAAAAAGCTGCGGCTATAACTAATTTCGAAGCTGGTGTTCTTGACGAGGCGAAGAAAAATTTAATTTCTGCTGTTTGTGATGAAATTTTAGCGGGTCAATGGGCGGATCAATTTCCTTTAGTTGTGTGGCAAACTGGGTCCGGTACTCAATCTAATATGAACTGTAATGAGGTCATTGCCTATCGTGCTCATGTATTGCAAGGAGGTAATTTGTTGGATGAGCAGAAATTTGTTCACCCCAATGATGATGTAAATAAATCTCAATCGTCTAATGATACGTTTCCAACAGCCATGCATATTGCAGCTTATCAAACATTGATGGAAGTCACAATCCCTGGTATTACAAAATTGAGGGATACATTAGATGCTAAGGCCAAATCGTTTAAAAATGTGGTTAAAATAGGTCGAACTCATTTTATGGATGCGACTCCTTTAACTTTGGGTCAAGAATTTTCAGGATATGTGTCACAATTGAACCATGGTTTAAAGGCAATTAGCAATACTTTAGCCCATTTGTCTGAGTTGGCCTTAGGAGGAACAGCGGTAGGTACTGGAATTAATACCCCAAAGGGATATTCTGAGAATGTAGCTAGCCATATTGCGAATTTGACTGGTTTGCCCTTCATTACGGCTGAGAATAAGTTTGAAGCTTTAGCTGCTCATGATGCAATTGTAGAGGCTCATGGAGCATTGAAAACAGTGGCTGTGAGTCTAATGAAAATTGGAAACGATATTCGTATGTTGTCATCTGGGCCTCGTTCTGGGATAGGTGAGATTTATATCCCTGATAATGAGCCAGGATCATCTATTATGCCAGGTAAGGTTAATCCTACACAATGCGAGGCGATGACGATGGTTGCGGCTCAGGTTATGGGTAATGATGTGACGATTGGCATTGGTGGATCCAATGGTCATTTTGAGTTAAATGTATTTAAGCCTGTCATGATCTATAACTTTCTGCATTCAGCCAGATTGATAGGGGATGTATGTGTGGCATTCAATGACAAATGTGCGGTAGGCATAGAGCCGTTGCACGACAACATCCTTAAGCATGTCAATAACTCTTTAATGCTTGTTACTGCGTTAAATACTAAAATTGGATATTACAAGGCAGCAGAAATAGCGCAAACGGCACATAAAAATGGGTCTACACTTAAAGAAACGGCTATTTCGTTAGGTTATGTTACTGCAGAGGAGTTTGACGCATGGGTTAAGCCTGAGAATATGGTAGGGGAAATCAAATAATTTTTTTTGAAAAATATTCGATTCTCATAAATAAGAGTAAAAAATGCCCTATATGTCAATTTAGGGCATTTTTTATGCGATTAACTCATTTCTCTAAGCTCAATAGTAAAAAAGGAGCTGGGGAAAGGAAAACTCATCGCAATTTCAGTAGCCACATCTATCGATGGTAAAATCAAGGTGACAATTTGCGAAATTTCACCTCCGTCAATTTGTTGGATTATTTTATTTTCAATTTTTCCACTCTTTGAAAAGTAACTTTGTGGACCCGTAAATTTCTGATAAAGCATGTCAGAATACTTAGCTTTTAGGTCTCTTAACCAAGTCCTAATTACTTCTAATTCCTCCTCGTTAGCCATGCTATTTTCGCCAGAAATTCCTTGTATTGGGCCCCTAATAATGATTACAAATCGTTTCATGAAAATATTATTATTTTAATATTTAAAATTCACTTTGAAATTTATCAAATGGATTTTCAAAATCTTTTTTCTTTATAGGACTTGATCTTTCTTTCGGTGTTGATTTAATTTTTTCCATTGATTCTGGTAAAAAAGGGGAGAGCCAGTTGGATAAAATTTGCAAGGTTTCTTTTTCTATCGAGTAATAAATAAAAACTCCATTTCTACGAGTTCTAACAATTCCTGCGTCCTTTAAGACAGAAAGGTGCCTTGATATAGTGGGTGCGGCAAAAGAAAATTGTTCGAAAATAGCTGTGGCAGGTAATTCTCCCGACTGCAATAATTCTACAATTTTTCTTCTTGATTCGTCACCTAAAGCTTTAGCTATGTCCTCTACACTCATTATTATTACTTATTTAGCTAATTTAGGTATTTCTTTTTTTAATTCCAAATAGTTTAATTAGACTTCATTTTGACTTGTTTAAAATCATACCTTATATTAATTAGCTTTATAGATAATTATATTTATCTTAACAACTAAATATATAGCTTATTTGCTAATTAATTATTAGTTATCATGCTAAATAAATGATATGCTTAATAATACTTAGGAAGTTTCTTTTTATTAGTTGATTTAAATACTATTATCCGTTTTGGGTATTTTATTTTTTTAACAAAAAAATCCTTAGAAATTAATCTAAGGATTTGCCTGTAAGAATTGATTTTCTTTTTACATATTCATTAGGATTAAATGATGCTTCATCTTATTCTAATTTTTCACATAAACTCTTTTAACCCGACTACTGATATTAGTCATTATTTCATACGGGATTGTTTTTGCATTTTTTGCAATTTTTGACAATTGTATTTTTCCACCAAAGGCTAACGCGATATCACCTGTCTTTACTTCCTTTAAATTACTTATGTCAACCATTGTCATGTCCATACAAATAGCTCCAACGGTGGGGCATAATTCACCATTAATTTCAAACATCCCTTTGCCCATTCCAAGAGATCTAGGGTATCCATCTGCATACCCAATAGCCAACGTAGCGATGGTACTTTTTTTGTTTAATTTACCTTTTCTGCCATATCCTACTGTCTCATTTTCATCGACTATTTTTATTTGAGAAATATATGTTTTCAGCGTAAGCACGTTTTCAATTTTTTTAATTTCTTTTTGGTTCTGTGTTATTCCATACAAACTGATACCTAATCTGACCATATTAAATTTGGCTTCTGGATAATTCTCAATAGCAGCTGAATTTGCTATGTGTAATAATGGTGTGTAGCTCAGTTTATCTGTTAATATATCTGATATTCTTTTGAATTCGCTTATTTGGTTTTTAGTGAATAAATCATGTTTTAAATTTTCTGAAGCCACTAAATGGCTCATGATGCTGACAACCCATAATTGTGGTGTTTCAGCTAAATAATTAGCTAATTCCTCTGTTTCATGGCTTTCAAAACCTAATCTTTTCATTCCCGTATCTAATTTGATATGGATTTTAATATTTTGTTCGTTAATAAGGCAATATTCATCTATTGCTTTTAGTAATTCAAAACTATAGATCTCTGGCTCTAACGAATATTCAATTAGTTTTGTAAATTCTTCAATTTGGGGGTTCATCACCATAATGGGTGTATAAATTCCGTTTTTGCGTAATTCAACTCCTTCATCAGTATATGCAACTGTCAGATAATCTACGCCTTGTTGCTGGAGTATTTGACCAATTTCCACTGCACCCGCTCCGTAAGCAAATGCTTTAATCATAACCATTAATTTGGTCTCTAATCCTATTTTATTTTTATAATAACTTAAATTATGTTGTAGCGCATCTAAGTTAATTTCAAGTTGGGTACAATGCGATTTATTTTCCAGTGCATATACGAGCTTTTCGAAATTGTATTTTCTAGCTCCTTTTAATAATATGGCTGCGTTATATAGTGAATTTAACCTACCTGATTTCAGGAAATCCTCTGTAGATTGATATACTTCAATTCCTGAGATTTTATCTTTATTTCGTGTAATTTGACTTCCTATACCTATAATTAAATCTATTTTTAGATTTTTAATCATGGAATTTATTTGAGTATATAAGTTCTCTTCCGGCAGGCCAATTTCTAAAAAATCGCTTAAGATTAGTATCTTTTTCTTAGTCTCATATTTCATTAATAAAGGCAAGGCTAATCTTAACCCATCGATGTCGTTGTTGTAGGAGTCATCAATTATTTTAATATCTCTAAGCCCTTCTTTTATTTCGAGCCTCATAGATATTGGCTTTACTCTTCTTATAGCAAGATTTAACGCCAAATTATTCATGCCTAAAGCATGAGCCATGATTAAACAATGGCATATATTTTCTAACGAAGCGTCATCCGTTAATTCCGTTTTTATGTCAATAAAAGGCTCGCTTTGAGATGCTTTTTTAAATTTTATTTGAGTTTCTTGAGCGGATTTATTAAAATGAACAAATATATTTTTAGTTGGATCCTCCGAACTCCATTCGATCAGTTCAATGTTTGGGTTTATACTTTTAATGTATGTTTGAATTACATTATCCCAATGGCTTGATCGATAAATTAATGTTTTACTATTTTTGAAGAGCAATAATTTTTCTTGTAGTTTCTGTTCTTCATGAATAAAATTAGCGCCATGCGCTTCTCCAAAATGAGTTAAAATTCCATAGCTTGGTTTTAATATAGCTTCAAGATTTTTCATTTCACCAGGTTGCGAAATACCTGCTTCAAAAATTCCCAAATTATGACTGGATTTCATGGCCCAAACAGACAATGGGACACCTATTTGAGAATTATAACTTTTAGGACTTTTGATCAAATTATAAGTACCATTCAATAAAGTTGCAAGCCACTCTTTACAAATTGTTTTACCATTTGATCCTGTAATTGCGACCAGGTTATACGAAAACGAGTTTCGGTGTTGGGCTGCTAAATTTTGTAATGTTTGGATACTATTTTCTACTACATAAAAATCAGCATCGTTCCATTTTTTTGCTTTCTCTGTTAAATTACCAGTCCATGCTTCATTTTCAACGACAAATTCTTTTACGCCACTTTTATAGAGATTCTCAATGTATTGATGTCCATCATGATGAATTCCCCTGACTGCAAAAAAAGCAGTGTTGGCAGCGTCATAAATCTGCCGGCTATCTAAGCTAATCAAAGTTGACTTTAACGATTGGGGTTGTAAAGTGTGAATCATATACTGTTATTCATTTCGCAATAGGCTAAAATACAAAAAGGCAAGGAAACATTTCCTTGCCTTTAAAATAAAATCGTAATTTTTTATGCTTCTAATGCAGCAACACCGGGTAAAATTTTGCCTTCCATGTATTCAAGCAATGCACCCCCTCCTGTCGACACATAACTTACTCGGTCGCCATATCCTGCATTATTCACCGCTGATGCAGAATCTCCACCGCCAATTAATGAAAATGCGCCATTATCCTCCGTTGCCTTAACCACAGCATCTGCAATCGCATTCGTGCCTTTAGCAAAATTTGGAAATTCAAAAACACCCATAGGTCCATTCCATAAAATTGTTTTCGATTCTGCGATAATCTGTTGGAATAATTCAATCGATTTAGGACCAATATCTAAACCTTCCCAACCGTCTGGAATTTCACCCTTATTGACAATTTGCCGATTGGCATTATTATTAAAATCATCTGCACAAACATTATCCAATGGCATGTAAATATTAACACCTTTAGCTTTTGCTTTTTCAATGAGTGATTTGGCTAATTCTACTTTATCCGGCTCTGAAATTGATCGACCAATTTTCCCAGCCTCAGCTAAAGAGAATGTGTAGGTCATTCCACCACCAATAATTAAATTGTCTACTTTATCTAACAGTTGTTCGATAATTAATATTTTATCAGAAATTTTTGAACCACCCATGATGGCAGTAAATGGTCTTTCAGCGTATTCTAATATTTTTTGGGCATTTTCAATTTCAGCTTGCATCACAAATCCAGCTACTTTTTCGCTAAAAAACTGACCAATGACCGCAGTGGAAGCATGTGCTCTATGCGCAGTTCCAAAGGCATCATTCACCCAAACATCCCCTAATTTGGATAGTTTTTGTGCAAACGCTTCGTTTCCTTTTTCTTCCTCCTTATAAAAACGTAAATTTTCTAAAAGTAAAATTTCTCCAGCTTCTAATTCAGCTGCTAATTTAATTGCCTCTTCGCCTATGCAATCTGGTGCAAATTTAACCTTTACACCAAAGACGATGGATAAGGGAGTAACCAAATGCCTCAACGAATATTTTTCTACAGGGCCATCTTTAGGTCTGCCCAAATGTGACATTAATATGACAGATCCACCATCATGAATAATCTTTTGAATGGTTGGAATCGTAGCCTTAATCCTTGTATCATCCGTAATTTCAAAACGCTCATTTAAGGGCACATTAAAGTCTACGCGAACTAATGCTTTTTTGCCAGCAAAATTAAAGGTTGAAACTGTTTGCATATTTATTTTGTTTCGAAATTGTTTTGTAAAATTGACCCTATTTCAGGAGGTGCAAATATACTATTGTTTTGCAAATTGTTGAAATAATCTAATTTTATGTTTAAAAATTTGAAATTTATCTACAAATAGTACAATTTGTATTTTAATTTATATTTGAAAATGATCCAACAGCCTATTCCCGACTTATCACCTTTTTACTATTGGGAAAATTTTAATTATGTTTTGGGCTATGTGAAAAAACAGTATCAAAATTTATTATCGGATTCAGAAATTATTTTCATTCAAGATTTTGAAAATTTACCTAAAGAATCACAATGCCTTTATCTTCGATTAGCTAGTAGGCGCGCGCGCTGGTTTAGAGAAGAAAAACTGAGTTATGGAGAAATTTCTCAAATTTCTTTACGTATTAATGAGCTTGTTGAAAATGGTTTTGTTCGTTTTGTCTCAACTCAAGATTCAGTTAATCTAGGTCCTATTTTGTCTGTATTTTCAAAGAAGGAATGCATCGCTTTGGCCTCTAAATTGCCTCATTTTCCAAAATACACATCCAATATATCAAAAGACGATTTAGTTAATTTGTGTAAGCCTTTTGGTAATGAGTTACTGCAGGAGCTAAACGAAATTTCTGGTAGGCTCATTTGCCCGGTCCAATTAGAATATTTTACATTTATTCAATTCTTGTTTTTTGGCACAAAATTTCGTGATATGTCTGAATTCGTTATTCGCGATTTAGGCCATAGGCAATATGTTGAAGTTAATGATGAGGAATTTATTCCCTATTTTCAGACTAGAAAGGAGGCTATGGAAAAGTGGAAAATAAGTCTTTGGCGGGAACGTTTTCAAGAATTGTCAAAAGATTCTGTGTTTATGTATGAGTTAGTTGAATCATGGAATCAAGATATTCTACCCATGTATGAAGATATTTCGGATGTGGCTATTGGTTCCTTTGAACGCGCCTTATTTTCTTTGGGTCGTTGGCTTGAACGGCTAGGCCATATGGAGCTTGCTTTGGATATTTATGAACCGAGTTTATCAGGCTTGTCATTCGAACGTAGGGTTAGGATTTTAGCCAAATTAAAGCGGATAGAAGAAGCTTTGCTGTTGGCCAAATTGGGCCTAGAATTTGGTTTTTCTCCTAAAGAGACCCATTTTTTTGAAGATTTTATCTTAAAGCAAAACTCAAAGAAGCATATAAAAGCGGTCACTCAATCGTTAAAATTGTCTCCTAAATTATTGATTGATATTAAATGGAAGGGGAATGTTGAAATGGGTGTCATACAATATTTTGAGAATCTAGGTTATTCAGCTCACTTTACTGAAAATCACCTTTGGAAAAATATTCTAGGAATTCTTTGTTGGGATCTAGTTTTTGATGAAAAACAAACAGGCATACATCATCCATTTCAGTGGGCGCCAAGTCATTATTCTTCTGAGGGTTTTACCTTGGGAAAGGAAAAAGATTTCGAAGAAAAAATAGGTTTATTGGCCTCCTTAGATTTATTTTTTGCTCATGCTCTACAAATCAAAAAAAACCATGAGGGCAAATTAAATCCTTTGATTGATTGGTATACGCTTGATATTGAATTAATTAGTGAGTTGGTTCATCGAGTTCCCCAAGAAAGTTTAGCACAGGTATTGCGGTATTTATGGACACATTTATCCACTCATGCCAAAGGATTTCCTGATTTGTTTGTTTTTAAAGATTCAGAATATCAATTTATAGAAGTAAAATCGCCGACGGATCACTTGTCGGCAATCCAATATTTTTGGCATGATTTTTTAATTAATAAGGGTATTAAATTTGAATTGTACCGTGTTGCTTGGGTGGATTAAAGGAATCTTAAAATAAATAGTTCATAAAACTTGACAAGCTTTTAAAAATCGTTTACATTTCTAAAGAATCACAAACGTTCTTTCTTCTTTAGGTCCTATTTGATTCCTAGGGCATTTTCCACCATTTAAATTGTATGCTTATGAAAGTGCAAGTTCACGCCATTCACTTCAATGCTGATCAAAAATTAATTGACAGCATTCAAGCTAAATTAGGTAAATTGGAAACATTTTATGACCGAATAACCAGTGGTGAGGTTTTTTTGAAAGTCTCTACTGGAGTTGGAAAAGTAAAAGAAAAATTTCTGGAAATTAAGTTGGCCGTACCAGGTGCCATTCTGTTTGTAAAGGAAAAAGCTAAGTCGTTTGAAGAAGCCTTAGATTTGGCATTAAATGCGCTAGCTGAACAAATTAAAAGATTTAAATCGAAAACGAATCAAAAAAAAATTGGGCGATTGCCTGATATATCGACTGAATTTTAAACATAAAAAAGGGGCGAAAGCCCCTTTTTTAATTACAATTTTTCAAATACTTATAAGTTGAAAGCGCTTTTAACAGCATCTACATAATCTAATTTTTCCCAAGTAAATAATTCTACTTCCTTGGTTAATTGTTGACCATTAGGCCCAACAAAATGTTTCGTCACCACTTCGTTTTTACGGCCCATGTGGCCATAAGCTGCAGTTTCAGAATAAATTGGGTTTCTAAGCTTTAATCTTTGCTCAATAAAATAAGGGCGCATATCAAAAATAGCTTCTACCTTTTTTGCAATTTCTCCATCGGTTAAACCCACTTTTGCTGAGCCATACGTGTCAATAAATAATCCACATGGTTTTGCCACGCCTATCGCATAAGAAACTTGAACTAATACTTGGTCACATAATCCGGCAGCCACTAAATTTTTGGCAATATGTCTAGTTGCATAGGCAGCTGAACGATCCACTTTGGATGGATCTTTTCCTGAAAATGCCCCACCTCCGTGAGCTCCTTTTCCACCGTAGGTGTCAACGATAATTTTACGTCCCGTCAAACCTGTGTCGCCATGGGGTCCGCCAATCACAAACTTACCCGTAGGATTGATATGGTAGGTAATCGCATCATTAAATAAAGCTTGTAGCTCAGGCTTTAATTTTGCTTTCACACGTGGAATAACAATCTCAATGATATCTTTTTTGATTTTGGTCAACATCTCAGCTTCCGCAGCAAAGTCGTCATGCTGCGTCGAAACAACAATCGTGTCAATTCTTTGTGGTACGTGGTTGTCACTATATTCAATCGTCACTTGAGATTTTGCATCAGGACGAAGATATCCAATAAGAGAAGGCTCATTATTGCGAATATATGATAACTCCTGTAAAATTTTATGTGCTAAATCTAATGCCAATGGCATATAATTATCAGTTTCTTTGGTTGCAAAGCCAAACATCATTCCTTGGTCTCCCGCTCCTTGGTCCTCTGGATTTGCGCGATCAACACCCTGATTGATATCAGCAGATTGCTCGTGAATGGCCGAAAGAATACCGCAAGAATTAGCTTCAAACATATATTCCGACTTAGTATAGCCTATTTTACGAATGACTTCTCGAGTAATGGCTTGTACATCTAAGTAGGTTGTGGTATTTACCTCGCCCGCTAAAACTACCTGACCAGTGGTCACAAGTGTTTCACATGCAACTTTGGAAGTAGGGTCAAAAGCCATAAAATGGTCAATTAACGCATCAGAAATTTGGTCTGCAACTTTATCAGGATGTCCTTCGGATACTGACTCTGAGGTAAATAAGTAAGCCATTCGTGAATTAGTTTATAAATTAAGTTTTAAGAATATGCAAATTTAATATTAATATTAGAGAGCCACAAATTGAATTTAGGATATGGTCATGGCAATTTATTTCCTTTGAAAAATAATTTGATCGCGGCCGATAAAAAAGGGTAGGTTGGTACCGTCAGCATTAACGATAAATCTTCTCGTAAGCTTGTTTTCTCATCCAAAAAGCGTAACATTTTTTGAGGAGAATTTTTGAAAAAAAGTGCTTCAAATACTTTTGATCCAGCTATTTTTTGATCAATTAATACTTGTAAAAAAACGTTGTCTAACCATTTTTTGAACCTAAACTCTTTTAAGACGAATGCTTTGTGATTTTTTGTTTCAAGGTTAACTACCAATTCTTTTAAGGTTCGCTGAGTTCTCAAAAAGCTATATCCAGTTGTCGATTTGACAAATCCACCAGAAGTTCCAATCTTGATTAATTTAGCATGCAAGTTTTGTGTTTGTTCTTCCATCGGACGCATCGGGATAACTCCATATTCTTCCTCTAAAAGGTCATAATCATCTTCGCCGAAACCATAATAAGCCAACAAATAGGCTTTTAATTTATCTCTATAATAGTTTTTGTCGCGTATTTTACCTGAGAAAAAAGTATATTCAAATAAGGCTATTTTGGGGCTTGTGGGTAAGACATACATGAATTCACATTCTACATCAAATGCCACTCTAAAATCAAATAAATCAGCTGACTCTTGTTTGAATACAGGAAAATGACTTTCGATGGTCCAACCTAAAAAATGCTGTTTGATGTGTTTAGGATTTTCAAAATCACATGCAAAGGGACTGATGCTATCAAAAACTTTTTGTGATGCATGAAAATCCCCTTGGTCCGTGCTCACGCACACATCTACTCCTTTGAAAAAAAATGAGTGAATCTTTGCGTCCAAAAACTGGATGTTTGGCTTTGTCGCTAATTGTTTATTGACGTGATCATACCAATCGCCACTATTAATTTTTCTGTACTGAAATGGGTTAATATTCAGTAGTTTCGACTGGTTACTTTGGCTATGAAACCATAAGGAATCCCAGCTTTTTTCGGCAATTTTGTCGAATTCCTCTTCACAATCAGACCAATAACACCAGGTCTTATCGTTTTTATTTTTGGGGAATTGGTCAATGATTAAAATAGGTAAATCGCCTAAAGAACTTTTTGAAAGGTAATAAGCTAAGGATAAACCGGCCATTCCACCGCCTGCAATGATAAACGCAAACTGGGATTGTACTGGCTTATTCATGAATTAGATGTGTTTTTCTGCGTGATAGGACGAACGTACTAAAGCTCCTGATTCCACATAGTTTAATCCTCTTTTCAATCCTTCTTCCTTGTACATCAGGAAAGTCTCAGGATGAATCCATTCAATCACTTCATGATGCATTTTGGTTGGTTGCAAATATTGACCCAACGTTAACACATCCAAACCATGAGCAACTAAATCATCCATCGCCTGAAAAACCTCTTCTTTTGTTTCTCCTAATCCGAGCATAAGTCCAGATTTGGTTCTTTTTCCAAACTCTTTTGTTCGCTTCGTTTGTTCTAAACTTCGCTCATACTTGGCTTGTGGCCGAACGAATTTGTATAATCTCGCTACGGTTTCCATATTATGCGACACGACTTCTTGGCCTCCTTCGATCATTCGGATTAAGGCATCCCAATTCCCTTTTGTGTCTGGAATTAATGTTTCAATCGTCGTTAAAGGGGTAGTTTCTTTAACCGCTCGGACAGTTTGATACCAAATTTCAGCCCCTCGATCTTTTAATTCATCTCTATTGACGGACGTGATGACCGCATGTTTCACTTTCATTAATTGAATCGCTTCAGCTACTCGGCGTGGCTCATCTTCATCATATTCATTAGGTCTTCCGGTCGCCACAGCACAAAAAGTACAAGACCGAGTGCACACATTTCCCAAAATCATGAAAGTGGACGTTCCTTCTCCCCAACACTCGCCCATGTTTGGGCAATTTCCTGATTGACAAATCGTATGTAATTTATACTCATCGACTATTTTCCGAACGTTTGTATATTTTTCACCAATAGGCAATTTAACCCTAAGCCAATCTGGCTTTCTTGAGGTTGGGGCTGAATTCACTTGGGGTAATTCGATCATTTTGTATTTTTATTTACTCTTTCCAAAGAAAAAGGTTAGATATCCTGTGGTATAAACCGATCGCTGTGGCGTTTGGTTTAACATTTCAATAGGTTTGGAAAAATAATCCACAATAAAACCCACTTCCAAAGCTAAATAGTTCTGTTTGAATGAATCCAATTCAACATTAAATGCGGTTTTTAAATGCCAACCCGGAACATAAACAGATTCGCTGGCGCCCTTAAAAAAACTACTTTCACCTAAAATGGTCGTTCGCTGATAAGTGTTATCATAGGTTTGTGACATGGGAATGGATACAATCGATGATTTTCCCGAGCCTGGATTAACCAAAGAAATGTCGACATGATAAGGCATTTGCATTCCGATGTTTGGCCCAGTGGCAATTAAGCCCTTTAAAGCGGCTCCCCCTTCCGTTGGTTTTTTAAATAAGGTCCATTGGCGGCCGTACTCTGGTCTAATTACAACTAATTGATTTAATTTGCCTTCCGTATAACCTCTTCCATTGTAAGAATAGGGTGAGCTAAACTCTCTGTAATCCTTAATGATGGATAAATCAAGTCCTACCAGGGATTGAATTTTGGGATTATTAATCCACACTTTTCTAGCTGAAAGCCCTCCGAAAATACCAGAGCTTGTGGATGTACTAATCCCCAAGGCTATTGTTCCTGCAGGATTGACATTTTTTATATTGCGATCATTATTTTTTGAAATTACTTTTGATCGATTTGTTGAGCTGGGAGCCTGAATAATGGTTTCTTTAGGTGCTGATTTTCTTTGGGCCCAAACAACCGTTGAGGACCAATAAAAAACAAAAAGAAATCCTATCAATTTTTTCATTTGCTCAAATAGGGTTTTAATTCGTCAACTGAAATATCCCAATGGGTTGCGGAATAGGTACAATCTCCCTTGTTAATAACTAAGACCTGAGGAGACTGATGTTGTATCCCAAACTTTTCTGCAATTTCTAAGGAAATAGGACGGTATGCAATCAAATCCAAATAAAAAGCTGTGTTTTCCGTGGTTCCCCAAGCTCGCTCAAATCGACTTAAAGCAGTGGATGAAATGGAACAACGAGTACTATGTTTGAAAATCACCACGGGTTGATTTTGCGAAATCTCAACTATTTCATCCAATTGATGTAGGTCTGTTAATGTATTCCAATGCATAAGGATGATGTAGGTATTCGCCTAATTTTGTAAATTTATTGTTTCAACATCAAATTTAAGAAAAATTGAGGGTTTGGCTGTATATTTTTGCCTTGTTTTTATATAAGCAAATTTTAGGAATTGTTTCTGTGTTCCATAGCAAGGCTAAGAAATGGAATAATGGCCAAAAACATGTTTGGGATGGGCTAGAATCTGCTTTCGAAAATAATCATAAACCCGTCGCTTGGTTTCATACCGCATCCATGGGTGAATTTGAACAGGGGAAACCCATCATAGATGCTTTTTCCAACGAATATCCAGATTACTTTATTCTAGTAACCTTTTTTTCTCCTTCAGGGTATGAGGTTAGAAAAAACGCTCCAGGTATTGATTACGTAAGTTATTTGCCTTTTGATGGTGCTTCAACGAGCGAACGATTTTTGGATCTTGTTAATCCGTCTATGGTATTTTTTGTTAAATATGAATTTTGGTATTTCTATTTACATGAACTCAAAAAAAGAAATATTAAAACGATTTTAGTTTCAGCCATTTTTAGAAAAAATCAATTGTTTTTTAAATGGTATGGGGGATTCTTTAGGAATATATTAACGTCTTTTGTTCAAATTTTTGTTCAAGATGAAGCGTCTAAAGAAATGCTAAATAGTATTGATATTCAACATATTACTTTAGGTGGCGACACTCGCTTTGATCGAGTGTTAGCGAACCTTCGCACGGCCCAACCTTGGTCTTTCATGTCGGATTTTATCGGAGAAAACGAATTTGTGGTTCTGGGTTCCGTATGGGATGCTGATATGGATTGCTTAATTCCCATGATTAATTCAGGCAATTTTCCATTTAAATGGGTGGTGGTGCCACATGAAATTAATGAATCAACGTTAAATTCATGGGAGTCTAAGATTCAAGTTGACGTATGCTATTCGAAGGGTGGAAATTTAGACGCTAATGCCAAGGTGTTATTTGTCAATGAGGTGGGGCGCTTATCTTCATTATATCGGGGCGCTTTGTTTGCCTATATTGGAGGAGCTTTTGGCGGAGGTTTACATAATACATTGGAGGCTGCCGTTTTTGGGCCAACGGTCTTTTTTGGCAATAAGAATTTTGAAAAATTTAATGAGGCAGTTGCATTGGTCAATTTAGGATTAGCTTTTCCCGTGGCGAACAGCCAAGAATTGGAAGAGAAAATGTTGGAAATTTATCATTCAGAAGATTTGTTGGTTCAAAAGCAAGTGCAAGCTCGGCAATTTGTCGCCGCCCATGCAGGTGCCACCGAATGCATCATGAACTATGTACGAAAAAATTTAGGTCATCCATATGCTGAATAAAGGTCTCATCATGCGTTCAACAGGCTCTTGGTATGAAGTTCGTGCCGAATCGGGAAAGGTATATCGAGCCAGATTAAAAGGGAAGTTTAAGTTGAATGGCCCTAAAACCTCTAACCCAATTACCGTGGGAGACAAGGTGATTTTCTCGATGGAGGATGAGGCCAATCAGACGGTGGTTATTGAAGAAATTTCGCCGAGGCAAAATTATATTATTCGAAAATCTGTTCATAAGACTAGCCATGGCCAATTATTAGCGGCGAATGTAGATCAAGCCATTTTCATATTTACCTATAAATTCCCCAAAACATCCTTGGGATTTTTAGATCGTTTTTTAGTGACCGCTGAAGCATTTCGAATTCCGGTGACGATCGTTTTCAATAAAATGGACTTATTACATGAGGAAGAAAAAGATCAAGTTTTTGAGTGGGCAGGTTTATACCAAGAATTGGGTTATGGTGTTTTATTCACCTCAATCCCATTGAATCAAGGTATTTCAGAATTTAAAGAAATGTTTGAAGGCAAGGTGTCTTTAATGGCCGGTCATTCAGGCGTTGGTAAATCAAGTCTTTTGAATATCGTCGCACCTACCTTACATATTAAAACGAAAGAAATTTCTGATTTTGCCCAAAAAGGGGTTCATACCACTACGTATTCAACTATGTGGGAACTAGGGCCCGATACTTATTTGATCGATAGCCCAGGGATTAATGAATTTGGGGTCATGGAAATAGAAAAAGAAGAATTAGCCCATTATTTCCCTGAGATGCGGGCACTTTTGGGACAGTGCAAATTTAATAATTGTTTACATTTGCATGAACCACATTGCGTGGTCCAACAAGCAGTTAAGGACGGTGAAATTGCGTCAAGTAGATATTTAAGTTATTTTAGTATTTTTGAAAATGACGATAATCGTCGATAAACCTATGGAAAAAAAATATAATTGGGGGATAGATTTAGGAGGAACGAAAATTGAATGTGCTATTTTAGATCAACATGATCCGACTCAAGTCATTTTACGTGAACGTATTGATACAGAATCGATTAAGGGATATGATCATATCATTGCTCAGGTGGGTAGATTGATTGATTCAGTCAGTCAAAAAGTGGGATTTAGGCCTACGCGATTAGGTTTTGCAACTCCAGGGGTTTTGGATCCTGCTTCTCAGACCATGAAAAATTGCAATACGACAAGCATGAACGGCAAACCTATGGCCGCCGATTTAGCCAAAGTGGTTGATTGTGAAGTTGTGTTGGCCAATGATGCCAATTGCTTTGCGTTAGCAGAAGCACTTTTAGGTGCGGTTCAGGATATAAATAAAGAGGCCCAAGTGGTATTTGGTGTTATTTTAGGCACGGGTGTTGGCGGTGGTTTGGTAGTGAATGGAAAGGTTATTAATGGGCTTCATGGAATTGGTGGCGAATGGGGGCATAATATTTTGGAAGAAGGGGGTGAGCCTTGTTATTGTGGAAAAGCTGGATGTGTTGAGAAAGTCATTGCCGGCCCATCGTTAGAATTATTTTATGAAAGACAAACGGGGGATAAAAAGAAATTAAAAGATATTGTTCAAGCCTATATAGCGGGTTCCGATTCAAATGCGACAGTCACCATGGAGCGATTATTTGAATATTATGGGAAAGCCATTTCTACGATCATTAACGTCATTGATCCCGATGTGATTGTGATCGGTGGGGGAGTTGGAAACATCGATTTGTTGTATAGCGAAGGCTATGAGCGAATTAAAAAATACATTTTCAACTCAGGTGAAGTATTGACCCCCATCGTTAAACCGAAATTAGGGGATAGTGCTGGTGTTTTTGGAGCAGCGATGTTATAATAGTCGCATAATAAATTTGCGGCCTAAAAATTATAAAGCACAGGAATCGTTTGGGAGGTATTTGTTCCCGTAAACCTAAAATAATACTTACCCGAGCTGAGTGGCGGAAGGAATATTTCTTCGTGTGTTTGTTTTAGGTTTAATGTATTTAAAATGACCCCTTGTGCATTAAAAATCTCAAGTTTCAAATCCATTTCTTCAGGTAAATCAATGTTGATTTTTTCCCCTATTTTAATAGGATTAGGATAAATTCGGATGGCAATTTCATGGATGGGTTCAACGCCTAATATCGGATTTAAAAGGGTCGTTGCCTTTAAGAAATTCGGAATTCCGTATCCCAATAAATTATCTGGCTTAGCGGCTTGATTGCCTGATTTTCGGATGGCATCTATGATTTGCCAAGAACTATTTCGGGGATTAGCTTGGACCATCCCTGCGGCAAATCCAGCCATGAGGGGTGCTGAAAATGAGGTTCCATTGGATGTGGCAATCGTCCCACTCGTTGTGCCAACCACAGTCCCTAGTCCCATAGAAGAAACATCAGGTTTTATTCTTTTATCAAAACTCGGTCCTAACGAACTAAAACTCGCTTTTAAACCAGATCTGTCTACGGCTCCAATTGCTAAAATTGAATCAGCATCTGCTGGTGCCGAAATGTATTTCCAAGTACTTGTTCCTTCGTTTCCAGCGCTGATGGTACAAATAATCCCTTTTTGGGACGCCCAGGCGGCTGCTTTTGAAACTAAAGTGGTTCTCCCATTCATATCTGCATAGGTATGGTTATGTTTTAAGTTGTCAAATTCAGAATAGCCCAAAGATGAACTTAACACATCGGTTCCTAAACTGTCTGCCCATTCAGCGCCTCTGAGCCAATTTGCTTCTTCGACGATTAATTCTGAACCATCTTCCTCGGTTTGCGCCATCGCAAAATTGGCTAAATAGGCTGTTCCAAACAATTTTCCTGGGGATTGACCGGCAATGGTGCTAAGGACATTCGTTCCATGGGAACCTCCTACATAGACCGATTTTAAACTCGGGCTTGTTGTCAAAGTGCCCACCACTCTTTTTTCGGTAAAAATGGCCTGCAAGTAAGGGACTTGATTCGCATTTAAAAAGCCATTGTCCAACAAAGTAATCAGGGTTTTTTCTCCACGAAAACCTTTTGCATGCATAATGTCGATTCCTAGTTGGGACACCTGTGTCAGAGAACTCCCATAATCTGGATCTGCGTTTGATAATTTAGTTCCTGTAATCTCATTGCTTTTAATTTGATTGTTTGCACTCGAATCCGCCGGAAAATTCCAATAAAGACCTTTCACATTTCCCAGTTTTAACACTTTAGAAAGGTCGCTCGGTTTTTGTGAAATTAATGCTCCATTAATCCATTTTAAAGGAAAGATGATGGTTGCCCCTGTGGATTTCAATTGCTCTAAATAACTAGGGTTAACCGGTAAATCTTGCGCTTGGAGGGCAATATTCATTTTTTTTCTGCGTTCTATAGACTTGGAACTTAGAAATACTTCCGGTTTATTGATTGAAAATGGGTTATTGTTTCTGTCTTTAAACAGCACCAAATATCGGTAGGTAGAATTTTGAGCGAAAGCTGAAAGGCCCCCAATAAAGGAAATGAAAAACAGTAGGATTAACCTAAATAGAGGACGCATATTGAATAGTTGATGCAAATTAAATAATTTAAACCAAAAGCACATAAATTTCATCAATTCAATAGAATATCTATAAAAAAAATTTGTAAATTTGTGCCATTATTTTTTAAAATGAAATTAGCTATCAAGCGCTTCTTTTTGGTTTATTTAGCTACCTACTTTTTAGTAGGAAATTTAGGTATTTCATATACTCAGTCCACATGCCTTTTCACTGGAAATAAAAAATATTCATTTGACAAGGCGGTTTCGTGTTGTTCAAAGAATACTAAACCCAATTTTAATCACGCAAATACATCTACATTCAGCCGGGCTAAATGTTGCTCTTATGATCGATACGCGTTAAAATTCAATTTTGATCAGACCGGTAATAAAATTCAAAAGCATCAAGTAGCTGATGCTGTTTTGACGTCCCCATCTTTGACTTTTTTGAATTTGAGTGGGTCAAGAGCCTATGAAAAGTTAAGTTTTTATTATTCAAATCATTCACCTCCTCCTTTAAGCACGCGTCTAGCGAGCCTGCAAGCATATCTAATTTGATTTTTTTGAGTTTTTATTCACTCATTTAAATCAAAAACGATGTACAAAAAAATAATTACTTATCTTTTATTACTGGCGCCCTTTGGATTATGGGGCCAAGAAATCACCGGGCGTGTGATGAGTTTGGATTCCGCTGGAAACATGGAAGACCTTATTGGCGCCTCTGTCGTTTATAAACCCACTCGCGCCGCTGTGCTCACCACTGCAGGGGGCATGTTTAAATTGTCGGCAGGTAAATTTCCCGGTTGGCTCGTTACTTCTTACGTTGGATTTCAAACCGATTCTGTTTGGGTGGAAAAGTCCGCCTTTCAGCACATTCATTTGTGGGCAAAAACCAATGAACTATACGAAGTTAGGGTGCTGGCTAATCCGGGCCAACAAGACAACATGTCGTTACTTCAAAGAGAGGTTTTGACGATGAAGACCTTAGCTAAAGCTGCCTGCTGCAATTTATCTGAAAGTTTTGAGACGAATGCGAGTGTATCGGTCAACTTTACAGATGGGGTAACTGGGGCTAAGCAAATCCAATTATTGGGTTTATCAGGGAATTATGTCCAGACAAATCTTGAAAATATGCCATCCATCCGGGGTTTGAAATCTACTTATGGCCTAAGTTATCTTCCTGGAACTTGGATTAAATCCATTGATTTAAGTAAAGGGGTTAGTTCGGTGGCCAATGGCTATGAATCCATGACGGGTGGAATCAATATTGAGTTAG
This sequence comes from Cytophagaceae bacterium, assembly GCA_005791165.1. GTDB lineage: Bacteria > Bacteroidota > Bacteroidia > Cytophagales > Spirosomataceae > Aquirufa. The sequence goes on from SXXW01000018.1 coordinate 37,559, forward strand.
CCAAACCTGATACTTCTGAGGCCTATTTTTTAAATACCTATGTGAATTCTCAGGGTCGCTATGAAATAAACCAACAAGCGGCACACAAATTTAACGATAAGCTTTCTATGGGTGTTTTTACCCATTTTTCTCAACAAGCAGCAAGGACCGATGGGAATCAAGATGGCTTTATGGATCAGCCGCTTTTTACATTTGCCAATGTGTTAAATCGCTGGAAGTATGCGACAGATCAATGGATTGTTCAGTGGGGGGGCACTTATTTACATGAAAATAGGGTGGCTGGGCAAATGAATTTTGAGGACTTATCTTCCAATCGCTATTTAGTTTATGGTTTTGGAAGCAAGACGTCTCGTTGGGAAGCTTTTTCTAAAATAGCCCGACTATTCCAATTGAAGCCTTGGAAGGGTCTTGGTTTAATTTTGAATGCAAGCCAGCATGAAAACGATTCTTATTTTGCCTTTAAAAATTATCGAGGTCGTGAGCAAAGTATGTATGGGAATCTAATTTACCAGTCCATCATAGGAAACACAAACCATGGTTGGAAAGCTGGCGCAAGCTTTTTATATGATTCTTATCAAGAATCGTACATAGATTCGGCTTTTGCGCGTACTGAAATGGTACCCGGTTTTTTTGGAGAATATGCCTTAACGATTCCTAATGTGTTGACATTAGTTGTGGGCCAACGAGTCGATTTTCATAATCAATTAGGTACTCAATGGACACCTAGGTTGCACCTAAAATGGGATATTTCACCCGATTGGATTTTCAGATTATCAGCGGGAAAAGGTTGGCGCCGTGTGAATCCGATCGCCGAAAATATGGGTTATTTAGCTAATGGACGCAGAATCCAATTGTTGGGTAATTTAAGTCCCCTCGAGAAATCTTGGAACTACGGTTTGTCATTGACTAAAAATTTGATGCTAGGCACAAGAAAAGCAAATTTTGTTTTTGACGCATATCGAACTGATTTTGAGCAACAATGGTTGGTCGATATGGATGTTTCAGGTCTGATTCGTATGTATTCAAGTCCGGGAGTATCTTTTGCAAATAGCGTACAATTGGAATTTAATTATAGTCCATTTAAGCGTTTTGAGCTTAAAGCAGCCTACCGCTGGCAAGATGTGCAATCGGACTACATTAGTTTAAAAGGTAGATTGAATCGTTTAGCAAAACCTTTTGTCAACAAGGAACGAGTTTTGTTGAATATGGGTTATGAGACTGCGATGTCAAAATGGAAATTTGATTTAACTTGGCAGTGGAATGGAGAAAGGCGTATTCCCAATGCAACTGCCGGACACGCACATGAGCCGAATTCACCAGCGAAAATGGCTCCGGCTTTTTCGACGATCTATGCTCAGGTGACTAGGCAATTTAAAAAATGGGAGTGGTACGTTGGTGGAGAAAATCTAAGTAATTTTACACAAACAAATCCTTTGATGAACGCGGCAGATCCGTTTAGCCTTTATTTTGATGCAACGATGGTTTGGGGGCCGATTATCGGCCGAATGGTTTATTCAGGAATACGATTTAAAATAAAATAAACATATTAAAATAAAATAAACATAAAAATAAATTCAACATGAAAAAAATGATGCTAATGGCCACTTTGATGGCAGGAATGTTTGGAGCGATGGCTCAACAGCAAGAAGCAACGAAAGTTGAAAAAAAGGAAACTGCAGCGGACAAAAAAGAAGCTTATCAGTGTCCAATGAAGTGCGAGGGGACAAAAACCTATGCTAAAAAAGGCAAATGCCCTCAGTGTACGATGGAATTAAAATTAGCTAAAAAGTAAATTTTGATGATTTTGGGTACCGGAGAATATGGTTTTCGCCTTATTCAGGTGGGTGGAAATTACATTTCTCCCCAATCAATATTCTTCGGTATTAAAATTCTTTTAGATTGCTTTGAATTAGATTGAGTAGTTTTCTCGTCAATTAGCTCTTCATGCTAAGGGCAATTCTCTTTCTTGCTTCGTCCACTTCGGTGACACGTACCATCACTTTTTGAGAAACTTTTACCACTTCATTAGGATCCTTGACAAACTTGTCAGCTATTTGGCTTACATGCACCAAGCCATCTTGATGCACTCCAATATCCACAAAAGCTCCAAAATTGGTAATATTCGTCACAATGCCTGGTAAAGTCATGCCAATCCGTAAATCTTTGATATCGTTCACTCCTTCGGCAAACTCAAATGCCTCAAACTTTTCACGCGGGTCGAGTCCAGGTTTTGCTAATTCAGACATAATATCGGTTAATGTGGGCATGCCTACATCAGTCGTCACATATTGGCTTAATTGAATTTGCTTGCGCAGCGTCTCATCTGCTAAAAGATCTGCGACTTTACAATGCAAGTCTTTAGCCATCTTTTCTACTATATCGTAGCGCTCTGGGTGAACCGCACTGGCATCTAAGGGGTTTTTCGCATGTCGAATGCGCAAGAATGCGGCTGCTTGCTCAAAAGCCTTTTCTCCCAACCTTGTCACCTTTTTCAGGTCGGAACGCTTGAGAAAGGGACCATTTTTTATCCGGTAGTCAATAATATTTTGTGCCAGTTGGGGACCTAAGCCTGATACATAAGATAAAATCTGTTTAGAGGCGGTGTTAAGTTCTACGCCCACTAAATTAACACAGGACACCACCGTGTCATCCAGCGATGCTTGTAATTTCTTTTGATCCACATCATGCTGGTATTGGCCTACGCCAATCGACTTTGCGTCAATTTTAACTAATTCTGCTAATGGATCCATGAGTCTGCGACCGATGGAAACAGCACCTCGAACCGTCACATCTTTATCCGGAAATTCGTCTCTTGCGACTTCAGAGGCTGAATAGATGGAAGCACCGCTTTCGTTCACCATAATAATATGGATGCCGTTTAAGTTTAAGTTACGGACAAAGGATTCCGTTTCTCTTCCCGCTGTTCCATTGCCAATGGCGATAGCCTGAATTTGATATTTTTTTACCCATTCTTTAATCGTTTCAGCCGCCTCGAAAGCTTGCCCAGGCCCTGTATGAGGGTAAACGGCTGTATTGGCCAATAAACTTCCTTGTTCGTCCAAGCAAACCATTTTACATCCTGTTCTAAATCCAGGATCGAGAGCCAAAACACGTTTTTGGCCTAAGGGTGCTGCTAAAAGTAATTGCCTTATATTTTCAGCAAAAACCCGAATTGCATTTTCATCTGCGCGTTTTTTTGCTTCAGCCCGAACTTCTGTTTCCATGGCGGGCATTAACAAGCGTTTATAACCATCTTGAATAGCCATTTCCACTTGCTTGGCACAGGAATTATTTCCAGTGATAAATCTACGCTCCAGTTTTGTTAGGACTTCATCGTCGGGCCCCAATAAGCTCAGGTTTAAAAAACCTTCATTTTCTCCTCTAAACAAAGCTAAAATCCGATGGGAGGGGGCTTGTGCAAGAGATTCAGACCAATCGAAATAGTCTTTGTATTTAATTCCTGCTTCTTGTTTTCCTTTGGCGATACTAGACTTTACGGTCGTTTTACGGGTAAATAAATTCCTTGTCTCTTCTCTAGCTTCCGCTGTTTCCATCATCTCCTCGGCTAAAATATCTCGAGCTCCAGCGAGGGCTTCATCGACATGGCTCACATGCTCAAGGTAATTAACGGCTAATTCTTCTGGGGAAACAAGGCCTTGCTGGAATAGTTTGTCAGCCAGTTCCTGCAAACCTTTTTCACGGGCAGCCATTGCACGTGTTTTACGCTTAGGCTTGTAAGGCAAATAGATGTCTTCGAGTTTGGCTAATGTTTCAGCTGCTCGAACGGCTTTCTCCAATTCTGGAGTCAGTTTTTCTAGTTCTAGTAAGGATTTTAAAATAGCGTCCCTGCGTTTTTCTAACTCGACTAATTGGTCTCTTAAATCACGAATGGCTGCAACCTGAACTTCATCTAAACTTCCTGTCATCTCTTTTCGATACCGAGAAATAAAAGGAATTGTGGCCCCCTCGTCTAGTAAATCGATGGTTTTTCGTACTTGTTTCTCGCTGATTTGAAGCGCACTCGATATTTTAGAAAATAGGTTGGACATGACGGTTGGGTAATGTGTATACGCGATTCTTGAGCTCTATGGGTCGCTGATGCTCGCGCATGATTTACAGAGATGCTTGGTTCTTCGGGCGTTGGTTTGTTATTCGGTTGTAGGGAAATCGCTATGGAAATAACCCGCAAACTTCCATATTTCTTGGATTTCAGCTCCTAAGATTGGGTATGGATCGTATATGGGATTGGTTGATTTTAAAATCAGAATGCTTTTGGCTTCTAGGTGGTTGATGATTTTTTTCAAAACAACTCCTTCTTCTCTCGTGACTACGATGCAAATCGTATCATCCTTGATTGATTTCCAATCTTCTACATATTCTGCGAATACGAGGGAGTTAGGCTTTAAGGGCAACATCGACTCACCTTTAATCGGGAAAACGCGGTATTTTTTATCTCTGGGCAGAAAAGGCACTTGGAAGGTTGGCAGCTCTTGGATGAATTCTAAATCATCGTATGAAGCGGTATAACCTGCTAAAGCCTTTAGGGGCACCATTTCGATATTCTCTTCGTTATCTGAATCTACCGTGGTGGCTAAAATTCGTAGCTTAGGCTTGTTTGCTAATCCAGGTATTCTTTTTGCTAAATCTTCTTTGAGTAACTCGTCGACTTCAACGTTGAAAAACTCGGCCAATAGGATCAAATCGCTGTATTTAGGCTCAGCTCTACCGGACTCATATGAGCCCAAAGTAGGCTTCTTAATATTCAGTAATTCAGCTAGTTTTTCTTGTGAAGTTTTCTCCGACATTTTGCTGCGTAAAAAACGTAAATTCTGACTAAAAAAAGTACTCATAAGATTTGCTTATTAAACTAAAATGGATAAAATTCGTAGCTGAATTTTGTTTATAATCTTTTCGAAGTTACGAAAGGTATTCAAAATACCCAAATATCTACCAATTTTATGCAAGAACGCGCCATTGTGCACATGGATTTGGACAGTTTTTTTGTTTCGGTGGAGCGTCTCCGAGATACTAGGCTTGTGGGAAAGCCGGTCATTGTGGGTGGAATGTCTGATCGTGGGGTGGTGGCGGCATGCAGTTACGAGACGCGCGCTTTTGGGGTACGTTCGGCTATGCCCATGAAGATGGCATTGAAATTATGTCCGGATGCGATTGTCTTGCGGGGTGATTTTGATGCGTATACCCAACATTCAGAGGCGGTGACCTCGTTAATTATGGGGAGAGCTCCTTTGGTTGAAAAGGCTTCTATTGACGAATTTTACCTTGATATGACTGGAATGGAGCGTTTTTTTGGTTCTTATGCTTTTGCTCAAGACCTTCGAAATCGGATAAAAAAGGAGATTGGTTTGCAAATGTCTTTTGGGCTATCGGTCAACAAGACAGTGTCAAAAGTGGCCACCAATCATGTTAAGCCGGCGGGGGAATTTCAGGTATTGGCGGGTCAGGAAAAATCATTTTTGGCCCCTATGCCGGTGGGTAAGATTCCGATGATCGGCGCGGTTACTTCTCAAACCTTACGTAATATGGGCATCGTTCATGTGGGTACTTTGAGTCAGATGCCTTTGAAAATATTGGAAAAGACTTTTGGGAAATCGGGGACTGTTCTTTGGGAGCGGGCTAATGGGATTGATTTGAGGCCAGTAGTTCCTTATTCTGAACAGAAGTCTTTGTCGAAGGAAATCACTTTTGAGCAGGATAGTACGGATGTGGTTTTATTGCGCCGTATTTTGGGTTCGTTGACTGAACAATTATCGTATGATTTACGCAAGCTTGGACAATGCACGGCGTGTATAACCGTGAAGTTAAGGTACTCCAATTTCGACACCCATACCCGCCAAATCAGCATTCCAGCTTCGGCCAGTGACCACCGACTGATTCCTGCGGTTCAGGAGCTTTTTGAGAAATTGTATGATCGACGTTTGTTGATCCGACTTATTGGCGTTCGCTTTTCAAAACTATGGCAGGGACAAGAGCAGCTGCAGCTTTTTGACGAGGGGGCGAAGTTGGTGCCTTTGTATGGGGCGATGGATAAATTAAGAAATCGCTATGGAGAATTTTCTATTTTAAGGGCCAGTGGACTCATGGGGAGCGGAGAACGCAGGAATCGATTACCTGCTAAAACGGAGGAATAGACATGTATTTGAATTGCCATTCTTATTATAGTCTACGTTACGGAACGCTTTCGCCAGAGCAATTGGTGGAGGCGGCAGTTTTGCGTGGAATAAAAACGTTGGCTTTGACGGATATTCATCGGGTCTCTGGGGTTTTTGATTTTGTTCAGGCTTGTCAGGCTGCAGGCATCAAACCGGTGGTGGGAATGGAATTTAGAAACAAGCATACGTTGATGTATATATGTCTCGCTCGGAACGCCCAAGGCATGGCGCAGATTAATGCTTTTGCCTCAACTTACTTATTGGCCGAGGAGTCTTGGCCTGAGCGTCCTCCGGTGTGGGAGGATGTGTGGACTATTTTTCCTTGGGTTCGTAAAAAAAAACTCAAAAATTTAGGCGAGCGTGAGCGCTGGGGGGTACGGGCGAGTGATCGCAATCGTTTGTGGAAGGAAAAGGATTGGGATAAGACGGTTTGGTGTCAGCCCTTTACGTTTTTGGACAAGCGGGGTTTTTCGATGCATCGCTTGCTGCGTGCAATCGATGAAAATACGCTACTGAGTAAACTTTCTGTGGACGCACAAGCTCAGGAAGATGAGCGTATGTACACGCAAGGAGAGTTGGCAGATTACTGCCAAGATCATCCATTTTTACTGGAGGAGTCAGAGCGAATTTTAGCGGATTGTTCCTTTGAATTTGATTTTAAACGGCCTAAAAATCGGGTCCTTTTTGGTTCAAGTTCGGAGGATGATTTAGCCCTTTTGACTAAGCTTGCTTATGAGGGATTGCGGTATCGGTATCCGCGCTCGGACCGAGAGGCTAGGGCAAGGGTCGAGAAGGAATTGAAGGTGATTAATGAGCTTGGCTTTAATGCGTATTTTTTAATTACCTGGGATATTATTCGCTATGCACGTTCTAGGGGCTATTTTCATGTGGGCCGAGGTTCGGGTGCAAATTCGATTGTGGCTTATTGCCTGGGAATTACGGATGTGGATCCGGTGAATTTAGATTTGTATTTTGAGCGATTTATTAACCCTCACCGGACTAGTCCGCCGGATTTCGACATTGATTTTTCGTGGGATGAGCGGGATGATATTATTGATTATATCTTTAAGCGTTATGGGGCCAAATATGTGTGTTTGTTGGCGACCTATGTAACTTTTCGGGATAAATCGATTTACCGGGAATTGGCCAAGGTTTTTGGCTTACCTAAATCGGAGGTAGATACCTGGCTTGATCCGGCGGCAGCGATGCGCGAGGTGGGGTCTGAGGTCCAACGTTTGATCGTCAAATATGGGAATTTACTACTTGATTTTCCTAACTATTTGAGCATTCATGCGGGAGGAATTTTGATTTCTGAGCATCCTTTAGCTCATTATACTGCTTTGGAACCGATGCCCAAAGGCTTTCCTATTTGCCAATTTGATATGCATGTGGCGGAGGAGATTGGTTTTGCTAAGTTTGATATTTTGTCTCAAAGAGGCTTAGGCCACATTAAAGAATCGGTGGATATCATTCGGGCTAATCGAGGCCAAGATGTGGATATTCACCGCGTGCAGGATTTCATGCGCGATGAACAAGTCAGGAAGCAGTTGATGCGCCACGAAACCATGGGTTGCTTTTACATTGAGTCTCCGGCGATGCGCCAACTACTTAAAAAATTACGGTGCCAAGATTATTTAACCTTGGTGGCGGCTTCGTCGATTATTCGTCCGGGCGTGGCTTCTTCTGGGATGATGAAGGCTTATATTGAGCGTTTTCATGCTCCAGATTCCTATGAGCCCATTCATCCTTTGATGGGGGAATTAATGAAGGAAACGTATGGGGTGATGGTATACCAAGAGGATGTGATTAAGGTGGCGCATTATTTTGCGGGCTTAAGTTTGGCGGAGGCAGATGTACTTCGGAGAGGGATGTCGGGCAAGTACCGATCTCGGGCAGAATTCGATCGGATACGAGAGGCTTTTTTTGTGAATTGCGCGGATAAGGGATATGAGTTAGCAGTTGCGCGAGAAGTGTGGAGGCAAATGGAAAGCTTTTCTGGCTATAGTTTTTCCAAAGCCCATTCGGCTTCATTTGCGGTGGAGAGTTATCAAAGTCTGTATTTGAAGACGTATTATCCGCTGGAATTTATGGTTGCGGTCATCAATAATTTTGGAGGATTTTACCGGACCGAATTCTATGTACACGAGGCTCGGCGCTGTGGCGCGCAGGTGGAGGCTCCTGAGATTAATGAGAGTGGGCATTTGACGAGCATTCGGGGCTCTGTGATTTACTTAGGTTGGGTACATGTCAAAGGCCTTGAGAAGCGTGTCATTCAGGATTTAATTGCTTCTAGGAGCCAAATGGGTCCATTTCGTTCTTGGGAGGATTTGGTTCACCGGGTTTCATTGGGTTTGGAGCAGGCTATTTTATTGATTCGTGTGGGGGCTTTTAGGAATTTGGGTGTGGGAAAGAAGCCTTTGCTATGGGAGGCACATGCCCGCTTTCAAGGAAAGGTATCTCAGGTGGTTTCGATGGAGATGTTTGCGGATGATTCTGCCGACATAGGCATATTGCCAGAGTTGGTGCATGAGGAGATCGAGGATGCATTTGATCAGTGGGAGATTTTGGGATTTCCGCTCTGTTCTCCCTTTGACTTGGTGGACGAACTTCCTGAAACATTATTGGATGCCGATTTATGTTATGAAAGAGGGGATATATTGGGGTATTTAGTGACGCTTAAGCCGACTCGCACGAAGGCGGGGGAGCGTATGTATTTTGGTTATTTTGTGGATGTTCGGGGAGAGTTTTTTGATACCTTGCATTTTCCCTCCGACTTAAAACAGTATTCTTTCCGCGGAGGCGGCGTTTATTGGATGAAAGGTGTGGTCATGGAGGAGTTTGAACACCGCAGTTTACGTGTGCAGGCTTTGAGAAAATTAGGCTGGCGAGTGGATCCGAGACGGGCCGATTAATGTAGTTGGAAAATTAAATTTATTTAAAATAAACCAACGAATATTAGGCTATTCGATAGATTTTGATGGAGGGGATTTGATTATACAGAATAGATATCCTTGATATAATGAGTATGGGCCAACAAAATGACATTAAATGTGGAAACAATTTGGACTATCTTTGCGTTTAAGACGTAAACAAAAATAAAGATGAAAACTATTTTGTCACATGCATTATTTGTACTGGTGTTCATAAGCTTTCAGGCTTGTGGTCAAAATAAAATGGAAACGAAGACGATGGAAAATTTACCTAAAACAGAAGCTGAATGGAAAGCTAAATTAAGTGAAGAAGAATATTATATTTTGCGTCAAAAAGGTACAGAAAGACCTTATACAGGTAAGTTTTTAATGCATAATGAAAAAGGGGTGTACACATGTAAAGGCTGTGGCGCCCCGCTTTTTAGTTCAAATTCCAAGTTCGACTCGCATTGCGGTTGGCCTTCCTTCGACAAAGAATTAAAAGCAGGAGTCATTAAAGAAACGGTGGACAATACCTTGGGCATGCGCCGTGTTGAAATCACTTGCGGAAAATGTGGGGGACATTTAGGTCACGTTTTTGATGATGGTCCTACGGAAACCGGTTTACGTTATTGTGTCAATTCGGTTTCGATTGGTTTTGAGCCAGTCAAAAAGGAAAGTAAAAAATAAAAAATTAGGTAATAGGTATCAGGTATTATTAATATAAAACTGAAAATTTAAACCTAATACTTCTTTTTCTTACCTAATACCTAATACTTGTCAGTGCCTGAAATAGATTGACCGTTTTTTAAAGATAATAACAATTTAAAAAACGAAAAAATGGCAAAAATCACAAAATCCTTTAGCTTGAGTGTCCCACAGCGTCAACGTCGAATTTTTAGTGAATCATTTAAACGAG
>SXXW01000002.1 GCA_005791165.1 Cytophagaceae bacterium
ACCTCGCGTCTAAGAAAAATGTAGAGACGCGATACCTCGCGTCTAAGAAAAATGTAGAGACGCGATACCTCGCGTCTAAGAAAAATGTAGAGACGCGATACCTCGCGTCTACAAAAAGGAGTTTAGGCAATAAATTTTAGCGTGTGAAAATGAAAAAATTATGGAATTTAACTATTTGAAATTGCATCGTTCGGGGTCTATTTGGACCATTGAATTAAATAGGCCTGAGGTGTTCAATGCGTTGAATCCGGGGTTAATTCATGAGATACGAGAAGTGGCTGAATCGGCACAAATCTCTGATTTGGTGCGTGTCTTAGTCATTACGGGTTCGGGAAAGGCGTTCTGTTCTGGGGCCGATTTAAAGGCTGGAGTTACGGATCCAGATTTAGGAAATGTATTGCGCGCCACCTATAACCCGATGATTTTGGCATTGCGTGGATTAAATAAGCCTGTGATTGGCGCGATCAATGGGGTAGCAGCGGGGGCGGGTTGCAGCTTAGCGTTGGCCTGTGATTATTTAATTGCCAAAGAAGGAGCTTATTTTTCTGAATTGTTTATACAAATAGGCTTGGCGATGGATGCGGGTAGTACCGCTTTTTTAATGCAATCTCTTGGATATCACAAAGCATTTGAGTTGGCCAGCACGGGAAAGCGCGTTTCCGCTTCGGAAGCGAAAGATATTGGATTTGTGGCGGAGGTTGTGAGTGAGGAAGCATGGCAAGGCCGAGTGGATTCATTGGCGAAGGAATTTGCTGAAAGGCCTAGCTTGGCTATTGGGCTGATGAAACAGTCTTTGCAAAAAGCGCAAAACCAGGAATTGGGGGATGTTTTAGAGTCGGAAGCCAAAGCTCAGTCGGTGGCTGGGCGCTCCGCTGACTTTTCCGAGGGAGTCATGTCTTTCATACAGAAACGGGCTCCTAAATTTACTGGGAAATAAAGATTTTTGAATTTTTTGGGCGAAGCCTTTTCAAATTGCTTAAGAAATTTTACCTTTGCAGTCCCTTAGGGGTATTGGTTGCGTAGCTCAATTGGATAGAGCATCTCACTACGGATGAGAAGGTTTGGGGTTCGAATCCCTACGCGATCACTAGGTTTTAAATTAAATGCCTGTAAATCATGGATTTGCAGGCATTTTTTGTTTAGGTGTTATCATCGCGTCTCTACAGGAACCGGAAATCAGACGCGAGGTATCGCGTCTCTACTAATTATCGACGGCTCACAGAGCAATACATTTCTCGGATCCAAATCTAGCTTCTCTGGTGCTTCTTTTAGTTTGAACGTTTGTGAATTTTGCTTTTTATTAAGCCGCATTTTTAAAAGGGTAGGGGCATTACTTCCTTTTTTATAATAAGCAATCTCAATCGGCATGTCAAAAAGAACATCCCCTTTTTGAATTTGATCCAAGGTTATTTTTAGGTTTTTAGCCTTAGCATCATAAGCCCAATTCGCCTGTATTTTTGGAATCACAGGTTGAAACAACCACTGTTGGAAGAATATTTTCAAATCAATCCCTGATGCTTTTTCCATCTCAATTCTAAAATCCTCAGTCGTCGCAGATGAGGTATAAAATTTAGCATAATACGATTGAGTCCCTTTTTTGAAATTCACTTCGCCCATGAGATCTCTCAGCATATGCAATACCCAAGCCCCTTTTTGATACGTAATTCCTGTGATAACTAACTCTTTCTCAGCGGTCCTCGGACTCACAATGCTAAAATCTGGCATTTTCACCAGTAAGTCTAATACCGTTTTTTTAGCTTTGGCAATTCCTTTGGTATACTCCTCTTTGCCATATTCATTTTCAATAAAGAGCAAAGTGAAAAATGTGGCAAAACCTTCGCTCAGCCAGGCATCATCCCAAGTCGTTTCCGTGACCGAGTTGCCAAACCACTGATGCGCAATTTCATGTATGACTACATTCCGAGTTCTTTCCGATCTTTTTCCAGTCACCAAATCTTCCCCATAGAAAATAGCCGACGAACTTTCCATCCCCCCATTCACACTAGGCGTCTGGATATTGGCCAATTTTTCATAGGCAAATGGCCCTACATATTGGCTGTAAAACTCCAATACCTTTTTGGTCGGCTCCTGAAAATCATAAAATCCCGCCTCTCTATTTTTAGCATAGACCCAAGTTTCAATGGATTTGCCCATGAATGGATCCAAATATTGGACCGCAAATTCAGCCACGCCGATCACAAATAGCCAACAAGATGAAGGGACAGATTGTTTCCAGTGGGTCAGTTTCATGCTGTTGCCCAATTCTGATTCTTCCAGCAATAGGCCATTGGAAATTACTTTATAATGTGAAGGTGCCTTGACTTTAAATTCAGATGTGGCTTTATCTGATGGATGGTCCAAAGTCGGCAACCAATGCCTAGCCCGATTAGGCCAATTTTCATTAAAGAAACTGCGATCGCCTAATTTGGTTTTCCCAATCCGTAATCCATCCAACGGAACGCCATGGTATTTAATGGTAAAAATAAGGGTTTGATTTTTTGTGGATGGACTCGGTAAATTGAGGATGATTTCATCATTTTGATGGGTATATCGAATGGGCTGATCACCTACCGTAATCGCGTCAATCGCCATACCCTTGTTCTCTTTATCCGCTTTTTGATTGACGAAATCCAATCGGAAATTTCGAACACCCGTTTCTTTAAAATCAATAGTTATGGTCGCAATGCCCCTAATTTCATCGTTGCTGTCAGATAGATTTATCTCAAAAGCATAATGTTTTATGTCGATGTTTTTATTGACCGGGTAATCATCTGCCTTTGCCGTTAAACCATTGAAAATTAGGCTAATGCCAAAAAATAAATAAAGAATTTGTTTCATTATTGGATCGTTACTTTTTTCAAATAATATCCTTTCGCATCTACTTGGGGTGGTAAAACGCTATTAACAACAAGACCTTTATTGTCCATCACGATGCGACTCGTTTGGTTATTAGCCGTCACCTCAAAAGGCAAAGGCATCATTAAATTAGCCACCTTGATTTGGTATTTCTGAAAGCCAATTTCTTTGATGTTTATGTCCAGCACTTGGGTTGTTCTCAGGTAAAAATCAAAAAATGGTTTTAAATCTTTTCCTGATTTTGAGCTAAATAGCTTTTCAACATCCGTAGTAGTCACAAAATGATCATAGGTGTAGATTGGATCGGTGGCTAAGGTTTTTAGGGTTGGAAAAAACACTTCATCGCCTATCAAATAGCGTAAACTATGCATAAAAAAGGATCCCTTTCCGTAAATATCGCCTCCTGAATAGACTTCTTCTTCGGTGACTTCTTCCCCGGGAACCACTGCAAATTTGTTGCGAACTCCTTTTCTGTGGCCCGCTATGATTTCATCGTAGGCCGACTGGCCTCCCAGTTCAAACATGGCTAAAGCCTCTGCGTAAGTTGCGATCCCTTCTTGGATCCACATGTGCCCCCAGTCTTTATTGGTGACTTTATTGGCCCACCATTCGTGTGCATATTCATGAAATAGATTCGCTGAATATTCTTGGCCTCCGATATTTTTATAGGCAAATTTATTATCAAACGTAATCATCGTTTGATGTTCCATACCCGAATTGGGTACCTCGGCAATACCGATTTTTTCTTTTGCCCAAGGATATTCACCAAAGTATTTTTCCAAGATTTGATTGTCACGTTTTTTGGTTGCAATGACTTTTTTGGCATGCATCGTATCTACTTCCAAAACATAATATTCAATGGGAACTTTGTTGCCAAGGACCGTAACTAGCTCATCCTTAACGACCTGATATTTTCCAATGTTAAATAAAATGCAATAATTGCTAATGGTGTAATTGGTTTTCCAATGATAGGTTGACTTATTCTTTTTAGTCGACACATTCATTAATAGTCCTGGTCCCGCGACTTTTAATTGAGAAGGAACGCTTATTTTCAAATCAGCCCCTTCATTTGGTTCATCGCTGGGATGGTCCTTGCAAGGAAAATACATTTTTCCACCTTCCCCTTGGATGTTGATGGATACCCAGTCATTTCCATTTTTATCTTTTTCCCAGGTAAAACCGCCATCCCATGGGGGCTTGATGGCCACAGGTGGAATTCCATGATATTCAATCCAAACTTTTTGATTGCCTTCGTTGAAACCTGTTTTTGAGGTAATGAATATTTTATCATCATGTTGATAATAGGATGCGGGTTTGTTGTTCACCTTGATTTGGGTGACTTTGTATAAATGGATTAGGTCCAAAAGAAGGGTGTCTGATTTTTGTGATAAATTCAAACTGACTTCTGTAAAACCGCTAATGGATCTTTTCGCTATATCGACATCCAAACTTATCGTATAATGCCGAATGTCCATAATGGCCTGCAAGGGCAACAACTTTCCACCTGAAGTTAGATAGAGGATATCTCGGCTGTTGATGTCATCATTATGCTGACTTTTCGCAACTCCGCTCAGCATTAAAAGCATAAAAATGACTCCCATTTTTATGCTAGAGCTGGATTTTATTTGATTTATGCCAGAGCGATATATTTTTAGTTTCATAGTTATAATTTTTTCGGACGGGAAAACCCGTCCCTAACGATTTATTTATTCGGACGGGATAATCCGTCCGCTACTATTACCTTTTACCTATTACTTTTTACTTTTTACCTCTTACCTTTTACCTATTACTTTTTACCTCTTACCTTTTACCTTTTACCTTTTACCTATTACTTTTTACCTCTTACCTTTTACTTTTTACCTATTACTTTTTACCTATTACTTGTCAGTGCCTGAAATAGATTGACCGTTTTTTAAAGATAATAACAATTTAAAAAACGAAAAAATGGCAAAAATTACAAAATCCTTTAGCTTGAGTGTCCCACAGCGTCAACGTCGAATTTTTAGTGAATCATTTAAACGA
>SXXW01000003.1 GCA_005791165.1 Cytophagaceae bacterium
CTCCACAAGTTGTAACAATCCTAAAAGATTTAGGCGCTCGGCCCGGTGAAAATCCGGGCTTCGCTTAAACAAAACATCCCAAACATGCAAATATATAAAGTACAATGATTTATCTAAAGGTAGCCTTATATTTTTTATAAGGCAAAAATTTAGCTATTCTATTAAATCATAAATTTCTTAAGCAAATAGGGCAAAACTTTTTTTTCAATTATTCGTTTAAAAAGGGAGATAATAGTTGTTCGACAAATTCGATAAACCATTATATTTGTCAACAAAAAATAAAATAATTACATGAAAATCCTCCATACGCTTATTTTTTGCCTAATTACATTGATTACTTATTCGCAAAGTGATACAACAGAGACATTTGATTATAGTAATTTTGGAGATGCCGATGGAGTAAAAAGGTTTTGTACAGTCAAGGTATTAAATCAGACTCCCCAACGAATTATCAGTTTTGGATTTGAAAACAACGGTCACTTTGCCATGCCAAGTGTACGATTTAATGACAAAGATTTACCAAAAACGATTCACATTGATCATGTAAATGCCATAAGAGCACAGTTAAATATCCCAGTAATTTCAACAAATAAAATTATCTGGCAAATGGGACTCAATTATTGGGGAAGTAACTTCACCGTTGAAAATCCAAATATCAATGCATTTGCAAACTCTTTGTCAACAAACTCCTTAATAACCGCAGGCATAAATACAACGGTTTTCAAACCATTAAACGAAAAGAATTTTATTATTTTCCAGGCAAGTTCTGATTTAAACGGATTATTTGCGGGAGCCAAGGATATTCAATCCAATGCCATTACCACGAGTGCTACACTCATCTACGGATGGAAAACATCTGAAAAAAATATGATTGGTACCGGAATTGCAAGAACCTATCGAGCGGGTCAACTCATCCATGTGCCCGTTATATTTTGGAACAAAACGTTCAATGAAAAATGGGGAATGGAATTATTATTACCTGCGCGCGCTTACCTGAGGTATAATATTTCGACTTCAAATATATTTCAAGCGGGATTTGAGTTAGAAGGTAATCAGTATTGGGCGAATATTCCTGGAGTAGAAAACGCCTATATACAGCGAGGGGAAATTAAACCTCGTATCATGTGGGACAAAAAGATTAGCGGATTTTTATGGCTTAACCTACAAGCGGGATTGCGTTACAATTACCGATTTGATTTAGCAAAGACCTACAATGCCAAAGATGACAACCAAAATTATTTTTCAAGTAATTTAGGAAATCCGTTTTTCTTTAATGTCACTTTAAACTTTGTCTCACCTTAAGCGCTACTTGGCTTGTTGACGAGTCCAGTTGTCCGTTCTACCAATTAAAGAAACTCCGATGTACCCTCGAACCTCTAGGGAGTTGGGAGATGTTAGTTTAATTGTACATGAATAGGTATTCCCATTTTTGGGATCGTAAATATTTCCATCATCCCAGGTATTATTATCCTTATACAAAAATCCCCAAATGTTAATAAGTCCGAGAACTGCTCTCTTTCTAGATGCCTCATCGGGATGATTTTTGTCTACCTTGGGTTTGCCTGTCTCAGGATCAATTGGTTCCTTTAACCAAACAACCTTGCCTTGGTATTTATCTCCATTCTTATAGATACGAACCATAGCAGTACCCTCACCCGTTTTCCAAACCCCCACTATATCATCAGGATTATTGAGATTTGATGCAAAAGCTGAGTTAGCTAAAAGTAAAACAGATACAATCAATGAATGTATAATTGAATTTTTCATGGTAAGTTTTTTTAATATTTAAAATAATATAAACAAATATATAATACGCTTTTATAAATAAAAATAAGGCCCTAACTAATTGGTATTATTTATAATAAAAAACCTTTTTTGAATTCATGTTTTAAACCCAAATTCATATTTATTTTATAAATTGGGGCCTAAATATTAAACCATGACATTCAAACCAACCTCATTATTTCTTTTTGGAATTTTATTAAGCTTTTGCAGCATCGCACAAGATTATCCAACAGATTATTTAAGCGCATCTTTTCATGCAGATCGACGAGCCGCTGTAAAAAAGCAATTATCGGACAAGGGAGTAGGCATCTTTTTTGCTGGACAAACGCGTCAGCGGAGCAATGATACCGATTTTCCATATGCACAAAACAAAAATTTCTATTATTTAACTGGACTAGATGAGCCAAATGCTGTTTTATTTTTATTCAAACAACCTGTAAGCCTCTTAGGTAAAACAGGAACTGAATTTATATTTGTCCAAAACCGAGATCCTTTCAAAGAATTGTGGACTGGAAAAATCTTGGGTGTTGATGGATTTAGGGCGAAAAGTAATATGGAAAACATATTCATCAATGAGGAATTCAAAGCTAGCACACTCCCTATGGCTAGCATTGACTCGGTATTTAGCCTATTTCGCACGGAAGGAATTTTCAATAAATACAAAGCAAAGGAAGATGCACTTTCACGTATGGCAGGAACCGTTGACAGCCTAATCGCAACCTCTAAAAAACCTGTAGCAACGCGTTCTACCTTAAACATTATGCGAAACTTAAGAGGAATCAAAACAGCTGAGGAAATCACATTAATCAAAAAAGCAGCTTCAATCAGTGCATTGGGACATAATGATGTCATGCGTTCTATAAAACCTGGTATGAAGGAATTCCAAGCACAAGCCATTATGGAATATCATTTTAAAAATAATGGTTCTGAATTTCCAGGCTATGGCAGTATTAATGGATCAGCCGAAAACGCATGTGTGCTCCATTATGTAACAAATTTGAAAACAATCAAAAATGGTGATTTACTTTTAAGTGACTGTGCTGCTGAATACCACGGGTATACAGCAGATGTAACAAGAACTATTCCGGCTAATGGAAAATTCACTGAGGCTCAAAAAACACTATATGAGATTGTATTAGCTGCCCAAGATGCGGGAATCGCCGCATGCCAAGCAGGTGCTCCTATGGCCAATGTAGATGCTGCCTCACGCGCAGTTGTTTATGCCGAATTAATTAAATTAGGCATCGCCAAAAATAATATGGAAGCTAGAACTTATTTTCCCCATGGAACTTCCCATCATTTAGGATTAGATGTTCATGATTTAGGACCGAGCACACTTCTACCAGGTGTTGTCATCACCGTTGAGCCAGGAATTTATATTCCTGCAGGCAGTAAATGTGATAAAAAATGGTGGAACATTGGTATTCGAATTGAGGACGATATTTTAATTACAGAAAAAGGCCCAGAGAACTTATCTGCTGGTTCACCTAGAAAAGTGGCCGATATCGAGAAGATGGCTAAACAGAAAAGAGTTATTCAAAATTAAATAATTACTATACCTATAAAAAATGGCCTTTCACGAGGCCATTTTTTATTTATTCATTTCTGATTCCAATAACGCTTTTAACTCATTTAACTTTTCTTTTTGAAGAGGTGCTAAATTATTTTTTTCATCCGGATCAGTTTTCAGATTATATAGTTGGTCTACCGAATCATTTCCCAGTTCAATATTAACCTGTGGATTTAATCTAGCTCCTTTCCCACTTTTTATGAATTTCCAATCCCCTATTTTAATCGCTAAGGTTCCCGCTTGTTCAATGATATATTCGCGCCCGATCTTATCTTTTCCCAACCATGCATTCAAATTAGCTTTGGAGTCTTTGGCAGAATTCTCGTTATATTCAGTACCCAGCAATTGATTCATCGTAGCTAAAAAATCAATCTGAGAAATCAAAGCATTTGACTTACCCGCAGGAACATTCTTAGGCCATTTAACAATGAATGGTACTCTTGTGCCAGCTTCAAAAGAACTATATTTTCCTCCCCTTAAAATTCCAGTAGGTTGGTGCAATCCTAAATTCTCCTTGGAACCGTCGATATATCCATCATCCACTACGGGACCATTATCGCTTGTCAAAATAACTAATGTATTGGATGTTAAACGTAAAGAATCAAGCGTTTTCATCAATTGACCCACCGAGTCGTCCAATTGCAATAAAGCATCTCCCCTATTGCCAAAACCACTTTTTCCCAAAAACCTTGAATGTGGAATTCTGGGTACATGAATATCATGTGTAGCAAAGTATAAAAAGAAAGGACTTTTTTGATTACGAATCATGAAGGACTTCGCTTTATTAGCCAATGTTTGGGCCATGTCTTCATCATCCCATAAAGCCTGCTTTCCGCCCACCATAAAGCCAATTCTGCCTACTCCATTGACAATCGTATTATCATGTCCATGGGAATGTTTCATCTTTAAAAGCTCCGGATTTTCCTTGCCTGTCGGCATACTACCAATTTTTTTAAGGTAATTCACCTCAATGGGATCTTTTGTATCCAAGTTGCGAACATGGTCATTTTCAATATAAACACAGGGAACTCGGTCACCCGTAGCAGGCAAAATAAACGCCTCCTTAAAACCGATATCTAAGGGGCCATGTTCGATTTTTCCATTCCAATTGGGTCCACCCAATGGCCCCAAACCCAAATGCCATTTACCAATAACCACTGTATTATAACCCGCTTTTGAAAAAATAGTCGCAACGGTTTGTTGGCCCGCGGGAATTAACGCCGAGGCATCTCCAGTCGCCACTCCCGTATCTTTTCTGCGAAAAGCATATTCCCCCTTTAGCAATGAATAACGAGAGGGGGTGCAAGTTGCAGATGTTGTATGTGCCTGTGTAAACAATAGCCCTTTTCGAGCTAATTGATCTATATTGGGCGTTTTAATCGTCTTAGATCCATAGCAACTTAAATCACCAAAACCTAAATCGTCCACATAAATTACGATTACATTGGGTTTCTGGCCAAATGTAAAAAACGAAATACAAACCAAAAGAATTACTTTAATACAAGATAAAAACTTCATAAAACTTTAGATTTTTATTTTAAATATTTAATAAATTCCACCCCGGCTAATAAAAAACAACCTGTCCCGAAATCTTCAAAGTCGGGCACACGGGTAAATGACACAGGCTGAGATTCTTTAGGCTCCTTTCCAGTTCCTTGTACATTTCCTAAAAAACCATTGGGATGGACGCAGGTTGACAAAGCGTCCCAACCTGATAAAATAGCTTGATTAAATTTCTTTTTGGGCAATAATTTATTTCGAACTCCCCAAGACATCCCATACACAAACAAGGAAGTCCCAGTTGCTTCAGGACCACCAAAGTGCGTTGGATCCTTTAAGCTTACATTCCAAAAGCCATCTTTCCGTTGTAAAGGCAAAAGTGCATTAGCTAATGAAATAAAATCTTGTTCATACTCAGCCCGATGAGGAGCGTTTTTGGGCATTAATTCCAACGTTCTTACTAAAGCCGCAAAAACCCATCCATTTCCACGTGACCAATAACAATTCTCTCCATTCGGTTCTTTATAGGGAGGAACAAAATCCTTGTCGCGCCACCATAAGCCTGCATTTCTATCATACAATCCCGAACCACCATGTTTGTATTTCGTAAATGCATATAAATCATACATTTTTTCAAAATAGCGATTGTCAGAAAATCGTACACCCAAGCGCGTAAAAACTGGCATACTCATTTGCAAACAATCTACCCAGGACCAATCATCCGCTTTGGCTGAATTAACCATTAAATCCACATTGGCCTTTAAAGGCAAGATTCGCAAAGAGTCTCCTTGAAAATCAAATAAGTCCAGGTAAATCTGTCCGCAAGCTTGATTATCTGCATTACGTGTTTTAATCCCATCACGTAGATTCCATTGATGAAAATTCGCCCAGTCCAACATATATTTCATGTCAGCAGCTTTGGGATCAATCTTGTATAATTCCATCAGCCCCTCATAATATACAGCGCGGGTCCAAATATTAGATGGCCGAATGCGGTCTGGCCGAGGAATAGGAGCTGAAACATCAGGCCATTTTTGTTGGAAATAAGCTTTTGCTACATGTAATTTCGCCAAAACTTCTGTGGTTTTTGGCTTAGAAACTCCATGAAAACTTATTGCTAATACAATTAAGAGGATAAGTTTTTTCATGTTAAGCCAGATAAAAAACAGAAGGCAAATTGAAAGACACTGGGGAATTATCTGGATTGGCTTTCATAATATCCCCCATAAATGCCCACCATTTTTGCATGATTGACCTTGAAGGTAATCCATCCAATAAACGTAGATCTTCAGCTTCTAGATAGGCAAACAAGGTCAGCGTCTCTTCATCCAAAAAAATGGAATAGTTTTGAATACCAACTTCCTTCAAAAGCTCGCTCAATTCTGGCCAAATTTCATCATGGCGTTTTTTATATTCTGCCTCAAAACCAGGCAATAAAAACATTTTAAATGCTTTACGTTCCATATATATATATTATTGCTTTATAATTTTTATGAATTTAGACAATGCCTCATCATCAAAATTCAAATGGGTGACAAATCGAATATATTGAGGACCAAACGGCGCACATTTAATGCCCAAGGAATCTAATTCAGCAACTTTATTGGAAGCCTTTATATCATTCTTTAATTTAATTATAACAATGTTCGTGGTCACAGGCATTACTTCTGACACCCAAGATAAATTTTCACAAGCTAATCCTATTTGCTTTGCACGTGCATGATCTTCCTTTAATCTTTCAACCTGATAATCTAATGCATATATTCCCGCAGCGGCCAGCAATCCTGCTTGGCGCCAACCGCCTCCCAATCTCTTTCTAATTCTTCGCGCTTTTTTGATAAAATCGTTGGAGCCCAACAAGACAGAACCGACAGGAGCGCCCAAACCTTTGGAAAGACAGACAGATATAGAATCAAACCATTGGCCAAATTGCATAGGGCTTTGTCCACTCGCAGCCATAGCATTAAAAATACGAGCACCGTCCAAGTGCAAAGGAATCGAAGCATTTTGACAAAAATCAGCTATTTCCTGAATCGATTCTGAGGTATAAATACTTCCTCCTCCCTTATTCACTGTATTTTCTAAACTGACTAATTTACTCTCACAGGCATGAATGTCATCAGGTGAAATGGCATTTGCAATTTGATCTTTAGACAATCGGCCCAAATCCCCCTTTAATAATTTAACCGAGGCGCCAGCATTAGCCATAATCCCTCCCCCTTCATATAAATAGATATGCGACAGCTCATCACAGATAACCTCTTGGCCTTTAGCCACATGTGCAGAAATTGCTATTTGATTAGTCATGGTACCGGAGGGACAGAATAATGCATTTTCCATTCCAAACAATTCAGCTACTTTAACTTGCAAATTATTAACCGTAGGATCCTCCCCAAAAACATCATCACCCAAAGGTGCCGAAAACATCGCATCGCGCATTCCTGCAGTAGGTAAGGTAAACGTATCACTCCTAAGTTCAATCATGGGAATTTTTAATAAAATGAGATAAGAAAAATAATCGAGTCATGGGGATCAATCCTACCAAAGCAATCCATGGAAAGTAAAATAGCGTCCAAATAATTCCAATCATAGTTAATACAAAGGCAATTCGGCAATATAAGGTCCACCAGTCAGCCCTGTTTGTACGCGCAAACCAAATAACCGCTGGGAAATTCATTGGAAATAACAACAAGGAACTAGGATTATATGCCATTACTTCGTGATCTGTGCCAACAGCCAAAAAGAATATAAACCAAGCTAAAATTCCCAAAAGCGAAAATAAAATGACATCAAAAATGAAGATTTCAACTTTTCGTTTTTTGAATGAGATGAAAGCAATCAACAAATTAATCAACACCAATAAAGGAATGGGACCAAACCATTCATAATTTTCTGGCTCTGTTGGTTTTGACACAAATACATCGAAAGGGGCATCTGCTAATTTTTGACCATTCACCTCAGCTTGTTGGACCGAAAGATTTAAATTATCGGGTAAATAACATGATTCAGACGCATTGGCAAGGTGATTAGCGGGCACCCCTAAAGCTAAATTCATCCCAAACGTAACCCATGAATTCGTTTTCAAATAGTCGTTCATCCAATCACGATATGATTTACCTTCTAGACTCTTATAATTCTTCCAATTAAATGCGCCAGGAGCAGCCTTTTCAATCATATCTCTGAGCCTTGTGGAACAATTGTCATAAAAGAATTTGTACTGATAGTTTTTATTTTCAGGTAATAAATTGATTTCTAAGGCTGTGAAAATCTGCATTTTCTGCGGGTCGGTCAATTTCAAATTTTGAATCTGAATGCCTCTTTTTTCAATTTCAGAATAATAGTACACTAAATCATTCATGGAATTGTATGAAATCGAATATGGTAGCGTTCCTTTTAAAAATTTGAAGTAAAAATTATCCGTATTAAAATCAAAAGTTCCATAACTGTATGCCCGATCAATCCCTTGATCTGGATCATTCACCCAAATAACAGCATGACCAAAAGCCGCATGAAGCTCTTTTCCAGGGGCAAAAGTAACTAAAGAGACCTGCGCGCGAGGGCTTAGTGTGGGAATAACGGCTGTTCCAATGAACGGTAAATACAGAAAAAGGTATAAATAAAATTTCTTCATTATTTTCCGGCAATGACAATAACTATTTCCCCTCTAATTTTATCAGGATTTTGATCAAAATAGGTTAAAACTTCTTTAGCACTCCCTCGCACCATTTGTTCATGCATTTTACTTAATTCGCGTGCCACCATTATTGGCCTATCGGGCCCAACAAACTCAATAATCTGCTCTAAAGCTTTATGCAAACGATGGGGAGATTCATATAAAACTGTCGTTCTTTCTTCTTCTGCTATGGCTTTCCAACGGGTTTGTCTGCCTTTTTTATGAGGCAAAAAACCTTCAAAAACAAAACGATCTAAAGGAAATCCTGAATTTACCAATGCGGGAATAAGCGCCGTGGCACCGGGTAACGTTTCTACATCAATACCCTGCTCTATACATGTTTTGACTAATAAAAAACCAGGATCTGAAATTCCTGGAGTGCCGGCATCTGAAATTAAACCCACTACCTTACCTTCTTTTAACAACTTAATGACTCCAGCTACACCCACATGTTCGTTGTGCGCATGGTGCGCGAAAAGAGGTTTGGAAATATCTAAATGTTTAAGGAGTTGGCCCGATGTCCGCGTATCCTCTGCAAAAATAACATCCACCTCTTTTAAAACTCGGATAGACCGTAAAGTCATATCTTCTAAGTTGCCTATGGGAGTGGGAATCAAGTATAATTTCATATTCGAAATTTAACCAAAAATGATTGAAATTATTTCATCGACATTAAAAGCTTTTTAAAAGCGGTAACAGAAATTACAAGCATAGGAATAAAGGATATAAACAAAAAAGGGCCTGCATAAATGCAAGCCCTAAGCGTAGAGAGTGAGGGATTCGAACCCCCGGGCCTGTAACAGCCAACAGTTTTCAAGACTGCCTCGATCGACCACTCTGACAACTCTCTGTTTCCTAATCAGGATGCAAATTAAATCAAAAAATACTTTTTATGCAACCCTAAAGCCTTAAAATTGTTGAAATTAAATTCTTGATTGGATGAAGGCCAACTTACCTTCCAATGAAAGTTCATCAGGGATCCAATGAATAGGAATGCCAGAGCGTTCCATTTTCCGAAAAAATGTCATTTGGCGTTTAGAAAATTGTTGAATAGCAACAGTTAAACCTTGTTCAAATTCAGTTAGGTTAATTTCTCCTTGAACTAAATTTACCAGCCATTTATATTCTAAACCTAACCTAATTAAATCATTTGGATTAACTCCATCAGAAATCAATTGTTCTACTTCTTCGACCAATCCATTATTTAAACGATTCGTTAATCGATTAGCACATCGCATTCTTCGAATTTCAGCGTTAGGATTTAGGCCAAAAACGACAAATTCACGATTCAATTTAAGAGTCTCGTTTGAAAAATCGGTCACCCGGGAAAATTCATAATCTCGCAATAGCGCGTCTAAATAAAGCCCCGTACCGCCGCAAATAATTACCTGCTTCCTTCTTTGCTCAACTTTTACAATCGCATTTAAAGCGTCAAATTGGAAATGAGCCACAGAATAAGGTTCACCTACATTTAGAATATCAATCAAATGATATTTGACAGGTACTCCCCCATTTTGATATACATCCAAATCTTTTCCAGTACCAATAGTAAGGCCACGATAAATTTGCCTAGAATCTGCTGAAACTATTTCCCCTTGAATAAATCGGGCCAAGGAAACTGCCAGCTCCGTTTTACCAGAAGCCGTGGGTCCTAAAATAACAATGATGGGCTTATTTTTTTCCATGAATCAAGAGCCTAGATTTAATGTTTCCTGAATTACAGGCATCAGCTGTTTTAACATCTTTTGCAAGAACTCGTTTCCCATTTTCTGCTATATTGAAATACAAAGGAACGGTAACGAGTTCGTTTATAAAACCAATTTTCTGAAAAGCCATTCCACTACTCCATTCCAAATCCGAATAGGTCATAACATTGTCTATGTGATGCATAGACACATAATGAGAAATCAATTTTGTCAAACCGCCTACAAGCCTAACGGATGAATCCGTACATATTTGAATCAGTTCGGCTGAAATTTGAGCATTGCCATTCTCCGTTTTAAAAACTCGATCCTTACCAAAAACGGCTATCGCAATCAAGGGATTTCCATCTACGTCAAATTCAGATTGAATATTACGAAATTGACGGTGCGGCGGAACAATACAAGCCAAATAGGTTTTACCTTTTAAAAAACCTAATAAATGATTTTT
Source organism: Cytophagaceae bacterium (assembly GCA_005791165.1). Taxonomy (GTDB): domain Bacteria; phylum Bacteroidota; class Bacteroidia; order Cytophagales; family Spirosomataceae; genus Aquirufa. Next base: position 10,680 of record SXXW01000003.1, read on the forward strand.
ATTCGCAAATTCCCGAGCGTCATTTTCCTCTAACATCACGACTTTCGTATCACGCGCAAAAACAGAAATGGGTTTTTTGATTCGAAATGTCAGAAAATTCAAAATCCAATTCTTTTTTTGATTCCAAATATCTTCCCAAATCCGAAAAGCAGAATAACCGTCCTTTCTAAGGTTTATAATTTCTTGTTGGAACCCAGCTAATTTATCTGAATCCAACCTTTTGAATTCATATAAACAAATCCCCTGAATGATGATTGAATTTTCTTTCGATTTCCAAATTGGAAAACTATCTTGCACATCTGTTTCTTTCACAAACCCTAATGGGGCAATATGAACATCCAATTCAAGATAAAAATTTGATTTATTGGGAATCATTCAATTCAAATATTGGTTCAAAGATACAGTGAAATTGAGTAGAAAGTGGTTAATAAACGCTTTGTAAATTTTAAATATACATTATGCAATTTAGATTTGAGTCAAGTAGAAATGAGGTATCAACGTTCACAACCCAACAAATTAGAGATAATTTTTTGATCGAAAATATTTTTTCAGAAGATCAAATTGAACTAACCTATTCCATTTATGATCGAATGATCATAGGAGGAGCAATGCCAATAAACAAAACCCTTACTTTGGGAAATCCTGATAAACTAAAAGCTAATTACTTTTTAGAACGCAGAGAGATGGGAATTATTAATGTGGGAGGAGAAGGTACAGTTTCGGCAGACGGAGTGGAATTTGAAATAGGGAAACTGAGTGCGGTGTATTTAGGAAAGGGGACGCAAAATGTCTCATTTAGCTCGAAATCGGCTAATGATCCCGCTTTATTTTATATTTTGTCATGTCCAGCCCACGCGACTTATCCGAATGTAAAATTGGAAAAGGAAAATGTCGTTACAGTCAATATGGGTGCTTTGGAAACTTCCAATCATCGAACAATTTATAAATACATACACCAAGAAGGTATCCAATCTTGCCAGTTGGTCATGGGATTAACCATTTTAGAACCCGGATCTGTGTGGAATACTATGCCATCACATGTGCATGATCGCAGAATGGAAGCTTATTTATATTTTGATGTGGACCCTGACCATGCCGTTTTGCATTTATTAGGTGAACCAACAGAAACAAAACACATGTGGGTGCACAACCATCAAGCCATCATTTCGCCACCTTGGTCGATTCATAGTGGTTCAGGAACGAAAAACTATTCATTCATTTGGGGAATGGCAGGCGAAAACAAAGATTATACAGACATGGATTTTTCTCCAATTAAAGAATTACGGTAATGAAAAAAATAGGAATAATTTGTTCGTTTTTGTTGGTGTCATTTGCAGGCCTAAGCCAAAATACACCTTATTCAGTCCAAATGGCTGAGTCATTGATGCATACACATCAAGATTCTATTCAAGTAAAATTGGGGAAACCAGCAACCTGGGATTATGAACAGGGATTATACTTAAAGGCTTTGGAATGGGTTTATCAGCGCACTGGAGACGCTAAATACTTTACCTATATTCAGAAAAATATCAACAGCTTTGTTAGTCCATCGGGGGACATCAGAACCTATAAAGCATCGGAATTCAATTCGGATAATATCACGACGGGGAGAGCTTTGTTATTTTTATACCAAGAACTCAATACAGAAAAATACAAAAAGGCGGCCGACTTACTGATGAAGCAAATTTCAACGCAGCCAAGAACGAAGCAAGGTGGCTTTTGGCATAAAGATCGATATCCAGACCAAATGTGGCTTGATGGACTTTATATGCTTGAACCATTTTATGCAGAATACGGAAAAATCACCGGTCAAGACAATTGGGCAGATATAATCATGCAGTTTGAATTAATGGAAAAAGGGGCATTAGACGCTAAAACGGGTTTATTGTATCATGCATATGACCATGAAAGGAAACAACCATGGGCAAATAAGTCAACAGGACAGTCACCAAATTTCTGGGGCAGGTCTATGGGTTGGTACATGATGGCATTAGTGGATGTGCTAGATTATATGCCCACAAATCATCCCAAAAGGTCTATTTTAGTGAATCAATTAGGTAGATTATCTGCTGCCATTTTGAAAATTCAAGATGCAAAAACAGGTCTTTGGTATCAGGTACCTAATTTTCCTGGAAGAAAAGGAAATTACTTCGAAGCATCGTGTGCAAACATGTTTGTATACGCGATAGCTAAAGGAATACGAAAAGGTTATTTACCACAAAATTATGCAGGTAAAGTTTCAAAAGCCTATGATAGCATTTTGAAAAATTTCATCACGAAAGATGCGCAAGGATATATTCACATTGAAAAAACGGTTAGTGTGGGAGGCTTAGGTGGCCAGCCCTACCGCGATGGTTCTTATGAATATTATTTAAGTGAGCCATTAAAAACAGATGATTTAAAAGGTGCAGGGCCATTTATTATGGCTTCATTGGAAATGGAAATTGCGAAAGAATTGGCGATTGGACAAGGCAAAAAAGTCGTCCTCGATTATTTTTTCAACCATGAATACAAGGTTTCAAAATCAGGTAAAAAGGAATTTAATAAGTTTTATACGTGGGAAGAGCGAAAAGATCGCGGGTACAGTTTATTTGCGAGTCAATTAGAGCAAATGGGACTTAAAACGGATTCATTATCAGTAGCTCCAACTCCGGAAAATTTAAAAAATGCCAATATCTACATCATTGTGGATCCTGATAATTTAAAGGAGTCTCCCGCCCCAAATTACGTTCAAGCAAAGGATATCGACGCGATTGAGAATTGGGTGAAGCAAGGAGGTAATTTAATTTTGTTGGCTAATGACACAACAAATTGTGAAATCCCGAAATTCAATGAATTAGCCAAAAGATTTGGAATTGAGTTTGTAGGACCTAATTTAAATTTTGTACAAGGGACTCAGTGGGAACAAGGAGCGGTGTACATTCCTGAGGGTAATCCCATATTTGCACCATTGAAAAAGATTTATGTAAAGGAAATAACTCAGCTGAAACTCAGTAAAACGGCAAAATCAATATTGAATATCAAAGATGCCGTCGTAATGGCTGAAGCACGAGTGGGCAAAGGTAAAGTAGTCGCCCTAGGAGATCCTTGGATTTACAATGAATATTTGAATAATCGAAGAACTCCTTTGGAATTTGAAAACTTCAAAGCTGCCCAAAAACTGATCAAATATTTATTAAAATAAGATTATCAGTTTTTTAATTGCTTAAATCAAATGCCCCTTTAGCTTTGCTAAATTTGAAAATTTTTAAAGCTGGTTGCTGAAGCTCTGCTTTACAAATTATCAATTTCTAAGGAAACTTATATCCCGTCATTTTTTTTAGTTGGGCCAAAGGAATTGAATAGCTTTGCCAATTGGGATTCAAGGTCTTTTCATTCGGAAATAAAACACACCAAACTTTATCTGGGGTGTAAACGACTTTCCAACAATATTTTGGGATGGGCATTTTGGTTGATCCTAGAGCGTCTTTGGCCCCAATGGCCCCAGCATAAATAACTAGTTTTTGTCCTCTCTTAGCCAATTTACGGCAATATGCTTCTAAACGTTCCCAGGGTCCCCGATTCAACTCTGGAGTTTGGGGCAACATATTTGACATTAAAAATGTTTCTCTGTTTAAAAATAAACTAGACGTACGATCTTCAGAATTACATAAATGTCCTCGATCGTATCCCGTATACTTGTAATCAGACTCGTCAATCACATAAAATGATCTAGGAAAGCTATCGTCTTGAATAAATTTATTAGAGCGTGGAACTGAACCTACATCAGTGTCTACGAGCGTCCAAGCAACCCAATTGGCCCGACCCAAAACACCATCATAGGACATGACGTAACTCGATTTTACAGATAAATAATTGGAACTAGAAGCAGTATTTGCCCCTGAAATATTCACAATTCCTACAGGCAAAACTTGTAGAAAAAATGAAATAATAAGATTTAAAATCATCTTTTAAACGAAAATAACCAAGATAATAAAGTAGGCTGAGCAAAGGTATTATCCCATGAATTGTGATTTACCCCTGGATATTCCGTATATGTCACATTAGCTTTAGCCTCTTGTAAGGCAGCTACTAATTCCCTTGAATGTCTCACTGGAACAACCGCATCGGCATCCCCATGATTCACCCATAAAGGTAATTTTTTTGCATATTTTTTCACATAGGTCAAATCCGCCCCTCCACAAATTGGAATCGCAGCAGCAAACATTTTTGGATTTCTTGAAACTGCTTCCATGGTCCCCATGCCACCCATCGATAAGCCCATGATGTATAAACGTTTTTTATCGGCAACTTTCGATTTAACCAAACTTTTGACCAAATCTATAGCGGATTGCAAAGGCCAATTTATGTTTTGGGAATAGTCGAAAACGAAAGAAGTAGGCTTTTGTGTTCGATCAATTTTAACAGAGGACCAATAGGAATCTTTGGGACATTGGGGGAAAATCACAATCGCTGGAAATTTGGCTTGATTTTCAGGATTCAAAAAAACTTGAGTTCCATATTTCATTTGTGCCACGTTATCATCTCCTCGCTCACCCGCACCATGTAACACCAAAACCACTGGATATTTCGTAGAAGGGTTATAATTGGCCGGGTATAAAACCTGATAAGACAAACTCTGACCTGACTCATTCACATAGGATTTCTTTTCAAAAACACCTTGAGCAAAAATTTGAAGACTTGAAAAAAGAAGCGCGAAAGCAAAGAGTAATTTTTTCATAGGATTTTTTCTAAAATTAAATAAAATACGGATGGACATAAAAGGCACCCCATCCCGGTTGCAAAAGTAGCTGTTAATGCGCCATAGGGAACTAATTTGGTATCTGTAGCCGCTAGACCAGCTGAAACACCTGATGTGGTACTCATCATTCCCCCATAAATCATCGCGCTATGCGCATTATTTAAACCAATATAAGGAGCAATAAAAGGAGTAGAAATTGTGACAAAAATAGATTTAACAACCCCAGTAGCAATGCTTAATGCAATTACCTCAGAACTAGCTTGTAAAGCGGCTCCAGTCACGGGACCTACGATAAAAGTGCATGCGCCAGCACCTATAGTGGCCATACTTTTTGCATCATGATAGCCAAAAAACATCGCAATAATGGCGCCGCCAACAAATGAAACCGTTGTTCCTAAAACTAAAGAAATGGCTCCAGCTAAACCTGTTTGGCGAATCAACAAAAAACTGGCACCCATTGCAGTAGATACAATGGCGAAATCCCTAAACATAGAACCTCCTAATAAAGACATTCCTGAGAAAATAGAAATGTCCGCAATTCCCTTAGATCCTCCCGTATGCAATCCCGAGAAATAGGCGACGATTAAACCTAATAAAATGGAAACAGCGGCTCCAGGTATCTTGTTTTTCAAGACATGCTTGGAAATTAAAAACCCCAAATAGCTCATGATACCTACTGCCACAAATGCAACAATCAAGCCATTCTTTTCCAAAAAGTTTAAAATAATTTCCATCCTAGTTGTTTAAAGGTGATTTAGTTAATTTAACCAATAATGGAATGCACGCGAAACACATAAAAACAGGAATGACACCCGCGAGAATTGCTAATAGTCCCGAATCGAGTGCCACCACCACGTTTTGCGTAGCTGACATAGCTACGATAACCGGAATGTACATTTGGCTCCAAAACAAAATCCCTTTTTCCGCTTCAGCAGAAAATAAATTCCGTTTGTTAAAATAGTCATGTGCTAAAATCAAAAATAACATGGCAAATCCAACACCCCCAACATTGGCTTTAACACCAATCCATTTGGCTAAAAATTCGCCTACCAATTGGCCCAAAATATAACAGGCCCCTAAAAACGAAACTCCGTAAATAACCATTACTTTATCCGTTTTAACATGTCAGCAATAGGAAATCGAATTGCCTGACCCATGGGTTTTTTACCCCGATAACTAATCACGCGCATTTCAACTGCATCCTTGGGCACAGTGATAAGTCCAGATGCAGCAGGGTAATAATTGTCGGGCAACGAGTGATCGAAACTATAGTGAAATGAAATGTTTTCCACCTCAGCCGTCATATTCACCTGTATTTCTCCCTTAGACGTTTTTGAAAATTTAAAGATAGGATCATACATGCTCCGAGCGTATTTAATCTCCGCAACATCAGATCTTTCAAAATGATTTTCTACTCGGCCAATAAAATTATTCCAATTTTTATTCTCATGGCTGGACCATAAATCTTCAGCCACAGCCCAAGCGCGGGGATATAACATATATTGAAGATGTCGGTAATTAAATAATTGCTCAGACCATAAATTTGCTTGGCCACCTTTAATTAATTCAGCATTGACGCCTTCAGGTACCGGATTGAAATCATAAGAATTTTTAAGTCGAACAGTTTCATACACTGGAGGCTCAATAATTCCATCGCCCTGCATTAAATCCAGATATACATTTGAATTAGGCGTCATGACCACTTGGTGTCCATCATTTGCTGCCTGAATACCCCCTTTAATCCCCCTCCAAGACATAACAGCCGTATTTTTTGGTAGTCCACCGCCTTCTAATATCTCATCCCAGCCCATCATTTTTTTCCCTTTTGAAGTAATGATTTTTTCCAATCGGCGCGTAAAATAGGCTTGAACTTCCTGAGAATTTTTTAACCCTTCCTTGATTCTCAAGGCTTGTATTTGAGGATTTTTATCCCAATAATTTTTGGGACATTCATCTCCACCCATGTGAATATATTCAAAGGGGAATAATTCAGACACTTCACCAAAAACCTTATCTAAAAAGGTGTACACCTTTTCATTGGCAGGACATAATGTATTATCCTGCAAAGCAATCGCATGATCGGTAGACCAATCAATAAAAGGCTCCCCGGAAATTACTTGGTAATTTACTGCCTCAGGGGTACATGAAAGTTCTGGATAAGAAGCTACAGCGGCCATTGAATGCCCAGGTACATCGATTTCAGGCATAATATCGACAAATCGATCTTTGGCATATTTGACTAATTCTCGTATGTCATCTTGTGTAAAAAATCCACCAAAATCACGAGGTTCATTCGGCTCAGGTTTAGAAAACTCCGTAAATCGACCTATTTTCTTCACATTAAAAGCGCCCTTTTTTGTCAAATTAGGAAATGATTTAATTTCAATACGCCAGCCTTCATCATCGGTCAAATGCAGATGCAATAAATTGTATTTATAAGCGACCATTTCGTCAATAAATTGCTTTACCTGATCCTTAGTAAAGAAATGCCTCGCTACGTCAAACATCATTCCTCGCCAAGCGAATCTTGGCGTGTCCTGAATATTAGCAAAGGGGATTTTCCAAGAAACACCTTTCACAACCGTTTTTGACTCTATTTCTTTGGGTAATAATTGGCCTAACGTTTGAATTCCATAAAATAAACCAACGGGATTATTAGCCAAAATCTGCACTCCACTCTGATTCACTTGAAGGCGATAACCTTCTTTTCCAAGCGATGAATCAAACGATTTATTTAAAACAAATCGAATATTAGCTTTCGCCTGATCCCCATAAACCCTAGTTAATTTATAGCCAGTGGCTTTTTTGAGTTTTTCAGAAAATAAGCTGAAAGCCACTTTTAGGCTAGGATCATTAGGTCCCGACAAAGTCAAAGATGAAGGCAGAGAATAAGAACCCTTTGGGTATTCAGCCTTTAATGGAATGGGGATAATGGAAGGTATTTGACCCCTAAATACAAAGGATGTCAAGCACATGAGAACTAAAAATATATATTTCATAAATAAATTAACTTAAAGATTTTCTTGCCTCACGATCGGGATCTAAAGCAAGCATTGATTGATCATTTAATATCATGGTCTCCCCTTTTTCTGACGTATAAGGCTTCCAGTTAGGCAAACCACCTCCATTTGGGTTTCCTGTTCTAACAAAATTCAAAAAGCTTTTAGCCATTTTTTCTGACAAAGCTCTAGGACGTTTACCACCTCCGGTATGAGTTAGCATTAAGTCCGTATTATAAAACCAAAAACAAATATCATCGCAATGAAAAGCGCGCATTCTGCCATCAAAAAGTGGTGGTTGCCAACCGAACCAAGAAACATACACGGGAGCTTTTTTCTGCCCCGACTTCACATTAGCTGTTGCTATAGCATTTTTACGATTTGAATTAATTAAAGCCCAAATTTCAATCGGCTTAGCCTCAGGGAAATTTTTAGCATAAGCATCCACTATATTACTAGTTTGATCAGCAAACCTTGTTTTTAGTTTCTCTTTGACTCCTGACAAAGTGATTGTTTCCAAAAGAGCATCTGTTCTAGATGGAGATTGCTCATGAAAAGTCGTATTAATCAATAATGGGATATCGGCTGAAAAATGAGAGGAATCTTGAAAAAATTCCCCAGCAGCAAGGTATTGACCATCGCCTACAGGTGAAAAACCAGCTCGGGCAATATTCATACGCTTAGCTTCATCCCCCATTTTAGCGGCTGCTTTGTTTGCCACGTCAATGTATTCACGCCAAGAAAGTTTCTGCAAACCTTTGATATCACCCGGTTTCAAACCAGCTTCTTCCATAATTTTAAGTCCAACTTTCTCAGCAAATTCTTTGTTGGTCCCACTCAATGAGCTACCACTCAAAGCAACTGCTTTATGAAACAATCCTTTGGCAGATGGCATATTCATTAAAGTTGTCACTTTAGAACCTCCGCCAGATTGACCTATTATGGTCACATTACCTGGATCGCCACCAAAATTTGAAATATTATCTCGGATCCATTCCAATGAAGCGACCATATCTAAATTACCTACATTTCCTGAGGCTGGATGACCACCAGCCGCAGAAAGCTGACTATAACCTAAAGCCCCTAAACGATGATTAATTGAACAAAAAACAACATCACCAAACCTCGAAAGATTTTCCCCATGATATCCATCCTGCTCTATGGCATTCCCATTCGTATATCCACCCCCGTGCAACCATAAAATAACAGGCCTTTTTTTCTGATCTAATGTAGGAGTCCACACATTGATGCGCAAACAGTCTTCAGAAACATCATCATAATTCCAATGATCCACAAAAGAAGTATATTGATTTGCATACCGATTGTCCATGATTTGAGGAGCTGTATTTCCCCACCAAACGGCAGGACGAGTTTCAGTCCAAGGATTGGGTTTTTGGGGAGGCATAAACCGATTGCTACCAGAAGTATCCGCGCCATATGGTATGCCTAAAAAAGTATGAATTCCACGAAGGATGAAGCCACGAACTTTTCCGTATTGTGTGTTAGCTACTGCAATATTATCGCCAACAAATAATTGTTGACCATCTGAAGAAATAGATTTAGAATCCTTTGAATAACCATTATAATGCCCTAGGCTTAAACTTGCCGAGCCAAGGCCCAAAGATTGAATGAAATCACGACGACTTGCTTTCATAATTTTTTGGTTTAGTATCCTTAAAGTTGACGCAAAATGTATGTAAATCCAAATCCTTTTTTATTTTTGTAGCAATAAGCATTATATACGAAACAAAATCATGAATGAAACTGCCACGCTTGCTGCTCAGCAAGTAGAACTTACACACGCTATTGACACAGTTTGGGTCGCCATTTGTGCGGCTTTAATCTTCCAGATGGAAGGTGGATTTGCTCTTTTAGAAGCGGGATTTGTCCGATCTAAAAATGCGGTCAGCATTATCGCCAAAGTAATGATTGACATCCTTTTTGGTGGTGTCGCCTTTTATTTAGTCGGCTTTGGAATTGCTTATGGAAAATCGAATGGCTATTGGGCCTTCGATTTTGGTATTTCAAAAGAAGATTTAGGATTAGGATTGACCATTTCGAATAGTCTATTTTGGTTTATCCAAATGGGCTTTGCGGTGGCTGCTATTTCCATTGTTTCTGGTGGAGTAGCTGAGCGAATGAAAATGTGGTCCTATGCCGTTTTTGTTACAATATTTTGTGCTTTAATGTATCCGTTGGCAGCTAATTGGGTTTGGAATCCAAACGGCTGGTTAGCTGTGCAAGGCTTTAATGATTTTGCAGGTTCTGCTGCCGTTCATGCGATGGGTGGATTTGCAGCCTTAGCAGGCGCAATCGTTTTAGGACCCCGATTAGGAAAATACAATGAAGATGGTAGTATCAACGCGATACCGGGACATAATCTAACTTTATCGGCCGTTGGAGCTTTTATGTTGTGGTTTGGTTGGTTCGGATTCAATCCCGGATCCACCTTGGGGGCAGTTGGAAAATGGGAATTAATAGGTTCAGTCGCTACAAATACATTTTTAGCTTCAGCCGCAGGAGGAATTTCAACGATCTGTTATACTTTTTTACGGTACAAAAAGGTAGATATCACCATGGTTATTAATGGCGTCTTGGCCGGATTAGTGGCCATAACTGCAGGATGTAACGTAGTTAGCCCCAACAGTGCATTAATCATCGGATTAGTCGCTGGCACCTTAGTAGACATGGCCGTGGTCATCATTGACAACTTTAAAATAGATGATCCAGTAGGAGCCATCGCAGTTCATGGAATAAATGGTTTCTTTGGAACGATTGCTGTAGGTTTATTTTCAGAAAAAAATGGCTTATTTATTACGGGAGAAACGGGCCAATTAATCATTCAATTTATAGGGGTCGCCGTCATCAGTGTATTCTCATTTGTTCTTACTTTTACCATTTTCAAAGTGTTAAAAGCGACGATGGGAATTAGGCTAAGTCACAAAGCAGAATCTGCGGGTATTGATGCGGTTGAATTTGGAGTAGAATCTTATACAACATTTGAATAATAGCTAAATAAATTAGATATGAAAAAGGTAGAAGCCATTGTAAAACCATCGAAATTAAAAGCTATTCAAAAGGGCTTGATCGATGCCAATATCCCTTGTATGACCGTGGTTCCCGTTCGTGGAGCCGGTTTACAACAAGGCTATTCAGAGATTTATCGGGGTACCGAAAAATCATTAATCTTATTGCCGAAAATCATGATCATTTGTGTGGTCAGCGACGAAAACCTAGAAAAATGCTTAAGTGTCATCTTAGATAATGCTTCTGAAGGCAACACGGGGGATGGAAAAATCTTTGTTTATGATGTCCAAGATGCGATTAGGATTAGGACGAGAACGAGGGGGATTGAGGCGATTAGGTAAATTAGGTAAGAAGTATTAGGTAAGATGTGATAGGTAAGATGTGATAGGTATTCGAACTATTTTTTTATCGTTTTTATGACGCGCATGCGGATAAACATCTCCTCAGAATACCATTTTAGAGCACGAGTCTTTTTAATCATGGGCGCGTGCTCTTTACTTTTATAAGCGAAACTATCCAAGATTTCTTCCGACTCCCAAAGACTTAAGGTGGCTTGTTCCAACAAGGGAAATTCCCCTACCCCTTTGGCAAATAATAATCCATTTTTCGAAGATAAATATTTGCTGGCATGAGAGACATTGAACCAAAATAATAGGGATTTATACCAAACGATACTCGCACGCGTTAATACCAAAACAGGTCCAATGCCAGGATCTGCACCGATTTCAAAAGGATTGTTTCCATTCCAAGATCCATGACCCTTGATGGCCACGGTATCCCAGCCGTTCATTTCGCTAGTTTGGTTTTTTAAAGCAGACCAACGCGCGTTCGTTTCAAAAAAATCATCCGAAGCTTTTTGAGACTCAAATACACCCATAAAGGCATATTTAGAAAAATCAGGCCAAACAGAAAAACCATTTCCCGCACCCACACCCAAATGTTTTGAAAATAACAAACCTGCATGATTCCAAGGATTAACTAATGAAATCCCCATTTTAGCAAATGCAAAACGCTTATTTGAAAACCCCTTGAAACTTAAAAATCGAATTGAAATTATTTTTTCACTCATTTACATCTAAATTAGCCTAATTTTGAACAAATATATCGACAATAAGGTTTAAAACAACATGAACAATTCTGGTAAAAAAGGTTTTTATTTTAAACAATATGAAGAAAAAGGAACATCCCCTTTTGATAAACTTTTTGGCATATTTAAAGAATTAATCACACATACATCGGGAGATTTTGATGAAGCGATTGATTGGCTGCGCGAACTGGACAAGGAATACGAATTGACCGATGAGAATTACACCATCGAAGATTTTATTGAAGATTTAAAAACCAAAGGCTACATCCGAGAAGAAATAGACGCCGAAGGCGGATCTGGTTTAGGTATTACGGCAAAGACGGAAAGGGCGATACGCCAACAAGCTTTAGAAAATATCTTTGGGAATTTGAATAAAAGCGGTGCTGGAAACCATAAAACCAAAGCTGCTGGACTAGGAGATGAACTCACAGGTGAATTCAGAAGCTATCATTTTGGAGATGGATTAGAAAAAATATCCCTAACCGAGAGTTTGAAAAATGCGCAAATAAATCATGGAATTGGGTCTTTCGAATTAACAGAAGAAGATTTAGTGGTGGAGGACTCAACTTATAAATCCCAAATGAGTACGGTTTTAATGATCGACATCAGTCATTCCATGATCCTTTATGGGGAAGATCGCATTACACCGGCTAAAAAAGTGGCCATGGCTTTAGCGGAACTCATCACAACTCGCTATCCAAAAGACACGATTGACATCTTGGTTTTTGGAAATGATGCCTGGAGCATCTCCATTAAAGATATTCCTTATTTGAAAGTTGGACCTTATCACACAAATACCGTCGCTGGATTACAATTAGCCATGGATATTTTGCGCAGAAAAAGGAATACCAACAAACAAATCTTTATGATTACGGATGGTAAACCCAGCTGTGTTAAGGAAAGAGACGGGACCTATTACATGAATAGCAATGGCTTAGATCCTTATGTAACAGAAAAATGTTACACTCAAGCAGCGCAAGCCCGGAAATTGCATATTCCGATTACCACATTTATGATTGCCAGAGATTCCTACCTGCAACAATTTGTAGACAAATTCACCGAAACAAACCAAGGAAAAGCATTCTATACGGGTTTAAAAGGTTTGGGAGAAATGATTTTTCAAGATTACGAAACAAATAGAAAGAAAAGACTAAAATAAAATGATCAAAAATTTAGGTGAATTAAAAGCTTCTGGTTACGCCAGCAAATCAATTAAAGACGAATTAAGAGATAATTTAATCAAGCATATGAAGGCGGGAACGACTGTTTTTGAGGGCGTTCACGGTTTTGAAAATTCCGTTATTCCTGAATTAGAGCGAGCAATTTTATCACGCCACAATATAAATTTATTGGGTTTGCGAGGTCAAGCAAAAACACGTTTAGCCAGGTTGATGGTCAATTTATTAGATGAATACATTCCCTTTGTTGAAGGCTCTGAAATAAATGATGATCCATTGTCCCCTATTTCGCGTTTCTCTCGTGATTTGATCGCTGAAATGGGAGACAAAACACCCATCGCATTTTTGCATAGGTCTGATAGGTTTGCAGAAAAATTAGCAACTCCTGATGTTACTGTGGCTGATTTAATAGGCGATGTGGATCCCATCAAAGCCGCTAATTTAAAACTATCCTATGCAGATGATCGAGTGATCCATTTTGGGATGATCCCGAGGGCCAATCGGTGCATCTTCGTTATCAATGAAATTCCAGACCTTCAAGCGAGAATTCAAGTAGCCTTATTTAATATTCTTCAAGAAGGTGATATTCAAATTCGTGGTTTCAAATTGCGTTTGCCCTTAGACATGCAATTTATTTTCACGGCAAATCCTGAGGATTATACCAATAGAGGAAGTATTGTGACCCCTTTAAAAGATCGAATTGGCTCTCAAATTTTGACTCATTACCCAGAAAGTATTGCGATAGCTCGTAAAATTTCCTCACAAGAGGCTAGGATAAATTCAAATCAAATTAGTACAGTGCATGTGCCTGAATTAGCTTATGATTTATTAGAGCTAATTTGTTTTGAGGCTAGAGAGAGTGAATATGTGGATAATAAAAGTGGAGTCAGTGCTCGGATGAGTATTTCCATGTTAGAAAGTTTAATTAGTACGGCAGAACGAAGAGCGCTATTAGCTAAAGAAACATCCACAAGCGTTCGACTATCAGATTTCATGGGCATTATCCCTGCCATTACAGGAAAAGTTGAGTTAGTCTATGAAGGCGAACAAGAAGGCGCTGCGTTCGTAGCTGAGCAGTTGATCGGCTCCGCAATCAAAACATTTTTACCTGGCTTATTTCCCAAGATTGAGAAGTTGACCAAAAAGATAGAAGACACACCTTATTCCCCATTAATGGAAGCCATTTTTGCCGAGGGAGGAATCGTTATTTACGATGAGAGTACAGAAGCTGATTACCGTAGCTCGCTAGATTCAATCAAACCATTGGAGGATTTGATTAAAAAATACCAACCCAATATCCCGGCAACTGATCGCTATTTTCTAAAAGAGTTTGTGCTATGGGCATTAGCCGAACACCATAAATTAGGTAAAGATCGACTCACTGATGGGTTCCAGTTTAAAGATTTATTAGATATTTTGTAAAAAATTAAGCCTCATTTAGAGGCTTTTTTTTGATATAATTTGTGTTTATTTACGAAGTAAACATCCATACTATTTTCCATTTTACTATACATTGAAAACCATGAAATATATCCATAGGGAAACTCATTCGCGACGTAAATTTGTTGAAAAAGCAGGAATCGGATTAGCATCTATGGCATTCATCCCAAAATTCAATTTCTTAAACTCGTCACAAGCCGAAAATAAAGTACGCATAGGCATTATCGGAGGTAGATTTGGTGCTAGCTTTCAATTTCATGAGCATCCAAATTGCACCGTGGAAGCTGTTAGTGATTTACGTTTAGATAGGCGCGAAAACCTGATGAAAGTCTATAAATGTTCCAAAAGTTATCCTTCCTTAGAAGAGTTAATCAAAGACCCTAAAATAGACGCCGTATTCATAGCCACTCCAGCTCCTGATCATGTAAAACATGTATTAGCCGCTTTGCATGCAGGAAAACATGTTTTATGTGCCGTACCAGCCGCTTTAAATTTGGAAGCATGTTATCAATTGAAAGAAGCGGTAGTTAAATCGGGTTTAATTTATATGATGGCTGAAACTAGTTTTTTCAGACAAAACACAATTTCGGTTAGGAAATTATATCAAGAAAATAGCTTTGGCGAAATCTTTAGTGCGGCGGCTGAATACAACCATCCCGGTCTTGAAACCTTATGGTTTGAGAACAAAAAACCTACTTGGCGTCATGGATTACCCCCAATGCTCTATCCCACCCACTGCACCTCGTTTTTAATTTCAGTCACAGGAGAGAGGTTAACCAGTGTGAGTGCATTGGGTTATGGAGATCAAAGTCCACTATTAAAAAACAATCCTTATAACAACCCATTTTGGAATGAAACGGCCTTTTTTCAAACCAATAAAAATCATGCATTCCGAGTGGAAGTTAATTGGAAAGGTGCATTAAGGAATGCGGAACGTGCAGAGTGGCGTGGTGAAAAAATGAGTTTTATTTCATCAGCATCTGAGTCCAATGAACACACAATTATTCGTAATGTAGATACGATGGGGAAAGATGATGCAGGTTTTCAAATAAAAGAAAACAGAATTGAAAAATATGCCCAAGAAAAATGGTGGCAGTCCCCACTATTACCTGAACCATTAAGACATGATAGTGGGCATGATGGGTCGCATTCATTCATTACTCATGAATTCATTGAATCCATCGTACAAAAGCGTGAATCGAAAATCAATGTATTTGAAGCCTTAGCTTATACAGCTCCCGGAATTATTGCCCATGCTTCGGCACTTAAAAATGGAGAGTTTATGAAAATCCCAAGCTTTGATCTTTAGATTATAAATGGATTATTTTCCGATACAGAACTTGCCAAAGATATTTTTCAAAAAGTCATCGTTCGATATTTGGCCTGTTATTTCACCCAAATGATGTAATGCATGTCGAAGGTCCTGAGCAATTAAATCACCTGTCAAACCGATTTTTAAAGCATTTAGAACACCAATAAGCGTTTCCTGCGTTTGTACTAACTGCTGATAATGCCGGATATTCGTCACCAAAGTACCACTGGCATTTGCTTGATCAAGTCCCATAATGTTCAAAAGCGCCTTTTCTAATTCGGGAAGGCCAACCTGGTTTTTTGCCGACATCAATATCACATCTGGTAAAGCCTCTTGAAAAGCCACTAAAACTGCGTTAGAAACTTGGTCTACCTTATTTAACACTTGAATGACCGGAATTTCTAACGTACCCAAAGCCATAATCCCAGCCTTTAATCCTTCAACAGATTCAGTCATCGCATCAGCCATATAAATCACCACTTGGGCCTTTTTAACCCAAGCTTGTGTTCTTTCAACTCCTAAAGCCTCGATCACATCGACTGTTTCGCGCAAACCTGCTGTGTCCACTAATCGGAATTTAATGCCCCCTAAAGTCCATTCGTCCTCTAAACTATCACGCGTAGTTCCAGCGATTTCTGAGACAATGGCACGATCTTCGTTTAATAATGCATTTAATAAGGTCGACTTACCAGCGTTAGGTTTACCGACAATAACAGTCGCCACGCCATTCTTGATCGCATTTCCCGTCCGAAAACTTTCCACCAAAGGGCGAACATGATCTAGCAATTGGATAACTAAGGCCTCCAAATCCTTGCGATCAGCAAACTCCACATCCTCTTCACCAAAATCAAGTTCCAGTTCGATTAAAGAAGCAAAATGAATTAACTCCTCGCGTAATGCCGCTAATTCTTTTGAAAATCCTCCTCTTAATTGGTGCAATGCCGCAGATTGTGCAGCCGCTGAATCTGCCGCAATGACATCAGCAACTGCCTCCGCCTGAGCAAGATCAAACGCTCCATTCAAAAATGCGCGTTGGGTAAACTCGCCAGGGCGCGCAAAACGAGCGCCTTTTTCGGTGAATAAGCGGATTAAACTTTCTTGAATAAAGGGAGAACCGTGGCATGAAATCTCCACGACATGTTCCTTTGTATATGATTTTGGAGCAACATATAAACTAACGACTACCTCGTCATACACGCGACCTGCTGACTCAATCCGTCCATAATGAAGGGTATGAGAAGTCTGAATGGATAGGTCCTTGGGTTGAAATACGTCATTCACAATTTCGATCGCTCGATCTCCTGAAAGCCGTATGACCCCAATAGCACCTACGCCAGCCGGTGTCGCTAATGCAACGATGGTGTCTTTAAAGTCCATCGATTAGATCAAATTCGTCAATTTCATTGCAACGGTCATGTCGCCCGAAATCTTTACTTTTCCAGTCATCACCGCCATCATGGAATTTAATTCTCCATTTAAAATAGCTGTAAAAGTCTCTTCTGAAGTAGCTATGGTACAATCAGTATCTAGATTTTCATTGGTTACTTGGCCTTCACCGGTTACAACGATGATACCTGAAGGAAATGCAAATTTAAAAGAAACCCCTTGGCCTCCTTTTTGAGCTGCTAATGAAACAATTTTGTCGTTGATTTCTTGAAATGTCATTTTGATAAAATTTATTGTGAGGCAAAATTAATTCTTTTTATGCGTTTTATATAGGGACAATCCTACAATTCCCGTTGGCATATCACCTTAAAATCGCAATACTGACAATCTGAAACTTCTTTCGTTTTTTCAAACTTCGTATTTACGTCTAAAATCTGATGAACCCAGCTTTCGATTACCTCCTGAGAATCCTGTAAAAATTGATCCCAGTTAGGCCCGGATTCAAACCATAAATCATGCTCTTCATCGCTTAAAACTCCTTCTTTTAAATTTCTAAAGGAAATAATTCCTGGCTTGATCGAATGTGACTGAAGGCTTAAACCTGCCAAAACCTGTTCGTTTTTTGGAGAAACATGTACTAGTTCGGAAGCCAACAAAAATTTATATAACCAGAGTTGGAGTATTTTAGGCTTTAATTCGCCCGACAAAATTGAATTCCGCAAACCTAATTCTCCAGATTTCAATTCCGACCTTTCTACTTTGCCAGTTTTATAATCAATGATACGAATTTCACGGTTGTCCAATATATCCAACCGATCGATTCGACCAGTCACTTTAACATCTAGGAGTTCTTGGCCCCAATGAACCTTTAGGTTTGTGGTCAACGTGGATTCTAAATTAATTATTTTAGTATTTTTTGAAAAATTAGATTTGAAATAATAGGACTCCAACAACGTTTTAGCGACTTCTTTGAGCACAAAATTAAATCCCTTCTCTAGTTCAAAGACACCTTCTTTTTCTTGAATGGACTTCATTGCTTTTTCCAGATATCCATCTAGACCCGAAATAACCTCCTCTAAATTGACCCGATCATAGACCCCTTCGTAATTTTCTAAAACCTCCTTGTCGACTATTTCCAAAACTTTATGCACCCAAGTACCAAATACATCTGCACCTAACTCATCTTCTAATTGCTTCTCCTTGCGCATGCCCAATATTTGAGCATAAAAATATTTAAGACTACAGGTGGAAAACATAGTCATCGCGGAAGTAGAAAGCCCTGAGTTGGCCAATTTCCCTTTAATTTTATCAAGGATGGCTGGTGACTTTTCAACAGATCCATCATTTCGCTCAAAATCAGCTTCATTGGCCGAAAACTCGATCCAAGGTTCATGAATCTCGATCAATGGGTTTTTCCGTTTCCAATCGTGCTTGATTTGCTTAATAAATCGACTCATCTCCTTTACGCCCGATTTGTCGGATGACTGAACATAACATAAAACCACCTCTCGAGGTCTTTGCAAAAGCCGATAGAAATGGTATGATGCCACTGCATCTGCCTGAGTGAATGTTGGCAACGAAAAATGAGCCATATTGGCTATGTCTAAAGGGATCAAACTTTCACGCTTTCTCGTTCCGGGCAAACTTCCTTCATTCATAGATAAAATAATCACTCGGTCAAAATCCAAGGTCCTCGTCTCCAGCAAACCCATCACATGCAGACTACGATTTTCAGCTCCCACAAAAGTCAATTTCTGTTGCGAGAGCAATTGGGTCAATAATACTTTTCCACTAGCAATCGACACAAAATCATCTGATTCAAAAGATTTCAATAATGACTCAATAACTGCCAAAGCTTGTTTTATGGCTTCCGCTTCCTCATCCCATTCTTGGTCTGGAATACTCTTTAAAATTAATTCCAATAAATTTTCTTGGCATTTCAGAATCCCTACAAAAGCACTAAAGTTAGGGGCAAACAAATATTTCAAAATAGGTAGTTCTGAAGCTAATGCTGAAATCTTATCGGAACCAACATACAAATCGGTCTTTGAGTACAATTTGTTTAAATCCTTTTTGAAGTCACGCTTTTGAACCTTGCTTTTCTGCTGGATGTATAAATCGATTAACCCATGAGAGCAAACTGATTTGAAGGTAGAAACAGAAAATTTCCCTTGAATCGATTGTTTTTGCAGATCCCACCACAAATTAACCAAGGAAAATACTTGCGTCTTCTTCAATGAATAACCCATGGTGATGTTAAGCCTATCTTTAAACTCCCCTACGTATAACATCACTTGGTCTAATAAGGATTCATCCGCTAACACAAGCGCCACTTGTTCCTCTGTTCCGTGTTCTTGTTGCCATTTGCGGATGATATCCATCGCAACAAACACCTGAGCACTTGGATTTGCTAATCCTAAAATTTCTAACCGCTTAGGCTTATCTAATAAATCCGAAGTTTTCCACTGGAATGGCCCTCTAGATAAAAATTCATTTGAGGAGCTATCCGAATATTTTTTCAACCAATTACCTGCTCGGTGGTACGTATTATCCACATAATAAGCATCTGCATCCCAAAGTGTCTGAGCTATTCCATTTTTAATCAACAAACGAATGATCTCTTCCTCTCCCTTCGAAAGTGCATTGAAACCTACAAAATATATTTTTTTATACGCTTTGGGTAATGCTTTTCCATCGGACAAATGGTCGGCTAATTTTCGGTAAGCCATGCCCCGATACACGAAACCTTTAGCGTTTAGACTTGCATGCAAACGTATATAAACTTCAAGTAAGTGATCAAATAATTTAAAATAGGAGGTCGTATGTGGGGTAATGAATTTCTCTGGATGATCTTCTCCATATTCTTTTCCCCATCGCTCAATGGATTTTACTTCAGACAAAAAGGAAAATATTTGGTATGGATCAACCAAATACATATCTAACGTTTCAAAATCCTTAAGCATTAATTGGCCCCAAGAAATAAAACGATCAAAATTGATTTGTTCATCTACCTGCTTAAAACACGCAAAAGCCTCTAGCAACAACTGAATGGGGTCAATTAAAGCAGAATCCGTCATTTGGAGCGCAAACTCCTCAATGGTGAAAAAAGAAGGAGATAGAAAAGGTCTATCTCCTAAAATAGCTAACTCTTTTTTTAAGTAAAGGACCCCACGCTGTGAGGGCATCACAATAGCAATATCTTTTAATTCTTCAATGGGATGCTCCCCAAAAATATGTGCTGCTGTTTTACCTAAAAATGTTTGCATTATAAATTGCCCTTTTTCATTTCTTTTACTGCATAATCTACGGCTCGGGCAGTTAATGCCATATAGGTTAATGATGGATTTTGTGTAGACGTGGAAGTCATACTGGCTCCATCACTCACAAATACATTTTTAACTGCATGCATTTGATTCCATTTATTAAGCATCGAAGTCTTAGGATCATTTCCCATACGACAACCACCCATTTCATGAATATCTAAACCGGGCGCTTGTTTTGAATCTCGAGAACGAATATTCTTAAAGCCTGCTTTGGTATACATCTCCGTAAATTGCTCGATAAAATCTTTGACCATTTTATCATCATTGTCATCATAAGAAACATCCATGTGCATGATTGGTAAACCATGCGCATCTTTTTTGATAGGGTCCAACGTAATTTTATTCGTCTCCTTGGGAATTGTTTCGCCCATCATATGCGAACCTGCGGACCAATTGGTCCATTTGGGATTTAAAAGCGAGTTCTTTAAGCTTTCGCCTACGGAATCTCGATCTGTTGTATTTACACGTCTTGCGCTCATTCCAGCGGCATATCCACGTAAGAAATTCGTTTCTTGTTTGTATAAATTGCGGAAACGAGGAACATAACCTGAAGTAGGCCTACTGCCTTCCGTTTTAAAGTCAAAGTATCCGTCATATTCAGCTGATATGGTAGCTCGATAATTATGAAAAGCCACATATTTCCCTAGGACCCCGCTATCATTGCCTAAACCATTAGGGAAGCGATCAGATTTTGAGTTTAACAATATCGCATTGGTGTTTAATGCGGCCGCTGTAACAAAAATTACTTTCGCGTAATATTCCACCATTTCATTCGTGTGCGCATCAATCACGCGAATACCTACCGCCTTCTTCTTTTTATCATCATAAATCACAGATTCCACGATAGAATCTGGACGCAATGTCAAATTACCCGTTTTGGCTGCCCAGGGTAAAGTTGATGCATTTGAACTAAAATAACCTCCATAAGGGCAACCTCTTTGGCATAAATTACGACTCAAACACCGCCCTCTACCCTGTTGGAGATGTATTTCTCGTGGCTCAGAAATATGAGCGCAACGAGCGGAAATAACATGTCGGTCTTTATAATACTTTTTTAATTCAGTTTGAAAGTGTTTTTCCACACAGGTCAATTCGTAGCCAGGCAAGAAATCGCCATCCGGCAAGGAATCTAATCCATCTTTATTTCCGGAAATACCCGCAAAATATTCCACATGCGAATACCATGGTTCAATATCCTTGTAATTGATGGGCCAAGGCGTAGCATATCCATCACGAGCCGGACCATCAAAATCGAACTGCGACCAGCGCTGTGTTTGCCTAGCCCAAAGCAAAGATTTACCACCTACCTGGTACCCACGAATCCAATCAAAGGGTTTATCCTGCTCATAGGGATGCTCTTTGTCTTTGACAATAAAGTGTTTCGAATCTTCTTTAAACTGGTAACATTTACTGGCAATAGGGTTTTCGTCGATCTCCTCTTTGGTTAACCGTCCTCGATGTGGAAATTCCCATGGACTCATTAAAGTAGTAGGATAATCCTCATTGTGAGTCACTTTTCTCCCTCGCTCTAAGACCAAAGTCTTGACACCTTTATCACAAAATTCTTTCGCGGCCCAACCACCTGCTATTCCTGAACCGATTACTATAGCTCCGTATGTGCGTTTTTCCGCGTTATTTAAAATATACATGACTTATTTCTTTATTGGGGCGCAACCGTTGAAAAATCCGGGAGCCATTTGATAATTTAAATGATTGACCATAATGTATTCTGTCGACATATATCCCTGAATCGTTAGGCCTTTTAAGGTGGCTAATGTTTTTTGTGCTTCCACCCCATGTTTTCCTTTTTCCATCTGAAAAATAAATTGTTCCTTTTCGGACTCTGTGGCTGCGGAAATTTCCTTTTTATTTTCGGTTAGAAACAGTTTTGGAATATCGCCCATAACATTTTTAAAACTTTGTTGGGCTTTTGCCTCATAACAATCTTTCATCATTGTTTTCACAAATACAGGTACTCCTAAACTGATGGCCCCTGGAATGGAAGACTCTGGAATAATGGCTCCCATGATTAATTCTAAGGTTTGATCTTCGGCTAGGGTAAAATTAAAATGAGTAGGAGAAATAGATTTTGCATCATAAAATGCAACGGTTCCAAGGGTAGCCAAAGCCATTCCTTTTACCCACTCTCGACGTGTAATTTGAGACATAATTTAACAGGTTTTTGTAAAGCACAAACTTATTAAATATTCCCTGTTTCTGTATACTGCACAGGTATTATTTAATCAAACAAAAGCCATTTGACTCCATATCCAAAAACGCGACCCATTGCGGGATGTAAATAAGCCGTATAATAGTTGGACGTTAATAATCCCTGCGTGACATTGGATATTTTGAAAAACAATCGAACCCGATTAATTCGAAGATTTACATAGGCATCAGCCTGCACAAATGCAGGAAGTTGAAATTTATCTTGAAGGTGATATTGCTGAAATGCAGGCATATACGCATCTGCATAATAAGCGGTTTGGTGTTGTAGATCTAATCCAAACTGTAAATAAAGTAATTTCTTATATTGAACATTCAGGGCTAAATTGGCATTCGCCACAAAACTAGGCATTCTGATGATATCGGGACCGGAACTGGTGTTAGCATGAAGCCGTGTTCCCCATTCAAACTTCCCTAAATTTCCACCTAGATCTACACTAGTTCTAAATACTCCAATCGCTTCTTTCGTTTGTTTTACGTTGGATAATGAATCAAAATATACCCAATTCCCAATGCGTTGAATAGTGACATAGGGTTTGACATAAAACTGTTTTGATTTGTATTCTAATCCTCCTTCCAACACATCAAATTGGATATTGTTAAAATCATTTTTCCAACGATACGATATATTATGGACCCAATTTTGTGCGATGCTAGGGCTTGAAGAAGTTCGTTGGACCTTCGCATAAAACCATGGCGAGGTAAATTGAGCTGCCAACTTATAATCTGATCCTAATAGATATTCCCCTTCCGTTGTAAAATCTATGTTATCCGAGAAGGACTGATGTAACCAAAGACCTAGGTAATTTTCAAAACGATCTAGTTTGGCATCGTTCATGGGATTGTAAACGGACCAATAACGTTGCTTCAAATGAGCTCTGTAAATGAATTTCCTAAATACACCTTTAATCCCAGTTTGATGACTATAGGAATTCCATTGATTTTCATTGTACATGGAATCAGGCACAGAAGGTGCTTTAATGTATTGTATATAGGTTTTGGGATAGAATCGATCTGCTAAGGACATATCAAAATCCATATCTCTATACTTCACTTTACGCGTTTCTAAATCAAATCGTTGGAAAAATTGCAAGCCTTTGAACCCAATAAATTCATGATATACATGCAATTTTAAAAATTGGTCATTAGACTGGCTAGTTGAATTTGATAAAATCGCTGTGTTATCGAGGTAATTCAAGGCGGCCGTTGGCGTCTGCCCGGTTGTCAATTTTACTCCCCCTTGATCATTTGTTCCTTGGTCGAAGTAATTAAAATGACCTAAAATGCGGTATTTATTATTCCGAGAGCGAAAATTGGAATGCAATAAAACAGCCCATTGGCCTAATAAAAATTGATCGCCTTTTTTGAAAGCTGCATCGGTTAACACTTTATCTGCAACTACTCTTTGTAATTCTAAGCCCATGTTCCAAAGTGAATCGATGTTTCTTGCAAAAGAGAAATTCAGGCGAGTTTGACCACCTCCACCTAAGCTATAATCGATATCAGAAAACGGGGATTTTGTGTTGTAATATTTGACTTCGTCGGTGTCAAAAGCATAGGGTATATAGGCTTTATAGCCTAAATGAGTTCCTAACGCATTTGGAGATTTAACAAAGATGTTTCGAACTGCAGTTCCCTCATTACCAAGATTAGCTGTTAAAAAATAGGCTTTTTCTTGAAATAGGTATCGATGGAATAAATGTAAAGAAGTGTCAATATTTCGATTAACAAGTTTAGCATTTAGTATGTCACTTTCTAAAAAGTAATGAGTGGAGTTAGGACCATAAATCTGTCTAGTCGAATCATCCAAAGCTGCCCGGCCACTTTTGGAAGATTGAGTGGGAGTTTTAGTCAGCTTAGGGTCAGGAAATCCACCGTTAGGATTAGGTTGGGAAGGATCCATTGAACCCTGTCCGGATGATTGTGGGCTCATGGGAGTTTGCCCTAAAGCAAAAGCAATGGGCAAAACCAACATAAAAAATATAAGTATACTCCTTATTTTCACGGATCAAAGGTAAATATTTTTATGGGAATTACCTTTTCATTTTATTGCCCAACCAAGCCCAAAACTCTTTCTCTTGATTCACAAATGACATTTCGATCGGCAAATAATACAAATTAGATTTTAGGTCTGGACAATCAGAAAATGAATCCATTATACGCATGTAATCTTTATATGTGGTGATAATTCCTTCATCGGGGGGCAATTGCTTCGCCATTACATTCAACTCACT
This sequence comes from Cytophagaceae bacterium, assembly GCA_005791165.1. Taxonomy (GTDB): domain Bacteria; phylum Bacteroidota; class Bacteroidia; order Cytophagales; family Spirosomataceae; genus Aquirufa. The sequence goes on from SXXW01000003.1 coordinate 35,633, forward strand.
TAATTCATCCTCCGTAAAAGAATGATGATCTGGAAAAATACGCTCTGATATAACTTGAAATTGACTCGATACATACTCAGAGAAAGGCGCCGGATCGGCAATGCCTACTAGCAAATGCCATTTATTTTTTTTAGGATGGGGACCAACGATCTCTCCATATTTTACTTGCGTGAAAAAAATGGGCATTAAATCTGGGACATATTTTCTCGCTTTCCGAGTGAATTCAGATGCATTAAAGTCCCGAGGACAACGGTTGACAAACAAGGCGTCTGCTCGTTGAATACCCGAAATAGATTCTCTCAATCGCCCCAGTGGCATCATTTGGTCTTCAAAAAAGGGTTTGCTATAAGTGGTGCAAACGATATTTAAATTCCCAGTTATCCGACGATGTTGAAATGCGTCATCTAAAATGACCGTATCCAGAAAAGGAAAATCTTCCACCATTTTTTGAACGCCTTGAGGTCTTTTTTCACAAACAGCTACAGGCACACGAGGAAATAATTTTTTATAGGCTAATGGTTCATCCCCAACTTGCTTGGCCGTTGACACATTCTGAACCCATAGAAAACCTTTAGTTTTACGGCCATAACCTCTACTCAACACACCCACTTCAGATTTCCAAGGCCAATGTTGGACTATGTAGGTAACTAAAGGGCTTTTGCCTGTGCCGCCGACGGACAAGTTACCAATCACTAAGATAAAGGGAGAAGAAAATTTTTGAGAGCTAAGCACTTGGCGATCAAACAATAAATTCCTTACAGAACTTATCGCCTTAAAAAGCAAAGCCGGAATAAAAGTTAAAATTGTTCTCATCATGACAAGTTAAAGCTAAAAATAAATGATCAGGCAGCAAAACTCAGAAGAAAATAATAAATTGCATCCATGTCCAAATCTATATTTCAAGTAAAACGAAGAACCTTACATTTTCATGTAGAAGCTGGAACGTCGCGAGGAATATTAACCCAAAAAAATAGTTATTTTTTGCAGATATCAAATCCAGATAATACCGGGTTTGTGGGATTGGGGGAAGCTGGGCCCTTGTTTGGACTTAGCCCAGAATACAAAGAAGATGTCTTGGATGATTTCCAAATGGCCATCAACCGTTTATCCAAGGATTTACCTAAGGATAAAACAGAAGTGGCTCAATGGATTTCTGCTATTCCATTTAACCAACCCTCCTTTCGATTGGCCGCAGAAATGGCCATGTTCGATTATTTAAATCAACAAAATGGCATTTATTTCCAAAATAATTTTTCAGCGTCTAAGCACCCTATACCCATTAATGGCTTGATTTGGATGGGTTCGAAGGAATACATGCAAAAACAAATTGAGTCAAAATTGGCCGAGGACTTAACTTGTTTAAAATTGAAAATAGGTGCCATTGATTTTGAGTCGGAATTAGACTTAATACGCTCGATCAGAGAGATTCATTCAGAGAAAGAGCTGACAATCCGATTAGATGCGAATGGAGCGTTTAACGTACCTGAAGCGGCATATAAGCTAGAAAAATTATCGAAATTTGGAATCCATTCCATAGAACAACCGATTAAAGCGGGGCAATGGAATGAAATGGCTGATTTATGTAGGAAGTCGGAAATCCCAATTGCCTTAGATGAGGAATTGATTGGAATAAAAGACTCAGCAGAGTTATTAGATAAGATTAGGCCAGCTTTTATTATTTTAAAACCTAGTTTTTTAGGTGGGTTTGAGTCAACTATGCAATGGATTAATCTGGCTAATGAAATGAAGATAGGTTGGTGGATCACTTCAGCGTTAGAATCCAATGTAGGTTTACAGGCCATTGCTCAGTTTACTGGACAATTTTCCGACTTGATCCCGCAAGGGTTAGGAACTGGATTGCTGTATGCCAACAACTTAGCCAGCGGTTTGAATACTCAGCATGGAAATATTTATTTTGACTCGAAATTCCCAAGGGAAAATCCATTTCAAAACTTATCTTTGTAAAAAAATTAATTAAAAGGAATGAATACTATTGACGAGGCGATGATTGCCATTTTACAAAAGCGATTAGAATTAAGCAAATTAAGCTATTCGGATTACACTTATGATGATGTAGAAGAAGTTTTACATGATTTGGAAGATGATTTCAACGAAAAATATGGGGATCAATTAGAAGAAATTTTAGAAAAGGTTCATATCAAACATTGTCCTGAATCGGATGTATTGTTGCCAACGGCCTATTTAGCCAAGAAGTTTGTGGAAACAGCCGACGGTGAAATTGAGATTGGGAAAAAAGAAGGAGTAGAAGTGGAATGGATTGAGGATCCTGTTGCTGCGACTCGTTTGGTTTTATTGCCCTCACCTACCCGTATTTTATTGATGACCCCGAAAGGCATTAGTATTGTTTGGGAGGCTTAAAGAAATAATTAAATAAAAAAAAGCACTTCAATTTTCATTGAAGTGCTTTTTTTATGTTAAAGATTATTAATACCCTTTGTTTTGTTTCAACTTATTATTGTTTCTAATCTCGGCTGTCGGGATAGGAAATAATAATTCTTTTTCAGAAAGAGTGGGTCCATAAGAGAATTTATGTCCAACATAAGCTTCAAATTTCTTAGTACTTACATTGAAAGCTTTTCTAAGTCTAACCATATCATACCAAGTTTTATTTTCAAAACTAAGTTCATAAAATCTTTCTCTCCAAATTGCCTCACGCAATTCGTCCTTTGAAAGTCCTTCTAATGCAGGTAGCTCAGCTCTTTTGCGTACTAAGTTAATTGCATTTAAAACAACAGCGCTAGGTCCACCTGTTTCATTTGCAGCTTCTGCATAGGTTAAAAGTACCTCTGGATACCTTAATAAGGTCCAATTTAATCCACTACTTGTTGTGGATGTTTGAGCTATAACGTCAAAATGCTTAAACAAGTAATAACCTCCTAGATTTCTCGTCTGAGTTCTATTTCCACGCAAGGAATAACTTGAATAATAGAATTGCTTCTCAGCGGCTCTTTTGTCTCCTTTTTCATAGGATTCTACAAATTCTTTGTTGGCAAAAATAGCACCTGTTTCATCCGTATAATTAGAAATACCTTGATTGTATGGAATAATTGACGTTTGCCAATTGGAAGGCAAAATATTTTCTAAATATTGAACTTGGAAGATATTCTCAACACTATTTTTTCTTGAAGCCAAATGAAGATCATCATAAGTAGCAAATAAGGTAAACTGATTCGAATTGATTACATCCAATGCTTTTTCAGCTGCCTTAGCAAAATTCTCAGTTTTATTAAGCGGAAACCCTGCCATAGTTAAATAAACACTAGACAAAAGTGATTTGATCGCTCCAATAGAAACCCTTCCAGATGCATCTCTAAATGGGAGACCCGACTTTTCAGCTTCAAGTAAATCAGATTCAATCAATTTATAGATATTTTCTACACTTGCAGGCTCAGGATATAAATCTTTTGAACTTAAGTCAATTGGCTCAGAAATTAATGGCACAGAACCAAAGATACGAACCAAATCATAGTAGTATAAAGCTCTCAAAAATCTAGCTTCGCCTAAGAATTTTTTCTTAGCTATTTCATCCATCTTTATGCCTGGAATTTTAGCAATCGCTAAATTAGCATTACCAATTCCCCTATAATGACTAGTCCAATATGTTTGGCCATATGCATTATCTGAATTATTTACAAGGTTTCGAACAAAGATGCTATTCTGAGCTTGCCCAAGTTCTGTATTTGCTAATCCAGTGGCAAATTCAAGCATCATCCATGGTGCCCCATTAAAACCACCACCCAATACATTTCGCATGTTTTCATAAATCGAATTTATAATACTTTCGGCATGTTCAGGCTTAGTAAAATAGTTCTCCCTAGTAAAATTTGACTTATCAGGTTCTTCTAAAAACTCAGAGCATCCGCTAAAAATGATTAAAGAGCCGATGGCTAATATCAAGTATTTTTTTATCGTGTATTTCATCGTATTATATTTTTAAATTGATATTTTTTATAAACCTATATTTAAGCCGACCATGAATGTTCTTGCCTTTGGATATGCATATAGATCTAAACCTTGATCAAAAGCAGCTCCAGAGGTAGAAACTTCAGGATCATATCCTTGAAACTTAGTAGACAAAAAGAAATTCTGAACAGAAACGAATGCTCTTAATCGACTCATCTTCATTTTCCTAGTAATCTCGGAAGGAAACTTATAGGATAACATAGCATTTCTACCCCTTAAAAAAGATCCATCCTGAATTCTATCTGTATCATTATTCGTAGTATATCCAGCAGAAACAGGTCTTAACTCTGCAAGTCTTGAGCTTTGATTAGTAGGTGTCCAACCGTTTAAAACCGTTTTAAAGCTGTTGGCAATACTAACCCTATCTTCAGCAGAGTGCTTGCTACCAAAAAGAACATCATTACCATTCATAAATTGAAGATCAACCATAAATTCAAAGTTTTTAACCGTAATGGTATTGATAAATGAACCAAAACTATCTGGAATTCCTTTTCCAATGATGACACGATCGTTATCATTGATCTTACCATCATTGTTGGTATCTTGATATTTGATATCACCTGGTTTTTTCAAATACTTAGCAGCCACAGATTCTTCTGCTGTACTCCATGTCCCTTGATGAACAAAACCAAAAAATGAACCAACAGGCTCACCTTGTCGAACAACTGTCCTGCCTAAGAAAATATCAGCGCCACCAGTCAAAGCAATTACCTTGTTTTGATTAAATGAGATATTAAAACTAGTATTCCATGTAAAGTTCGGACGCGCAATATTCACAGAATTAATGGCAAATTCTACTCCCCTATTTTCCATGCTTCCCACATTTTGACTTACCGTAGTAAAACCACTACTTGAAGGTACTGGGGCACTTAATAGCATATCAGTAGTCAACTTACGATAAAGATCAACTTCAATGTTGATTTTATTATTTAATAAGCCTAATTCTAATCCAGCGTCAATTTGCTCTGTTTTTTCCCAACGTAAATCTGGATTTGCTAATCGGTTTATACCAATACCTACTTGGCGTGCATTATTAAATATAACCGCATAATTACCTAATCCCGCTAAAGATTGATACGCCGTGATTTCAGAGTTTCCTGTTATACCATAACTTGTTCGAACTTTAAGATTGGAAACAAATGGAATATCTTGCATAAAATCTTCTTCGATTACTTTCCAAGCCAAAGCAGCTGATGGAAATACTGCATATCGATTAGCCGCTCCAAATTTCGAAGAACCATCCACACGACCTGTAAAAGTCAAGAGATATTTATCCTTCAAATTATAATTAAAACGTCCAAAATAGGAATCTAAACCGTAACCGCTTACACTAGAAGAAGACGCCGGAGTAACAGCACCCGTTCCTAAATTGTTAAATTGAAAATAATCATCTTGGAATCTTTGAGCTCTTGCAGTAAAATTCATACGATCTACATGCTGTAGCGCTTGTCCCAACATAGCTACAATTGAATGATCCGAAGATATTTTCTTATTGTAAGTCAAATAGTTTTCTATTTGCCATGAATTATGTCGATCAGCTGTTAAAGATGCATCTCCACCTTGGTTTCTAGAAATATAGTTTAAGGTTCTTCCTCCATAATAATCAGTTTCCTGATTAATAATGTTCACACCCACAGTAGTTCTTAACTCTAGGCCTTTAGCCAAATTAATATTTGAGTATACATTACCTAATAAAGATTGAGTCTTTAAATAGTATAATCTTTCCTCCGAAACTTGAATAGGGCTACCACCACCTTCCATACCTGCATAATCTTCATTGCTACCCCATCTTCCATTAGGATATTTAACGGGGACAATTGGAAGCGCCTCTAATACTTGACGCATAGTAATAATACCACCACCACCTAAAGGATCTACTTGGCTTTCGCTTTGATCATTATAACTTAAACTTCCACCAATTTTAATCCAAGATTTGATTTGGCTATCCATCACAAAACGCGCTGAATATCTTTTTAACCATGAAGCATTTACAAGTCCATCTTCATTTCGATACCCTAAGTACAATCCATAATTATCTTTTGAATTACCTCCTGTGAATGCCAATTGATGATTCTGAGTCAAAGCTTTCCTAAATGATTCATCTTGCCAATCCGTATTATATATAGGCTTACCGCTAGAATCAAATAATAAAGGGTTAGTTCTCTTAGTGGCAGGATTCACATATTTTCCACCGGCAAAACCTACTGGATCATATTTTTTCGCATTTAAATAAGCTTGATCCTCAACATATAAAAATTCAGTTGAATTCAATAAAGGTATTTTTTTAGGTAGAACTCCCACACTAAAATCAGTATCATAACTTATTTTACCACCATCCTGACTTCCTCTTTTTGTAGTGACTAATATAACACCATTCGCTCCCCTTGCCCCATAAATTGCCGTAGCGGATGCATCTTTTAAAATCTCTATATTCGAAATATCGTTAGCATTCAAATAATCAATAGGTGTACTACCATTGGCTAAATCAGATGCATTTAAAATAACTCCATCGATTACGTATAACGGGTTATTTGCCACACTTACAGAAGTATTACCCCTGATACGAATATTTGCACGTCCACCTGGACGACCTGAGTTAACAGAAACGTTTACTCCTGTCACTCTTCCGGCAATAGCCTGATTTAATGAAGCTGATCTACGCTCTTGAATGGCATCCGTTTTTATGGTTCCAACGGCACCAGTTAAATCACTTTTCTTTTGCGTTCCATAACCTACAACAACCACCTCATCCAAGGCCTTATTGTCCGGAATTAAAGAAACTTCTATTAGTGATTTAGTGCCGACTAGAATTTTTTGAGAAACGTAACCTACAAAAGAAATAACCAACACCTCTTTATCATCTAACGATGAAAATGAAAAATTACCACTTACATCAGTCTGTGTACCTTGATTAGTACCTTGAATTTGTACAGTAACGCCTGGGAGAGCTTGACCATTTTCATCTTTTACGTTTCCCCTTACAGGTTTTTCTAAAATAATATTATTGTTTAAACTAACAGTCGCACTAGAAACAACATTATTTCGCAATAAAATTCTTTTATCGCGAACTGAATATTGTATGTCTAATAATTTAAAAAGGTCATTGAGAACTTCTTCTAATTTTTTGTTTGTTACATTCAAACTGACCTTTTTATTTATATTAATTGTATTAGAACTATAAATAAACCGATAATCAACTTGTTTTTCAATCAATGAAAGTACACGTTTAATCTGCGCATTTTCAGCCTGAATCGTAACAGTTTCAATTAATTCATTCTGACTTAATGCCACATGAGCGTTTGCAAACGTGCAGAAAATCAAACTAAGAAAAAGTTGTTGTATAGAAATTTTCATAACTCTTATAAGTAATCTTGGAGATTTGTATTTTATGTTCATAATTTTACATTGTTAAAGGTTTTTTTCAAGATCAATAACTCATGTACTTTCGTCTAACGAAAACATTCAATACCATTGAATGAGTACATTTTAGTCGGTAATGTTGACGCATTATCGACTATTTTTTCATTTCTTTTATTTTTCCATAATTAAAATTCTTTTTAATTTAAAAATTATTTACAACCCTCACCGTTAATAAAAATGGATGAGCCTCGAACTTCATAATTAGCATTAATGGAAGTGCAGATAAACTCCAATTGTTTGAACATATCTAGGCCATTTAAATCACCTGTAAATACACATCGATTGATATTGGAATTAACTTGGATAATTTCAATGCCATAAATCTGCTGCATTTTCTTAAATATTCCATTCACATTAACATCATCAAATACAAAATCAGACTTTTTAACATTTTGTAAGATAACCAGCGGAACATCGACAACGCTTTCATTAATAGTTCTACTAATCAAATTAAAAACAGCTTTTTGATTCGGAGTAATAATAACGCCATTAGACTTATTTATTGACTTTTGATCATGTGTATAAACAGATACTTTGCCCGTTTTAACGGATACTTCAATCATTTTATCTGAAGTCGGTTTACTTATTTTAAATGAAGTACCTATAACTTCAGTAATTAAATTATCCACATGAACGAAAAAGGGAATTTTTTCGTTTTTAGCTACCGTAAAAAATGCCTCACCAGTCAAATAAACAGTTCTAGTTTTAACACCGAAATTTTCAGCGACTAAGATGTGAGCATTTTTACCTAATAATACATGACTTCCATCAGGCAAGGTAATTTTTTGCAATGAATTAGCATTGTTTTTAGTTTCAACCCCATTTCTAGGAATCGAAGCAAACTCTAACTTATTTTTAAAATCCCATTGAAAGAATAAACTAAAGAATAACAGTAATGAAGCTGCTATTCCAGATGCAATCCAATAATATTTAACGTTCTTACCTGTATTATTATCCAAATTCAATTTCTCCCAAATTTTATTTTGTGCCTCGATTGAGGACTCTAAATTCGAATGATTTTGAAAATTAAGATTATCGTTAGCTAATTTTTGCAAGAGCATTAACTCTTCCTCCGAACATTTACCTTGATTGAATTTTTCACTAAGTGAGTCAAATTCCTTATTTGTCATTATATAAAATTTAATTTGCTGAATAAAAGTCTTTAAACTTTTCCTTTAATATTTTTTGAGATTTTGTGATATGATATTCAACCGCCTTTTCTGAAATATCAAGTTGCTCCGAAATCTTTTTCACAGAAATCTCTTCTATCTTACTCATTCTAAATACGGTAGCAGTTTTTTCAGACATCGAATTCAGAATAAAATTCAATCGCTCATTAAAATCATTTGAATTTGTAATGGATTCAGATTCATTGCTACTAAAAACCTTATGCAACAATTCAAACTCTCTATATTTAGAAAAATTGATTTTATTCCTTAAATGTTTATTGATTAAATTCCTTGCTGAGACATATAAATAAACCCTAAGGTCTAAAATCTTTTTATTGCTTCGATTTTGCCAAATGCTTAAAAATAAATCATGTAATATTTCTTCTGAATCCTCTTTAGAACCTAATGAGTGATTGACATATCGATATAAATATTTAAAATACTTCTTATAGATTACTTCAAAGGCTTTGGAATCGCCCTTAAAAAGTAGATCACATAATTCATCATCTGGTATATGCAAAAAATCCATCTATAAAAGAATAAAACACCGTATTTACCGTATTTAAAGAGTAGGTTCCATATTTATATGAAACCCCTAAATAATGATAAAATATATTTTTAAAATTTTATTTCATTATCATTCAAAGAAATGATAAATGTTGCTAGAAAGCAAGTTTGAAAAGCCTAATTTATTTCTAGGCCAACCAATCAATCCCCTTTTTCAAGAGATTCATCGTTTTTTGCCCCTCAGGGAATTGAGTCGGGTCATACATATACTCCCAAGAAGCCATGGGAGGCATGCTCATAAGGATGGATTCAGTCCGACCATTTGTTTCTAGGCCAAATTTAGTTCCTCGGTCATGGACTAAATTAAATTCGACATAACGACCTCTACGCAATAATTGAAAGTCTTTTTCTTTTTGGCCAAAAGGTTTATCCGCATTCAATTGCATCAAATGGCTGTAAATGGGTACAAAAGATTCGCCTATATTTTTGACAAAATCAAAGGTATTTTCTTTTTCTTCAGCTGAGTTAGATTTCAAATAATCAAAAAATATTCCGCCTACACCTCTTGTTTCTTCTCTGTGTGGACTATAGAAATAATCATCCGCCCAATTTTTATAGGTAGGGTAATAACTCGCATCAAATGCGTCGCAAGCTGTTTTCAATTGTTGATGAAACCATTTCGCCTGCTCAGGAATAATAATATGCGGAGTTAAGTCGATGCCCCCACCAAACCAATTTTGACCATTACTCAATTCAAAATAGCGAACGTTCATGTGAATAATAGGAACCCATGGATTAAAGGGATGCATGACAATGGAAACTCCTGTGGCTAAAAAATCAACTTCCTCTTTAATATCCAAGCTAGTCACCATTTTAGGATGTAAAGGTCCATGGACAGCTGAAAAATTGACACCTGCCTTTTCTAGAATTTTTCCATGTTGAATAACTCTGGACTGGCCACCACCCCCTTCACTCCGTGTCCACACATCTTCCTTAAATGTGCCTTGGCCATCTGCTTTTGCAATGCCTTCACATATTTGATCTTGAAGAGATTTGAAATAATTGATAATTTCGATTGCTTCCATTCTATTGTGGTCCTTTGGGGATAGAATCTTGCTTCGTCCCATCTACATTCTGTTCATCCATTAATGCATTCAATGAATCCAATTCTGCATCCGAAACTTGAAGTGAATCAGGCAAAGTGCTGTAAGAACCTTGGCAATCAAAATCCTTTTTTACAACCCGTCGATCTAATTTATCAAATGGAATGGGTTTATACATCGCTAATGCCGGATCCTTCACAACTCGAATCATAAACCGTTTATAAATGGGTAATGCCGTTTTAGCACCCTCACCCAATGCACTCGTTCGGAAATGTATTGATCGATCGTCACCACCCACCCAAACACCTGAAATTAAATTGGACGTCATCCCGATAAACCAACCATCCGAATGATTGGAAGTAGTTCCCGTTTTACCCGCAAAATTATGCGCATACCTATTTTCAGTAGGCAAAAGTACCTCTCCATCAGACCATAGTAACGAACTCGCAGTTCCCCCCTCATGAATAACACCCTCCAGCATGGATCGAACTAATTGGGCCGATTCCTTTTTGATAACCCGAAAAGAAATAGGCTCAAAATTCTGTAATACCTTCCCATTTTGATCCTTAATTTCTTGAATAATCATAGGCTCCACATGAATTCCCTCATTCACAAACGCTGAATATGCCCCAATCATCTCATAAAGCGATACATCAAAGGAACCAAGACCAATGGACGCAACAGGTTTTAAAGGACTTTTAATCCCCATTTTTTGCGCATAATACATGACCGTATCCGCGCCCACTTCATTCGTTAATCTAGCTGCCACTGAATTAATACTTTTGGCTAATGCCCGACGAAGTGGCATCATCATGTAAGAAAAAGTCCCGTCAGCATTCGAGGGACGCCAAATTTTCTTTTCACCCTTCTCCTCTACTTCAATTTCAAAGGGTTCATCTTTCACCATGTAACAAGGCGATAAATCTTTAGGCCCGTCTATGGCCGCTGTATAAACAAAAGGTTTAAACGTAGAACCAGGCTGACGTTTACTCTGCTTAACGTGATCGTATTTGAAATATTTAAAATCTAAACCACCCACCCAAGCCTTAATATGGCCTGTATAAGGATCTAAGGTCATCATGCCCGACTGTAAAAAACGCTTGTAATAATTGATGGAATCAATCGAGCTCATACTTCTTTTCTCCTCACCCAAGGCATTTCTAGAATAAACCCACATGTCACGTTTTACATTTTTCATGTAATGCCAAACCGAATCTGGACTTGTAGGAAATCTTTTAGCCAACGCTTTGTAATAATCCGTCCGCTTAGCAACCGTGTCGATGAAACCCACAATCTCAACTCCATGCTCATCGACCCAAGGATTTTGACCAGTCCAATGATTGTCAAAAGATTTTTGAATATTACGCATACCACCCTCAACAGCTTCCTCCGCATGTAATTGGAGACGCGAGTCGATGGTCGTCATAATTTTCAATCCATCCCGATACAAATCGACTTCCATTTCATTTTCCTTAGCCCAATCATTAATGTATCGAGCCACAGCTACCTTAAAATAATTACCCGTCCCATCATAAGGAGATTCTTCGTTGGGATGTAAAACAATAGGTAATTTAGCTAATGAATCATATTCAGCTTTTTTCAAATAACCCGCCTTCACCATTTGAGACAAAACCACATTTCTACGCTTCCAAGCCTTGTTTTCAGCCAAAGGCTTTCCGTCGTAACGAGTTGGATTATAAGTGGTTGTCGCCTTTTGCAAGCCAATTAATATCGCGGATTCTTGTACATTTAAACTATCCGCACTCGTATTAAAATACGTCTTGGCGGCTACTTTAATGCCATAGGCGTTGTTGCCATAATCGACCGTATTTAAATACCAAAGTATAATTTCATCCTTGGTATAAAAACGTTCTAGATTAATGGCCGTGACCCATTCTTTGGATTTATAGATCAACTTATTTAATCCTGGAATATATCCCAAAATACCTGTTTTGAAGAAGCCTTTTTTGGTACGAGTTTTAAAGAGATTTTTGGCTAATTGCTGTGAAATAGTACTCCCACCTCCCCGATCGCCACCTTTGGCCATGCCCACTAACACACCGGCCCAAGCTTGAAAATCAATACCTGTATGCTCATAAAACCGAGAATCCTCGGTAGCCACCAAAGCTTTTACGAGATGAGGAGACAATAAATTAAAATCCCGAATTGGCGTTCTATTTTCGGCAAAATACTTGCCTAATAATACCCCATCCGCAGAATAAATTTCAGAGGCTTGTGAAAGTTTGGGATTTTGTAAATCGTCTACCGATGGCATTTCACCGGTTAACCAAAAAATATTGGTTTGGATGACAAACAAATAAATCAAAAGAAATAAACCCGCTTTGGCAGTAAATTTCCAAACCTTAACAATAGGCCTGTAATAAGGAGATTGTTTGTCGACATGCGCATCATAAAATGCTTTGAATCTACGGTAATAGGCTTCAATGAGAACTTTAGTCAGATTGCCATAACCGATTAACCAAGTATATTTCTTCTCACCTAAAACCTTTAAAAGTGCTTTATCCAACAGCATTATCAACCAAATAATTCCTTGCGAAATTTTGATTTTACACGTAATCCAAAAGCCTTTAATCGATTCTAACATATATTTTTAAATGCGTAAACACATATTTATTCTGTTTCTAGTTTTTCCAAGATAGTCATTAAATCCGTAAAATCTCGGTAGCCAGGCCGCTCCTCTTTGCCGGCTATTAATCCAATTCCTTGAATAGAACTTTGCTCAACCCATTCCTCTAAATCTTGATCAGGAATGCTTAATCCTAAGATAATGGGATATTGAGCGGACCATATTTCAACTTGGTTTTCAAAACCGAGTAAGGAATCCTCTGTGTCACCTACCAACAAAAAATAATCCACATAAGGTCGAGCTGCCGCAAATAATGCTGGTAAATTATCTGAATCAAGATTAACTCTTAAGATTTTGGGTAATGCAATTTGCTTGATTTTCTCTAAGTTAGTCGATGAACTAATCTCTAAAACATCCGGTTGATAAGCCTCGCAGAGCACAATAATTTGATCTTCTGAGCAATTAAAAGCCTCGCCAACGATCTGAATTCCTGAAAGCCAATTTCGAATTTCATTGAATTTATCCACGGGAACATCCGTCATAGAAAACCCCAACCACTCCACGCCCATCCCTGCACAATACCGCGCATCCGACAAATTCTCAATCGCAGAAACCTTAACCTTTGTCTTTAGCATAAATCAATCCAAAAATAAAAACAAAACTAATCTTTAAGGTGCTAAATAGCAAAATTGTTCGCCAATTGGGCAAATTAATCTTAAATTGCACAAAATTTCGTCAGGCCTTGAACCTGAGCAGCAAATATGGAAACAAAAGGACGCGTATTAGTCGCCATGAGTGGCGGTATTGACAGCTCGGTCGCAGCTGTTTTATTACATGAGCAAGGATATGAAGTGATCGGCATGACCATGAAAACATGGGACTATGCTAGCTCCGGTGGGACAAAAAAAGAAACAGGTTGCTGTTCACTTGATTCCATTAATGATGCCCGACATATCGCTGTATCCTTAGGATTCCCGCATTATATATTAGATATCCGCGAGGAATTTGGCGATTCCGTCATCGACTATTTCACTAATGAATATGTAGAAGGTCGAACACCCAATCCATGTGTGATGTGCAATACCCACATTAAATGGGATGCGTTGCTAAAACGCGCAGACCAATTAGGTTGCGAATTCATCGCGACAGGACATTATGCACAAATTAGAGAAGAAAATAATCGATTTATTATTTCCAAAGGCGTGGATGCCTTAAAAGACCAAAGTTATGTGCTTTGGGGAGTTTCTCAATCTTCACTCGCGCGAACCATTCTTCCTTTAGGTCATTTAACGAAAGCTAAAATACGTGAAATGGCCACAGAGCGGGGCTTTGTCGACCTAGTCAATAAATCAGAAAGCTATGAAATTTGTTTTGTACCGGACAATGACTATCGGGGGTTTTTAAAACGTAGAATTCCTGAATTGGAAGAGCAGGTAAAAGGTGGGAATTTTATTGACACAGAAGGCAAAATCATAGGTATTCACGAGGGATATCCATTTTATACGGTAGGGCAAAGAAAGGGATTAGGAAAGGCATTTGGCTACCCGGCATTTGTCACAGAAATACGAAAAGAAACGAACGAAGTGGTCATCGGGAAATTAGAAGATTTAAATAGAACCGGTATGTATGTGGGCCAATTGAACCTTCAAAAATATGACTCAATTCCAGCAGAAGGCTTAGAAACAGTAACAAAAGTCAGGTACAAAGATGCTGGAACTGCGGCTTTTATTGAAGGATTAAACGGAAAAATCAAAGTAGAATTTCATGAAGATGTCAGTGGAATTGCACCGGGCCAAGCAGCTGTATTTTATGAGGGGGATGATGTAGTCGGCGGGGGTTGGATTCTTAAATCGTTTCAAAAAGGAAGCGTTTTCGAAAATGTCCATTCGTTTATTTAACCCGAATCTTCAAACGAGGCATTTGAATCACCTCCATATCAAAAATCCGGGATCCGTCTATCTTAAACCTTAATGCTGTTTGCTCATCATGAAATCCATGTTGGCCCGCCGCCCCTGGATTTAAAAACAGCATGTTATTTCGTTTTAAATCTCTTTTGACCTGAAGTATATGGGAATGTCCGCACACAAAAATATGAGGAATTCCCATGGCAAAAGTTTCTAAAGCATCAGGTTTGTAAGAAGAGGGAGCACCAGCAATATGTGTCATGGCAACTTTTACGTCTTCGCACATAAACCGAGTAATTTTAGGAAACATGTTACGGATCGTGCGATCATCTATGTTCCCGTAAACGCCATAAACGGGTTTTCCAAAACTCATTAATGTATCTGCAATCGCCACAGAACCCCAATCCCCTCCATGCCAAATTTGATCGCAAAACTCAATATGCTCCTCTAGACGCGCATCTAAATAACTATGTGTATCTGAAAGGAGTAAAATCTTTTGCATTTATTCTGAAGATTTTGCTTTTAGCGAAATCAATAAATTTTCCTTGATTAGGTTATTAGATGACCATACCGACTTCTCATTGGCATATTTCTGTTTCATTGCCTCTGAAATTTCAGGAGCAGCCATCACCCAAGCAGGCGATCCGGCATCTTTATAAGCAGAATACCAAAAACTAGCCACTCGGTTAGACGCTAAAAGCATTCTCTTTTCGATGGAAGTACCTAATCGATTGCCATACGCTTTTATAAAGTCTTTGGTATAATACTGTAATTTACGGCCCCCTCGCTCTACTTCCATGAATGCTTTTGCTTCTCCCATCTCTGCCCGGAGAGCTAATTCAGTTTTATAAACTTCAGGTAGCATATCATGTGATTCCAATAAAATTTGAAAGATAAAATCTTGTGGATTTTTTATATAGGTAACTGCAGGTACTTGATTAAATTGATAATTTCTTAAAAATTCTTCTGGCACTAAACTTTCCCACAAAACATGAATTCCTTTTTGGTTGGTAAATTGACCATCGTGATTTTTGGTCGTATGTAATGGAACATGCGAATCAGCCACATAATGACCTAAATCGGCTGAATAAAACAAAACGGAATCCTTTAAATTATGTTGGAATGAATAAACCAACCGCTTATATACACGGTTTACCTCCCATGGTACAAGCCCTTCATTTTTCAAAGTATCCAAGGAATATTTCTTGATGGCGGCGGAAAAATCATGAGGAATACTTGTCCGATAATTAGGACCAAAAACATCGGCATCCATGTCTAAATAATGTTTTGGATCCTCAGATTTATCGTCTCTTCTACGGACATCTGGCCTGATGGAATGGGTCACCAAATAATCTTGGTTCGCGTAAAAAAACAATCCCAATTCTGCTGGCAACGTATAAATCGAAACTTGCTGTAATGATTTATGAGAAAGAAATCCCCAAGAGGAAATCAAAATAGATATACAGGCAAGAATTGATAATTTAACTAATGTTCTCTTTAGCATGATTGATGTAATAAGAAGGTGATTGACCAAATTGTTTTTTAAAGACGCGTGTAAAATAGGCCGGATCATTAAATCCAACTTTATAGGCAATTTCTGAAACATTAAATTGGCTTGTCTCCATAAACACTAAGGCTTGTTGGAGCCTAATGGAACGTATGAATTCATTCCCTGCTAAAGAAGTAAGATTTTTTAACTTCCGATATAACTGCATTTTACTCATGTCCAGTCCATTTTCTAAATCGACTACATCAAAATTAGAATCAGCGATATTTTCGATAATTAAGGCGGTTGCCTTTTGTAAAAACTCATCTTGAAATTCCGGTAATTTACCCTCCGTTAATTCTTTCTGAACTAATTGTTTCTGCCAATTTTTTCTAGCTCTTTCCTTAGCTTCTAATAACTTATTAACCCTAATCTCAAGTAAATCCGCGTTAAATGGCTTACTCACATAATCATCCGCACCGGATTGCATTCCTTCAATTTGACTATCTTGAGAACTTTTTGAAGTTAAAATTATAATCGGAATATGATTTGTTTTGGGATTACTGCGAAGCGCCCGACAAAGATTTATTCCGCTCATGCCAGGCATCATCCAATCGGTAATAACCACATCTGGTAAAAACTTTAATGCTAGTTCCAACGCTTCCTCTCCCCTTTCCGACTCCACAATTTGAAAACGATTCGAAAATATATCGGCAACAAATTTTCTTAGTTCCGTATGATCATCAACAATCAATAAAATTTGTTTTTCATGTTCTATTGAGTCTAATTTTTGAATCACGGGATTATTAGAAACAATCTTTTCCAATAAATTTTCATGTTGGTGAATCCATGAAGGATCGAATGCGTCAACTTGAACTGGAAAATTAATCGAAAAGTCACTTCCTTCACCCAATTTGCTATTAACCTCTATTTGACCTAGATGCAACTCAATCAATTCCTTACAAAGTGACAAACCGACGCCCGTTCCGGCTCGATTCATCGATTCAGGCACTTGGTAAAAACGATCAAAAATATGATTCAAATGTTCAGATGCGATTCCTTTTCCAGTATCTAGCACTTGGATTCGAACGGATTTGACTATCTTTTTCCCTGCTTGAAGATCATGAATAAGAGTCAAGGAAACGCCTATTTTCCCCTCTTCCGGCGTATGTTTAAAAGCGTTAGACAAAAGATTTGTTACACATTTTTCAATGATATCAGAATCATAATAAACAAATAGATCATTTTGTGGGGGTTTCCACATCAAATTGATTTGCTTTTGTTGCGCATAATTTTCAAACCCCAAAATGATACTGGACAATTGAAGGATTAAATCATGTTTTGCGACAGAAGGTTGCTGTTTTCCTGACTCAATTTTGGATAGGTCTAACAGCTGGTTAATCAATCGCAAAAGCTTTTGTGCATTTTGATATATGGAAGACATCCGAGTATTTTGTTCCTCGTTTAATCCCTTATTTTTAAGAAAATAACGTTCAATGGGGCTAATAATGAGGGTTAATGGAGTCCTAAGCTCATGAGAAATATTGGTAAAAAAGTGCGTTTTAACCTGCTCAAGCTCTTGAATACGCTCCTTTTCAATTTCTTTCAAACGTATATCTGTTTTGAATGATTCTCGGATCTTTATTTCACGAATAAATCCATAAACAATCCCTGCAGCAGAAAGAATATAGATGATAAAAGCCCACCAGGTGCGATACCATGGGGGTAAAACAGTGATTTTTAACTCGAATGGATTTTCGGCCCAAATACCGTCCGAATTAGAAGCCTTTACTTTAAAGGTATAATCACCCGGACTCAAATTCGTATATGAAGCGGATCTTTGGGTACCCACATAATTCCAATCTTTTTCAAAACCTTCTAAATAATACGCATAACGGTTGTTTTTAGGTCTTTGATATTCTAAAGCAACAAAGTCAAAGCTAAATACCGATTGTTCTGGCTGAAGAATTAAATGCTTGGTAAATAAAATATCTTGATCTAAAGGAGAGTTCTCCGCTCCCACTTGAACAGGTTTATTGAAGATTTTTAGATTGGTTATAAAGACGTTTGGGACATCCATTCGAGAACGCAAACTATCTGATTTGATATAATTCAATCCATTAATACCTCCAAAAAACAACCAATCTTGATCGTTTTTGTCGAAAGCATTAATTAAAAACTCTTTCCCTTGTAGTCCATCCACATCATCAAAATTGATGCATTTGAAATTCTTTGGATCCATTTTTGAGATTCCACCATTGGTCGTCAACCATAAATTTCCTTTTTTATCTTCCACCATTCCTCTCAAGGTATTGCTGACTAATCCATCGGCGACCGTGAAAACCTTAAATTTATTACCAGGGCCTTGATATAAGTGCAATCCTCCTCCATTTGTGAGGACCCAGATTCGATTTTTTCGGTCTTGGTGTATATAGGTCACATGGTTATATCTCAAAGAAGAAGTAGAAATTCCCTTTTCCCAATGATTATTTTTTTTTGTCTTAAAATCATAGACATACAATCCACTCGCCGTAGTTCCAATCCATAAACGATTATTTCCCTCCATCATTAACGTGGAGATCGTTTTATTTTCAAACAATTTTCGATTTAATTCCATGTAAGGAATTTCATATTTTTTAGAAATCAAATCAAAGGCCATTAAACCATTTCCTGAAGTCCCTAGCAACAACTTTAGCCCCTTCTTTAGGATACTAGAAAATTTAACGGTCGCGACATTTGAAACAATTCCTTTTGGGACTGGATATGAAATCATTTTTCGGTTAGACATCATATTGAAAAGGCCTTTCCCCCAAACACCAATCCACAAAGTACCTAATGAGTCTGTTTCTAATAAGTTAACATCAAAAATATCAGGTGAATTAAGGCGATTGATATCTGCATTGTTGACCACATGTTCAACGATTCCAGATTTATAATTTAAATAGGATAAACCTACATTACTGCCTATCCACACTCCTTGATTTGAATTTGCCCTAAGTGCGGTGACTTTATTACTCAATAAGCCTAAAAACGTATTGGGTTTATATCTCAATAAAGAGAATCGAGATTTTTGGTGAAAATCGATATTTAAACCAGCTTCCCAAGTCCCAATCCAAGTATTTAAATTTGAATCGGTAAATAAACTAGTCACCGAATATGAGCTAATGCCAAATTCAGGGTCTGGATTAGACACCACTTGGCGAAATTTTGAAAAATTCTCGCCTTCACAAATATAAATCCCGTTATCCGTTCCAATCCAAATGTTTTTAGATCCATCCCTACTTATGCTCGTTACGATATTTTGGCGAGAGGAAAGAGAAGACCGATTATAAAAAACGGAAGTGAATTTTTGATTTTGATGATCAAAGCGAAATAATCCTCGGCCTTCTGTACCGACTAATATATCTCCATTTTTTGCTTCAAATAAAGCCCGAATACGAAATTCGTTGGCCGGACCCTTTTGACCAAAATTAAATGGCAAATAAGAACGATTGCCCAAAACTGAAATCAAATACCCAGTTCTTGTACCAATCCAAAGCGACCCCGTTGAATGCCTGAAAAACCGAACCGCATCTTTAATGAGTGGCGTTTCAAAATCTGACTCTTCTTTAATCAATACATTCTTTTTAGAATCTATTGTGATAAAACCCATACCTAAAGCGGCCACACCTATCTTATGATTTCCTAAATTAACGATCGATGGAATAATAACAGATGAAATATCTTCCCCTGAAGGCCCACGCGGAAATCGAATCACTGAACCGGTTTTTAAATTTATTTTATTTAATCCCGCATTTCGAGTTCCTACCCATAAATTACCTTCATCGTCTTCACAAACAGTCGAGATATCACTTCCACTTAAAGTCTTGTTATTGCTTGGATCATTTCTGAAAACCATAAACGAATACCCATCATAGCGATTCAAGCCATCAGCGGTTGCAAACCACAAAAAGCCTTTTTTGTCCTGAATGATTTTATTGATGGTACTTTGAGATAAACCAGAAGCGGTGGTCAACCTTTCATAGCGTGTCGACTTTTGAGCCCACAAAAAAAAGGGGTCAAAAATAAGCAAGCCAAGAAACATGTATACGATTCGAATGGACACTATAAACGGACTTAAAATGAAAGTCTAAAATTAGAAAATTAAAAGGAATTTAAGTTGGGTTTTACCTGTGCAAAAAAGAACCTAGAAAGAATACTGTTGGAATAATATGTGTCGAAACCATTTAAATAACACCATAATAAAGCTTAAACTATGTTTTTGCAACTTCAGTCCACATAAATGAAAGATTTGTCCAATAAACTAAAGCGTTAGTCGTGTACTTTTGTCAACAGAAATAAATTAAATATTTTTTATTTGTTAGAGTAACCATTTGCAATGAATAACACCTTTGGGACCTTTACGATCAAAAAGTCAGATAGCAAATTGCCGAAGTATCAGCAATTAATCAATTCGCTCTTGCAGGATATCGAAATGGGTGAATTAAAACCAGGTGAACGTTTACCTAGTATTAATGAGGCCTCTGAAGAATGTTATTTGTCGAGAGATACCGTCGAGAGAGCCTATACTGAGTTACATAAAATGGGCGTTATCACTTCTATTTTCAGAAAAGGATACTTCATCTCGGAATCAACTTTTAAAACAAAGACAAAGATTTTATTTCTAGTAGGTAAAATAACGGATTCCACTAAATCAATCTTTGATGTCTTTTGTCAAACTTTAGGAAAAAATGTTTCAGTAGATATTTTCACTTATCAATACAAATCACAGCAATTTCAAGAAATAATGAGCCAGCAATTAGGCAATTATCATTATTATGTTGTGATGCCTCATTTGATAGAAGAAGATGATGAAAATTTAAAGTGTCTAAAGAAAATACCTTCTGACCGATTGATCATCTTGGATCATTCATTTTCAAATCTAAGCCAAACGTTTGCCAGCATCGTTAGCAAACCAATCAGTCAAATCAAAAAAGTTTTTAATACCCAACTAAACCTGTTTAATAAGTACCATTCATTTAATTTAGTTCTGACTGAGGAAGATTATTTCGATGCAGATTTAATTAATGGATGTAGTAAATTCTGCGAATCTATTTCAATGAATTTCCAAGTTTTAGATGGTCTTGACGAAGACGAGATACGTTTAGGTGAAATTTATTTCACTCTAGCGGATGTCAACCTTGCCAAGGCCATCCATTACGCGGACAAAAAAGGGTTTGAGGTTGGAAAAGATATAGGGTTAATCGGATATAATGATTCTTGTTTTAAAGAATTGTTGGTGGGCGGAATTTCCGTCATTTCAAGCCAACCGAATCAAATGGGTAGAATGGCTGCTGAAATGATTCAAGAAAATTCAAAAGAAAACATAGAATTAGATCTAAAATTCATCCAAAGAAATTCACTTTAGGGTTTAATTTGCAAAAATGGACCATGGCCTCATGGTTCCATTTTTTTTATGTGAGCTATATTTCTTTTTATTCCTCTCAATTTCGTTCGGTTAATCGCTGAATAGCGAAACAACTCATTAAATAAATCTTCTGAAAGTCCTTCCCAATCCTGCCGATTAAGGCCTAAAAATTGACTATTTGCTTCAAAAAGTGGTTCTTTATGTGGCTTAGAAAAACGATTCCAGGGGCAAACATCTTGACATATATCACAACCAAATATCCAATCCTGAAAATCCTTTTGCAAGTCAATGGGCATGTTCTCTTTTAATTCTATTGTAAAATAACTGATACATTTTGACCCATCAACCACATAAGGCGTAATCGCATCCGTGGGACAAGCATCAATGCAACGCGTGCAAGTACCACAAAAATCTTTGATGGGTCCGTCAGGTTCACAAGGTAGATCAATCAACATTTCCGCCAAAAAATAAAAACTACCTCGTTTGGGAATAATCAAATTTGCATTTTTTCCGATCCAACCAATACCCGATTTTTGAGCCCAAGCTTTTTCTAAAATAGGTGCTGAATCCACAAACATCCGACCTGTAAAATCACCTAATTCAGCCTGTAAATCATCCCATAAAAGCTTCATTTTATCTTTAATTACTACATGATAATCGATGCCTAAAGCATATTTTGATACCTTAAAGCTATCTTGTAATGGTTGGTAATCTGGGGAAGGGGAATAATTATACACAAGTGAAATAACCGTTTTACAACCTTCCACTAATTTCCGAGGATCTAAACGTTTATCAAAATGATTTTCCATATAGGACATATTCCCCTGCATATTTTGGGAAAGCCAATTTTCTAATTTAGGCGCTTCACTTTCCAAAAAATCAGCATTAGACAAACCACAAAACTCGAAACCATGTCGGGATGCCAAGGATTTAATTGTATCAGAAATGTTTTTGGGAGACCTACTCATGCGACATAAATTTACGAATGCTATTCAAATTATGCCAAACTGTCATAAAATAGTTTTTGGTGTATGATTTGTTTAACGGAAACCTTATTAATTTTGCCATATGAAAAAGAAAAATACCGAAGTAAATCCGGAAGAGGAAAAAGCTAATACACAGGAAACCGTCGAAAACACCTCATCTGAGTCTGAAAACACGGAAGAAACAACTGAAGTAAAAGATGAATTATCAGAAATGAAGGAAAAATACCTTCGTTTATATTCAGATTTCGAAAATTTTAGAAAGAGAACAGCCAAGGAAAAAATTGATTTAATACAAAGCGCTTCGGCTCAATTAATTGTCGAGTTATTGCCTGTCATGGACGACTATGAACGCGCTTTAGCCAATGCACCCCAAGGTGAAATATCAGAGGGTACACAACTGATTTTCAATCGATTAAATTCCATTTTATTAGCCAAAGGTTTAAAGGAATTACCTGCTAAAGGTGAAGTTTTTGACGCAGATTTACATGATTGCATTACACAGTTTCCAGCGCCAACAGAATCAGAAAAAGGCAAAGTTGTGGAGGTAATTGAAAAAGGATATACATTAAATGAAAAAGTCATTCGCTTTGCTAAAGTGGTGGTTGGTAACTAATTAAAAAATGGCTCAAAAAAGAGATTACTACGAAATTCTAGGGGTATCGAAATCGGCATCAGAGGAAGAAATAAAGAAGGCCTATCGGAAGATGGCCATTAAATACCATCCGGATAAAAATCCTGATAGCAAAGAGTCAGAAGAAAAATTCAAAGAGGCTGCAGAGGCCTATGAGGTATTAAGCAACGCACAGAAAAAAGCGCAATATGATCGTTTTGGCCACGCTGGAATGGGTGGCGCTGCAGGTGGAGGATTTGGTGGAGGTGGAATGAATATGGAAGACATCTTCTCGAATTTTGGAGATATTTTTGGTGATGAGAGCCCGTTTGGCAGTTTTTTCTCTGGAGGCAGAGGTGGTGGAGGTGGTCGTAGACAAAGAAAAGGAAGCGATTTACGCATAAAATTAAAATTGAATCTGGAAGAAATCGCCAACGGTGTTGAGAAAAAAATCAAGGTAAAAAGGCATGTAGCCTGTAAATCTTGCCAAGGAAATGGCTCTAAAAATGGAACGGATTTAAAGACCTGTGGAACATGTCAAGGATCAGGTCAGGTTAAAAGAGTCCAACAAACGATGTTAGGACAGATGGTTACTTCATCCACTTGCCCAACTTGTAGTGGGGAAGGTAAAAGTGTGGGAGCAAAATGTGAGGCTTGTTTTGGAGAAGGTAGAGTTTTAGAAGAAGAAATCATCCCTATAAAAATCCCATCAGGAGTTTCCAATGATATGCAACTTTCGATGAGTAGCAAAGGAAATGTACCACCTAGGGGAGGAATTGCAGGGGATTTATTAATTGTCATTGAAGAAGAGGAACATGAGTTCCTGCATCGCGATGGCAACAATGTTATTTTTGATTTATATGTGAGCTTCGTTGACGCTGCCTTAGGAACCTCCATAGAAGTTCCAACGATCACCGGAAAAGCAAAAATAACGCTGGAAGCTGGAACACAAAGTGGCAAAATATTACGCTTAAAAGGAAAAGGAATAAAAGAATTGAATGGATATTCGATTGGAGACCAATTGGTTCATGTCAATATTTGGACACCTAAGCAATTGACAAGTGAAGAATCAGAGCTCTTAGAAAAACTCAGAAATTCGGCAAATTTTGCACCCCAACCAGGTAAGTCCGACAAGGGATTCTTTCACAAAGTGAAGGATATGTTTTCCTAGTTTATTGATTTAAAAAAGAGGATTTATAATTCTGAAGTCAATCCATTTAATTTCATTATAAATAAAGGACTCGCTTTACTCGTGAGTCCTTTATTGTTTCTGTATGAAGTTTTCCTTAATTAATTCTATGAAAAAAAATATAACCCAACATGTAAGTTCTGCTAGAAGTATAGCTAAACTATTTATGATTCTCAGTATTTTTTCCGTTCATATTTTATCTGCACAAACGATTGTAGAAAAAATAGTTCAGGAGGAAAACAACAACTCCCAACTGCAAATAATGGCTCACGAGTTATTAGATGGAATAGGTCCAAGGCTTATTGGTACTCCACAAATGAAAAAAGCGAATGACTGGGCGGTGGAAAAATATACTAGTTGGGGCATCACCGCCCGTAACGAGCAATTTGGCGAATGGAAGGGTTGGGAACGAGGTATCACACATATCGATATGCTTTCTCCTAGAGTTAAAAGTTTAGAGGGTACTCAATTAGCTTGGAGCCCATCAACGAAAGGGAAATCAATTAAAGCTGGAATCGTTATCATTCCAGATGTTCTGGATTCTACGGCATTTGCCAACTGGCTACCCAACGCAAAGGGTAAGTTTGTGATGATTTCAATGAACCAACCTACCGGAAGACCGGATGATAATTGGCTACAATTTGCAACCAAAGCATCCTTTGAAAAATTAAAAAAAGAACGCGACGAACAAACAGATGCTTGGCGTAGGCGAATCAGTAAAACAGGATATTCCAGCAGAATGCTTCCCATTATTTTAGAAAGAGCGGGAGCGAAAGGTATTTTGACGAATAACTGGTCGAGTGGTTTTGGCGTTGATAAAATTTTCAGTGCCTATACGTCAAAAATTCCTACCGTCGATATTGCATTGGAAGATTATGGAACCTTGTATCGCTTGGTTGAATCTGGCGATAATCCCATCATTAGTATTCAAACAGGTTCAAAAGATTTAGGTATCGTTCCTTCATTCAATACAATTGCCGAAATAAAGGGTTCAGAAAAACCGGATGAATATGTCATGTTATCTGCCCATTTTGATTCTTGGGATGGTGGCCAAGGTGCCACGGATAATGGGACCGGAACATTGACTATGATGGAAGCCATGCGCATTTTGAAATTGGTTTATCCAAATCCTAAACGCACCATTTTAGTGGGGCATTGGGGAAGCGAAGAACAAGGATTGAATGGTTCCAGGGCGTTTGTGGAGGATCACCCAGAAATTGTCAGTAAACTGCAAGCCTTATTTAATCAGGATAATGGAACAGGAAGAATAGCAAATATTTCAGGACAAGGTTATCAGCATGCAGGTAAATTTATTTCTCGCTGGTTGGCTGCTGTCCCTAGCATTATCAAAGATTCCATCAAAACAAACTTTCCAGGCACTCCGGGTGGCGGTGGCAGCGACTTCGCCTCTTTTGTGGCTGTTGGCGCACCAGGCTTTTCATTAAGCTCTTTAAGCTGGTCTTATTCTAATTATACCTGGCATACGAATCGAGATACCTATGATAAAATCATCTTTGACGATTTGCGAAGTAATGCCATTGTAACGGCCATCATGGTATACATGGCTTGCGAAGACCCAGAAACCTTGCCAAGAGACAAAGCAAATTCAAGTTCTGGCAAACCGATTCCTTGGCCTATTCAAGTCAAATCACTTCGAAAAGGCCCAGTGGTACCCAAGAAATAAATTAATGTATTACTTAAAATTGGAGTTTATTGCTTCATATAAAAAGACTCAAAATCTAATAAATTTTGGGTCTTCTTATAATCAAACAATATATCAAAGAACAAGATCTATTACTGCATCTTACTCATTTGAAAATTAAATATACCTTCTAATTCCTTGTATTTGGCAGGAGACATTTTTGATTCTTTTAAAGAAGATACAATTATATTCATCTCATAAGCAGCAATTTGAATATTACGCTCATTTGAACGAACACCCGCCGCTAAATAATAATCTAAGGATTTTGCATTCCGTTTGACCATCGTATTCGCTATTTCTAAAGCTTTGTTCTCCTCTCCTATCGACAAGTATAAACCTACCATGCTAGCAGAAAATTGATCATAAGGGATCACTTTGTCTGGCATCACAAAATTCAAATGATTCAACACTTTTTTCGCTAATGGAATATTGCCCTCGCGAATCAATTGGTCTGCTAATCGGAATGTGCCTAAACGAAGCGTCACACTCGGTATTCCCATGTAAAAGTCTCCATGGTAATAAATACTTGGATCATTTAATCCTCTCCAATACATCTTATTCAACATATTGTCCGCCATGATTTTGGTGTTAACAAAACCATCTTTGGCTCCTGATATTTTAAATGGCATTAATCGATACGCATAACCCTCCAATTGCATGCTCTCTTTTAATCCTAAATACTGATCATTAGGCAAAGTAGCCGCAAAATAAATAGGGCGTTTCCAACCAGCTACCGCGTTGTTCGATATAATTTCCAATTGGACCAACTCGCCCTTAAAAATATTTTTTGCCGGCAATCTCCAACCCAATCGGTCTGATACAAATGGAAGAAAAGCCTTAGGGAACCAATTCGATTTAGCCAATTCAGCTACATTAACAGGCACAGACAACGAATCGGAAGGGAAAGTATTTATTGTTTCTCCACTTTGAGTTTGTGCCTGAATGCGTGCATCATCTTTATGTAACAATTCCAAATAATCAGGAAGCGACATCTCTGAAATATTAGGATTTTCATTGTACATAATTTGATCATTAACTCCTTCTAAAAATTGATCTTTGGTCAATTTAATCGGTAGGGCTTCTGACTCATAAGTCTTCCGTTTCATTTGGTCTACATACCAATCCGTGCCTAACAAGGATAAATTACACACGCGAACATCCGTCCTAAAGCCTTCTACTTCTTGAACATACCAAAGTGGGAAAGTGTCATTATCACCGCCCGTAAATAAAATAGCATTGGGTGCACAAGAGTTCAATAGATTTTTAGCAAAATCTATTTGATGATATCGCCTACTACGATCATGATCATCCCAGTTTTGTTGGGCCATAATCATAGGCGCAGACAAACTAAGAATGGCTAATAAAGACCAACGAAGCTGAGGGGATTTGATGATTTTTGTGAGCCACTCGGCCAACTGCATCACACCTAATCCTGCCCAAATAGCCAAAAAGTAGAATGAACCCACGTAAATGTAATCTCGCTCTCGAGGCTCAACCGGTGGAGAATTTAAATAAACGACTAAGGCAATTCCGGTCAACACAAACATCATAATGGTGACTAAAAAGTCTTTTTCATCCTTGCGATACAACAGGTAAAAACCTAACAAAACCAAAATGATGGGCAAGTAATAATAATTATTTCGAGCCTTATTCTCTTTCATGAGATCAGGTAAATTGGACGTATCCTGAAACGCATTAATGGCCCAAGCGTCTTGTGCATCACTTTCTCGACCTACAAAATTCCAAAGCAAATAACGCATATACATATGACCCATTTGATGGCTAAACATAAACCTTAGGTTATCCCCAAAACTAGGTTTTTGACCCGCTGGAATTCCTAGCATATCTTGGTATAACTGAACATGCTGACCAGAATTACTCCATACACGCGGCAAAAGCATTTGTTGGTCTTTCTGATATACATATTCTGGCTTATTCGTATACACCACATATTTACCATCCTTCATCTTATAAACCGGCTCTCCCTGTTTAAATTCTTCAATTTGAGCCGTGTAAATAGGACCATATAATAAGGAACGTGAACCGTATTGCTCTCTTTTTAAATATTTCAAAAAGTTCAAAATGTTACTTGGATCATTCTCATTAATCGGCGGATTATACCCAGAACGTACTAAGGCAACCGTATACGTTGAGTATCCAATCAAAAGAAACACCAACGAAAACAAAGCAACATTAAGCACCACATTTTGTTTCTTATATGAGTAACGTATTCCAAAAACAATGGCCAGGATCAATAAAACCAAGAAAAACAAAGCGCCACTTCCATAGGAGAATCCTAATGAATTAACAAATTGCAATTCAAACCAAAAAGCTAATGAAGGTAGACCTGGTATTACACCTGAATTGACAATGCCTAAAATTAAAAGGCCAATCAGCATGGCAATAAAACCTCCTTTATAAGTGGGTTTCGCTTCTTTTTTGAAATAATACAAAATGGCTAATGCAGGTAAAGTAACTAAGTTCAATAAGTGAACCCCGATCGAAAGACCCACCAAATAAGCGATGAAAAGAATCCAACGATTGGCTTCTGCTTCATCTTCCACGAGTTCCCACTTAAATGCAGCCCAAACAACGATGGCTGTAAAAAAAGAGGACATCGCATAAACTTCAGCTTCCACAGCAGAGAACCAAAAACTATCTGAAAAAGTATACACTAAAGCGCCAATAAATCCGGATAACAAGAGTATTATGCTTTCGGGCTTAGTTAATGAATCAAAGGTTTTGTTTAAAACTTTACGCCCGATAAGAACAATGGTCCAATGCAAAAACAAAATCGTCAGGGCACTTGACACCACAGACATCATGTTCACCCAAAAAGCTACTCGGCTTACGTCACCTAGGGCCAACAAGGAAAACATGCGACCAATTAATAAAAAAAGTGGAGCACCCGGAGGATGGGGAACTTGTAATTTATAGGCACAAGCAATAAACTCGCCGCAATCCCAAAAGGATGCTGTAGGTTCAACAGTCAGTGTATACGTGACCAAGGCAATTAGAAAAACAAGCCAACCCGTTAGGTTATTAATTCGGTGAAAATTCAGCATAAATCGAAATTTAAATCAAAATTAGACATTTTGCCTTTTAGTTTTCCGGCAAAAAAAGTTAAAAAAGGTTAATATCATTTCTAAGAAAATTGCTTTAAAAACCGAACATCATTTTCGGTAAATAAGCGTAAATCTTTAATTTGATATTTAAGCATGGTAATTCGTTCAATGCCCATTCCAAACGCAAAACCATTATATTTAGTAGAATCAATGCCTACATTTTCCAAGACATTGGGGTCGACCATTCCGGCTCCGGCAATTTCTACCCATCCAGCTTGTTTGCACACATTACATCCTTCGCCTTTACAAAGCAAACAAGTAATGTCCATTTCTGCGCTGGGTTCAGTAAAAGGAAAATAAGACGGGCGAAAACGAACTTTTGTATCTTTCCCAAACATCTCTTTTGCAAAATGGTATAATGTATCTTTTAAGTCTTTAAAACTTACATTTTCATCTACATACAAGCCTTCCACTTGATGAAACAAACAATGAGCTCTAGCAGAAATAGCTTCATTTCTAAACACTCTACCCGGCATTACTGAACGAATAGGTGGTTTTTGATGCTGCATTAACCGAATTTGAACATTGGATGTATGTGTCCTTAATAACACATCGTCTTGAATTTCACCTGCACCCTTTTCAATAAAGAAAGTGTCTTGCATTTCCCTTGCTGGGTGATTGGCGGGAAAATTCAATGCCGTAAAATTATAAAAGTCGGTTTCAATCTCAGGTCCATCAGAAACCGAAAAACCCATTCGATTAAATATTTCTAAAATTCTAGCCCTAACCATCGTCAAAGGGTGCAAACTTCCCTGTGAAATAGGATCTGAAATTGTTAAATCATCGGGCGATTTTACATCAGCTTGGGTATTGGAGAAATTCTCTTGAGCCTCAGCAAATTTAGATTCTGCTAAATTTTTTAGGCCATTAAGCGATTGGCCAACGTCCCTCCTTGTTTCAGCCGGTACCGTTTTTAATTGGTCAAAAAGAGAAGCTAAACGACCTTTTCTACCTACGAATTCAATCCTAAAATTATCCAACTCCGATTCATTCGAAATAATGAAAGCATTAATTTCATCTTGAATCTTTTTTATTTCCTCTTGCATCGTTAATGTCAAAATGTTAATCTAAAATATTTTATACCCCAAAGTAACCTGATACAGGTTTAATTTAGGCGAAAAAGTTATTCCTGTAGGAATGGGTAAGGTTTTAGTTAGTTGGCTTAAATTACCTTCATAACGAACATCTAAGGTGAAACCTAATAAGTCGATACCGCCCCCTACTTGATAAGAGAATGAAGTTTTAGCTGCTATCTCAGCCGTCGATCCAGTAAACTTTGTCGTGACAAGATTAATTAAATCATTTAATTCTGTATCCGTTTTTAGGGTATATGATGCCACTGGACCCGCCATAACATGAAAGATTTTCCAACGTAAACCCAATAAAACAGGAACATCAATATTCGTAAATGTAAATTGTTTCGTTTGACTTAAACCCGGAACATAAATTGAACCACCTTTGGTTGAAACTAAAACCTCGGGCTCTATAAATATTTTTCTACCTAATCGGGCATAAATACCACCGACGTAACTTTGCTTGGTATCCAAACTAGCTTGTAATTGATCTTTAATGACAGCGCCATTCAAGGTAACCAATCCATCCGTTTCAAGTCTAGCTAGATTAACACCCCCTTTGATCCCAATTCGGAAAAAATTACCCGTAGCCATTTTGGCTGGCATAAGAAATTGAGCCTTTACTGATGTAGTCAAAATCAGAAGCCCAGAGAATATAAGAGTGCAAAGGCTATTAAAATGCATATAATAAATTAGAAAAGTCAATTAGCTTGTAAAATTATCCTTTTTCAACCGAAAAAAAAGAAAAAACCAAATCAAAGCGTAATTTTGAATTATAAAAAATAAAACGTGGCTAAAGCTAAAACTTCCTTCTTTTGTCAATCTTGTGGACATTCAACTCCTAAGTGGCTTGGAAAATGTCCATCATGTGAAGAATGGAATACTTTTGTTGAGGAATTGATCGAAACAAATACGCATCCAGCTGAAGTTTGGAAGGATAAGTCTAGAACTAAATCTCAGGTAAAACCTAAACTGTTAGCCGATGTAACATTTGAAAACACCCCCAAATTAATTTGTTCAGATCCCGAATTTAACCGAGTATTAGGTGGTGGAATTGTACCGGGTAGCTTAGTGCTCATTGGCGGCGAACCTGGGATTGGTAAATCTACGTTATTACTCCAGGTTGCGCTATCCTTACAGGGTCCCAAAGTTTTGTATGTCACAGGGGAAGAGTCGGAGCAACAAATAAAATTACGCGCGGACCGATTAAGCACTAAACCTGCTAATCTATATATTTTAACGGAGACCAATACGCAGCAAATTTTTAAGCATTTAATTGAATTAGAGCCTGATTTAATCATTATTGATTCCATACAGACTTTATATTCCGACCAAATTGAATCAGGTCCGGGCAGTGTATCCCAAATCAGAGAGTGCGCCTTAGAGCTGATGCGCTTTGCAAAAGAAAGCGCCACACCTATATTTTTAGTTGGCCACATCACCAAAGAAGGCTCCATCGCCGGCCCTAAAGTTTTAGAACATTTAGTGGACACCGTTTTGCAATTTGAGGGGGACCGACATTTAATTTACCGCATACTAAGAACCACCAAAAACAGGTTTGGGAGTACATCCGAATTAGGAATTTATGAGATGCTAGGTTCTGGATTAAGACCGGTGACCAATCCATCGGAAATTTTACTATCTCAGCGTGATGAGGCATCCTCCGGAATCGCCATTGGTACACTTTTAGAGGGAAACAGACCCTTGTTAGTTGAAATTCAATCATTAGTTACAACGTCTAACTATGGAATGGCTCAACGCACTGCAACAGGTTATGATTCCAAACGCCTCAATATGTTGCTTGCCGTTTTAGAAAAAAGAGGTGGGTATAAGTTAGGAACCCAAGATGTATTTGTCAATATTACAGGAGGAATTCGGGTAGATGACCCTGCTTTAGACCTTGCCACATGCCTATCGATGGTCTCTTCTTATGAAGATAAAATCATCGATTCTTCCATTTGTTTTGCCGCTGAGGTGGGTTTGGGTGGAGAATTAAGGTCAGTGACGCGCATAGACCAACGAATCGCCGAGGCAGAAAAGTTAGGATTCAAGCAAATATGGATTTCAAAATACAACCTTAAGGGCTTGAATTATAAGCCTAAAGACATTAAAATTCAAACGGCAGCAACCTTATTAGATGTCATTATGAACATTTGGCGTCAAAAATAGCCTTCGGATATTCGACTTGAATTAAGTACAAGCCATGGGCAGGCACAGATCTACCTGCTTTTTGTCGGTCTTTTGAATTCAATATATCCGTCAAATCTGATAATTCCCAATTTCCTAGGCCAATTTCAATCATGGTTCCCACAACACTTCGAACCATCCCTCTTAAAAAACGATTAGCCTGAATGGTGAAGATTAATTGGTCGTTTCGACGTTCCCAAAATGCTTTTTTTATATCACAATCAAACGTAGTTACTTCCGTTTTTACTTTTGAAAAACATTGAAAATTGGTATTATTTTTCAAAATTTCACCTGCTGAGTTCATTTTATCTATATCCAAGGGTGCTTCAAACCAATAGGCATATTCTCTCAACAATGGACTTTTTGACGTGCAAATAACATACTCATAAGTTCGAGATAAGGCATCAAATCTAGCATGAAACTCGTCGGAAACAGCATAGAGAGATTGTAGAGCTAAGGAAGTTGGCAACATTCGATTCACCCGATACACAAAATCAGCAGCTGGAATAATTTCATCAGGTAAGTCGACATGCGCAAATTGCTGTCGGGCATGCACGCCAGTATCCGTCCGTGAGCTTCCCGTAATCTCAACTTTAAAACCCAATAATAGGCTTAATTTTTCCTCTAATTCAGCTTGAACTGAATGCGCGTTTGGTTGAATTTGGTAGCCATGAAATGAGCCGCCATCATACGAGAATTGTATTAGATAACGGCTCATGTACTTATTTCATTAAGGCAGTTTCCAGCGCTGAATAGTAGGAATCAAAAGCTCCTTGAAGCGTGGAAACCACTTGGCCATCCACCTTCATGTCTTTACCTTTAACTTCTCCTATCAAGGAAAACACTTGATTATTTTGATTCAAAAACGATTCAAACGTAGCTTTATTTTGAGCATCCACAGAAACTATTACTCTACTTTGAGCTTCTCCAAACCAGAAAGCATCGCGGCGAATATGGACATCCCCCTGAACAGAGAAACCTAATTTTCTAGGGAATGAAGATTCTGCCAACGTAATCAATAAACCTCCATCAGAAACATCATGAGCAGATTGTATTAACCTAGCGGCGATTAAACCGGCAATAGATTTTTGAACTTTTTGCTCCGTTTCTAAATTAAAATGAGGCGCTGGGGTAGCCTTGATTTTTTTATATGAATACACATATTCAGAAGAAGCAATGTCATTTACGGCTTGACCGATTAAATAAATAAGGTCTCCATCTTGCTTGAAATCTAAGGTCATTTTCATGGAAGGATCTTCCAAAATTCCCAACATGCCGATGGTCGGCGTAGGAAAAACAGGACCTTCATCTGAAGACTGGTTGTAAAAACTAACATTACCACCTGTCACAGGTGTTTCAAAAGCCAAACACGCTTTTTTCATTCCTTTAATGGCTCCGACAAATTGCCAATACACCTCTGGAACGTAAGGATTTCCAAAATTCAGGCAATTGGTAATCGCCACAGGCACACCACCAGAACAAACAATATTTCGAGCTGCTTCGGCAACGGCCATCGCACATCCCTCTTCAGGATCCGCATTGACATACCTTGAATTACAATCAACCGTTATGACAATGGATTTTTGAGAACCGTGAACCTTCACGACTGCTGCGTCAGAAGGAGCATTCGTATTTCGATTTGCCCGACCGATCGATGAATCATATTGTTCCGCCACCCATTTTTTAGATGCGATATTGGGATGATTCATTAAAAAATCAAAAGCCTTTGGCAACTCTTCAGCCGTTAAATCCGCCACAGAGTCAATCGAGAACTTCTTGAATTCTTGAAAGTAAGCAGGTTCTTTATATTCGCGATGGTAAACAGGCGCACCGCCACCCAACACCAAATCATCTGCCGGCACGTCAGCCACTAATTGGCTATCCTGATAAAACTCTAATCTTTTCGTATCAGTCACGACTCCAATTTGCTCACAATTCAAATCCCACTTGTCGAAAATTCGCTTCGCCTCATGCTCCCGACCCTTTTCCACGACGATCAACATCCGTTCTTGAGATTCGGATAATAAGATCTCAAATGGCTGCATATTGGCTTGACGTGTAGGTACTTTTGAAAGATCAATGATCATTCCATGCTCGCCTTTGGCGGACATTTCAGAAGTAGAACAGATAATTCCAGCCGCACCCATATCTTGAATTCCAATCACACAACCTGCTTCAATGATCTCCAAAGAAGCTTCCAACAATAACTTTTCTTGGAAGGGATCACCCACTTGGACCGCAGGCAATTTTTCAGAAGACTTAGCTGTAATATCCTCAGAAGCAAAACTAGCTCCCCCAATTCCATCTTTTCCAGTAGCTGAACCCACGATAAAAACACCATTTCCTACCCCATAAGAAATAGCTGAGGCCTGGGTCCCAACCTTCAAAATACCGGCAGAAAAGGCATTAACCAGTGGATTAGTGGAATAACAATCGTCAAAAAACACTTCACCGCCAACGGTCGGAATACCAAAAGCATTGCCATAATCGCCAATACCTTTAACAACTCCTTTGACTAACCACTTAGTTTTGGCTAACTCAATATTCCCAAATCGAAGGGAATTTAGTTGGGCAATCGGGCGCGCACCCATGGTAAAAATATCGCGATTAATTCCGCCAACACCCGTAGCCGCACCTTGATAGGGCTCTAATGCCGAGGGGTGATTGTGAGATTCTATTTTAAAAGCACATCCTAATCCGTCTCCTAAGTCAACTAGACCCGCATTTTCTTCTCCTGCTTTCGCAAGCATTCTTGGGGAATCCTTTGGCAAAGTCTTTAACCAAACAATTGAATTTTTATATGAACAATGTTCAGACCACATCACAGAAAATATGGAAAGCTCGGTGAAGTTAGGCTTCCTACCTAAAATCTCTTGAATTCGATCATATTCTTCTGGTAGTAAACCTAATTTTTTGGCAGTTTCAACGGTAGGTAAATTGTCAATAGATTCCACAATGTAAGATTAATTTGAAAAAATATTTGCTCTTAACTAAGCAAGCTATAAAGGTAATAATTTCCACGTTGAGACCCAAAATCAAGGGACAAAATGTACAATTACTCGACAGTATTTTGAGTTTCGACCACGCGCCAATAAGCCTTGTCGTCTGGAGTATCTAAATCCTTATATTGTACATTGAAATGACAATATAAAACGTCTTTTGCCTGTTTATGCCAAATTTCACCAAGGCCCTTCTCCCCTTTCCAATCAAAAAACTGGGATTGAAACTGCTGAGGGATTACCACCGGTGGTGACATTTGCCCACCAAAATCAGAAACAATAAAAAGCTTAGGATGTAATTGTTTGGCATTTTGCAGTGCCGACAAGTGTGAAGACTCAATAAAAGGTAAATCACAAAGCAATACCATGATATCGTCCTGCTTATCAGCCAACATCCTTAGGCCTTCCGCCAAGGTCGACCCCATTCCTTCCGACCAATATTCGCTAATGGAAAATTGGACTTTGGGGTTTTTGCGTTGAAGTTTAAGCAAAATCTCACTGGATTTTTCAGTTTCAGCGCCGATTAGGACTAAAATTTCGGAACATACGGAAAGCGCTTGTTGGCACGTCCGCTCTAACAAACTCTTTCCTAGGTACTGAAACAAAATCTTAGGCTCTCCTAACCTTGAGGAGCGGCCCGCAGCTAATATTAATCCGATCATCCGATTTGAGTTAAATATAAAGGAGAGAAATCATGATTGGCACGATGTTTCTTTGTAATTACTTTTAAGTTATAAACTGCCATCTATGGATAATTTTTACGAAATTGAATTTACAGAAAAATTATAGTTAATCCATATAGATCGCTATTTTTGTCGCATGTTAAGCCAAGAGGAACAGCATTTTATCCATGTTCATGCGGACCAAGATCCTCATCAAATCGCCTTATCGGGAAAAAAATATCCCAATTTTGATCTCAGCAAATTAGCAAATCAAATTCAGGCTCGACAAAAATTAGCTTTTAAATTACCTTCTTGGGTGAGTCATGAAAACCTCTTCTTCCCACCATCGATTTCCTTAGAACAAGCTTCCTCGGAAGCGACTGCTAATTTTAAGGCAAATTTTGTCCATGGAAATGTCCTCGATGCCAGCGGTGGAATGGGTGTGGATTCGGCAGCCTTTGCTAGAAAAGCGAATCGAGTCGTGTATGTCGAAAGACAACAAGACCTCAAAGAAATAACGGCTTATAATCATGGGCAATTAGGTTTCACTAATATCCAACATATCCATGGGGATGGCCTTGCCTATCTGAATCAATCAGTTTCTACATTTGATTTTATCTACTTAGATCCGGCTCGAAGAAATGCCAAAGGAGACAAGGTACTATTATTCAAAGACTGTGAACCCAATGTGCTGGATTTCTTACCCATGTTAAACGATAAAACCCAATTATTACTTAAAACAAGCCCGCTACTGGATTTGGAACGAGCCATTTTAGAGCTTGATGGAGTGGATAAAATATGGGTTGTTAGCGTTAAAAATGAAGTCAAAGAAATTTTATTTCTCAAATCAAAAGGTGCAATACATG
The DNA here is from genome assembly GCA_005791165.1 of Cytophagaceae bacterium. Classification (GTDB taxonomy): domain Bacteria; phylum Bacteroidota; class Bacteroidia; order Cytophagales; family Spirosomataceae; genus Aquirufa. The sequence continues at coordinate 72,599 of SXXW01000003.1, forward strand.
ACCCGGTGATAGAAGTAATCGAGTTAAATTCAAAAGAATCGTACCTTTTCTCAGGAACACTGGGATCTGAAAAAAGTAAACAAACAAAGGTAGGGCACATTTCAAATTACCTCTATGAACCTCATTCAGGCCTATTAAAGGCTGGATTTTTTAAATCTGTGGAAACAGAGAATGTTTTTAAATTAAATTCAAACACCCATTTATATTCTTCAACGGATTTGGATACTAAATTTCCAGGGAAATCGTTTAATGTTATAGAAACAGGTCCTGTGGATATTGCTTGGCTTGTTAAGCATATACCAAATAGACAAGTGAATATAAGCACGCGAAATTTTCCAGGAAAGCCAGATGATTTGAGAAAAAAACTAAAATTAAAAGAAGGCGGGGATTTAACCTTATTTGGATATAGAAATCATCTAAATCAAGTTGAGCTAGCGTTAACGCAAAAATGTACCATTTAGTCAATTATTATAGTTAAAAGATTTAACTTTATAACTTGTTAATACATCAACATTTCAAACTCATATGAAAAGTCTATTAGTAGGTATTTTTATATTCATCGCATATGTTCCAATGACAGCCCAAGTATTTTCGGGTATGGCAGAAATAGATAAAGCAAAAAAAGAAGGCTTTTATACGTATTTAAATACGGAAGAGAAAAATGTCACGAATGCCTGGAAAGAATATTTAAAGAAGACAGGGACTGTTGACGCCGGCAGAGCAGGCTCCATTCACGTAGACCAAGCAAGAATATCATCCATTTCAGATAATCCAATCAATCTCCTTTCCATCATTACCGAAGAAAAAAATAAAATAAAACTTTTTGTTTCCATGCGTGTGGGACCAGATAATTACATTCAAACAGGTCACGAAAAGTTTAAAGAAGCGAGTCAGTGGTTAGAAGAATTTGCTCAAATTATTAATCTTCAGGAATCGTTGCGCAAAGAGGAAAGTAAATTGGCCGAACTCAAAAGTGCCCAATTTAAAAATCAACGATATGCGGAGAGATTAGTCCGTGAACTAGATTCAAACAAGAGGCAAACGGAACTTTTGACCAAAAAATTAGAAGAAACTAGAATTGAAAAAGAAAAAATATTAGCGAATCAAGAGCAAAACAAATTGGACCAAAAAGCCAATGAATTAGCTTTAGAACAGCAAATAAAACAAGTACAATCCGCCAAATCAAAAGTGAAATGAAAAAAATCAACATCCTTAGTGCAGCCTTAGTCTGCATGCTATTCCTGAGCAGTTTTGGGTTCGTGGAGTATAGTGTTATAGGTCCCAAATTCAATTTGAGCATTACTGATTCAACGAAATCAAATCAAAATAGAAATGAATTAGTGGAATCTAAGAGTTTAAGTCAAGGTCAACTGAATGATCAAAAACCGGAGAAAGAAGAATCTTCTAAAAAGACCATTGTTTCTTGGACTGAGTATTTTGCCATGGCCATAAAAACGGTTTTTCTAAAAACAGTTTCGCTATTAATCTCTTTATTCATCTCGTAAATTATTGATTTATGCCCTCATTTAACATCCAAACAAAAATTGGAGCTTCTATGCCATTTGTTTGGTCCCAATTTAATGAGGCATTATTAAAAAAAATATCTCCCCCTTTTCCACAAGTAGATATCAAGCGATTTGATGGGTGTAGTAAAGGGGATTTAGTTATTCTTGAAATCAACTTAGTTTTCATTCGAGTCATTTGGTCATCGGAAATCACCTATTCCCACCAGGACTCAAATCAATCTGTTTTCATCGATGAGGGAATTAAGGTGCCCTTTGGAATCAATATATGGAGACACGAGCATTCAATTATCAAAATAGATGAGTCCCAATGTTATGTTCAGGATTTTGTGACTTATAAAACATCAAATGTTTTTTTAGATTTAATTTTATTTCCATTTTTGTGGGGAATGATTTTTTATCGAAAACCATTCTATAAAAAATATCTAACGAATGTAGACCTATGAAATTAACCCTTACTCACAAAATTATCATTGGATTTATTCTTGGCCTTGCATTAGGAGAATTCTTTTACCTTTTCTTTTCGCCAGAAACTAGCCATGATTTAGCATCCAAAGTACAAGTGGTCTCTAAGATATTTCTAAGACTAATTAAAATGATCGTAGGCCCTTTGGTCTTTTGTACATTGGTCGTTGGGATAGCCAAATTAGGTGATTTTAAAGCTGTGGGCAGAATTGGCATTAAAACGATAGGCTACTTTTACTTTGCCACCATATTATCCCTGATTACCGGTCTTGTCGTTGTCAACATCACCAAACCAGGCAGCTTACAAAGTTGGCCTAAACCCGCAGCCGGAACTGAAACGGGCATAGATGCTTCTAAGACAAAAACCATGGAAGATTTCATTCTTCATATATTCCCTGATAGTTTTTTCAAAGCCTTAGCGGAAAATGAAATTCTCCAAATTGTGATTTTCTCATTATTCTTTGGTGTAGCCTTGGGATCTATAGGGGAAACGGGAAAAAAACTGATTCATGTGATTGATAATATTGCGGAGGTCGTTTTCAAAATGGTTAATTATGTCATGGAACTTGCACCATATGCCGTTTTTGCAGCTATGACCACCGTTGTAGCCAACAAAGGATTAAGTATATTAATCAGTTATGGGTATTTAATGGTTTGCTTCTTGGGTGGCTTGATTTTCTTTACAGTTGTCATTTTATGGCTAATTTGTATTTTTAACGGTATTCCATACTGGCGACTATTAAGAGAGTTAAAAGAAGCATTATTGATTTCTTTTTCAACGGCAAGTTCGGAAGCGTCTTTCCCACAAACGATTGCAGCATTAGAAAAATTTGGGTGTAGTAAGCGCATTGTTGGGTTTGTATTACCCTTAGGTTATAGCTTTAACCTAGATGGGTCCATGTTGTACATGACCTTTGCCACAGGGTTTATCGCCCAAGCCTACGGAGTTCATTTAAGTTTAGAGCAACAAATTACCATGCTGTTAACCTTAATGATTACTTCCAAAGGAATTGCGGGAGTTCCAAGGGCATCCCTAGTCATTATCGCAGGAACATTAACGATGTTCAATCTGCCTGCTGAGGGAATTGCTCTGCTGTTAGGAGTCGATCCATTTTTAGATATGGGTAGAACGGTGACTTCGGTAGCAGGGAATGGAGTTGCTACGTGTGTGGTTTCCAAATGGGAAGGAGAATTTAATCCTCCAGCTGCTACTGCTTAAAAGTCATTTCAACAGCCTTGCGCGCCGGAATGATGGAAGCTAAGGTGGTAACAGTCAAAACGACTAAGGAAGTCCAAACAAAATCCATTAATTCCATTTTGATCGGATATGCATCAATTAATGCATTAGGAATACCTAATCCAATAATTCCAAAGGTTTGTTGGGCCCAAGCGAAAATAAAACCAAATACCATCCCTAAAATCGCCCCAGAGAAGCAAATCAAAAATCCAACCCACATAATGGTTTTAAATAATTGAGAACGAGAAATACCAATCGCCAATAATGTCCGTAGATCTTTTCTTTTCTCAATAACTAATAAAGAAAGGGAGTAAAAAAGAGTAAAAGAGGCAATTCCCATGACGAATGCCATGATTAAAAACACAAAAAGTTTTTCTATTTTAATGGCTTTTAACAACATCGCGTGCTGTTCATCGCGGGTCTGAATAGAAAAAGTATTCCCTAAAATTTGTTGGATTTGTTGCTGGACTGATTTTTCGTCCACCCCAGTGGCCAACATAATTTCGTAGCCAGATAATTTGTTTTCTGCTCCAACCAAATCATTCATCCAATCCAACGGAACGATGACCGTCTGATTATCAAAAGTTTGCTCCACTTCTAATACCCCAGCAGGATAAAAGATATTACTCCGGATGGCTTCCTCATTAATCGAAAATTTTCGTAAAGATTGGTGATTGGGATACCACGCTTCAATAGGCTCAACTACATTTTCAAAACTCATTCCCATGTTTAAAAAAACACCTATGCCCACTAAAGCAAATGAATGACCCTCACTTTTAAGGAAATAATCACCTTCTACCACTTGCTTTTTTAATCGATTAGCCGATAAAAAAGAATCATCGACGCCTTTAAAACTAGCAACGACTTGTTTATTACCAAAACGAAGCAATGCTTGATCTTCTAAAACCGGATTAATAAATGTTATCCCCGATAAAGCCTTTATTTGCTTTAGTTTATCCTCAGAGATTGAGAAACGAGGCGTATTTTTAGCAATGATTTTCAAGTCCGGATCAAAAGTTTGAAATAAACCTTTTTGAAAATCCTCTAATCCATTAAAGACCGATAAAATTAATATCAATGCCATCACTTCTACCCCCACTCCTACCATAGAAATTCTGGAAATTAAGGTGATAAAACGAGCCTTAACAGAGGAACCGAAATAGCGTTTTGCGATAAATAGTGGAAAATTCAATGAATTATTTTATTATAAATCGATATAATTTGAATCTATTTCATCGGAAGCAGGAGGTATCACCAAACCATCAAAGAGTGCTTCGATTTTAGCCGCATAAGCAGCCGTATCGTCAAGAAAAAAAGCCAAATTAGGAATAATCCTAACCTGCTTTCGAATTCTATTTGCCAAAGCATTTCGAATTGCTTTGTTCTTGAATTCCAATTCTTGCATGATTTCGTTGGGCTTGTCGACCAACAAAAAACTAAGATAGCATCTAGCTAATGACAAATCTGGACTTATTTTAACATCCGTAATGGTTACCATTGCTCCTCCGAAAACTTCCTTAAATTCTTTTTGAAAAATTTCACTCAAATCCTTCTGAATTTGCCTACCAAACTTTTGCTGACGTTTACTTTCCATAATTGCTCCTATTCTTTTCTTCTCAAAATTCTCACAAATTTCACAATAATAATTGGAATCACCGTAATTTAGTCTTTTCAAAATTAAATATGTTTCAGATTCTTCGTTCAAGCTCTATTTTTATCATGATCTTTTTGATCATCCTATGGCTTATAACGTCAATTATCATAAGTCAATTTAATTTACAGCCATATACTTGGGAATTTAAAAATTTCTTGATCGGCCAAAACCTAAACCACGGATATAGAATTTATAAAGATATAAGGGAAAATATTGGTCCTTTATCGGCCAACTTTTACCAATTAATCGACTTTTTAAATATTCCAATCACTTGGAATGCCTATTTAGCCACAGGAATTATTGTCTTGCAGGCCATTATATTTCAACGAACGATCTCCCGCTATTTATTACTTCCCAACTTAGGCAACTTGCCATTTTTTATCTATAGCCTATTTTTTCATTTTTCAATGGAGTTTTTGGTCCCCAACGGTTCCATGTTAGGATTACTTTTTTTGCTTTTAGCATGGAATGAAATATTAGCCCAACAAAGAACCCTAAAAGTTAATGACCGAGTTTTCTTAATTGGACTCTACATCGGAATAGCAAGTGTATTTTTCTTGAGCTATGCTTTATTCATAATTTGGGCCATACTGAGCCTGCTTTTTTACTCCAGTATTAATATCAGACAAATCATTTTATTAATCGTCGGATTTTCTCTGTTCTACATTTTTACTGGCTTAATGTTTTCCTATCGAGATAATTTGCAAGCATTTATTGACGTTTATAAAAATTCTGCTTTCGTCGTTTATATTCCTACAACTTTACAAATCAAACAAATACTACTAGCTTATATTCCAGCCATAATTTTAGGAATTTGGGGATTTGTAAAAGTTTTAAATAGCACAAAAATTAATTCAAATGCGCAAAAAGCCCAACAAACAAATTTAATTTGGCTATTAATCAGTGTGATGATCATCTTTATTATCCCCACCGTCGAGAGAATAAACCTGGTATTCTTAATGCCTTCCCTTATCTATTTTACTTTAAACCTATTTTTTTTATTTAAATCTTATTGGCAGAAAGAACTGTTGATCTTCACCATATTCTTCGCGATGATTTATAGCCTTTCAAATGAGTGGACTGAAGAGGGCCAACAAAGAATTGTGGCGCAAAAACTTAAGATTAGAAATGAAAAAATCATGGTTTTAGGTCCCCAAATAGAAGAATATCAAAATAATCAAATGACTGGGCCATTTGTCAATTGGGAACTTTCGAAATCGCTTTTTACCAATCTAAATCAATACAAAACAATCATTATGATGTACGATTATTTTGACAAAGATATGCCTACGTACATTTATGACCCTGAAAATAATTTTAAAAAATTAGGATACTACCTGCCTGAATTGACAAATCAATATTTATTGATTGATACACACACGTACAAAAAAATCAACAACTAATTTTATCTACTCTGTTTTGATGCCTCCCACCTTCAAAGGCTGTGTCAATAAATGTTTTAAGACATTTTTTGGCTTCCTCTAAACTAATAAAACGAACAGGCAAACAAAGGATATTTGCATCATTATGAAGCCTAATTAATTGGGCCACGTCAGAATTCCAAGCTAAGCCCGCTCTAATTCCTTGATGTTTGTTGGCCGTAATGGCAACACCGTTAGCACTTCCGCACAATAATAAGCCAAAATTGTGTTCGCCACTTTCAACAGATTCAGCCACTGGATGCGCAAAATCAGGATAGTCAACGGAATCAGCGGAATAAGTACCAAAATCCTGAACCTTAATATTCAAACTTTTCAAAAAATCAATCAACTGATCTTTATAATCAAAGCCAGCATGATCACCGCCTACAGCAAAACTTATATTAGAATCCATCTTCGTATTTAATAATTTATGCAAATGTACAGGGATATTATTTACATTTATAGACAAAACAATTAAAATATGACAGATAATCAGTGGCAAGAAGAAGAGGAGAAAATAAAAAAAGCGTTTGATGATAAAACGTGGTCTCAGATCAAATCAGAAGAATCTTGGAGAATATTTAAAATCATGAGTGAATTTGTCGAGGGCATAGACAAATTATCAAAAATCGGCCCATGTGTATCAATTTTTGGGTCAGCCCGAACTAAACCAGAGGATAAATACTTCCAAATAGCAGAAAAAATTGCGGCTAAATTAGTCCGACATGGCTATGGGGTAATTACTGGAGGCGGTCCCGGAATTATGGAAGCGGGCAACAAAGGTGCCAAATCAGAAAATGGTAGATCCGTCGGCTTAAACATCGAATTACCTTTTGAGCAGATCCCTAATCCCTATATTGACTCAGATAAAAATATCAATTTTGATTTCTTTTTTGTTCGGAAAGTGATGTTTGTCAAGTACTCCCAAGGATTTATTATTATGCCTGGGGGATTTGGAACGCTAGACGAAATGTTTGAGTCTCTAACTCTTATCCAAACGCATAAAATCGGCAGGTTTCCAGTGGTTTTAGTAGGAACCGAATATTGGAAAGGATTATTAGATTGGATAAAATCCACGATGATTCCGAATGGAAACATTAATGAAGATGATCTTGAATTGTTTGCATTGGTCGATACGCCTACAGAAGCGGTACGAGTCATTGATGATTTTTACGCTAAATATCTTTTGAAGCCCAACTTCTAATTCTTTTTTAAAAAGGCTTTTAGATCATTTAAAGGTAAAGCATTAAGGGTGAGTGCTTTTAAAAGCCCGCCTTTTCGGCCCACTTTTACCCCATATTGCATGTCTTTTAACCCCTCAATTTTATGAGCGTCTGGATTGATGGATACAAAAACTCCTTTATCCATCGCTGCATAAATGTGTCGCCAATCTAAATCGAGTCGGTATGGGCTTGCATTTAACTCGATACTAACTCCATTAGCGAGGCAAGCATCCAAAATTTTATGCGTATTCAAAGGATAACCAGGTCTAGAAAGCAATAGCCTACCCGTTGGGTGACCTAAAATAGACGTATAAGGATTCTCAATGGCACGAATTAAACGATCCATCGCTTTATCCAAATCCATGGTTAAGTTGGCATGAACAGAGGCCACCACATAATCAAATTGGGATAAAATATGTTCATTGTAATCCAAAGATCCATCCGGTAGAATATCCGCTTCGATCCCTTTCAAGATGGTAAAATCAGACCACAATGAATTAAGTTGGTCAATTTCTTCATGCTGCCGATAAACATCTTCTTCCTTCAAACCACCGGCATAAGCTGCGTATTGTGAATGATCAGCAATCCCAAAGTAATGTAAGCCTAAACCCCGACAAGCCTCTGCCATTTCTAGCAGAGTATTTTTTCCATCGGAATAAACGGAATGATTATGCAAACAGCCTTGTAAATCCTGCTCTTCGATCAAATCTGTATTTTCATGTTGGCCTGCCCACACAAACTCTTGCAATCCCTCACGCATTTCAGGCAAAATAAATGGCTTGTTTGATGCATGATAAATAGACTCCTCCGTCAACAAAGTTTTACCTTGAAATTGATTGTAAAAATCTACAGATTCCAAATGATTTTCGTGCGCGCTGTGTTGAAATAAGGCGGATACAAATTCAGATTTGTCAACCAAATGAATTTCAATGGGAATTAAATGATCTTCAAAAAAACCCCGCCAAGTAAATGGCGAAGAGGCTTGGAGATCCTCAGAGAAACCCATAAGCTCAGAAATTTCACTTTGACTTCCAAAAATATTATCGGTTTCTATCACAAAAACTAAAGAGGTAATGACTTCGCAATTACGCCTTAATTCCCCCGAAATCGCTATTTTGTCAAATGTCACTTGTAACATGGCCAGTATGCGATCACTTAAAAATATCGCTTTATCTAACCTAAGTTTTTTTCTATTTTCTTGAATATAAATGATTTGAGACTGGATGGACGATTGGATCGCTGAACCAAATCCTTTTAATTTTTCAATTTGGCCATTTTGACAAGCGATATTTAAATCCTCGAAATTTGACACATTCAGTTCCTGCCAGATGGCCCGAACTTTTTTGGCCCCTAAACCCTTAATTTTCAGAAGATCTAAAATACCGGGAGGCGTCTTTTCAACAATCTCTTCCAATTCCCGACAAGTCCCTGATTGGGCAAGTTCATAAATTAATTGGACGATGACTTTTCCCACTCCTGGAATCAACAACAATTGATCGGTAGTCAGCTGGTTGATTAATCCAGGAAACTTATCCAATCCACGTACCGCAAAAGAAAGATTTTTAGCTTTGAACTCATTAACGCCATGGACATCCCAAAGCTTGACCAACAACTCTAGCGAATCAACTAACTCATCATTTTCCATGCACAAATATATCATCCTCAAAGGACAAAATAATACAGTTGGCCTAAGTTAATCAGGTTGACGCACACGCGTACATCAATCAAAAGCTAGCTCATTGACCTAAAAATGAGCGTATTATCAAATGAAAATGGTAAATTTCCAATAATTTAAATTGTATTTAGGGAAAGAATTAAAAAATTATTTCTTTTTGAAAATTAAATCAAAAATAAAATTTTAAATTATTGAGGTAATCAAGCAATTTAAAATTTCCAAGCCTATGAATTTCACATTTGACAACTACAACGCAGAGGGCTTTTTTGACGAAATGTTTACCGAAGACGGACAAACAAGATCAGGATATACATTTTTTAAGGATCGCGTAGAACAGCTTACTAAGGAAGAGTTTATGCGGCGACAAATTTCTGCCGAGAGAGCATTAATGGCTATGGGCATTACGTTCAATGTATATTCAGAAAATGAAGGAACAGAGCGTATTATGCCCGTAGACATAATCCCAAGAATTGTCAGTGCACAAGAATGGGAGAAAATGGAAAAGGGATTAATTCAGCGAATAACGGCCTTAAATTTATTTTTGGCCGACATATATTCAGATCAAAAAATCATCAAAGATGGCATCATTCCGAAGGAAGTCATTTACTCATCAAAAAACTTTTTAGAGCCCTGCATGGGCATTAAACCTCCTAAAAACATTTGGATCCACATCACAGGAACGGATTTAATTAGGGGAAATGATGGTGAATATATGGTTTTAGAAGATAATTTAAGATGCCCTTCCGGTGTTTCCTACATGATGGAAAACAGGGAGTTGTTGAAGCAAACATTTCCTGAAGTTGTAGCAAAAACACAAATTAGACCCATTGCTGATTATCCGCATAAGCTATTACAAATGCTCCGATTTATTAGCGATAGACCCGAACCTACCGTGGTGGTGCTTACTCCTGGAATTTACAATTCAGCCTACTTTGAGCATTCCTATTTGGCCCAACAAATGGGTGTCGAGTTAGTTGACGCGCGTGATTTAGTCGTTCACGAAGGCTATGTGAAAATGAGAACGACCAAAGGTTTCAAAATAGTAGATGTTATTTATAGGCGAATTGATGATACATTCTTAGACCCTAAAACCTTTAATCCGGATTCGTTAATTGGAATCCCAGGGATATTTGATGTATATAAAAAAGGGAAAGTAGCCCTGGCAAATGCTCCCGGGACTGGCGTTGCAGACGATAAGGTAATTTATGCCTATGTGCCGCGAATAATCAAATATTATTTAGGAGAAGAACCCATCATCGATAACGTAAAAACATATATCTGCAGTGAGCCGGATGATTTGAAATTTGTGCTAGAAAACATCGGTGATTTGGTAGTCAAAGAGGCCAACGAAGCAGGTGGATATGGGATGTTGATCGGTCCAAAATCGACCAAAGAAGAACAAGAGAATTTCAAAAAGTACATTTTAGCTAATCCAAGAAACTATATCGCTCAGCCTACGATTTCATTATCTCGGGTGCCATGCTTAATCGATGACCATGCGGAAGGCAGGCACGTTGATTTAAGGCCCTATATTTTATATGGAGATGGCGTAAATGTAATGCCTGGGGGATTAACTCGTGTGGCGTTGCGAAAGGGATCTTTAGTCGTAAATTCCTCTCAAGGAGGAGGTTCGAAGGATACTTGGGTGCTTTATTAAGTAATAGGTAATAAAATAGGTAAGAGGTAAGAGGTATTAGGTAAGAGGTATTAGGTAAGAGGTAAGAGGGAATAGGTATCAGGTAAGAGGGAAGAGGTAATAGGAGAGTAAAGATGCACTATTTATCAGGTATTAGTTGGTTGGTTTGATGTATTACCTAATACCTATTACCACTTACCTAATACCTCTTACCTAAAAAACTTGATTTCTAGTCAAATCATCCAACGTCTCTCTCTTCCGAATGATAATGGCCTTGCCTTGATCAATGAGCACTTCAGCAGGCAAAAACCTTGAATTATAGTGAGATGCCATGGTAAAGCCATAAGCACCGGCATTTGCTAATGCAATAATGTCACCCTCATTTACCTCATTCAAATTTCTTTCATCTTGCTTTCCATTAAAATCAAATGAAAAGGTATCAGTTTCGCAAATATTTCCGACCACTCGATAAGCTTTATGACTTGCAGAATTTGCATTAGAAGCATTAAAAATATAATGATAAGAACCATACATCATGGGCCTAATCAAATGATTAAGTCCAGTATTAATTCCTAAAAAAGTCTTGATCGGATCTTTTTTAACCACCGCCGCCTGTGCCAAAAAGGTTCCAGCCTCACTCACTAAAAACTTACCTGGTTCGACCCAAAGCTTTAATTCTCGTCCATAATGACGACTAAATTCAAGAAAAGATTGGCTCATTAATTGGCCCACTTCCTGCATATCAACCCCCGGATCTTCGGGTGAATAGGGAACTTTAAAACCACCTCCTAAATCAATAATTTCCAATTCCTTAAAGTCAAATGCAAATTCAAAAAGTGCAGATGCAGCTTCCTGAAATGTTTTGCCATCTTTGATATCCGAACCCGTATGTTGGTGCAAACCAATCACATGAATTTTATATTGGTTGACAATCGCTAAAATTTCCTCTTTTTGATGAATTGAAATGCCAAATTTAGACTCAGGATGAGCCGTCATGATTTTTTCATTTCCACCACCAAAAACATGAGGCTTAATGCGAATTAAACAGGGCTTAGTTGAGCCATATTTTTGACCAAACTTTTCAAGTACTGAAAGGTTGTCTAAGTTCACAATGGCGCCTTTGTCAACGGCAAATTCAATCTCCGAAAAATCAACTCCACTTGGAGTAAAAGTTATTTGATTGCCAGCATAACCAGCCAGGATACCTAATTCTAATTCTTGGGGAGAAACAACATCTAAATCCACTCCATTTTCCAGCATGATGCGCAAAATAGATATATTAGTATTCGCTTTACACGCATATTTAATCGATAAAGGAAAACCCTTCAATGACCCACGAAGAACTGAAATTTTTTCCCTAATTTTGTCTGCATCGTAGACATACAAGGGCGTTCCAAATTGTTGGGCCAAGTCCTTTAACTGAATACCTTGAATGGAATAATATGCCATTGAAATTAAATTTAGCGACAAATATAGCCTTAAAATGATCATCAAATGAAATACTTATACACATTTCTTTATTTCATGGTTTGCTCAAGCGTTTTTAGCCAAATTAAAAGCGGTCCCATGCTGGGGTATTCTGAAATGAAGGAGACCTTAATTTGGATTCAAACTGAAAAGGCATCCAAGATAGAAATAAAATATTGGCAAAAAGATAACAAATCGAATAGTCCAATTAAATCAACCGATCCCGTTCAAACTCAAAAGCAAGATAATTTTATTACCAAAATCATTACTGACCAAGTGGAAATGGGGAAGAAATATTCCTATGAGGTCTGGATAGATGGTAAAAAAATGAATTTTGATTATCCACTTGAATTTCAAACTCAAGCATTATGGCAATATCGAACGGATCCACCTAATTTTACTTTTGCCTTTGGATCTTGCAATTATATAAACGATGAAAATCATGATCGGCCCGGAAGACCTTATGGAGGTGCAGATGAAATTTACCAATCGATCTATAAACAAAAGCCTGATTTCATGATTTGGGGAGGGGATAATTTTTATTACCGAGAACCCGATTGGAATACAAAAACAGGAATGATCCATCGAAATGATCACACTAGAGGACAAAAATCAGTCCAAGCTCTCTTGGCAAATACGCATCATTATGCTATTTGGGATGATCATGATTATGGTCCAAATGATGCGGATCGCTCATTTGTGTTGAAAAATACAGCCTTAGAATTGTTTAAACTTTATTGGGGTAACTTAAATTATGTTTTCCCTCAAGAGGCAATCACAGGCCAGTTTCAATGGTCCGATACTGAGTTTTTCTTAATGGATGACCGATGGTTTAAGGCACCAAATGATTTAAAAGATCCCGCAAAAGATTACTTTGGTCAAAAGCAATTAAATTGGCTTTTGGATGCATTAACAACCAGTAGAGCTAGTTTCAAAATCGTTGTAAATGGAGGACAAATCATAAATCCGGCTAAAATCTTTGAAAATATGTCTAATTACGAACAAGAAAGGAATCAATTATTAAAAGAAATACAAAATAGAAATATTCCCGGAGTTGTATTTCTTTCAGGCGATCGACATACGTCTAGCTTTTGGAAACTCGAACGCCCTGGCACATATCCCTTATATGATCTAACGGTTTCGCCTTTAACTGCCGGAACAGCCACTCCTCATAAAATGGATTTAAACGACCAATTAGTTCCAGGAACAATGACTCAAGAGCGAGCATTTGCCACCGTTAGTATATCAGGTCCATTAAAAGATCGCACATTAAATATTACTTTACGTGACGTGAAGGGAGATGTTTTGTGGAAACAAGAATTAAAATCAAATTTATTGAAATAAGATGGAAGTAGTTTTAAAGAGGATAGATGAAGATTTTCATTTTGAAGGAATGGGTAGCTCCTCCGTTCCAGTTCATATTGATGCCGCAGAGGGTATTGGAGGACATAATGCAGGTGCGAGACCGATGGAATTACTACTCATGGGTATCGGTGGATGTACCGCCATAGATGTTATTTTAATACTAAAAAAACAACGCCAAACGATCGAAGATTTTCAAATTAGAATTTCAGGAAACCGAGAAAAAATAGAAGGGACCGAGAAAACACCGTTTAATGAAATCAATATTCAATTTGAACTAAAAGGGGCCATTGATGGAAATAAAGCATTAAAAGCAATCCAATTATCGATGGAAAAATATTGCTCGGCCACGGCCCAACTAGAACCCAGCGCCAAAATAACACATACCTTAGTTTTAAACTCAAATCAATTTATAGCCTAATATGCAAGCTTACTTAGATCTTCTTACCCACATCAAAGAAAAAGGCACGTATAAATCGGATCGTACAGGCACAGGTACAACAAGTGTTTTTGGATATCAAATGCGTTTCAATTTAGCCGATGGGTTTCCATTAGTCACCACAAAAAAAACACATTTGAAATCCATCATTTATGAATTGCTTTGGTTTTTAAAAGGAGAAACAAATACGGCTTATTTAAAAGAAAACAATGTTAGCATTTGGGATGAATGGGCAAGTCCAACAGGGGATTTAGGACCTGTTTATGGCAAACAATGGCGTTCTTGGCAAGGTGCTGATGGCCAAGTGATTGACCAAATAAAAGACGTTATTCATACCTTAAAAACAAATCCCGATTCTAGACGAATTATCGTAAGTGCCTGGAATGTAGCCGATTTACCTAAAATGGCACTAATGCCTTGTCATGCGTTTTTCCAATTTTATGTGGCTAATGGTAAATTATCATGCCAACTATACCAAAGGTCGGCCGATGTATTTTTAGGTGTACCATTTAATATCGCTAGCTATGCACTATTAACGATGATGGTAGCTCAAGTTTGTGATTTGGCTCTAGGCGACTTTGTCTGGACCGGTGGTGATACACACCTCTATAGTAATCACATGGAACAAGTTGACCTACAATTAACCCGTAGCCCTCGCCCATTGCCCACCATGCGAATTAATCCAAACAAGAAAGACATACTCGATTTTGTTTATGAAGATTTTACCTTAGAAAATTACGATCCATACCCAGGCATTAAAGCACCAGTAGCTATTTAGGCAATCAGCATTTTGATTATATCCGCAGCAGAAAATCCTTTGGATTCTGCCTTATATGATAAAATAATACGGTGTTGCAACACAGCCACTGCAACTTCTCGAACATCTTCTACATTAGGAGAATATCGACCAAGCATCAATGACCTACATTTTGCGGCCAATATTAAATTCTGAGAAGCACGTGGTCCAGCACCCCAAGTGACAAATTCTTTGGTCAATTCTGTCGCCAAATCATTATCGGGTCTCGTTTTATGCACCAGTGTAACGGCCGCTTCAACCACATAATCTGAAACAGGCACACGTCTAATCAAATCTTGGTAAGCTAATAAAGAACTAATCGTCAATAACGGCTTAATATCATCTTCTTCCCTAGTTTGTTCCGTCATACGGACCACATTAATTTCATCCTGAAAACTAGGATATTCTAATTTAATCATGAATAAAAAACGATCTAATTGGGCCTCCGGTAGCGGATAAGTTCCCTCCTGCTCAATCGGGTTTTGAGTAGCAAACACCAAAAAAGGTTTTGGCAATTCAAAACTTGTCCCTGAAACAGACACCGTTTCCTCTTGCATAGCCTCTAAAAGCGCAGATTGAGTTTTAGGTGGAGTCCGATTAATCTCGTCTGCCAACACTAAATTTGTAAATACAGGACCGCGATTAAATACAAAGTTACGATTCGCATCTAAAATTTCAGATCCTATGATATCAGAGGGCATTAAATCGGGCGTAAACTGGATTCGTTTAAAATCCAAAGCGACCAATGAAGAAATGGTGTGAACTAATCGAGTCTTTGCCAAGCCTGGAACTCCGACCAACAAACAATGACCTTGACAGAATAATGCATTAAGCATTAATTCAATGGTTAAATCCTGACCCACTATCCTTTGATGAATAGCTGCTTTTAAAGCCTGAATGTCTTCAAAAAATGTTTCGGCAAGTTTAACGTCGTTCATCATGCTTATTGAGAAGCTCCTCCCGATGATCCGCCAACAGTCCCAAGCGTATTGCAACTTTTAAACTCATCATCAATGTAAATAAAAACGTCTTCCTTTGCTTTTAAAAACCATTTTTCAATCGCGTCATTCTTCTTTCGAGTCAAAGCTATATTAGAAATTTTCTGATAATCCTCTTTTAAATTAGCAAAATGAGGCGGATGTTTTGCCTTGAAATATAAAATACGAACAGCACTTCTACCATCTTCTGTCCGGTATGGAATAGGAGTCGAAATAGTCCCAACTTTCATGGAATCAATCGAAAAATACAAACCTGGCTCCATCGTTCCGTCAAAAGGAATTCGGTATGAGCGACTTCCCATATCCATAATTAAACCCCCAGCATCCTGGGTTCCTTTATCCTGAGAATGATCACGCGCAGCGGCATCAAACTTAATTGAATCACGTTGGATTAAAACTCGAATACTATCTAAATATTTAGTGGGCTCCGTTAAATCTAATTTTTGATAATCCGGTCTAAGCAAAATATGCCTAGCATGATATTCCTGACCCCGTACATCCAATAACTGAATCATATGAAAACCAAACTCACTTTCGACCACTTCTGACATTTGATTTGGCTTTAATTTTAAAGCAGCTGCCTCAAATGGTGCCACCATCTGGCCACGCTTAGAAAAACCTAAATCTCCCCCACGTTTACCACTTCCCAAATCCTCCGAATATAACTTAGCCAATTCTTCAAAGCTTTCCCCCTTTTCAATTCGACGGCGATAATCCAATAACCGAGAAATCAATTCATTTTTTTGATCCTTATTGGGTTGGGCTAAGCGAACGATATGGCCTACCTCAACTTCCGAAGGTAGATATGGCAATGAGTCCGTCGGAATAGTAGAAAAAAATGCAGCTACTTCCTTAGGAGTTATTTTTACATCATCCGTAATTTTGTCTTGCATCTTACGACCCGTCATCTGCTCTTTCAAATTCGCCCTCAATTCCTCTTTCATGGTAGCGATGGGTTTACCAAAAGCCTCCACAATATTCTTAGCAGTTCCATATTGCTGCTCCATTTGATCCATTCGAGAATTCAACTCCATTTCAATACGCTTGTCTTCAACAATAACTGAGTCGATTTCGGCTTTTGCCAACATAAGCTTATTGATCACTAATCCTTCTAAAATTTGGCAGCGATCAGGAGTATTGGCCTGACCACTGGATTGATATTGCTGAAATTGTTGCTCAACCTCTGATTTTAGGATATAATGGTTATCCACTTTAGCAATAATTTTATCCAACAATTGAGCCGTATTTGCTTCTTGAGCCACACTGGTGATCGAAATCAAACAACCCATTACTCCTAAAAATAAATTCTTAATCCTCATATTTCTATTGCATTATTTTAGTTAACTCATCCTCTTGTCGGATAATAGGAAAACTTTGTTTCAAATTTAATAACCACTTTTGTTCTAAATCAGCCTGTAAATTTCGAATGATTGAACTTCTCGCTTCACTAAAACTCTTTATTCGCTCTTTTTCAATATTTTTTATGTCAACAAAATAATACCTGCCTGCCTTTTCAAAATTCTTTTTTCCTACTTCCCACGGAATACTATCCAAAATCGCATTTTCTCCACGTTTAAAAAAACCTTCCTCTGCCAAAAGACTCATTGGTTTGATGGCATTAAACCGCTTAACCACATCCTCCATCGATTGAGAATAAAACTTTAATGAAACTCGAAAGTTTTTAGTTTTATCTGTTTTCGATGCAGACTTCAAATTTCCCTCTAATTTTTCAATAATCCGAGTGTTTGCAATTCCCTTTTTATTTAAATAAGAGGCAACCTGATTAATTCTTCCTTGAGCCAGACTATCCAATTCACTTGAATCATGATGTCCAGAAATTTCAATGATATACTCCCTATTCTTGGCCATCAAAATAAACAATTCTTGTAAAAGTTTTGTAGAAGCATCGGTCAATTGACTTTGTCCAAACTGAAACAAAAGATCAGGAAAGCGCTTATTCATCGGATAGGGCGCCGACTTCAATAACTCCAAAGCATCTGAGAGAGTCTTAGAATTATCTGCACTAAAAAGTTTAGCTTCCAAACGACTTGGCATCGTAAACTTTAACTCATTTGAAGCATAATATTTTTGTTGGCGTACCGAATCTAACGAGGGCTCAAAAATCTCCCTTTCTGTGATTTTACTAAACAAACTCCCTTCATAAAATTCTTTCATCTGGTCCTTAAAGGCTGGGTATTTTACTTCCAAATGTTGTTCTTCCGCCTGAAGCGTAAACAAATCGATAAACTGTTCTAACCAAAACTCTTCGGAGATAGTAGGCAAATACCCCAAAGCCTTAATCTTTTTCCTTTGTTGGTCTACGATAAACGCATAAAACTCTTTAATCGTAAAAGACTTTTGATCAATAGAAAATAACGGGAAATTCAAGTAAGCCTCATCACCAACACGGTCTTGAGCAAACCGTTCAAGAGCCACTTTTTTGTTGGTTTCATTAATGACAACTTTATTTTCTTGACGCACACGCTTCATGAAAGAAGCCTTTATGATGGCGCTACGCTCAGCATCAGTCAATACCTTTTGCCTTAAATATTCCGCCATTTCCTCATAACTTAATATGGGCTTTTTGTCCAATAATTTAAAAATTTGCCAACCTAAATTTGTCCGAATAGGTTCTGTATAATCACCCAAGCGTTGGATACCAAATAATTTATCTTGCAGTTCTTCCGATAATTCAGACGAAGAATACCAACGCCTTAATTCGCCGCCTCTGCCCTTTGAATAAGGATCCTCTGAAAAATTTCTACAAATTGTTTCAAATGTGTCCTCCCCTTTTGCTAAATACTTTTGAACTTGATCGATCTTATTCTTCGCCTCCACTTGCAAATTTGTGGCTGCCGCTACAGGTACCGAAATCAAAATATGAGCTAAACGTATCTTGCCTTGATTCGGCCGAATATCCAAGACTTTGATGATGTGATAACCATTCTCAGTCCGAATAATACCAGAATACTGACCCTTCTCGAGAGAATAAATTGCATTCTCAAGCGGGTATTTAGTTTGAAGTATGGAGACATACCCTAATAATCCTCCCCTAGGCGCTGACATTTCATCCTCAGAAACCTTAGTTGCTAATGATTGGAATTCTTCACCTGCGACCAGTTTTTTGCGAATGTTATCAATTTTCTGAAAGGCCAACAAGGTATCCGCTGCGCTTGGATTTACAGGTAATTTCACGAGGATCTGTGCAATCTGCTTTTCAAATTTTGATCGCTGATAAGCTTCCCTAACCAACGACTCCAATTGATCATTATCGATCAAGTACGGACTGGCTAATTCCTTCCTAAAACTCTGATATTCATCTTGAAATCCAGGAGACGAAGGTATTTTAGCTTCCTCAGCAGCTAAAATCTTGATTTGATAATCAATGTAATCCGACAAAAACTTTTGCTTATTCCCCGATTTGATGCTATCGCTCTCTAATAACCTCCTGTAATCTTTCTCAAAAAGGGATGAGCTGATTTTCTTATTTCCAATTTGTAGCACAAAATCAGATTGAGCCCAAGAAAAATTAGACAACAAGCCCACTCCGATAAACAACAAAATTAAAAACCGTATTTTTAAACACATAAAATTAATAATCCTTTGGCCTTAATTGACCTAGATAAGCCGATAAAATTACGAAAAATCATTGAGAAAGTGATCTATTTGACAATATCCTTGACCTTTATTTCATACCCAAATTCATAATGAAAGGAATTTATGGCTGAATCTTTGCCCTTCCATTGAATGCGTTTAATTCTGGGTCTATTTTGAAGAGACAAATCATCCCAACTCCAAACCACCTCAGAAATACCTAATAAATCATCTCGATCCAAAGTGGCCAAGAAATCCAATCCCATTGAACTTAATCTCGTACCCCATAAGAACCAACCCAGTGGATTGCTAGCAGAACTCCACTCAATGAATGTCAATGGGATTTGAAGTGCGCTACTGTACATGCCAACTTTGTTTAAAAATTTCTGACTTTTTGAATAGTCGTCTATTTCCCAAAGAGCTATTTGTATTCCTAATTTTTGTCCTTCTTTTAAATCCAAACGCAAACCAGGTATTGAATCTAAACTCAATTTGGCCCCTTTTTTAACCTTCCCTAGGTAATGCGTTCCGTGTGCTGCCTTTACTACTGAATCTTTTTCCACCACACTGAGACTATAGGTGACAAATAACTCATCAAATTGCGTTAAATTTTCTTGTATATCATGTGCGATTAAAGGTTTTAGAATTAAATCAACTTGCTTGCTAATTAGTTGAACCTTCTTGGAAACTAAAATTTCTTTGGGGGATAAACGTCTACTCGAGTGACACCCAAACAAGCACACAGCAAAAAGTAGTAGTATGAATTTTTGCATTAATTTCCCTGAGGTTCTTGTTGGGTCAAACAATGAAAACTTCCTTGCCCCCAAATAATTTTTTTGGCCGATAAGCCTATAACGGGTCTATCCGTAAATAATTGTGTTAAGAGATTTAATGCAATCTCATCTTGAGGACAATCAAAGGTAGGAACTAGAACCCCCGCATTAGATATATAAAAATTGGCATACGAACCAGGCGCCCTAAATTCATCTATGATCACTGGGTCCGGCATAGGTAATTCAACAATAGTAAGCTGCTTACCTGATATTAAACGCATTTGAGATAATTCGTGTAAATTTTTTGCTAACACCGCATGATTTTCATCGGATTTTTTAGGCTCCACCATGGCGATGACCGTATCTGAATTCACAAACCGAACCGTATCGTCAATATGTCCATCCGTATCATCTCCTACAATCCCATCACTCACCCAAAGCACTTGGTCCACTCCATAATACTCCATGAGGTATTCTTCAATTTGACCTTGGTTTAAATGCGGGTTTCTGTTGGGGTTCAGTAAACATGACCTACTTGTCAACACAGTTCCCGCTCCATTAAATTCAACAGAGCCACCTTCCATGATTATTTTAGGTTGGGCAAAAAGCAAACCTAACGACTGAGCAATCTGAAGTGGTATTTTATTATCATCATCAAAAGGCGGGTATTTACCACCCCAAGCATTATATTCCCAATCTACAATCATCCGAGAATCAGTTTGCGAATGGATTAAAAATGCAGGACCATGATCTCGACACCATGCATCATTCGTAGGACGAATATGGCATTTGATTTGACCAGGATTTATCCCATACACAGGTAATTGGCCCTCAATAAACTCTTTCAAAGCGAGATTATGGACATTGATATTCACTTTTTCCCCTACCGAAATCGCTTTAATCAACTGAAAATATTCAGGGTACATGTCATGCAATTTTTCTGCTTGCCATGAATGGTCATTGTGCGGAAAAGTAATCCAAGTGGCCTTGTGAGGATGCCATTCGGGAGGAAAATAATATCCTTGTGATTTTGGAGTCATGCCAATGAAATTATAAAGAAGCGATTAACCTTAATCCTTCAAGTGTTATCAACTTGTTTACTTCGTCAAATGAAGATTCTAAGGGGGTTAAAATAGAGGATAATCCTCCCGTAGCTAATACTTTAATGTGAGCACCTTTCTCAGCTTTGATTTGAAATATCATTTCCTTAACTAATCCTACATAACCCCATAATATTCCGGATTGAATCGCAGAAACCGTATCAAATCCCAAGGCTGATTCAGGCATTTCAAGAGGTACTTCGGGCAATTGGGCCGTTTGGGAAAACAAGGATTTCACCGCTGTTTTCAATCCTGGGGCAATGGAAACACCTTGCATTTTACCCTGTGCATCCACCAATGTAAAAGTTAATGCGGTACCAAAATCTACAATAAGTACATCCGTTTTATAGTTCAAATGCGCATATACCGAATTAGCGACTAGGTCAGAACCAATTTCATCTGGGCTAATGACCTCAATGGGTAAATTTGAATACAATTCAGTGCCCATGCAAATCGATTTTTTACCCGACCAAAAATCAACACCTTTCTGAATTTGAGGTAACACCGATGGAACGACCGAACTGATTAAGATGGAATCTGGTTGATAGGAATCAAATCCCTTCTCTTTCAATTCCTTCACTAACCACATTTGTAAGCGCAATGGGCTCCATGGCTGGTGCGTGGGAGTACGTAAAATTGCCTTCCACGTATTCTCGGCATAAAATCCAAATACGATGTCCGTATTTCCAATATCAATAACTAATAGCATAATTAAGCGGGTAAATCTTTTTCTAATCCAGCTGATAAGATGGGAAATCTTAACCAAGATTTAGGGTCTAAACTATAATCGTCTACATGAAAGCCAGGTGCATAGCGCTCCCGTTTCCATTGATTTCTTGCCCAAAGCCTATAAAAACGATGTGTAAATTCAATTAATTTATCTTTCGGAAACTTGGATTGATACATTTCTACAAGAAGTTTCTGACATTCCTCAGGAGATTTTCGATCGTAAAAAGCCAAACGCTCCAAATCATTTAAAATAGGATATGGCATCAAATCATCCTCATCCACCTGATGGCTTCCTAATGGCCTAAGCTCAGCACTCGGCTCAAGCGAGTTAACCCGATGTAAACCTGCCATTTTATCACACTCATCAGTGCCGTGGTTTTCTGCCCAGGTCAACCATTTTCTCAAAAACGTTTTATCAATTCCGGCAATGGGAGAAATAGATCCCGAAGTATCTCCATCCATCGTCGCATATCCAACACTTGCCTCAGATCGATTTGAAGTAGCTAAAAGTAAAGCATTATTAATATTGGCAAACATCCAGGCGCTTGGACTTCTAACGCGAGCTTGTACATTTTGCAAGGTAATATCATCTGATTCCCAAGATAAGGTACGATCAATGGCGTCCTCTATTAAGGTTCGATAGCCCTTTACCAGCACATCGATATCAATTTCAAAATGAGTCGAACCAATAAACTCAGCTAACTCTTTCGCGGATTGACGCGTATCACTAGAAGAATTCACCGTACCTTGGTAGATCGTGGTCAATAATTTCGATAGTAAACCACGCATATCTAAAACCGAATTCATCCATGGGATGTAAGCTAACTTTTGCTTGAGTCCTTTAAATCCTAATTCTTTTTCTGCCAAATGCATTGCCATATAACAAAGCGAACTAATGGCCGAGGAATCTGCACCGCCTGATAAGGAAACTACATATCCGAAGGATTTAGACTTTCGCAGGTAATCAAACAGACCTAGTGATATGGCCCGAGCAAATTCCTCTTCCTTAATGCATGTTGAATCTTCCCATGGGTTTATTGAATTTTCTGAGTTTAGTTGATCTGTTTCGGATACCTCTGTCTTAGACTCAATAATATCGTCTGCATGGTTTAAAAAAGCCTGTAGGTCAACCGCAGCATAAATTAAGTTTGAGTCGGCAAATGAAAATCGATTGGACTCAGCTATAATTTGGCCATTCCGAGCAATGTAAGCATCTCCATCGAAAATCACTCGGCCAGATTCATTGCCTAATAAATTGGCAAACAAATAAACGCCATTAATTATTTCCGCTCCCTCAAGAGCTAATTTTTTTCGAATTTGTGATTTACCAAAAGCAAAATGCGAGGCGGTCGGATTACAAATCAAGGAAACACCTCGTTGACCCAATGAAATAGCTGGGCGATTTTCTCCCTCCCATGCATCTTGGCATATTTCCACACCCAGTAAAATCCCATGGCCGATGTCGACACGATAATCACCGATTGGAATTTCAAGGCCATTTTTAACGATATTGTTTCTTTGACCAGCCGGCCATGGAGAAAACCATCGAGCCTCATAATGAACACCATCGTTGGCCAAATGTTGCTTAGGAATTAATGCAATTAATTTTTTGTTGGAAATACAGGCAGAGACATTATAAAGTTTTCCAGAAAAACGCATCGGAAGGCCCACAAAAACCGTAATATCAGAAGTATGGGGAATTAAATTTTCCAAAGATGACCATGCTTTTTCCTCAGTAAAAGATGAATAAAACTGATCCTCACATCCGTATCCAGTTAAACATAGCTCAGGTAAACATAAGATTGAAATATGAAATTTTTGAGCTTCCTGTATTACGTATAAAATACGCTCATAGTTACCCTCCCAATCTAATGGGATTTGATTAACAACCCCAGAACCAACGATTATTCTTGGCATTTATTTTCGAGGTTTTTGGGTAGTAATTTTAGGATTGCGACTAAGGAAACGGTACCAAACTTTTTTCTTTTGTAAACCTTGCGCACCCATTAAAGCATAATTAGGTGTTCTTACGTGCTTGTAACGTGGGGTCCACATCCAAGAAAATGCTTCCCTAGGTCTAAAATAAGATTCTCCATGCCTATGCTCAACACGTACTCGGCAAGTTTCCCTCGGGCATCTCGCGGACCAGCAGCTACTCATTCCAGCCCATAAAAGTAGGTAAGAGACAAGAATTGAAAAGAAACGAAATCCGTGCATGTTGGGAAATAATCAATTTAAAAAAAATGATTCTAAACGTTAGAACGATTTCTAATTAGTTAAATTACAAATCAACCCTTAATTTTACTACGAATTTAAAAGTTAAAATGGAATTCAATACCAAAGATATAAAATCAGTTGCAAAAAGAGATGTTTTTGAATATCCCGTCATGGAATCTTTTTACACGATTCAAGGGGAAGGTAAATATCAAGGACATGCCGCTTATTTTATTCGGTTGGGAGGATGCGATGTAGGTTGCCATTGGTGTGATGTTAAAGAATCTTGGCCTGTAGATACTCACCCTAAAAAAACAGTTGGGAGTTTAGTCAAAGAAGCGTTAAAATTCCCCGGAAGAATAGTTGTCATTACGGGTGGAGAACCTTTAATGCATGATTTAGGGCCCTTAACTGAAGCGTTCAAGGAAGCAGGATTTAATACTCATATTGAAACATCTGGGGTATGTGAGGTCGTAACAGGAACTTGGGACTGGATTTGCTTCTCACCCAAAAAATTCAAAGAGGCCAATGCCATGATATTTCAGCAAGTTGACGAGTTAAAAATTGTCATTTTTCACAAATCAGATATTGCGTGGGCTCAAGAGTATGAGCCAAAAATGCCTAGCAATACCGTTTTATATTTGCAACCTGAATGGTCAAAGCAGGCAGAAATGAATTCAATAATTGTTGAATTCGTTAAATTAAATCCACATTGGAAAATTTCGATACAAACGCATAAGTTTCTTCAAATTCCATAAAATGATTGGACTCTGGATCATCCCATTGTTTTCGTTTTTATCCGAAAGGGATAGTATTCCAATCGTCCCAGTTCCCATAAAAGAGCTGAATGTCTATCGAACTCAATACTTTCCTACATATTCAGCAAGCCGAAAAGAACTATTTTTAACCGTTAGGAAAGCCCTTAATTCGGATGAAGAAATCTTTGTGTCAAAATGGAATGGCCAGAAATTTGAAGCCCCTTGGCCTATAGAAGAATTAAATCAAGAAAATAACGAAGGTACGCCCACGCTCTCTAAAGACGGCAAAACCATGATTTTTTCAGGCTGTGATTACCCTAACTCATTTGGAGGTTGCGATTTATATATGTGCCAATGGGTAGATGGATCTTGGACTAGGCCAAAAAATTTAGGGTATAAAATAAATTCGCATGATTGGGAAGGTCAGCCCCAATTAAGTCCCGATGGTAAAATGTTATTCTTTTCATCAGATAGGCCTGGCGGACAGGGGAAAAGAGATATTTGGCTGTCCCGAATGGAAGAAGATGGCAAATGGGGCCAACCCAAAAACCTGGGAGAAGTGATCAACACCACAGAAGATGAACAGGGGCCTTATTTCATACAATCTAAAGATATTTTGGTTTTTGCAAGTAACCAGAACGGGGGATTAGGAGGTTTAGATTTTCATCAAAGTTTACTTTATGAAGGCATTTGGTCTAAATCTGTGCCCATTTATGAGATCAATAGCCCGTCCAACGAAGCAGGATTTTCTGAAGCTATTCTCGAAAATCAGTATTTTATTTCCAAAAAAGTTGGTGATCCCAACCAAGATCTTCAGATCCATAGCGTAATTATCCCAGATTATTGTTGGATTAAAAAACCAATAACGCCCAAACCGGAGATCGTTGTATTAAAGCCAGCTCAATTTTCCGAGTTAAGTTTTGAAGATATTCAATTTAAAATAAACCAATCCGACTTGCCGATTAAGGTACCGCTGAGTTTAAAGAATTTAGTCGAGTTCCTTACGAATAATATCCATCAACACATTGAAATACATGGTCATACAGATGAAGTAGGGAATTCGATAGCCAATGTAAAACTCTCTGAAAGAAGGGCCTTATCTGTCAAAATATTTCTTGTGAGTCATGGCATTGAACCTTCACGCATTGTAACAAAGGGATTTGGTAACACAAAGCCCAAAATTAAAAATGCTAGCATAGAACAACGAAAGGCCAATAGAAGAATTGAAATTATTTTGCCTTAGATTTTTTTCTAGCTCGCTTTTTTTTCTTTTTAAAAACTTTTTTAGCGATAAAAGGGTGTAAGCTGGAATTGGTCGAGTCTCTATTTACCCAAGCATTACGCAAAGAATCTGTGATTTCTTTTTCAGGAATCAATCGAATAGACACATTAGAAACTCCAAATGATACCAATCCTATCTCCTTGGCAGCAGCCATTGAAATGTCAATAATTGCCCCTCTTCGGTACGGACCGCGGTCATTGATGCGAACAATCGTTGATTTATTTGTTTTGGGAAAACTAACTTCCACCCAGGACCCTAGTGGAAAATACCGATGCGCTGCTGTAAATAGATAGGGATTGTATTTTTCCCCACTAGTCGTTTTCACACCCCAAAAGCGACTATTGTAATACGTTGCATTTCCAGTTTGTCTTTTAACAAAGCCAGAAACTTCAAAGATTTGTAATTGAATGACAAATAAAAGAATGGAAATTTTCAATATGGGTGAAATCATACACAAATTAATTCAGTCGTGGATAAAACAAAAAAGCCCTTTTGGCAAAGAGCTTTTCCACTATAAATTTTACTTATATTATCGGTTGGCAATGTCGACAAATGGGCGCGAAGTATATCCGGTGTAAATTTGTCTTGGTCGGCCTATAGGCTCTTTATTCGTCTTTAATTCTTTCCACTGAGCTAGCCAACCAGGTAGACGGCCGATAGCGAACATCACTGTAAACATGTTGGTCGGTATCCCTAAAGCCCTATAAATAATACCAGAATAGAAATCAACGTTAGGGTATAATTTTCTGGCTACAAAATAATCATCATGTAAAGCAGCTTCCTCTAAATGCTGCGCGATAGACAAGACCGGATCATTCACTCCCAATGCTTTTAAAACATCATCAGCAGCTTTCTTAATGATTTTAGCTCTTGGGTCAAAGTTTTTATACACACGATGTCCAAAACCCATCAATCTAAAACCAGAAGCCTTGTCCTTAGCCATGGCTATGTACTTATCTGTATCTCCTCCATCGGCCTTAATTGCCTCTAGCATCTCGATAACTTCTTGGTTTGCACCCCCATGTAAAGGACCAGAAAGTGCTTGAATTCCAGCAGATACAGATGCAAAAACATTGGCTTGCGAAGACCCAACCAAACGAACCGTCGACGTAGAGCAATTTTGCTCATGATCTGCGTGAAGAATTAAAAGTTTATTTAAGGCTTTTGAAACAACAGGGTCGACCGTATAAGCTTCGCCAGGTTTCGCAAACATCAATTGTAAAAATGTAGAACAATAATCCAATGAAGTATCAGGTTGATTTGCATCTTGACCTAATCCTTTTTTATAATTCCAGATAGCCATCATAGGCAATGTAGCCATCAATCGCATCATATTTTTCTCATCATCTCCCGCTTCTTCTGTAGAATGGAAAGCAGACAAAAGACCTACTAAACCAGCTATTTCGGCCATGGGATGAACTGAATTTGGAATAGCATCAGCGATCTTTTTCAAAACCTCATTTGAAACAGTGTATTTTTTAATTTCACTTTCAAATGAGTACAATTGAGTTTGAGTCGGCAATTCACCATGGATCAACAAATATGCCACTTCTAAAAAAGTAGATTTATCGGCCAATTCTTCAATACTATATCCCCTATACCTTAAAATTCCCTCTTCACCATCTAAATAGGTAATCGCACTTTTCGTTGCCCCTGTGTTTTTATAACCTGGGTCGTATGTAACATAACCTGATAAATCACGAAGCTTAGCAACGTCAATCGCTTTTTCATTTTCAGAACCTACAAATGTTGGCAATTCAAAGGATTGACCGTCTAAATTAATAACTGAATTTTGAGACATGATAAAAAGACGAATAGTTTATAGTTTCAGAAAATGGTTTGGCTAATAAAATTTAGACTGCTAAGATAATACGTAATTTTGAAAGGTTAAGTACCTTTGGTAATCCTTTAAAAATTAATTTAATTAACACAATTTTTTCTAAAGATATTTCAAAAATATTTGATTCTATGACGGATTTACAACAACTAATTTCCAAATATTCATTTAGTTCAAAGAATCGATTTCTGACATATGTGAAAATTGACACACAATCTGACCCAAAATCAACCTCCTTTCCTAGTACTGAAAAACAAAAAGATTTGGCAGTGCTTTTAGTCAAAGAGCTTCATGATGTAGGAATTTCCAATGCACATACCGATGAATATGGATATGTCTATGCACACCTTGAATCGAATTTATCAAAAGATATCCCGGCGATCTGTTTTTGTGCCCATATGGATACTTCCCCCGATTGCTCTGGTTTTGGGGTAAAACCTATCATACATCCAAATTACAAAGGGGAAGACATTATGTTACCCGATGACCCTACTGTGATCATCCGACTCAATGAACATCCCGACTTACAAGAACAAATAGGAAATGACATCATTACGGCAAGCGGAACAACTTTATTAGGAGCGGATAATAAGGCAGGAGTTGCAGAAATTATGGATGCTGTGGCTTTTTGGCAGGCAAATCCCAGTGCCCAACATGGTCCAATATCCATCGTATTTACTCCCGATGAAGAGGTAGGCCGAGGAACGGACCACATCGATATTCAAAAAATAAATGCCGTATATGGGTATACGTTGGACGGTGAGAGGCGTGGACACCTAGAAAATGAAACATTTTCTGCGGATGGATTTACCATTAAAATCAAAGGCATTTCTCAACATCCAGGGTTTGCCAAGGGCAGAATGGAAAGCGCTATAAAAATAGCCGCTGAAATTATCTCAAATCTACCAAAAGAATACCTCAGCCCAGAAACCACGGAAAAAATGGAAGGATTTATTCATCCGGTAGATATCCAAGGTCACGTCGAAGAAGCTCAAATAGACTTTATTTTAAGGGATTTTGATACCTTAAAATTAATTGATTATGGAAATTTACTCAAAGAAATCACCTTTGATGTTTTAAAAAATTATCCAAATAGCCAAGCCGATTTTATTCAGAATGAACAATACCGCAATATGAATGAAATCTTAAAAGACCATCCATTGTGCATTTCATTGGCGATGGAAGCTATGGAATTAGCTGGATTAACACCAGAAACAACGAGCATTCGAGGCGGGACCGATGGTTCAAGATTGACGTTTATGGGATTGCCATGTCCCAACATCTTTGCTGGTGAACATGCATTTCATAGCAAAGAAGAATGGGTTTCCGTCCAGGATATGCAAAAAGCAACTGAAACCATTCTGTATTTAGCAGAACTGTATACGGTAAGAGGTATTAGGTAAGAGGTATGAGGTAGTATTAAAATTTATAAAGATTAAGTAGAAGTAAAATACCTATTACCTGTCAGTGCCTGAAATAGATTGACCGTTTTTTAAAGATAATAACAATTTAAAAAACGAAAAAATGGCAAAAATTACAAAATCCTTTAGCTTGAGTGTCCCACAGCGTCAACGTCGAATTTTTAGTGAATCATTTAAACGAGAAAAAGTTCGCGAAATCGTTGAAAAACGGTCTACAATTTCTGATGTTTGTAGGGTTAATGAAGTATCGTATACTTCTGTACATCGGTGGCTAGGCACTTATTCTGGCGCTAAAAAACTAACACGGACGATTGTGGAATCAAAAAGCGACACAACTAAAATTTTAGCATTACAAAAGAAAATTGCTGAATTAGAGCGTTTAGTGGGTCAAAAACAAGTTCAATTGGACTTTCAAGAAAAGATGATTGAAATTGCTGAAGAAACCTATCAGGTGGATATTAAAAAAAAATTCGGGACAAAACATTGATTTATTTTTGGCAAAATAAACATCGTTTAAACTATAGCCTTAATTTCTTTTTCAAATCGTTGGCCACTAGCAAGCAAAGTTTTCATCAAATGTTGCAACGGAGTAAAAAACAACAAGAAGAAGTTTTTACACTGATTGAAATCATGAAGCAAGTACGATTAAATCATCCAACCATGAGCTGTAGAATGCTACATTATAAAATTAAGCCTGGGTTTATCGGCAGAGATAAGTTTGAGAATTTATGTAGGGAATGTGGTTTTATGGTTAAAATGACTAAAAATTATCAAAAAACGACGGACAGCAATGGAGTGATTCGATTTCCTAATTTATTGCAGAATATAGAGTTGACAGATATTGATCAGGTATGGAGCTCAGATATTACCTATTTTGACATAAATGGTGTTTTTTATTACCTAACATTCATTCTGGACAATTATTCTAGACGAATTTTAGGCCATCACACCTCGTTTAAACGAAGTACTGAGCAAACTAGCTTACCTGCTTTGCAAATGGCTATAAAGGTCCGTAAAAAACCATTTAAAGAAGGAATTATATTTCATTCCGATGGTGGGGGTCAATACTACGATGATCATTTTTTAAAGCTAACTAAGCACTATAAATTTCAAAATAGCATGTGCGAATATGCTTGGGAAAATGGTAAGGCCGAACGAATAAATGGAATTATAAAGAATAACTATTTAATCCCTTGGGGAACCAAAACACCGGCAGATCTAAAGAAAAATATTGACCGAGCTGTAAAACTCTATAACGAAGATAAACCTCATATAGGGTTAGGTAAACTAAGTCCTATCGTATTTGAAAAAAACTTATTAAATTCGCTTAACAATTTTAAAAACCTGAGTTTTTAAAAAGTAAATTAAATACGTCTAATAAGGGTAAAATTAGGTAAATAAAAAATAACTGAAACCTATAAATGAATATTTAATCTAAGGTTTCAAAATCACAATAACGGTCAACGTTAATCAGGCATCAACA